>NZ_JARFNJ010000002.1:0-682340 GCF_029167165.1 Sphingomonas pollutisoli
GAGGATGAGCTACGCGCGATCCTTGCTTCGCCAACCTACCCTGCCGCCACACGGTGAAACCTCGCCCGGCTCGCTTGAGCGGCGGGCCGGGCCTTTCCGAACAACCGCCTTGTGTCGAAACGAACATCGCCTCATCATCATGGTAGGCAATGGAGCACACGCATGACGAAACCCATTTGGAAGCGTCGCGCCACGTTAGTCCAATTGGCAGAAAACGGCAAAATTGTGCAGCCCGGAGAGCTGAACGAGTTGCTGGACAACGCAGTCGCACTTATCGGAAGGGGTGTGGATATCGAGATCCGGCTTCGCGGCCACGCCGCGATAAAGGGCGAGGAACTGATAGCGCTAGCGAACGCCCCCGAGCGTCCGCAAACTATGATGTCCAAGCTCAAAGCGATGAAAGCAGCCGGTCGCTTCTAATCCCCTGTGCCGACGAACTGAGACCGCGCATCGTCAAAGATGCGGTTCAACGCGTCGATCATCGCTTCAGCTTCCAAATCCGTGGCTGAGTTGATCGGCCGATCTTCCGTCTGGACTGTTAACAGCGAAAACTTTCGAGCCTGATCGATTTGGTCAGCAGGGTTATCGGGGCCGGAACGCCCCGCCCACTCCGTAAGCATGACGGTCATCAACTGCTCTACAGCGCGCAATCGACCCGACAGGCGTAGTAGCCTAATTTCGCGATTGTCCATGTCCCGCCCCTCTTAGAAACAAGCCGAGTGGGTGTTACCCGAGACGTTACCCGGCGGCCACATCAAAGAACCCGAAAAAGCAGAAACCCCGCCAAGCTGTTGAGCTTAGCGGGGTTTTTGGTGCACCCGGAGCGATTCGAACGCCCGACCCTCAGATTCGTAGTCTGATGCTCTATCCAGCTGAGCTACGGGTGCGTGGGAGGTCGCCTTTAGATGGGGTTTTTCGGGTGCGCAAGTGCGTTGCGCGATTCTTTTGCCCGGCATAGAGCGATTTCCATGAAAAACCGCCGCGCCCTCGCCGTTCCCGCCCTTTTGCTGGCCACTTCGCTGGCGGGCGGTTGCGCCGAACAGACCGTCTCGCGCTATCCCTCGCTTCAACCGCGCGCGATCGAGCGGCGGAGCGATGCGGAAGCGGCCGCAGCCGCCCCCGCCCCACCCGCGCCCGACCCCGCGCTCGACGCCACGCTCGCCACGACCGCGAAGACATTGGCCGATACCGATGCCGCGTTCGGCCCGGCGGCGGACGGCGCGGAGCGCGCCGCTCGGGCGGCACGTGGCGGCGGGGTCGGCAGCGATCGCTGGATCGCCGCGCAGACCGCACTCGCCAAGCTCGATGCGTTCCGCGCGACCACGTCGGCCAGCGTCACCGATCTTGACGAGCTTGCGATCGGCCGTGCGCGCGACGCCAAGCCACCCTACCCCGCGCTCGAATCGCTGAAGGCGCGCGGCGACGCGCAACTCACCGCCGAGATCAACCGGATCGCGGCGATCCAGGCGCTGCTGCCGGCCGCCTGATCGCATATACGATGGCGTCCTCGGACGCGCCGGCGCGGCGGAAGTCGAGGTCTGGGCGGCGCGTCATGCCGAGGCGCTCCATCAGCCGCCATGACGCGACGTTGCCGATCGTGGTCCAGGCGCCGATCTCGGGCGCGTCGGTATTCGCCCAGGCCCAGGCGATGCTCGCTTCCGCCGCCTCGCGCGCATAGCCGCGCCCCCAATGCGAATCGGCGATCCGCCAGCCGGCTTCGTGCATGCCGTAAACCGGCGCATCGGGATAATTGCTGGCGATCCGCACCCCGCACGTACCGACCAGCGCGCCGCCGTCGCGCTCCTCGACCGCCCAATAGGAAAAGCCATGCCGCGCCTGATCGGCCAGCCGCTTGTCGATCAGCGCGTCGATTTCGGCCTGCGTCTTCACCCCGCCCAGATGCGCCATCATCGCCGGGGTGTTGAGGATCGTGGCGAAGGCGGCTTTGTCCGCCGCGCGGCAGGGCCGCAGCCGCAGCCGTGCGGTTTCGATCATGCCCGCTCGATCGCGTAGCTGACCGTCTCCCGAAGCGGATCGTCGACCGCGAAGTTCGGGTGATCGAAACCGCCGAGCCGCACCATGCCGAGCCGTTCCATCAGCGCGCGGCTGGCGGCATTCTGCGCGGCGGTGATCGCGACGATGCGCGGCGCCGCGCTGTTCGCCCAGCCCCAGGCGAGGCTCGCCTCGGCGGCCTCGCGCGCGAAGCCCTGCCGCCAGTGCGCCGCCGCCAGCATCCAGCCGACCTCGACCTCGCCCGCGATCGGCGTGTTCTCCGCGCCCGGTTTGAGACCGCAGAAGCCGATCACGGTGCCGTCCTCGCGCAGCGCGACCGTCCAGAAGCCGAGCCCGTGCGACTGGCGATAGCCCTCATGCCGGGCGATCGTCGCCGCGCTCTGCTCCCGCGTCTTGAGCGGGCCGAGATCGGCCATCACGCGCGGGTCACTCCACATCGCATGCAGCGGCGCGAGATCGGCCGCGACCGGTCGCCGCAGCACCAGCCGCGCGGTTTCGATCATGCGCCCAGCAGGCGCGCCGCGTGCAGCGCGTGGTAGGTCAGCACGCCCGAGCAGCCGGCGCGCTTGAACGCCATCAGCGTCTCCAGCACCACCGCGTCACGCTCGGCCACGCCGGCCGCGACCGCCGCCTCGATCATCGCATATTCGCCCGAAACTTGATAGGCGAATACAGGGACTTGGAACTCGGTCTTCACGCGCAGGATGATGTCGAGATAGGGCAGGCCCGGCTTGACCATCACGCTGTCGGCGCCCTCGGCGAGGTCGAGCGCGACCTCGCGCAGCGCCTCCTCGGCATTGGCCGAGTCCATCTGATAGGTCTTCTTGTCGCCCTTGAGCAGCCCGCGCGAGCCGACCGCGTCGCGGAACGGGCCGTAGAAGCCGCTCGCATATTTGGCGGCATAGGACATGATCTGGACGTTAACCCGCCCCTCACCTTCCAGCGCGTCGCGGATCTGGCCGATGCGGCCGTCCATCATGTCGCTCGGCGCGATGATGTCCGCCCCCGCCGCCGCCTGGTTGAGCGCCTGCCCGACCAGCATCTCCGCCGTCGTGTCGTTCACCACGTAGCCGGCTTCGTCGATCAGCCCGTCGTGCCCGTGCGCGGTATAGGGGTCGAGCGCGACATCGGTCAGCACGCCGACCTCGGGCACCGCATCCTTGAGCGCGCGCGTGGCGCGGCACATCAGATTGTCGGGGTTGAGCGCCTCGCGCCCGTCCTCGCTGCGCAGATGCGGCGGCGTGTTGGGGAACAGCGCGACGCACGGAATGCCGGCGTCGCGCGCTTCCTTCGCCCGCGCGACGATGCCGTCGACCGACCAGCGCGAGACGCCCGGCAACGTCGCGATCGGTTCCTCGATGCCCTGGCCTTCGGCGATGAACAGTGGCCAGATCAGGTCGGCGGGGGTCAGCACCGTCTCGGCATGGAGGCGGCGGCTCCACGGCGTCGAACGGGTGCGGCGGAGGCGAAGCGCTGGATAGTGACTCATGCTCGCCCAGATGCGCCCTCAGCCGTTCGGGTGCAACCGTCCGGTGGGTTCGGCGGTGGCGCGCGCGCCCTCCTTCGCTTCCTCGACGTGCGAGGAGACGGCGAGCACCGCGTCGCGCCACCTGCCGTAGCGGAAATACAGGCTCGCCAGGACCAACGACACGATCGAACTGAGCGGGAACGCCCACCACAACGCATCCGCGCCGAGCAGCGGCTTGCCGAGCATTGCGATGCCGATGCGGAACGGGATCAGCGCGGTGACGAGGATCAGCAGCGGCGCCAGTGTCGCGCCATTGGCGCGCACCGTGCCGAAGATCACCATCGTCGCGCCGAACATCAGGAAGGTCCAGCTCGAGATCAACTGGATGTGCCGCGCGATCGGGATCGCCGGGCTGTGGCTGTCGATGAACAGCCCCATCACCGGCCGGTCGAACAGGATGATCGCGGCGATCACGACGAGCGTGATGACGGTATTGGAGACGATCCCCGCGCGGGTGATCTTGCCGACCCGGTCCCACAGCCCGGCGCCGATGTTCTGCGCGGCCATGCTGCTCACCGCGGCGCCGATCGCCATCGCCGGCATCTGGATATAGTTCCAGAGCTGCTGCGACACCGCATAGGCCGCCGCCGTCTCGACCCCCAGCCGGTTGACCAGCCCGATCATCGTCAGCCCCGATGCCGACATCACCAGCATCTGCGCGGCCATCGGCACGCCCTTGGCGACGATCACCCGCACCAGCGCGGGATCGGGGATCAGCCAGCGCAGTTCCGCGCCGCGCAGCCGGATCGGCAGGTCGCGCGCATAGACGTAGATCACGAGCCCGACCGCCGACACCGCCGACGCGATCAACGTGGCGGTCGCCGAGCCGGCGATGCCCATGTGCGGAAACGGCCCGATGCCGCGGATCAGCAACGGGTTGAGGCCGGCATCGATGATCGCGCTCAGCACCATGAACCACATCGGCGTGAGCGCGTCGCCGGTGCCGCGCAGCCCCATCTGGATCAGCAGGCTCAGCATCGAAAGCGGCAGCCCGAGGAAGATCACGCGCAGATAGACCAACGCCAGCGGCTGCGCGTCCCCCGGCGTCGCCATCAGTCGCAGGATATCGGGCGCGAAGACATAGCCCAACACCGCGATCCCCGCCGCTGCGGCGACCACCAGGCCCACCGCCGACCCGAACGCGCGCCGCGCCGCCTCGATGTCGCGCCGCCCGATCGACTGGCCGATCAGGATCGACGCGGCCATGCCGAACCCGAACACCGCGCCGAAGCTGAGGAACATCACGATCGTAGCGTTCGAGGTCGCCGCCAGCGCGCTCTCGCCGAGAAACCGCCCGACCCAGATCGAATTGATCGACCCGTTGAGCGTCTGGAGGATGTTCGACGCGAGCGTGGGCAGCGCGAACGCGAGCAGCGTCCACCCGATCGGCCCGGTCGTCAGATCCCTGCCACGGCCCCTCGGCGGCTGTGCCACGCGCGCATCCCCTCTTTGCTGAAGGTGGCGATAGGCGAGGTGGCGGGATTCGCAAAGCGCTCGATCCGACCGTCGCCCCGGCGCAGGCCGGGGCCGCTGTGTAACTTGACGAGCGGATCGAACAAAACGCAGCGGCCCCGGCCTGCACCGGGGCGACGGACTAGCCCAACCGCGCCAGCGCCGCCGCGAGCCGCTCCGCCTCGGCGGTCTTCTCGGCATGATCCGCCCGCGCCTTTTCGACAGCCTCGGGCTTGGCGCGCTCGACGAAGCTCGCGTTGCCGAGCCGCCCGGCGAGCGCGTCACGCTCCTTCTCCGCCGCCGCGATGCCCTTGGTGAGCCGCGCGCGCTCGGCGTCGAGGTCGATCACGCCAGCGAGCGGCAGCACGAAGGTCGCCTCGTCGATCACCACCTGCGCCGCGCCGCCGGCGGGCGCCTCGCCCTCGGCGATGTCGATGCGGGCGAGCCGCGCGATCACCGCCTGCTGCCGCGCGATCCGCGCCTGCGTCTCCGCGCCCGCATCGCGGACGTGGCACGGCATCCGCGTGCCCGGCGCGATGTTGAGTTCGGTACGCGCGGCGCGCACCTCGCTCACCAGCCGGATCAGCCAGTCGATCTCCTTGCTCGCCTCCGGGTCGATCGACCGCGCATCCGCCATCGGCCATTTCGCGACGATCAGCTCGCTCGCGCGCGCGCCGGTCTTCGACCACAATTCCTCGGTGATGAACGGCATGAACGGGTGGAGCAGCACGAGGATCTGGTCGAGCACCCAGCCCGCCACGGCGCGCGTCTCGTCCGCCTCCGGCCCGGTCGCTGGCGCATCCATCTGGCCGAGCAGCGGCTTGATGAGCTCGATATACCAGTCGCAGAAGCGACTCCACGCGAACTGGTAGATCGCGTTCGCCGCGCCATCGAAACGATAGTCGGCAAGCGCGAGATCGACCGCCTGCACCGTCTGGATCGTCTCGGCGATGATCCACTTGTTGACGGCCAGGTCCGCGCGCGGCGCCTCCAGCGTGGTCGAGGCGGTGATGCCGTTCGCCTGGCAGAAGCGCGCCGCGTTCCACAACTTGGTCGCGAAATTGCGATAGCCCTCGACGCGCTTCTCATCCATCTTGATGTCGCGGCCCTGGCTTTCCATCGCCGCCATGAAGAAACGAAGCGCGTCCGCACCGTATGTATCGATCAGCCCGAGCGGGTTGACGACATTGCCCTTCGACTTGGACATCTTCTGCCCGTCCGCCGCGCGGACGAGGCCGTGCAGGTAGAGCGTGCGGAACGGCACGTCCTTCATGAAGTGCAGCCCCTGCATCATCATCCGCGCATCCCAGAAGAACAGGATGTCGAAGCCGGAGATGAGCACGTCGTTGGGGTAGCGTCCGTGGAGTTGCGGGCGCGACGCACCACCCTCCCCGTTCGTGCTGAGCGAAGTCGAAGCACGTGCCCCGGGCGATGCGTTCTTGGCATGTCCTTCGACTTCGCTCAGGACGAACGGCGCTTTTTGAAGCGCCGCGCCCTCTCCGTTCGTGTCGAGCGAAGTCGAGACACCCTGCGCAGCGTTCGAGGCGTGTCCCTCGACTTCGCTCGGGACGAACGGCGGCTGGTCTTCGGGCCAGCCGAGCGTTGCGAAGGGCCACAGCGCCGAGGAGAACCACGTGTCGAGGACATCGTCGTCACGCTTTAGAGTAACCGAGTCGGCATTCTCTCCAATATACGATCCCTCAACAATCGCCTTTTGCGAGCCGTAAAACTCAGTTGCGAGAATACGCGCATCTGCCCAGGTTTCTGCGACAAATGGCACATTGTCACCGGGGCCAACGATGTAAGACCCATCTGCTTGAAACTGAGGCACATAATCGGTGACAAGTCCGTGTTCGTCTTTCTTAGGCCCAAACCAAGCCGGTATCCGGTGCCCCCACCACAATTGGCGCGACACGCACCAAGGCTGGATATTCTCCATCCAGTTGAAGAACGTCTTCTCCCACGTCTTCGGCACGATCTTGATCTTGCCCGTCCGCACCGCCTCGATCGCTGGCTTCGCCAGCGTCGCGGCATCGACATACCATTGGTCGGTGAGCCACGGCTCGATCACCACGCCCGAGCGGTCGCCATAGGGCGTCTGGATCGTGCGGTCCTCGACGCGCTCGAGCACGCCGTCCTCTTCGAGCAGCTTGACGATCCGCTGGCGCGCCTCGAACCGGTCGAGCCCGAGCAGGTCGGCGGGGATATCCCCTAGCGACGTCTGCGTCACCTGCGCCTTGGCGTCGAGCATGTTGAGCATGTCGCGCGCTTCGATGCCAGCGCGCCGGCCGACTTCGAAATCGTTGAAGTCATGCCCCGGCGTGATCTTCACCGCGCCCGAGCCAAGTTCGGGATCGGCATGCTCATCCGCCACGATCGGGATCAGCCGCCCGGTGATCGGCAAGCGCACCTGCTTGCCGATCAGCGCCTGATAGCGCTCGTCCGCCGGGTTCACCGCCACCGCCATATCCGCGAGCATCGTCTCGGGGCGCGTCGTCGCGACCGAGATGAACCCCGATCCATCGGCGAGCGGGTAGCGCAGATGCCAGAACTTGCCGGCGATCTCGCGCGTCTCGACCTCAAGATCGCTGATCGCGGTGCCGAGGCCCGGATCCCAGTTCACCAGCCGCTTGTCGCGGTACAACAGCCCCTCGTTATAGAGATCGACGAACACCTTGAGGACGGCCTTGGAAAAGCCCTCATCCATCGTGAAGCGTTCGTTCTTCCAATCCATCGAGCAGCCGAGCCGCCGCAACTGCTGGGTGATCTCGCCGCCGCTCTCGGCCTTCCACGCCCACACCTTCTCGACGAACTGCTCGCGCGTGAAGTCGGTGCGCTTCTGCTGGTGGAGGCCCATCTGCCGCTCGACCACCATCTGCGTGGCGATGCCGGCATGGTCCGTGCCGACCACCCACAGCGCATCCTTGCCCTTCAGCCGGGCGTGGCGCGCGAGGATATCCTGCAACGTATTGTCGAGCGCATGGCCAATGTGCAGCGAGCCGGTGACGTTGGGCGGCGGGTTGACGATCGTCCACGGCTCGGCGCCGGGGCGATCGGGGCGGAACAGCCCGTTCGCCTCCCAATGCGCATACCAGCGCTGTTCGATTTCGGCGGGGTCGAAGGTTTTCGGAAGTTCGCTCATCCGGTGAGCGTTTAGCCGCCCCCGGCCAAAATAAAAGGCGCCGCGTGACGGAAGCGACGCGCGCGCAACCTGTACCTAAGACTACAGACACATTCAGCATCGATACGATTCGCGCGCCCTAAAACGCCGATACCGATCAACGGACAGAGGATGGTTCGATGAAAAGCTTCAAGATCGCCGCCGCGCTCGGACTGATGGTTGCGGGCCTGGGTGTCAGCACCGGCGCTTCCGCCCAGGATTATCGCCGCGATCATCACGGCTATGACCGCCGCGACTATCGCGGTGACCATCGCGGCTGGCGCGGAGACCGCCACGACTGGCGTGGCGACCGCCGCGGCTATTACGGCCCGCACCGCGGCTATTATGGGCCGCATCGCGGCTATGGCTATGGCAACGGCTGGGGCCGCGGCGGTCGCGATTGCCGGGTAACCTGGCGCCATCATCGGCGCGTGACGGTCTGCTACCGCTAAGATCAGACCTGAAATCAGACAAGGGCGGCGGAGCGATCCGCCGCCCTTGTCGCATCAATCGCCGGTCAGGATGCGATCGACCAGTTCCTTCACGGTCGGCACGAAGCCGTTCGAATAGAACGGGTCACGCTTGAACTGATACGCGCCGTGTCCGGCGAACATCAAATTCTGCTCGACATCGCCGCCATGCGCGATGTCCTGCAAGGTCTTCTGGATGCAGAAGCTGCGCGGATCGGCCAGCCGCCCTGTCGAGTTGGTTTCGCTATCCGCCCAGGACGAGAAAGCGCACTGGCTGAGGCAGCCCATGCAATCGGCCTGGTCCTTGCGGATCACCGCCTTTTCCTCGGGCGTGACGAACACGAGCGTGTTGTCAGGCGTCTTCAGCGCATCGGTGAAGCCCGCGCCGAACCACTGCCGCGCGCGCAGCAGATCGTTGCGCGTCACCCAGAAGTTCTTGCCCTTAACGCCGACATCGAGCTGGAAGACATGGTCGCCCGCTTCCTGCGTCGAGAAGGCGATCTGCCGCTCGGAGCGTTCCTCCAGATTGCGCAGGAACGGGTTGCGCACCGCGCTCGAATAGAATCCGGTCGGCGAGAAGCGGTGGAGCAGCACCTCGCCTTCCTCGATATTGGTGAGCCGCGCCTTCCACGCCTCGGGGATCGGGCTTTCCTTCGTCAGCAGCGGGCGCGTGCCGAACTGGAAGGCGATCGTGCCGAGTTCGGGATTGTCGATCCAGTCGCTCCAGTCCCGCAGATACCAGACGCCGCCCGCCATCACGATCGGCACCTCGTCGGAGATACCGCCCTCGCGCATCGTGTCGCGCAGCGCCTTCACGCGCGGATAGGGGTCTTCGGGCTTGCGCGGGTCTTCGGCGTTGGACAGGCCGTTATGCCCACCCGCCAGCCACGGATCTTCATAAACCACCGCCGACAGCCACTGCGACGCCTTCGAATAGGCGCGCTTCCACAGCGCGCGGAAGGCGCGGCCCGAGCTGACGATCGGCAGATAGCTGACGTCGTAGGACGAGGCGATTTCGGACAGTTTGTACGGCATGCCCGCGCCGCAGGTCACGCCGGCGACGAGGCCGCGCGTGCGCTCGAGCACGCCGTGCAGGATGCGCTGCGCGCCGCCCATCTCCCACAGCACGTTGATGTTGATCGCGCCCTTGCCGCCGGCGATGTCGAACGCGCGGCGAACCTGCTGGACGGCGCCCTCGATCGCATATTCGATCAGTTCCTCGTGCCGCTCGCGGCGGGTGAGCGAGCGATAGACCTGCGGGATGATCTTGCCTTCGGGATCGTAACTGTCGGCGTTGACGGCGGAAACGGTACCGATGCCGCCCGCCGCCGCCCAGGCGCCCGCGCTCGCATGGTTGGTCGCCGCCACGCCTTTTCCGCCCTCCACCAACGGCCATACTTCGCGGCCGTTATAGATGATGGGCTTCAAACCTTTGAACACCGATATCTCCCGATAGAAAACTGGCCGAAACAATCCTGGCTCGTGATATAGCGGATCGGCAACGCTTGACGAGACAATTAGGACTCAGCCCAGACAACCGGGCCTTCCGAGTGCCCCGGAATAGAGCGCCGCATAGCGCGCGATCATCGTCCCCTCGTCATATTCGGCGACCGCTTTGGCCCGGTTCTGCTCGCCCAGCCAGCGGCGCGCGGCCGGCTCGGCCCCGGCGATCGCCTGCAACGCATCGCGGATGCGAACTTCGTCGATGGCGTTCTCGATATAGGGAAGGTTGCCGGGCGCGACCATGTTGGGAATGTCCCCGACCGGCGGCGCAACGATCGGCAACCCCGCCGCCATCCCCTCGATGATCGAGATCGGCGCCTGTTCGCTTCGCGACGACAGCGCCATGATGTCGAACAGCCCGACATATCGGTGCGGCTCGGGCAGGAAGCCGGGCATGACGAGTTGGTCTGCCAGCCCCATCGCCTCGGCCGCGTCGCGGATCGCCTCACGCTCCGGCCCCTCGCCGACGATGACCAGCCGCGCGCGCGAGGCCATGCCGCCGACCGCACGGACCAGCAGCGGCAGGTTCTTGACCGGACGCAAGCCCGCGAGCGTGCCGATCACGATCTCGCCGGGTTTGCGGCGGAAACCGGGGATCGCATCGGGCGCGGGCTTCACCGCGTAACGCGCGGTGGCGATGCCGTTGCCGATGCGGTGGACGCGTTCGGCGGGCTGCTTCCACGTCTTGAGCGCGATCGTCTCCAGCGTGGCCGAGGGGACCGCGAGCGCGTGCGCGGCGGTGAGCGCGATCCGGCGGTAGATGTTGCGCTGCGGCTTGAGGCCCTGCGCCTCGTCCTCGTTGAAGCCGTCCTCGTGGTGGACCACCGGCGGCCCCTTCATCCCCGCGACACGGCGCGCCATCACGCCGTCTATGCCACCCCAATTATAGGTCAGCACCAGGTCGAAGCGGCGCATGTAGCGGGCGATCGCCTCATATCGCGCGACCGACGGGCGGCCGGTCAGCGACGGCGGGTTCTGCGCGATCTCATAGGCGATGCCGGGCGCGATGGCATCGCGCGCGCCATATTGGTCGGGCATCGCCGAGACGATCGTGTGGCGCGCGCGCTCGCCGAACGCGTTCATCAGCCGCACCGCGCGCGCTTCCTTGCCGCCGAGGCTGAAGCTGGAGTGGAGGTGGAGGATGTTCACCGCGGGCATCCCTCGCCCCTGCCCGGTTTCGCACCCGGCTTTCAAGGCTCAGGCCGAAAATATCGCCTTGGACACATGCGTGATCCGGCAGGCGAGATCGGCCTCGCCGCTCGCCACGACATAATGGTCACCCGCGTCGGCGATGCCGGTGGTGAACACGACATTGTCGAGGTACATCAAATCCTTGATCGGCTCGGTCAGCTCGGGCGCGGGTTCCAGAACGGCGGTGTCGCTGGTCGCGACCACCACCGACGGATCGTCGCGGTCGAGGATCGACCAATAGGTGCGATAGATGCCAACCACGCCCGATGGCTCGACACCGTGCCACAAGGTCAGCCAGCCGCGTTCGGTCAGCACCGGCGGCGCGCCGCCACCCATCCGCGCGGTGGCGAGCGTCTTGGCGTGCGGGCGGATGCCGGGCTTGTCATACGGCTTCCAGTGGATCGCGTCGGGTGAAGAGGCGAGATTGATCGACGGCCCCGCGCGCCACTCGCTGCCGGGTGGATAGGCGAAATAGAGATCGCCGAGCGGGCGCGTCTGCGCGAAATATTTGCCGCCGATCCGGCCTTCGAAGATCAGCATGTCCTTGTTCTGATGATCGAGCACGATGCCTTCGAGGCGCCAATCGAGCGCGTCGTCCGACGTGTAGAGCGTGGTCGAATGCCGCTCGGGGCTGACCGAGCAGGTCGTCATCAGATAGCGCTCGCCGACCCTGGTGATCCGCGCATCCTCGACGCCGTAGCATTGATAGGGCGCGCGCGGCGCGATCGCGCGGTCATAATGCACCGCGACGACGCTGGTGCCGTCGGCGGACAGTTCGACCGGCAATAGCCATGACAGCGAGGTCAGCGCCATCACCTTCCAGCCGCCGCCGCGCATCATGAACTTGCGCGGATCGGCGGTGTCGACGTGCTCCAGCGGCCACGGATCGAGCACATAACCGCCGTCGTCCCAGCGGATCGCATGGATGTGCTGATCGACGATCGGTTGCTTGAGCGCCTCGGCGACGCGGACCATCAGCAGCAAATTGCCGTTCGGCAGCCGCGTCATGCCGGGGTTGAACGCGCCCAGCACATAGGTCTCGGCGCCGAGCTTGCCGGCGAGCGGCGAGCGCGCGAGATCGACATCGCGCGGATCGAACACGATTGCGTCGAACGCCACGGTCACTCCCCTTCGCTCAGGCGCGGCGCGACGACGATCTGCTGCACCACCGCGCGGCGCGGCTGGGTCAGCGCGTAATGCACCGCCACCGCGATATCCTCCGATCGTAGCATCTTCTCCTCGCGCACCATGGTCTTCTGCTTTTCGGCGTCGATGTCCGGATAGTGCATGTCGGACTGGGTCAGCGCCGGCTCGACCAAGGTCACGCGGATGTTCTTCGGCCCGAGTTCCTTGCGCAGCGCCTCGGCGAAACCGGCGATGCCCGCCTTGATGCCAGCGTAAACGGTCGATCCCGGCCCGAGCACGTGCGCGGACACCGAGCCGATCAGCACGATATCGCCACCCGCCGCGCCCATCGCCTCGGCGGCGGCATGAGCGCTGGTGAGATAGGCGGTGAAATCGACGGCGATGGCATAGCGCAGTTCGCTGTCGCTCATGTCGGTCAGGCCCTCGGCGGGGATCGCCGCATTGATGACCGCCACGTCGAGCCCGCCCAGCCATTCGCTCGCCGCCTTGACGTAGCGCTCGGGGGCGCCCGGCTCGCCGAGATCGACGTTGAGGCCGGCTCCGGTGCCGACCTCGCTGATCCGCCCGACCGCGTCGGCGAGATGCTCGGGCGTGCGGCCGCAGACGTGCAGCCGCGCCCCTTCGCTCGCCAGCAGCACCGCGATGGCCCGACCGATGCCGGTGGTACCGCCGGTGACGAGGATGCGTTTGCCGGAAAGGGTTGAAACGGCGGTATGCGCGTCGGCGAGATCAAGCATGCAAAACTCCCGTTCGGTGGTACGGGAGAGACGGTTCAGGCCGCCACCGGTTCCCCTATCCGCGCCAGCAGCCGGTCGATCGCCGCCACCGCGACCGGCTCGGAAAGGGTCGGCGCGTGCCCGGTTTGCGGCACGGTGACGAGCTCGGCCAGATCGAGCGTCTCGGCCATCCGCGTCGCGGTCGCATCGGACAGCAGATCGGAAAGCGCGCCGCGGACGATCAGCGTCGGCACGCCCTCCAGCCGGGCGAGCGCGCGCCACATATCGGGGCCGGCCTCGTTGCCCGGAACGCGGAACGGCTCGGCGATCTTCATGTCGTAATCGAGCACGATGCGGCCGGCGCTGTTCACCCGGTACAGCCGCTTCGCCATCACCAGCCAATCCTCGATCGTGTAGTCGGGGAAAGCGTCGGCATTGCTTTCCGCCACCGCGCGCGCGGCGTGCATCCAGGTCGGCCAGGTGTTCGACTTGCCGACATAGCCGCGAATGCGCAGGATGCCCGCCGGCTCGATCTCCGGCCCGACGTCGTTGATGAGCGCCCCCGCCAGCCGCTCGCGCGCGGCGCCCGCCAGCAGCATCGTCAGGATGCCGCCGAGCGACGTGCCGAACGCGATGAAGCTCGAAACGCCGAGTTCGGCGAGCAGCGCCTCGATGTCCTGGACATAGGTCATCGGCACGTAGCTCATCGGATCCTTGGCATAGGCGCTTTCACCCCGCCCGCGCAGATCGAGCGCGATCACCCGCCATTCGCCGGCGAGGCGCGGGGCGAGATCCTCGAAATCGCGCGCGTTGCGCGTCAGCCCCGGAATGCAGATGATCGGCGGTCGATCCTCGCGGCCGGGATAGGCGCGATAATGCAGCCGCAGCCCATCGTTCGACCACCAGTATCGGTTTTCATAGGCGGGCATGGTTGCGTCCTCGGCTGTGGCGCACCCATATCGCGGCATGAACGAAACCCCGCAAGCATATCGCCCCGATCCGCGCATCCTCGAACTGGGCGATGCCGTGTACGACGTTGTTGAAGCCGCGAACTTCCCGGAAACCCGGCTGCGCTTCCGCAACGATCGCGCCGCCGACGAGGTCGGGCTGGCCGCACTCAGCGACGCCGAATGGACGCGGCATTTCGGCCGCTTCGCGCCGCTGCCGGACAATCTGCCGCGACCGCTCGCGTTGCGCTATCACGGCCATCAGTTCCGCTCGTACAATCCCGACATCGGTGACGGGCGCGGCTTCCTGTTCGCGCAGATGCGCGACCACGGCGGCCGCCTGATGGACCTCGGCACCAAGGGCAGCGGCCAGACGCCGTGGAGCCGTTTCGGCGACGGCCGCCTCACCCTCAAGGGCGGGGTGCGCGAGGTGCTCGCGACCGAAATGCTCGAAGCGCTCGGCGTGGGGACCTCGCGCAGCTTCTCGCTGATCGAAACCGGCGAAGCGCTCGAGCGCAACGACGAACCCTCGCCCACCCGCTCGGCGGTGCTGGTTCGGCTCAGCCACAGCCATATCCGCATCGGCACCTTCCAGCGGCTCGCCTATCTGCGCGATGACGAGACGATGACGCGGCTGATCGGCTACGTGCTGCGCAACCTGTACGGCGAGGAGCCCGGCGACGAACCGGCGACCCGGCTGCTCGATCTGGTGGTGCGGCGCACCGCCCGGCTCGCCGCCAGCTACATGGCGGCGGGGTTCGTCCATGGCGTGCTCAACACCGACAACATCAACGTCACCGGTGAGAGTTTCGATTATGGCCCGTGGCGGTTCCTGCCGACCTGGGATCCGGCTTTCACCGCCGCCTATTTCGACCATGCCGGTCTCTATGCGTTCGGCCGCCAGCCCGAGGCGATCCACTGGAACGCGATGCAGCTCGCGGTATCGCTGCGCACGGTAAGCGAGGCGGCGCCGCTGATCGCGGTGCTCGAGACGTTCGGCGATCATTATCAAACCGCCGTGAGCGAGGCGATCCTGTGGCGGCTCGGCCTCGTCCCGCGCGGCGCCGAGGAGGACGCCGCGCTGGTCGGCGCGGTCGAACGCGGCTTGCGCGCCGAAATGCTGCCGGTCGACCGCTTCTTCTTCGATGCCTTTGCCGGCCACTTGCCCGACGGCGACGCCTTCGCCGAAGCCCGCGCGCGCGTCGCGCCTTATGCTGCGCGCAAAGCCCGCGACCACCTTTATTGGCGCGACGACACGCCCTGCGCGATGGTGATCGGCGAGGTCGAGGCGATCTGGTCGGCGATCGCCGACCGCGACGACTGGTCGCTGTTCGCGAGCAAGATCACCGCGATCCGCGAGATGGGCGCGGCGCTGGCGTGATGCGGATGCGGTGGATTTCGGTGCCGAATTCGGGCAAGGGCACGCGCCATGTCCGCGTATGAACTGATCTCCTTCGAACCGGCGACGAACGCCGAACTGTGGCGTGGCCAATCCGGCGATGTCGATGCCGAGGTCGCCATCGCCCGCGAAAGCTGGGCGAACTGGGCGTCACGTCCGCTCGCCTACCGCACCGAGGCGCTGCGCCGCTTCGCCAACGTCGTGCGCGGCCGCGCCGATGCCTTCGCCGATCTGATCGCGCGCGAAACCGGCAAGCCGCTGTGGGAGGCGCATACCGAGGTCGAAACGGTCATCGCCAAGGTCGACATCTCGATCAAAGCCTATGCGGAGCGCACCGCGCAGCGCCGCCTCGACGCGCCGATGGGCAGTCGGATCGCTCTGCGCCACAAGCCGCACGGCGTCCTCGCGGTGTTGGGGCCGTATAATTTTCCCGCGCACCTGCCCAACGGCCATATCGTTCCCGCGCTGCTCGCCGGCAACGCGGTGGTGTTCAAACCGTCCGAGAAGACGCCGGCGGTCGGCGCGTTCCTCGTCTCCTGCTTCCATGAAAGCGGCGTGCCCGAGGGGTGCGTGCGGCTGCTGCTCGGCGGCCCGGACGAGGGCAAGGCGCTCGCCGCGCACGAGGGCATCGACGGGCTGCTGTTCACCGGCTCGGCGCGCACGGGCATCGCGCTCAACCGCGCCTTCGCCAGCCGGCCGGAGAAGATCCTCGCGCTCGAAATGGGCGGCAACAACCCGATCGTGGTGTGGGAATCGCCCGATGTCCACGCGGCGGCGGTCATCATCGCGCAGTCGGCGTTCATGAGCGCGGGCCAACGCTGCACTGCCGCGCGCCGGCTGATCGTCGATGAACGCGTTCACGATGACCTGATCGACGCGGTGTGTGCGCTCGTCGGCCGCATGATCGTCGATGCGCCGCACGCCAAGCCCGCCCCGTTCATGGGTCCGGTGATCGACAACGAATCGGCCGATCTGCTGAGCGAGAGCTTCCTCGAACTGATGATGCGCGGCGGCCGCCCGATCCGTCATCTCGAGCGCCCCCGGGCGGGCTTGCCGTTCCTCTCCCCCGCGATGATCGACACCACCGACATGGCCGAGCGCCCCGACGTCGAGTTGTTCGGCCCGATCCTGCAGGTGATCCGGGCCAAAACGTTCGAGGATGCGATCGTCGAGGCGAACAATACCCGTTACGGCCTGTCGGCGACGCTGCTCAGCCAGAATCCGGCGCTTTACGATCAGTTCTGGGCGAACGCGCGCGCCGGCATCGTCAACTGGAACAAGCCGACCAGTGGCGCCTCGTCCGCCGCGCCGTTCGGCGGCATCGGCTGGTCGGGCAACCACCGGCCGAGCGCCTATTATGCGGCGGATTATTGCGCCTATCCGGTGGTTTCGAGCGAGGCCGAACAGGCCCGCGCGAGCATCGGCGTCGGCCTGCGCGACGCCTGAGCACGGCTCGTCGCATCGCTTCGGCGGGCTGCGACGAGCCGCGGAACCTCCCTGTCGGATAAGCGATTGAGCGACCGTGACGACCGAAACACCAGACTCGACCCGCTCTCCGCGTTCCAACAAGCTCCGCCAGCAGGCCAGCAACTGTCTGTCGATCGCCGTCCGCGAAAAGGCGCCCGACTTCGCCGCCGAACTGATCGACGAGGCGATCCGCCTCGCCCAGCGCGCGCGCGAACTGGACATGCCCAAGCGCTGAGCGACGCACGATTCTCGCCCTTTGGGCGCGCGTTCGAACCCGGGCGGTCCACCGTTCGGCGTCTCGACTGAAGGACCGACGCAAAGTTTCCCTACCCGCCGCAAAAGCAGGCATCGGTTGTACGGCCCGGCCAATTCGCGCATCGGGCGCACATGGCTACGCTGCTAGATCCCCACGCGCGCGGGCGCGTCATCCTCGTCGGCGCGGGTCCGGGCGATCCCGGCCTGCTCACCGTGCGCGCCGTCGAGGCGCTCAGATCGGCCGACATCGTCGTCCACGACGGGTTGATCGATCCGCGCGTGCTCGATCTCGCGCCCGCTGCGGCACAGCGCATCTCGGTCGCCAAGCGCCGCGCGCGGCACACGCTGCCGCAGGAGTCGATCAACGCGCTGATCGTCGCGCATGTGAAGACCGGTGCGATCGTGGTGCGGCTGAAGGGTGGCGATCCGTTCATCTTCGGGCGCGGCGGCGAGGAGGTCGAGGCGGTGCGCGCCGCCGGGCTGCCGGTCGAGGTCATCCCCGGCGTGTCGGCCGCCCTCGGCTGCGCGGCGGAGGCGATGCTGCCGCTTACCCACCGCGACTATTCGAGCGCGGTCAGCTTCGTCGCCGGGCAATGCAAGGGGCTCGCCGATCAGGATTGGTCGGGGCTCGCCGGCAAGGGCCGCACGCTCGTCATCTACATGGGCGTCGCGACCGCAGCCGACATCGCCGACAAATTGATGCGCGATGGGGTCGCCCCCGACATGCCGGTCGCCACGCTCGAACGCGGCACGCTCGCCGGCGCGCGTGCGCTGCGCACGCTGCTCGCCGATCTCGGTGCGATGGTGGAGCGCGAAAAGGTGGCGAGCCCGGCCATCATCGTTGTAGGCGAGGTCGTCGATCTGTCCGACGCCCACGAGCGGCTCGGACGCTGGGCGACGGTTGCCGAGGGGACGTTCGCGTGAAGCTGCTGACGGGGAATGATTTGCCGACCGGGGACGTGATCTGGTGGACCGGCTCGGGCTGGTCGCGCCATGTCGCCGACGCCGCCGATGTCGCCAGCGAGGGCGAGGCGCTCGGCAAGCTCGAGGAGGCCGCGCGCCGCGTCAACGGCCCCTATGTGATCGAGGCGACGCTCACCCCCGACGGCCCCCGCCCCGCCCACATCAAGGACCGCGTCCGCGCGCTCGGCCCGACCGTGCGGATGGACCTGACGCTCGCGCCGGAGGCGTCGCCACAGGTGGTGCTGTGATGGTTCACGCGGAGGCGCGGAGGCGCGGAGTAGAAGGCGTGTTCGCGCAGAGGCGCGGAGGACGCAGAGGCGTCAGCGCAACGGTGCGGACGGAAGACTTCCCAGCGGCCGAGGGAAAAATAAGCGCGCTGCCGCCCGCGATTCGCTCTTTGCGCCCTCTGCGCCTCTGCGCGAACCCATTCTCTTTCTTCTCAGCGCCTCCGCGCCTCCGCGTGCCAAAAGTCAGGGCTTTCTGATGTACCAGTACGACACTTACGACCAGTCGATCGTCGATGCCCGCGTCGAGGAATTCCGCGATCAGGTGAAGCGCCGCCTGTCGGGCGAGATCACCGAGGACCAGTTCAAGCCGCTGCGGCTGATGAACGGCCTGTATCTCCAGCTTCACGCCTATATGCTGCGCGTGGCTGTGCCCTATGGCACGCTGTCGGGCAAGCAGATGCACATGCTCGCGCATGTCGCGCGCAAATATGATCGCGGCTATGGCCATTTCACCACGCGGCAGAACATCCAGTTTAACTGGATCAAGCTCGATCAGGCGCCCGACATCCTCGCCGAACTGGCGACGGTCGAGATGCACGCGATCCAGACGTCTGGCAATTGCATCCGCAACATCTCGTCGGACCAGTTCGCCGGCGCCGCCGCCGACGAGGTCACCGATCCGCGCCCCTGGGCCGAATTGCTGCGCCAGTGGAGCACCTTCCACCCGGAGTTCACCTATCTGCCGCGCAAGTTCAAGATCGCGGTGATCGGCGCCGATGAGGATCGCGCGGCGATGCGGCTGCATGACATCGGCATCCAGTTGCTCACGCGCGACGGCCGGCTCGGCGCGAAGATCTATGTCGGCGGCGGCATGGGGCGCACCCCGTTCGTCGCGCCCGAGATCAAGGATTTCGTCACCGCCGACGATCTGATGAGCTATCTCGAAGCGTGCCTGCGCGTGTACAATCGCTACGGCCGGCGCGACAACATCTACAAGGCGCGGATCAAGATCCTGATCCACGAGATCGGCGCGGCCGAATATGCGCGGCAGGTCGAGGAAGAGTTCGCGCATGTGAAGACGCTGGGCATCGACCCGCCGCTCGCCGAGTTGGAACGGATCAGCGCCTTCTTCGCCCCCCCCGCGTTCGACGCCGACGCGCCCGACACGATTGACCGCAGCGATCCCGATTTCGCGGTGTGGGTCGATCAGAACGTGCGCCCTCACAAGCAGCCCGGCTATGCGATTGTCACGATCAGCCTCAAACCGACTGAGGGCATCCCCGGCGACGCCTCGGCGGACCAGCTCGATGTGATGGCCGATCTCGGCACGCGCTACTCGTTCGACGAGCTTCGCGTGACTCATGCGCAGAACATCGTGCTGCCGCACGTCCGCAAGGCCGATCTCTACGCGGTCTGGCAGGCGCTCGACGCCGCCGGCCTCGCCACCGCCAACCTCGATCTGATCGGCGACATCATCGCCTGCCCCGGCCTCGATTATTGCGCGCTCGCCAATGCGCGCTCGATCCCCGTCGCGCAGAAGATCGCCAGTCGCTTCGCCGATCTCGGCCGCCAGCGCGAACTGGGCGAACTGAAGCTCAAGATCAGCGGCTGCATCAACGCCTGCGGACACCACCACGCCGGGCACATCGGCATCCTCGGCGTCGATAAGAAGGGCATCGAGAACTACCAATTGTCGCTTGGCGGATCGGGCGCGGAGGACGCCAGCATCGCCAAGATCACCGGGCCTGGCTTCGACGAGGACGGCATCGTCGATGCGGTCGAGACGGTGACCAACGTGTATCTGGAGCGGCGCGAGGCGGGTGAGCGGTTCCTCGATACCTATCGGCGCGTCGGAATGGAGCCGTTCAAGGTGGCGCTCTATGGGTGATCCCCAGACCGTCGCCCCAGCGCACGCTGGGGTCTCCCGCGGCTCCTGCCGTGCCCTCCCCAACAAGACCCCAGCTTCCGCTGGGGTGACGGATCGTTGCCAATGACCGACTCCCCCCTCCGCTTCCGCGACGACGCCCCGCACGAGGAGCCCGCCGTAACGCTCGACGCCTTCCTCGGCCAGACCAACGCGACCGCCGTCCGCATCGAACCGGGTGACGACGTCCGTGCGCTGCTCCCGCACCTCGGCCAGCTCGCGCTGGTCGAAGTGGCGTTCCCGGCCTTCCGCGACGGGCGCGGCTATTCGGCGGCGCGTATCCTGCGCGAGGCGGGCTACACCGGCGAATTGCGCGCCGAGGGCGACGTGCTGGTCGATCAGATCGTGCCGATGCGGCGGTGTGGCTTCGATAGTTTTGCTCCCCGCACTGAAATCGATTCTGCCACGCTGCACGCCTCGTTGTCGCGCTACGAGCACGTATATCAGGGGGCGGCTGACGGTGCCGTGCCTGTTTGGAAACTGCGTCATGGCCAGCCCCGCTCGTAAGCTCGACATCATCGACACGCGCCCCGCCTTCACCCAGGCCGATGCCGACGCGCTCAACGCGCGGTTCGCGGGCGTCGATGCGCAGACGATGCTGACGACGCTGTTCGCGGAAGGGCTGCTCGGGCGCGTCGCGGTGGTGTCGTCGTTCGGCACCGAAAGCGCGGTGCTGCTCGATCTCGTCGCCAAGGCCGATCCGAGCGTGCCGGTGATCTTCGTCGATACGCTCAAGATGTTCCCCGAGACGCTCGCCTATCGCGACACGCTGGTGAAGCGGCTCGGCCTACGCACATCCTGGTCGGTCGAACCTGACCCGGCCGTGATCGCCGCGAAGGATGAAAAGGGGCTGCGCTGGTCCTACGATCCCGATGGCTGCTGCGAAATCCGCAAGGTCGAGCCGCTCAAGCGCGCCAAGCAGGATCTCGATAGCTGGATTTCAGGCCGCAAGGCGTTCCAGTCGAGCACGCGCCAGAACATCGCGCGTTTCGAGATCGAGGACGGCCGGCTCAAGATCAACCCGCTCGGCGACTGGGTGAAGGCCGATCTCGAGGCCTATTTCACCGCGCACGACCTGCCGCGTCACCCGCTCGAAGCCGATGGCTATCTGTCGGTCGGCTGCCAGCCTTGCACTAGCAAGGTGCTCCCCGGCGAAGACCCGCGCGCGGGCCGCTGGCGTGGATGGGAAAAGGTCGAATGCGGCATCCACGTCGCCGAGAAGCCCGGCGAAGAACCGGTGTTCTGAGCGCGAGATCGAACGCAACCTACCCGTTCGTGCCGAGCGAAGTCGAAGCACGTGTCACGCGCGCCGCGCTTCAGGCACGTGCTTCGACTTCGCTCAGCACGAACGGATGAAAGGCGGCCGAGGACGCGAACCGCCCCCTGATCCCATCAGACCCTAAACTCACCTCCGCAGAGCTCAATACCCCACATAATCGCTGAACCGGGTGAACATCGGCTCGAACTTGAGGATCACCTTGCCGGTCGCGCCGTGGCGCTGCTTGGCGACGATGAACTCGGCGAGACCGAACACGCGCTCCATCTCGCTCGCCCATTGCGCGTGATCCTCGAAGATCTTGGCGCTGTCCCCCTCGACCGGGCGCTTCGGCTCCTTGGCGGCGACATAATAATCCTCGCGGAACACGAACATCACCATGTCCGCGTCCTGCTCGATCGACCCCGATTCGCGCAGATCCGAAAGCTGCGGACGTTTGTCCTCGCGCTGCTCGACCTGGCGGCTGAGCTGCGACAGCGCGATCACCGGCACGTTCATATCCTTGGCGAGCGTTTTCAGCCCGCGCGAAATCTCCGAGATTTCCTGAACGCGCCCGTCGCCCGACGCCTTGGCCGATCCGGTCAGGAGCTGGAGGTAATCGACCACCACCAGCCCGATCTCATTGTTGTGCCGGCGCTGGAGCCGCCGCATCCGCGTGTGCAGCGCGGCGATCGACAAACCGGCGGTGTCGTCGATGAACAAAGGCAAATTCTCCAGCTCGGCGGCGGCGGCGGCAAGCTGGTTGAACTCGGTCTTGCTGATCTTGCCCATGCGCAGCGCCTCGCCGCTGATCCGCGCCTGCTCGGCGAGGATACGCGTGGCGAGCTGATCGGCCGACATTTCGAGGCTGAAGAACGCGACCTTGGCGCCGACCGATTCGCTGTGTGGCAGCCCGTCGGCCCGGTCGCGCATGTAGCGCTGCGCGGCGTTGAACGCGATGTTGGTGGCGAGCGCGGTCTTGCCCATGCCCGGTCGCCCGGCAAGGATCATCAAGTCGCTATGGTGCATGCCGCCGATCTTGCCGTTGATCGAATCGAACCCGGTGGTGATACCCGAAAGGTTACCGCCCGAGTTGAGCGCGCGCTGCGCCATCTTCACCGCGAGCGTGGTCGCCTGCGCGAAGCTTTTGACCGCGCTCTCGCTGCCGCCGTCGGCGGCGACTTTGAACAGCTCCTCTTCCGCCAGTTCGATCTGCGCGCGCGGATTGACCTCCTCGGAGGTATCGAGCGCGCGATCGACCAGGCTGCGCCCGACCGTCACGAGCGTCCGCAGCATCGCCAGATCATAGATCTGCTGCGCGAACTGGCGCGCGCCGATCAGCCCGGCGCCGCTGCCGGTCAATTGCGCGAGATAGCCGGGGCCGCCCAGTTCCTTCATGCCGGGGTCGGCATCGAACAGCGGCCGCAGCGTCACCGGCGTGGCCAGCATGTCGGTGCCGCGCAGCTTGCGAATCGCCGCGAAGATGCGGCCGTGCAGCGGCTCGAAGAAATGCTCGGGCTCGAGCTTGTCGATCAGATCGTCGGCGAGCCGGTTGTCGATCATCATCGCGCCGAGCATCGCCGCCTCGGCCTCGACGTTCTGCGGAAGGACGGGTGCCTCGGGGGCGGACGGTACGGGGGTTGCGAATGCGGTAGCCATCGCCGCTCTCTAGCCCGCCCGCCCGCGCGCTCAAACCCGCTTGCGCCGGATCGGACGTGCAAGGTGTGGATAAGCTGGTGATTGTCGGGCGGCGACTTCCCCGATAGGGCCGCTGGGATGGCGGACCCGCGCATCATCCACGTCTCGCTCGACGAGGCCACGATCCTGTGGCGCTCGGCCGATATCGAGCAAGAACGGCGGATCGCGATCTTCGATCTGATCGAGGAGAATTATTTCGCGCCCCAGCGCGCCTATGCGGACGGCTATGCCGGGCCGTACCGGATCGAGCTGGCGGTCGAGGAAGGCCGGCTCGGCATCGCCATCCACCGCGAGGACGGCACGCATCTCGAAACCTATGTGCTGGCGATGGGGCGCTTCCGGCGGTCGATCAAAGACTATTTCGCGATCTGTGACAGCTATTACCAGGCGATCCGCAACGCCACGCCGCAGCAGATCGAGACGATCGACATGGCGCGGCGCGGGCTGCACGACGAAGCCGCCGCGCTGCTCAAGGAGCGGCTGGCCGGCAAGATCGAGATCGACTTCGCCACCGCGCGGCGGCTGTTCACGCTGATCTGCGTACTTCACATCCGGAATTGACGGCGATGCGGCTCAACACCTGGGCGAAGCGGCTCGCCGCGATGGGCGTGGTGGCAGTGCTGCTGATCGCGCTCGCCTGCGCCGCCTGGGCGCTCGCGCTGCAATGGCGGCCTGGCGTGAAATACCCGATCCAGGGCGTCGACGTGTCCGACGCGCAAGGTGAGATCGAATGGTGGTCGGTCCACGGCGCCGGCGCCGATTTCGCCTATGTCCGCGCGACCAGCGGCGCCGCCGGCCGCGATATGAGGTTCGCCGCCAATTGGGATGCCGTCCCCAAGACCGGCATGCGGCGCGGCGCGATGCACCGCTATTCGCTGTGTCATCTCGCGGTGGATCAGGCGAACAATTTCAACACCACCGTTCCGCGCACGCTGGACGCCTTGCCCGCTGCGGTCGAACTCGGTTTCACCGACGATTGCGCCGCGCGGCCCGATGCGCCGGCGGTGATCGCCGAGCTGCGCCGCTTCCTGACGATGGTCGAGGCACACACCGGCAAGCCGGTGCTGCTCAAGATCAGCCGGCCGTTCGACGCCGCCTATCGCGTGACTGCGGCGTTCGACCGCCCGGTGTGGGCGACCGGCAACTTCTTCCCGCCCGATTATGCCGCCCGGCCGTGGCGGATGTGGCAAGCGAACGACATGCGCCGGATCGACGGCATCGAAGGCCCGGTCAATTGGGATGTAGTACGACCATGAATGAACCCCCCGTTCTCGACGACATGATGCGCGACCGGCTGATCGTTGCGGCGCGCGCGGCGGCGCGCAACGCGCACGCGCCCTATTCGCGGTTCGGGGTCGGCGCGGCGGTGCTGCTCGCGGACGGCGGCGTCGTGACCGGCGCGAATTTCGAGAACGCCAGCTACGGCCTGTCGCTGTGCGCCGAGACGGTCGCGCTGGCGACCGCGAGCAGCGCCGGGCGGCTACGCGATGTCGTCGCGGTCGCGGTGATCGGCGGGGCGATGGACACAGGCGGTGTGCCGCGCGGGGTGGCGGTGGTCGGGCCGTGCGGGCGCTGCCGCCAGGTCATCAACGAAGCCGCGCAGATAGGCGGCCGCGACGTGACGATCTGGTGCGCGGCGGCGGAAGGCGACGCGGTCGAGCGCTATGCCCTGTCGGAGCTTTTGCCGCATGCCTTCGGCCCGGCCGATCTCGGCATCGGCGGCTGATGGCGAAGGCGGATCGTCTCGCGCGTCTTGATGACCGGCGCATCGAACTGGAAACCGACTATCGCGAGGCGCTGATCGCCGTGCTGCGGGTGACAGCGGCCGGGAAATGGGGCTTGTTCGGTCACACCAGCGACCGCGGGACGCGCGCGGCCGCCGCCCCCATCCTCGCCGAACTGGCCGAGATCGGCGAGACCATCGACAAGGCTCGCGCGCAGCTCGGTATGCCACCGTTCGCGCTTCAGCAGGAATTCCTCGCATCGCGCGGCCGGGTCTCGCCGCAGGCGCCGGGCGAGCCGAAGCAAGCCCAGGCGTGGCTCGACCGGTTGGCGTAGCGCCGACGGGTCTTGCCCTGCCCCGCCTTTCCGGCGAAAGCGTGCGCCCCAACAGGAGCGCTCAATGTCCGTGATGTCAGACCGCTGGATTCGCGAGCAGGCGCTTACGACCGGCATGATCGAACCGTTCGTCGATGGGCAGAAGCGCGACGGCTGCATCTCCTACGGGCTGTCATCCTATGGCTATGACGCGCGCGTTTCGGACGAGTTCAAGATCTTCACCAACATCGACAGCGTGATCGTCGATCCCAAGGATTTCGCGGCGAACAGCTTCGTCGATCGCAAGACCGACGTGTGCGTGATCCCGCCGAACAGCTTCGCGCTGGCGCGGACGGTCGAATATTTCCGGGTGCCGCGCGACGTGCTGGTGATCTGCCTCGGCAAATCGACCTATGCGCGCTGCGGCATCATCGTCAACGTGACCCCGCTCGAACCCGGCTGGGAGGGGCATGTCACGCTCGAATTCTCCAATACCACCCCGCTCCCCGCCAAGATCTACGCGAACGAGGGCGCATGCCAGTTCCTGTTCCTGCAGGGCAACGAGCCGTGCGAGACGAGCTATGCGGACCGCGCGGGCAAATATATGGGGCAGCGCGGCGTGACCTTGCCGCGCCTCTGACGGCGCAGCCAGCGGGATCGTCCGCACCGCCTCCCAGCAGCTCAACAAAAAAGGCGGCCCCGAAGAGCCGCCTTTGGAACCTGGAAGTTACGCCGGAACGATCAGAAATCGTTGCGATACTGCTCGTTGCCGATGAAGCCGAGCTTCGAGACGCCCGACCGCTTGATGACGGCGAGGACGGTATCGACCTTCTCGTACTTCGCATCCGGATTGGGCTGGAAGTGCAGCTCCGGCTCCGGGTTCATCGTCTTGGTCTGCTCGAGATACTGCTGGAGCGTCACAAGATCGACCGGGCTGCCGTTCCACTGCACCACGCCGGCGGAATCGACGATCACCTTGTTCTTGGTGGCGTCGATCGGATTGGCCGGGTGATTGCTGTTGATGGGCAGATCGACCTTCACCGCATGCGTCTGCGGCGGGATGGTGATGATGAACATGATGAGCAGAACCAACATGACGTCGATCAACGGCGTCGTGTTGATGTCCATCATGGGATCGCCTTCACCGCGACCAGAACTCATTGCCATATCGAAAATTCCCTAAAACCGCGGTCCCAAAAAGACGACGTGGTGATCATTCGCCGGGGACGACGTTGGGCGGCGGCTGCGAAATGAAGCCCACCTTCGCGAAGCCCGCCATCTGCATCGTGTAGATCGCGCCACCGATGCACTTGTAGGGCACGTTCACATCGCCGCGGATGTGCGCCTCGGGCAGATCGTCCGGGGTCAGGTTGGCAGCGCCGCCGAGCCGCTTGACTTCGGCTTCGAGCTTGTCGACCGCGCGCTTCAGCAGTTCCTCATGCGTCACCCGCGTGAGGTTCCAATAGACCGCGCAATTGCCGCTGCCGTCTTCGATCACGGACAGGCTGACGTTTTCGGGCTTGGTCGTCGTCGGATCGTATTTCACGTCCGGCAACTTCAGCTTGATGTTCTGAACCACCACCGGAACGGTGATCAGAAAGATGATGAGGAGCACCAACATGACGTCCACGAGCGGCGTCGTGTTGATGTCCGACATCGGCGTATCGCTGTCAGTTGGTGCGCCAGTGCTCATCGCCATGGACGGCTATCCTATTCTCAACAGTCGTAGCGCCGGAGCATTCTCCGGCAGCGGAGGGTGGGAGCCGCCGCATGAACGGCTCCCATATGCTGCTTACTTGGTAACGGTGGTCGCAGGCTTGGCCGGAGCCACCGGAGCCTTGCGCGCGGCGATCGTCGGCTTCACCGCGCCGTCCGACGCGATATAGCCGAGCACGTCGTTCGAGAACGCGCTGAGGTTCTCGGCGATCGCCTTGTTGCGGCGCTGCAGGTAGTTGAACGCGAGCACCGCCGGAACCGCGACGACCAGACCGAAGGCGGTCATGATGAGCGCTTCACCGACCGGACCGGCGACCTTGTCGATCGACGCCTGGCCAGCCTGGCCGATCTTGATGAGCGCGCGGTAGATACCGAGCACCGTACCGAACAGACCGATGAACGGCGCGGTCGAACCGACCGTGGCGAGGAAGGCGAGACCGCCGCCGAGCTGCGAGTTGATCGCGGCTTCCGAACGGGCGAGCGAACCATGGACCCAGTCGTGCGCTTCGACCGGATCGGTCAGGCGGCCGTGCTGCTCCTGCGCGGTCAGGCCGTCATCGACGATCTGACGGTAGGCCGAGTTCTTCTCGAGCTTCGCCGCGCCTTCGCGCAGGCTGTTGGCGGTCCAGAACGAGGCGCCGACGCGCTTGCCCTGGTTGATGACCTTCTGCTGCTCGAACAGCTTGGTGAACAGGATGTAGAGCGTGAAGAAGAGGAAGATGGTCAGAATGATCGCGACGGTCCAGGTGACCGGGCCGCCTTCGTTCAGCGAGTTCATCAGGCCGAAGTTGTTCTCGGGCGGCGTCGCCCCGGCAGCGAGAATGGTGGTGAGCATGCGGTAACTTCCCTCTCAATAAACCCCCGGCGCCCAATCGCAGGTGCGCCGGGGAAGATGATTATTCAGGCAAAACCCATTTGACCGGCAGCGTCGTCGTCGAAACGATCGGCGTGCCCGAGGCATCCATCGCGGGCGAATACCGCACGCGACGCTTGGCGATGCTGCACGTGGTCGAATCGAGGTCGGAGTTTCCGCTCGACGTCGTCACTTGGCAGTCGGTCACGCGGCCATCCGTGCCGACCGTGAGCCTCGCCACGACCCGACCCTGAGCTTCGGCGCGCAGCGCCGCGGCGGGATATGCGTCGGGACCGAAGAACTGGCCCGGGTTGCCCTTGAGGCCGGCGGCCTTCGACACGACCGGCGGCGCGGGCGGCGCTGGCGGTGCCGGCGGAGCGGCGCGCGGCGTGATCTGGATTGCCGGCGGCGGGGTCTGTACCGTCTGGATCACCGGCGGCGGCGTCTGGACCTGCACGATCGGCGGCGGCGACACCACGGGCGGCGGCTGCACCTGCGGCTGATCTGGCGGCGGCGGGGGCGGCGGTTTATCCGGCGGCGGCGGTGGCGGGGGCGCCACGTCGAACGTATTGAGCTTCTCTTGCGCCTTCTTGATGTATTTGAAGGCAAGCCCGTTCACGAATGCCCACCCGAATGCCGCGACCACGATCGAAACGATCACGATCGAGACAATACGGCTGCCACTTGTATCTCGATCAGCGTAAGCCATTCAGTAACGAAACTCCTCTGTATACGACGGCGGCGCTTTGTACCGTGCCGTAATGCCCGCTCGTAACTGCCCTTGCGTGGGCTAGTGTATCCTGGACAGGCCAAACCTGTATCGCGGCGAAAACCGCGAAGCAAACGCTTTGTCCCCGCAAAAAGCCCTAGCGCGCCTCCGTGGCAGAATTATTTCTGTATCCAGACGAAACGATCGGCTAACCAGCAAGAATGGCGAAGATTCCCACAATCGCACTTTTTTGCGCGGTCGCAGCATTGTCTTGCCCTCCCGCGGGCGCCCAGCAGCCTGTCGAGCGTGCCGATCCGGCGCCGATGGCGACTTTGTCCTATACCCGATTCGCGGACCTGATTGTTAACGCTCCCACGATTGTCGACGCGGCCATCCGCAGCGTCGCGCCGATCAAGGGCCCCGCCGCGGCGGATGTCCGCCCCGGCTATGCGCGCGTCTATATAGAGGCGGATGTCGCGGCGCTGATCCGCGCGCCGGGCGCGCTACCACCGACGATCGGCTATGTCGCCGATGTGCCGCTCGACGCGCGCGGGCGGATGCCCAAATTGCGCAAGCTGCGTGTCTTGCTGTTCGCCCGCCCGGCGCGACAGCCCGGCCAGATCCAGCTCGTCGCGCTCGACGGGCAGCGCGACTGGTCGCCCGAGGCGGACGCGCTCACCCGCAGGATCGCCACCGAAGTGGTCGCAGCGGGCGCGCCGCCCGCGATCACCGGGGTCGGTCATGCGTTCCACACCCCCGGCGCGCTGCCGGGCGAAGGCGAGACGCAGATCTTCCTGACCACCGCCGATGGCAGCCCGGTCTCGCTCAATATCGTGCGCAAGCAGGGCGAGCCGCCGCATTGGTCGGCGTCGATTGGCGACCTCGCCGATCCAAATGCCGCCGCGCCGCAGCACGACACCTTGCTGTGGTATCGCCTCGCCTGCGGGCTGCCGACGGCGCTCCCCGACAGCAGCACCGCCGGGATCGACCCGTCCGAGGCGGACATCGCGCGCGAGGATTACAAGG
The DNA here is from genome assembly GCF_029167165.1 of Sphingomonas pollutisoli. Classification (NCBI taxonomy): domain Bacteria; kingdom Pseudomonadati; phylum Pseudomonadota; class Alphaproteobacteria; order Sphingomonadales; family Sphingomonadaceae; genus Sphingomonas; species Sphingomonas pollutisoli. Next base: position 29,656 of record NZ_JARFNJ010000002.1, read on the forward strand.
TCGTGCTGGACTCGCTCGGCCGCTGCGACCGGTAAGACCAGTTTCGGCCGCGCGTCAGCGGCGGTGGCGAACCAGCGTGATTCCGATCGATTCCCCCGCCTCGGCGATGGCGAGCTTGACGATCTTCACCTGAACCCGCCGCACCCGCTGGTCCTGCAGGAACAAGGTGTCGGCGATATGGTCCGCCACCGCCTCGATCAGCGTGAAGTGGACCCCGGCGGGCAGCGCGGTCGTCGCGGCGCGCTTGAGATCGAGATAGTTCTTGGACATGCCGAGCGGATCGTCGGGCGCGAAATGCGCCGGGCAGTCGAGATCGACCGAGAGCGAGATGCGCAACGGCTGCGGCAGGTGGGTTTCTTCGGAATAGATGCCGGTCAGCACCTGTACTTCGAGATCATGTACTTCAAGGCAGAGCCGGTCGTCCAAAGCGTGCGTCCTAAAAGGTCGAATTTCCACGCGCCATAGCAGATGCGGCGGCGGTGGGAACCGCCCCCGCATATTCGGCTTGCGTTGGCGCGCGGCGGCGCTAAAGGGCGCGGCCCCGGCCGCCCGTTGCCGGCCACGCTGCGGACGATGCCTGTGATCGTTATCATTCCCCTCGCCGAGATCGAAGCCGACGCGGTCGAGCGGTTGCTGGACCGTGCGTTCGGCCCAGACCGGCACCGCCGCACCGCCTATCGGATTCGCGAGGGCACCAGCGCCGTTCCCGCGCTCAGCTTCGCCGCGGTCGAGGACGGCGCGCTCATTGGCACGATACAATGCTGGCCGGTGCGGCTGGCGCGCGACGACGGCGGCAGCGATCCGCTGGTGATGGTCGGGCCGATCGCGGTCGAGCCGGCGCGGCAGGGCGAAGGTGTCGGCCAGCGGCTGACCCGCCACGCGATCCGCGCCGCCGAGGAGTCCGGCGCGCCCCCGCTGATGCTGATCGGCGATCCGGAATATTATGGCCGCTTCTTCGGGTTCGATGCGCGCGCGACGGCGTTGTGGCGCGCGCCCGGCCCGGTCGAGCAGCGCCGCCTGCTCGCGCGCGGCACCGCGCCCGAGGGTGCCGGCATGCTCGCGCCGCGCATCCCAGCGCTCACCTGAGTCCGCGCGCCGGATTCCGGGCCCCCGACTTTACGCGACCGCCGGGCTGGCTTACCGGCTGCGCCATGCCGATGGACCCCATGCCCGATCTATCCGCGCTCTCGCTCGCCGAGATCGCGCGGCTCGCCGAAGACCAGAAACTGCCGCCGATCGAACGGTGGAACCCCACGCATTGCGGGGACAGCGAAATGCGCATCGCCCGCGACGGCACCTGGTATCATCAGGGTTCGCCGATCGGACGCGAGGCGATGGTGCGGCTGTTCTCGACGATCCTCCGGCGCGAGCCCGATGGCAGCCATGTGCTCGTCACCCCGGTCGAGAAGCTCGACATCGAAGTCGAGGACGCGCCGTTCGTCGCGGTCGAGCTGAAGGCGGACGGCGCGGGCGCGGCGCAATCGCTCGTCTTCCGGCTCAACACCGGCGATCTCGTCACCGCCGGGCCCGATCATCCGCTGCGCTTCGTCGCGGGTGAGGATGGCCCCCGTCCCTATCTCGCGGTGCGCGGCGGGATGGAGGCGCTGGTCGCGCGCCCGGTCTATTACGAACTCGCCAACCTCGCGATCGCGGGAGGCGACGAACCGCCGGGCCTGTGGAGCAAGGGCGCGTTCTTCCCGCTGGAGCCGGCCGAATGACGCTGGTCGAACGGCTGCGCCACGCGCTCGCCGCCGGCCATGCCCAGGATACCACGCTGCTGACCGGCGATCACGTCGCGGGCGAACCGATCGATACCGGCGCGGACATCGGCGCGGCGGTGCTGGTGCCGGTCACCGATCGCGACCGCCCCGGCGTCATCCTCACGCGCCGCACCGACACGCTGAAGCGCCACGCCGGGCAGGTCGCCTTTCCCGGCGGGCGGATCGATCCCGAAGACGCCGACGCGGTCGCCGCCGCGCTGCGCGAGGCGGAGGAAGAGATCGCCCTGCCCCGCGACCGCGTGACCGTCGTCGGCGAGAGCGATCCGTATCGGACGATCACCGGCTTCCGCGTCACGCCGGTGGTGGCCGTGGTCCCGCCCGATCTCGTGCTGGTGCCGAGCGCCGTCGAAGTCGCCGAGGTGTTCGAGGTGCCGCTCGATTTCCTGCTCGATTCGGGGAACCACCTCGAAGTGGCGGTCGAGTGGCAGGGCCACGACCGCCATTATTACGAGATCCTGTGGGGCGGCCAGCGCATCTGGGGCGCGACCGCGGCGATGATCGTCAACCTGTCGCGGCGGTTGCGATGGGCGGGTTGATGCTGCCCCCTGCGGCCTGGCGCGCGCGGGCGGGCCTCGATCGGCTGTGCGCGGCGCTCGGGCCGGGCGCGGCGCGCTTCGTCGGCGGCGCGGTGCGCGACACCTTGCTCGGGATCGACGTCGCCGACATCGATCTCGCCACCGAACTGCCCCCCGAGGACGTGCTCGATCGGTTGCGCGCCGCCGGCATCAAGGCGGTGCCGACCGGCCTCGCCCACGGCACGATCACCGCCGTGCTGCCGGACGGCCCGGTCGAGGTGACGACGCTGCGCCGCGACGTCGCGACCGATGGCCGCCACGCCACCGTCGCCTTCACCCAGGCGTGGGAGGAGGATGCCGCGCGCCGCGATTTCACGATCAACGCGCTCTATGCCGATCCGATCACCGGCGAGGTGTTCGATTATTTCGGCGGGGTCGCGGATCTCGCCGCGCGGCGTGTGCGCTTCATCGGTGATCCGCTTCAGCGCATCGCCGAGGATCATCTGCGTATCCTGCGCTTCTTCCGCTTCCATGCGCGCTTCGGCGAGACGGTCGACGCGGCGGGACTCGCGGCGTGCGCGGCGCGCGCCAACGATCTGATGGCGCTCTCGCGGGAGCGGATCGCGGCGGAATTGCTCAAGCTGCTGCTCGCCGACCATGCGGTGCCGACCGTCGCGCTGATGATCGGCCACGGCATCTTCCGCCCGGTGCTGCCCGAGATCGTGGCGGCGGACCGTCTCGCCCGGCTCGCCGCGCGCGAGGCCGGGAGCGGCACGGTGCCCAACCCGATCCGCCGCCTCGCCGCGCTGTTGCCCGCCGACGCGGCGATCGCGGAAGATGTCGGCGCCCGGCTGAAGCTCTCCAACCTCGATCGCCGCCGTCTCGTCAGCGCGACGCAGCCGGCCGGCGATGCCCCCGCGCGGGCGATCGCCTACACGCTCGGCCCCGATCTCGCGATCGACCGGCTGTTGCTGTCGGACCGCCCGCTCGCAGATGTCGCGGCGATCGCCGGATGGCAGCCGCCGCGCCTGCCGGTGAGCGGCGGCGCGCTGGTCGAACGCGGCGTGCGCAAGGGGCCGGAGGTCGCCCGGCTGCTTCGCGCGATCGAGGCGGAATGGGTGCGCGAGGACTTCCCCGCACAGCCCCGGCTCGACGCGATCGTTGATGACGCGCTCGATCAGTGGCGGCGGGTCTCCAGCAGCGCATAAGCGTCGGACGCCTCGAGCGGGCGCGCATAGACGAACCCCTGCGCATAGGTGCATCCCAACGCCGCGAGCGTCTGCGCGAGATCGCTCGACTCGACGCCTTCGGCGGTAGTCTGCATGCCGAGCGCTTGCGCCAGGCTGAGGATCGCACGCACGATCGCCACCTTGTCGCGATCGGCGAGCATCCCGGTCACGAAGCTGCGGTCGATCTTGAGCACGTCGATCGGCAGCTTCTGGAGATAGGCGAGGTTCGAATAGCCCGTGCCGAAATCGTCCATCGCGATCGTCGTGCCCAGCCCTTTCAGCCCGTGCATGATGCCCGCGATCCGATCGGGATCGGTGACCAGCGCGCTTTCGGTCAGTTCGAGCGTGAAGCGCGATCCCGGCAGGCCGTGCGTGCTGAGCGCACTCTCCAGCAGCGGCGTGATGCTGTCGCGCTGAAGCTGGATCGCCGACAGGTTGACCGCGATCTTCACCCCGCAATCGGCGCCGAACCGCGCGTCCCAGTCGGCCAGCGTACGCACCGATTCCTCGATCGCCCAGCGGCCGAGCGGCACGATCAGCCCCGATTCCTCGGCGACGGGGATGAAATCGGAGGGGAGAAGCTCCATCCCCGTATCGTCCTTCCAGCGCGCGAGCGCCTCGAACGACACCAGCCGACCCGAGGAGAGATCGTAGATCGGCTGGTAGTTGAGCCGCAACTGGCCGCGGTCGAGCGCGCGGCGGAGCGCCGTTTCCATGCCGAACTGTTCGCGCGCGATGTCGAACGCCTGCGGTTGATACGCTTCGGCATGGCCGCTGCTCTTGGAGCGCTTCACCGCGAATTGCGCGTGGCGGATCAACTCCTCGGGATCGTCGAGCCGCGCCGCGCCGAAGGCGACGCCGACCGAACAGGCGACGCGAATCTCGAAGCCCGACAAGCGGAACGGCGCGGCCAGCGCGCCCATGACGCGCTTGGTGACCTGCGCGACATCGCTGGCGCCGTCTTCCACGGTCATGAAGATCGCGAATTCGTCGCCGCCGCTGCGCGCGAGCACGTCATGCGCGCGCAGGACGCCCTTCAGGCGCCGCGCCACCGTGATGAGCAGTTCGTCGCCCGACGTCGAACCGAGGCAGGCGTTCACCCGGCTGAAGCGATCGAGATCGAGCATGATGACCGCGTAGCGGAATCGCGCAGGCGCCTCGTCGAGCAGATGCTCGACCCGGTCGCTGAAGCCGGCGCGGTTGGGCAGCCCGGTCAGGCTGTCGGTCAGCATCGCGCGGCGCAGAGTGTCCTCGGTGCGCAATTCGGCGGTCTGATCGACGAAGGTGACGAGGCAACGCCCGTCGGCATTGCGCGCGAGGCGCGCCATCGCGACGCGGAAGTGCCGACGCTCGGCATGGTCACCGAGCTGGAGCGGGAAATCCCCTTCCAGCCGGTCGCTCTCCACGAACGCAGCGACCCGCTCGCCGATCAGGTCGAGCAGTTGCACGCCATCGACCGCGAGCCCTAGGCCCGCCCGCGTGAACGGCGGGTTGGTGACGTCGATCGTGATCGCACCGGCCTTGGCGCGGATCATCATCGCCGGGATCGGCAACAGGCCGATCAGCCGCGAGGACATCTGGATGGTGGGCACGATGCCGAACACCCGCTCGACGATGCCGAGCGGCGACAGCGCGCTCGGCACGAGAGGCTTATCAAGTCCCATCGCCATCGGCGCTACGGCATACCGGTCAAGAGCATCTGACACGTCCTTTCGTCGCAACCGAAACGATACGCAAGAAGCGTTTGCTTCAGAAGCGATTATCGCGCGGGAACCCGTTCGGTGGCATCCGCCCGGCGGCGCCGCGCGCCGATCGCCAGAAGGTCAGGTCCGTTTCGGTGCGGGTTCGCCCGCTCTCGCCGCCCATCGTCCAGCTAAGCCCCTGCGCGAGCACGAAGGGGATCGCATCGGAAAGGCCGCCATCGTTGTAGCGTTGGAACTGCACCCCCTGCCCGCGCGCCATTTCGGGCAGTTCGGCGAGCGCGAAGACGAGCAGCCGGCGGTTCTCGCCGATCACCGCGATCTGGTCGGCGGTCGGATCGACCGGCCGCACCACCTTCAGCTTGGCGCCCGCGCGCGGGGTGACGACGGTCTTGCCCTTGCGCGTCTCGGCCAGCGTCTCCGCCACCGGCACGATGAAGCCGCGCCCGTCGCTCGCCGCGACCAGCAGTTTCTCCGCCATGCTCGCGCGGAACAGGCCGACGATCTCGATCGCGCCGTCGAGATCGATCATCAGCCGCACCGGCTCGCCGAACCCGCGCCCGCCGGGCAGTTTGTCCGCGCCGAGCGTGAAGAAGCGGCCATTGTCGGCGGCGAGCAGGATCTTGTCGGTGGTCTGCGCGGTCAGGCTGAACAGCGGACCATCGCCTTCCTTGAACTTCGCCGCCGCGATCCCCGCCGCGTCGAGATGCCCCTTGATCGCGCGAATCCAGCCGCGCTGCGACAGCAGGATCGTGACCGGCTCGCGCTCGATCATCGCCTCGAGCGGGATATCGCGTGCGGGCGCGGCTTCCTCGATCGTGGTGCGGCGCTTGCCGAGCGCGGTTTCGGGGCCGTAGCGGTCGCGCAGCTTGCCGAAGTCGCGCTTCAACCGCGTGCGCTGCCGCGCCTCGCTGCCGAGCAGCGCCTCCAGCGCGCTCCGCTCGCTCTCCAGCCCGTCGCGCTCCTTGCGGATCTCCATCTCCTCGAGCTTGCGCAAGCGCCGCAGCCGCATGTCGAGGATCGCCTCGGCCTGCCGGTCGGTCAGCCCGAATTCGGCGATCATCACCGGTTTGGGCTCATCCTCGGTGCGGATGATTTCGATGACGCGATCGAGGTTGAGGTAGGCGATCAGATAGCCGTCGAGCAGTTCAAGCCGGTCGGCGATCTTGGCGAGCCGGTGCTCGCTCTTGCGGCGCAGGATGACGAACTGATGCTCGACCCACGCGAGCAGCGCCTCACGCAAGCTCATCACGCGCGGCGTGCGCGTCTTGTCGAGCACGTTGAGGTTGAGGCTGAAGCGCGATTCGAGATCGGAGAGGCGGAACAGGCTCTCCATCAGCAGTTGCGGATCGACGCTGCGGCTGCGCGGCTCGATAACGACGCGGATTTCGCTGTCCGATTCATCGCGGATGTCGGCCAGGATCGGCAGCTTCTTCTCGTTGATGATCGCCGCGATCTGCTCGATCAGCTTGCCCTTCTGCACGCCGTAGGGGATTTCGGTGACGATCGCGTTCCACGTGCCGCGCCCCTGATCCTCGACATGCCAGCGCGCGCGCACGCGAAACCCGCCGCGCCCGGTGCGATAGGTCTCGGCAAGCGCGGCGGGCGAATCGACGACGAGGCCGCCGGTCGGGAAGTCCGGCCCGCGCACCAGCGCCCCCACCGCCGCATCGTCCGCCTCGGGCTGATCGACCAGCAGGATCGCCGCCTCGTACAGTTCGGCGACGTTGTGCGGCGGGATGCTCGTCGCCATGCCGACCGCGATGCCGGCCGCGCCATTGGCGAGCAGATTGGGGAAGGCGCCGGGGAACAGCTCGGGCTCGTTGTCCTCGCCATTGTAGGTCGGCCGGTAATCGACCGCATCCTCGTCGAGCCCATCCATCAGGTCGATCGCGACCTGTGTCAGCCGCGCCTCGGTGTAGCGATAGGCGGCGGCGTTATCGCCATCGATATTGCCGAAATTGCCCTGCCCGTCGACCAGCGGGTAGCGCATCGCGAAATCCTGCGCGAGCCGCACCATCGCGTCATAGACCGACTGGTCGCCGTGCGGATGATATTTGCCGATCACGTCGCCGACGACGCGCGCGCTCTTCTTATAGCCCTGCGCCGGATCGAGCCTAAGCAGCCGCATCGCCCACAGCAGCCGGCGATGCACCGGCTTCAGCCCGTCGCGGACGTCGGGCAGCGAGCGCGCGGTGATCGTCGAGAGCGCATAGACCAGATACCGGTCCGAAAGTGCGCTGTCGAACGGGGCGTCGAGAATGCCGATCGGCGGGGTGTCGGGCGGCAGGTCGGTGTTGGCCATGTGTTCCGGTTAATCGGGTTTGCCGCGCGAGGGAAGCTCTCACACCGGCAGCGGCACGCCCCGCGCCAGTTCCGCCAATAGCCATTCGCGGAAGCGCTTGATCTTCGGCACGTTCCGCCGAGCCTCCGGGTACACCAGCCAATAGGCGTGGCCCCGGGTCGAGACCTGTTCGAACGGCCGCACCAGCTTGCCGTCGGCGAGGTCGTTGCGCCAGAAGAACGGCGTCAGCATCGCCATGCCCTGCCCGGCGATCGCCGCATGCCCCTCATGCGCCTGCGAATCGAGCCGCACGCCGGGCGGCGGCTTACCCTCGGGCACGTCCACCCCAGCCTCACGCAGCCAATAGGGCCACCAGATGTCATGCCGGCTGATGATCGGCAGCCGCAACAGATCCTCGGGCGTGAACGGGCCATAGCGCTTGAGGAAGCCGGGGCTGCACATCGGCGTGAAGTCGATCTCGATCAGCTTGTGCTCGGCGAGATCGGGCCAGCCACCCACGCCGGCGCGGATCGCGACATCGACGTCGTCGGTCACGAAATCCGCCATCGCGTCGCTGGTCAGCACCCGCACCGCCGTCTCGGGATGCGCGACCTGGAAGCTGCCGAGCCGCCACGCCAGCCAGGCGTTGGCGAACGTGTTCGAGGTCGAGATCGTCAGCAGCGCGCCGTCGTCGGCGCGCACGGCGGCGAAGGCGGTGTCGAGCGTGTCGAACGCGCCCGTCACCTGCGGCGACAGCCGCCGCCCCGCCTCCGTGAGCAGCACGCGCTTCTTCTCGCGCCGGAACAGCGGCACGCCGAGCCGCTCCTCGATCAATTTGATCTGATAGCTGACCGCCGCCTGGGTCATGCCGAGTTCGGCGGCGGCGGCGGTGAAATTCTCATGCCGCGCCGCCGCCTCGAACACCCGGACGGCGGCGAGAGGCGGAATGCGGCGCATGCCCGTTTGATAAGCCCAGCTTGTCGATCATGTCGAGCGCTTTGTTGGCGCTCCCATGCGCATCGTGCCATTACGGTCCCGCGCGCACCGAATTGGAAACGAGGAGGATTGCCATGCACGACGATTTTCACGGACCCGAATGGGCCGACCAGCACAGACGAGTTAGCGACATGATCCATAAGCTTTTCACGGCGACGATGGCCGCCTTCCAGCGCCTGAACGAAGACCAGTTCGCCGCCCCGTGGCGGCGCGAGGTGAAGCGGAAGGAGTGCCGCTGAGGCTGTGACCGGGCGCACTTGTCGGCCTCCCGCGATTGTTTATGTTACAGTGTAACGTACTCGGAGGGGGCAACGATGCGCTTGGTCTGGCTGGTAATCGCGAGCGCCACATTGGCGGGTTGCGACAAAGCGGGTCACACGGCGAAGATGAACACGTTCGACGTTGCCGCACCGGCTGCGGACACGTCGGGTGCGCCGAAGATCGCGTACAGCTATTCGGTCACCTACCGGATTGACGCCGGCAGCATCGCCGGAGTGCAGGCGAAGCAGGTCGCGCTCTGCACCGCCCTTGGCGGCGCGCGCTGCCGGATCATCAAGACGAGCGTCGGAACCGACACCATCGAGGGCGGCACGAACGGCCAGACCAGCTTGCTGGTAGCGGCTGGCATCGCCAACGGTTTCAATGCCAAGCTCGACGCTGTCGTCGTTGCCGCCGGCGGAACGGTCCAGTCGCGCTCGACCAATGCGGAAGATATCACCAAGCAGACCATCGACACCGACGCCCGTGTCCGCGCCAAGCAGGCGCTGGCCGATCGGCTGCTCGCGCTGATCCAGCATGGCAGCGGCAACGTCGGCGATCTCGTCGCTGCCGAAAAGGCGTATTCGGACACGCAAGAAGAAGTCGATGCGGCGCGCAGTCTTCAGGCGGAACTGCGCCAACGCGTCGCGATGTCGCAGATCGACGTGGACTATACTTCATCCGATCCACGCTCGATATTCGCTCCCGTCCGACGCAGCGCTCGCACTGCCGGCGAGTCGTTCGGGAACAGCCTGGCGGCGTTGCTCACCTTCGTGATCGTTGCGCTGCCGTGGGTCGCTTTGCTGGCGTTGCTGCTCTGGCTCAAGCGGCGACTCGGCTGGCGCTGGTCGTTGCGTAAACGCATCACCCGGCGCCGGACAGACGCTGCCCCGCCAAGCGACTGATTGCGCGCCCCGCGCGCTTTCGGTATAGCGTCAAGCCTTCCCGCCCCGGCCGCGCGTCCCGCGATGCCGGGGCCGCTCATTTCAGGGGTATCGCCGCATGGCTCGCCGCCGCCAGATCTACGAGGGCAAGGCCAAGATTCTCTACGAGGGTCCGGAGCCGGGCACGCTGATCCAGTATTTCAAGGACGACGCCACCGCGTTCAACGCCCAGAAAAAGGGCACGATCAACGGCAAGGGCGTGCTCAACAACCGGATTTCCGAGCACATCTTCACGCTGCTCGGCCAGATCGGCGTGCCGACGCACTTCATCCGCCGGCTCAACATGCGCGAGCAGTTGATCCGCCAGGTCGAGATCGTGCCGATCGAAGTCGTGGTGCGCAACGTCGTCGCGGGGTCGCTCGCGAAGCGGCTCGGCATCGAGGAAGGTACGCCGCTCCCGCGCACGATCATCGAATATTATTACAAGGACGATGCGCTCGGCGATCCGATGATCACCGACGAGCATATCTCGGCGTTCGGCTGGGCGAGCCAGGAGGAGATGCACGACATCGCCGACCTCGCGATCCGCGTTAACGATTTCCTGAGCGGGCTGTTCGCCGGGATCGGCATCCGCCTGGTCGACTTCAAGCTCGAGTTCGGACGCATCTGGGACAATGATTTCGGCCGGATCATCCTCGCCGACGAGATCAGCCCGGATGGGTGCCGCCTGTGGGACATCGCGACCAACGAGAAGCTCGACAAGGATCGCTTCCGCCGCGATCTCGGCGGCGAGGTCGAGGCGTATCAGGAGGTCGCGCGCCGGCTCGGCCTGCTTCCCGAAGGCGCTGAGAACGCGGTCCTCGATCTCGAACAACACCGGCTGAACCGCGGCAAATAGGCGCGCGGGCGGCGTGATTCGCCGGCTCGCGAGCGCGCCCGCCACGCCGTTCGCGGCGTTGGCGGCCGGCTGGCTGCTGACGTGGCTGCGGGTGGCGACACCCGCCGCGCTCCACGACCCGTCGGTGCTGTATTGGCGCGGCTGGCAGGACCAGTCGCTCTACGTCCGCTCGGCGACCGCGCTCGCGCGCGGCGATTTCGCGGCGTCGGAGCATTGGTATCCGCTGCTCTATCCGCTGCTCGGCACGCCCTTCGTCGGCCTGTGGCCGAGCCAGCCGTTCTTCATTGCAAACCTCGCCTGTTACCTGCTCGCGTTCGCAGGATTCCGGCGGGTCGCCGCCGCGTTCGGCGTGCGGCGCTGGCCGGCCGCCGCGATCTTCGCCGCCACCACGCTCGTCCAGTTCGTGTTCGCCAAGCCGTGGATCGAGCCGTGGACCACCACCGCCTCGGCGGCGCTGCTGTGGCTCGCGTTCGGCATGGCGACACGCCTGTGGACGGAGGCGATGCCGAAGCGCCGCGAGGCCGCTATCCTCGGCATCGCCGTCGCGCTCACCCCGTTCGCGCGCCCCGGCGACGCGCCGATCGCGCTGATCGCGGCGGGGTTGGGGCTGGCGGCGGCGCTGCGCGCGCCATGCACGCCTCCCCCTCGCCGGGGCGTAGTGTTGACCGCGTTCCTCGCCGGCGGCACCGCCTTCGCGCTCGCGGCGATCCCGTGGCTGCTCGTGTATGGCCCCGGCCTGAGCCCCTATATGCTGTTCTCGGCGCGCTACGGCTTCAACTTCGCGTGGCTGGGCTGGAAGGCCTATGTCATCCTCGTCGATCCGCACGCGTGGTTCGGCGGCGGCACCGGGCTGCTCAAGGTCGCGCCCTGGCTGATTCTCGGCGCGGCCGGTCTGGTGCAGGCCTGCGTCACCGGCCCACGCGACCGCCGCGTCCCCGCGATCGCGCTATCCGCCGCCGCCGCGCTCTACACCTGCCTGATGCTCGCCTATGTGGATTTGCTGCCGACCGGGCTGTGGCGCTACAACAATGTCCATTATTTCAAATGGCTGCTGCCGCTGTTCGGGCTGTTCGCGGTGCGCTTCGTGATCGTCGGCGCACGCCGCCCGGCGACGCTCGCGTCGATCGTCCCGTTCCTGCTTTTGCTGTGTGTGAAGATCGTGCCGGTCCCCGTCGGCGCCGATGATCCCGCCCGCCTGCTGATCTTCAGCCAACCGCGCGGCAGCGTCTGGAGCGATCTGTATTTCGCGACCGCCTGGATCACCGACGCGCACGGCGAGCAGCGCAATTCGTTCGACTATCACCAGATCCTCGACCCTGCCGAGGTTCGGACAGTCGCGCTGCGCCGGCCGTTCGCAGGCGACGAGCGCTGGATCGGTGACGAACGCATCGCCGCGCAACTCGCCGGCACCGATACCGGCGGCTATGCCCCGCTCTACCTCACCGGCCCATGGCCGCGCACGCCCCTGCGCCGCTACGGCGCGCGCGTGACGCTGGGCTGGCCGAGCGCGCTGTTCTGACAAGACTTGCGGCGCCCGCCCGCCATCGCCATAGCGCCCGCAACCTTTTCAAGCAGGATAATGCTCATGAAGCTCCGCATCTTCGTCACGCTGAAACCGGGCGTGCTCGATCCGCAGGGCAAGGCGATCCACAAGGCGCTCGACGGCCTCGGCTTCGCCGGGGTCAACGATGTCCGCCAGGGCAAGCTGATCGAACTCGACGTCGCCGATGATACCGATGACGCCAGTATCGACGCGATGTGCCGCCAGTTGCTCGCCAACACCGTGATCGAAAACTACCGGATCGAACGCGCATGAAGACCGCCGTCATCGTCTTTCCCGGTTCGAACTGCGACCGCGACATCGCGGTCGCGCTCGAATCGGTGACCGGCCGCAAGCCCGAGATGGTCTGGCACGGCGACAGCGCGCTGCCCGACGGCGTCGGCCTCGTCGCGCTGCCTGGCGGCTTCTCCTACGGCGATTACCTGCGCTCCGGCGCGATCGGCGCGCGCTCGCCGATCATGCGCGCGGTGGTCGAGGCGGCGGACAAGGGCCTGCCCGTGCTCGGCATCTGCAACGGCTTCCAGGTGTTGACCGAGGCGGGGCTGCTGCCCGGCGCGCTGATGCGCAACACCGGCCTCAACTTCGTGTGCCGCGAAGTCGCGCTGACGGTGGAGAACGCGCAGACCGCCTTCACCAGCCGCTACGCCCAGGGCGAGACGATCACGATTCCCGTCGCGCATCATGACGGCAATTATTTCGCCGATGCCGAGACGCTCGACCGGATCGAGGGCGAGGGCCGCGTCGCGTTCCGCTACGTCGGCAGCGTCAACGGCTCGGCGCGCGGCATCGCCGGGGTGCTCAACGCCGGCGGCAACGTGCTCGGCATGATGCCGCATCCCGAACGCCGGATCGAAGCGGCGCACGGCGGCGACGACGGCCGCCGGCTGTTCGAGGGGCTGCTCGAAACCGTCGGCGCCTGATCGCTTCGCCCTCGCTCGCTCAGGTCATCGTCCGGTTCCGCCCGGCGTGTTTGGCGCCGTACAGCGCGTCGTCGGCATCCCCCATCGCCTTCGCCAGCGTCGCATAGTCACGCGCCACCGCCATTCCGCACGAGAAGGTGAGCGCGTGGCCGGCCCTCGCCGCGATCGGATTGGCGCGCAGCCCGGCGCGCAAACGCTCGATGATCTCACGCGCTGTATCCAGACCGGTGTCGGGCAACAGTACCGCGAACTCCTCGCCGCCCCAGCGCGCGCTCAGGTCGGAACGGCGTAACGCGCCGCCCAGCCGGTGCGCGAACTCGCGAAGCACCTCGTCGCCCGCGTCATGCCCGAAGCGGTCGTTGATCGCCTTGAAATGATCGAGATCGAGCATCGCCACCACGGCGGTGCGCTCGCGGTGGAGCAACGGCGCGACCGCATCGAGAAAGCCGCGCCGGTTGCGAAGCCCGGTCAGCATGTCCTTCTCGGCGGCGTCGGCGAGCCGCTCGATTCGCGCGCTCGTCTCGGCGGCGGCGCGCGCCACCCCGCGCAGCAACTCACCGACGAGGTCCGGCCCGCCCTCGGGAACCTCCGCGATCCGCTGGCCGCGCTGGAGCATCCGCAGCAGCGTGGTCGCGTGCGCGACGGGGGCGAGCAGCGCCCAGATCGCGCCGATCGCCGCTGCGGTGCCGGTGATGGTCGCGGCGAGCAGCGGCACGAACAACCGCCAGTCCCATTGCCGCACGACGGCTTCGGTGATGCAGAAGGCGATCAGCGGCAGATGGACCGCGCCGAAGCACAAGGTGAACAGGCGCAGGTGGAAATTGCGCGGAAACAAAAACCGCGTGGCATCGTAAAATCGCATCGTCTTGGCTTCCCGGGAATACGGCACGGGCGAGCCCGTCGCGCGGCGGCAGCGACGCTAAAGAAGCGTGATTTCCCAAATGCTAACGCCGCGCCGTGCCGCTGAACGACGCCGGCGCGACCGCGTTCCGTGAAACCGCTCAGACGCCTGCGTGGAACGGCGAGAAATCGGTCCCGCGATCATAGACGTCGATACCCTCGCGGCGCTTGAGAAAGCCCACCACCGCGTAGGTGACCGGGGTCAGCAGCACCTCCCAGCCCACCTTCAGCACGAACTGGCTGGCCATCACCATCAGCATCGCCTGTACCGGCCAGTCGGGCAGTCCGTAGAAGGCGAGCGGATAGAAGACGAGGCTGTCCGCCCCCTCCCCGACGATCGTCGAGCCGATCGTGCGCGTCCACAGCCATTTGCCGTCGGTCAGGATCTTCATCCGCGCGAGCGCATAGGAGTTGAGCAGATCCCCGACCCAGAAGGCGCACAGCGAGGCGAACGCGATCCGCCCGCCGATGCCGACATCGACATAAGGGAAGGCCGAAACCACGTGCGGCGGCGAACCGAACACGTATTCGTAGTGCGCCTGGCCGCCCCAATCGGCGGCGGGCGGCAGCGCCACCGTCGTCCACTCCATCGCCACCAGAAAGGCGAGCGCGACGAACCCCGCCCACACCACGCGGCGCGCGCGGGCGTACCCATAGACTTCGGTCAGCACGTCATCGAGGATGTAGGAGAGCGGAAAGAACAGGATGCCCGCCCCGAACGGCCACAGCCCGATCCACGGCAGATCGATCACCGCGCGCTTGCCCGCGCCGACCACGTTCGACAGCACGAGGATCACGACGAAGGCGACCATCACGAAATCATAGTAGCGGAACTGCCTGCCCCGCAGATCCGCCGCCACCACCTTGTCGAGCATCATCGCGCCCCCTTCGCGGATTTGGTAATATCGCCGTTTCGCAACGGCGCAATCCGCGCTAACCGGGGCAAGGCGCGCGCCCGTAGCTCAGTTGGATAGAGCAAGGAGCTTCTACCTCCTTGGTCGGGGGTTCGAATCCCTCCGGGCGCGCCAGTTGCCCGATGGGTCTTGAAGGATCTGCGTTTGTCCGTACCCGAGCGAGACCGTGACGTTCGCGCCGAGGCCCGGCTGATCCTGCGGCAATGGCTCGCATCGGCGGAGGACGCGGTGCTTTCCGCGATCGACGCGCTCGGGCGGCAGGCGATCGCCGCCGCCGCCGAGGCGAGCGGGCGGCTGGAACGCGGCGTGGGGACGACCGCCGCCGCCGAACAGGGGCTCCAGACCTTGCAGACGCTCGCGCTGAGCATCGCCGAGCCGCCGCCCAAACCCGCGTGGTCGCTGTTCCCCGGCCGCGCCGTGGCCGAAACGCCGACGCCCCCCGCCGCGCGGATCGAGGCGCTGGTCGACACGCTCGCGCGCGAACGCGATTCGCTCACACGCGCGCGGATCATGATCGACACCGATCGGGCCAGGCTCCGCGCCGCCGCGGAGGCGCTCGACGAGGCGATCGAACTGATCCGCGCCTGCGCCAGGGCGGTCGAATCGGCGGCGCGCGAAATCGCGCTCGATCGGCCCGATCGCGCGCGGTTCCTGCGCGGCCCCGCCGCCGAGCGCCTGCTGGCGCGCGAACAGGACGTGCTC
Source organism: Sphingomonas pollutisoli (assembly GCF_029167165.1). Classification (NCBI taxonomy): domain Bacteria; kingdom Pseudomonadati; phylum Pseudomonadota; class Alphaproteobacteria; order Sphingomonadales; family Sphingomonadaceae; genus Sphingomonas; species Sphingomonas pollutisoli. Next base: position 45,198 of record NZ_JARFNJ010000002.1, read on the forward strand.
ACCCAGGCCGCCGTGACCCAGCAGGGCATCCTCACGCTCGATCTGCTCGCGAACAGCCAGGATGCGCTCGCGCAGGCGCTCGACCGCGCCCGCGAGACGAGTATCGCCGCGCTGCGCACCGCGCTCGCCGCCCGCCGCGCGGTCGCGGGGAGCGAGGCGCTCTCCCGGCAGGCGGCGGCGCTGGAACGCACCGCCGATGCGGCGCGCGATGCGCCCACCGCCGGCGACGCGCTGCACCGCGCGCTCGACGATGCGATCGCGCAGGCACGCCGCGCGATCGACGCGGCCGAGGCATCGCGCGGCGCCCTCTAGCGCGCCGTCGAGTCGATGCTCTACCGTGGCCGCGACGGCGCAGGCGTGAGTATGATGAGTTGACGGGATTCCTGGACAGACTGGCGGAATGGCTGAGCGGGCCGATCGAATCCTCGCCGACGGTGACCGGCGCGCCGCCGTCCCCCGCCCCGCCCGCTGGCCCGGTCATCTCCGCCGACGATCCGCGCCTGCCCGAAACCTCGCGCCCGCTGGTCGCGCGCCTGCTCGCGCTGATCGCCGAGATCGAGGCGCGAACGCGCGACGACACGCTGATGATCTCGGCGGCGACCGAGGTGCGGCAGATGCGCGACGATCACCTGCCCCGCCTGATCGAAAGCTATGCCGAGATTCCGCCCAGCCACCGCGCCGAGATCTTCCGCCAGACCGGGCGCTCGGCGAGCTACAATCTCAACCAGGGCTTCGAACGCATGATCGCCCGGCTGGAGGCGCTGTCGCGCTCGCTCGCGCAGGAGGATCTCGACAGTTTCGCCGACAACCTGCGCTTCATCGAGAATCGCTACGGCAAGGGCGACGATCCGCTGCGATAGCGAGGTCTTCCCTGACCGTTCGTGTCGAGCGAAGTCGAGACACCTGCACTGTCCCTCGACTTCGCTCGGGACGGACGGATGTGGGAGCTTACCCCAACCGCATCGTCGGCGTCAGCCACACCGTCCCGCGCCCGCGGAACAGATACACCAGCCCCTCGCCGCTGCGCCACGCGTTGCGCAGACCCCGCACGAGCGGGCGAAGCTCGACCTGCAAGCCCGCCGAATACATCAGCATCAGATCGCCATCGACGATCAGCTCCTTCTGGCCGTCGAGCTCGACCACCTCGATCTCATCCGCCGGCACCGGCGATTCGACGACGAACGCGCCCGCGCCGGTCAGCTTGGGCTGCATCAGGCCATTGCCCGAGAGGATGCCCTGCACCGAGCGGTGGATATGGGTCGAGAGCGCGACATTGGCGTCGCAGGCGTAGAACGCGCCGTCGTCGAGGATCAGCGCATCCTGCGGGCCGTCCATCGCGGCGAGGATGAAGTGCTTGGTCGTCACTTCGGTCCAGACCTCGCCATAGCCGGCGTAGCGCGTCGCGAACGCGCTCTCGCCCGATCCCGCCGAGGTGATCGCCCGCGAGAGGAAGCCGCCCGCCCCGGCGTTCTTCTGGATATCGACCTGCAGCTTGCCGTGGGCATATTGCAGCGCGCCCGGCTCGAGCAGCGCAGCGCCGCCCTCCAGCACGATGCGGACCTGCCGCGCCGTCGCCGCGTGCGGCGGGTGCAGATGGATCACCGGAGCGGTGCCACCGCTCGCCGATGCGGCGGGCAGCGGCATGTTGAGCACATGGCTCTTGCGCTCGAACTGATAGACTTCGAAGCGCACGCCGGCGCTGGCCTGCTCGTCGATGCGGGTACGAAAATCGCTCATTGGTCGGCTCCTGTGATGAGGCGCAGCGCGGGCTGCGGGTCGGCGATTCCATAGAGCGCCGCGCGTTCGAGCAGCCGTTCGGCCCAGGCGCGGTGCGTTGCCGGCTCGCACATCGCGCCGTCATGCGCGAACACGGCCGGCGCGTCGTCGGCGAGCATCAGCCGCGCCTCCTCGATTTGCGCGGTCGGCACCGCGAGCGCGGCGTGGATCACCGCGATCTGATCGGGATGGATCGCGGTCTTGCCCTGCAACCCGTGCTCGATGTCGCGCGCAACCTCCTCGCGCAGCAGCGCAACATCGGCGAACCGCTCGAACACCGGCGCGCTGAGCGCGAAGCCCCACGGCGCGAAGCTCGCGACGAGGCTGGCGATGATCCCGCCGAGCGGCCCGTCATAGGCGGTGCGCCCCGCCGGGCGGCGCAAGCCCATCGCGCGCAGCAGATCGTTGCCGCCGATCCGGAGCGCGACGATGCGATCCTGCACCACCAGCAACTGGTCGCGCAGGCGCCGCATTTCGTGCGGGTCGCACGCTTCGCGCGTCTCCAGCGTCGGCATCAGCCGGTGCCGGTCATGAAACGGCAGCGCGAGATAGGCCGGCATGGTGTCCGCATGCGCCTTGGGGATGACGAAGCCGGTCAGCCGCTCGACCCCCGGCATGCACAGCACATGCTCGAGCATCGCCGCGTCGCGCGGGCGCACGAACAGCAGCGGCTCGCCCGGCCCCGCGCCGCGCGCCAACAGCGTGCGCAGGAACGCCGCGAGATGCGCCAGCGCCAACGGCACGTCGCGATCGAGCACCGCATCCTCGAGGCACAGCACCGCCGATCGCAGCCCGGCGATCCGGCGACCGCCAAGCAGTGCCTCGGCGAGATCGTCGCGCGTACACGGCATGTACAGCGTCGCGCCGAGCGCGAGCGCGGGAAGCGGGTCGAGGGTCATGCATCGTGTCCCAAAGTGCGGATGATCGCCACCGCGCGGTAGCGCGAGCGCTCACCGAGCGGCTCGACCGGAATCTCATGTTCGGCGGCGAGATGGAGCAGATGCGCGACATCGGCGTCACCCGGATCGCGCACCAGCAGGCGCTCGGGCATGCGCCTGAGCAACGCGCGCGTCGCCTCGGCGATGCCGGGTTTGATCCGGTTGCGGTCGCGCGTGCCCGCATGCGCGAGCAGCGCCGCCATCATCGCCTCGCACCCCGCGCGCAGCGCCGGTCGGCGATCGGCGTGGTCCGCGATCGGCCGGGGCGCGGCGGCGGCGGCGAGCGGCGCGATGCCATCGACGAAGGCGCGCGACAGATCGGCGTGGGCGAACTGCGGATAGGTGACGCAGGCGTGGAAATCCTCCGGCCCGACCACGTCGGCGTTGAGGATCGAGCGGCTCACCAGCCCCGAGACGATGCCGTTGAGCAGCCCCGACGCGATCAGATAATCGTCGTCGGTCGCGGCGAGGTCGGCCTGCCCCGCCGGATCGGCGATCACCGCGAGTTCGGGCGCGAAGCCGAACGGGCGCTCGGCGAGCGCGGCGCGGAGTTCGCCCGCGATCGCGCCCTTGCCGGTCCAGCCGTCGACGAACACCGCGTCACGCGGATCATGGCGTGCCGCGATATGAGCGAGCGCGTTCCGGTCGATGCCGCGATCGCGGATGATGCTGACGGAATAATGGCTCGCCCGGTGTCCCCAGGCGCGCAGCGTCCGCGCGAGCAGCACCCCGATCGGCGTGCCCGCGCGCGCCAGCGACACGATCACCACCTCGCGCCCCGGCCGCCGCTCCGCGAGATGCGCGGCGAGGCTCGCGACATCCTGCGCCAACCGCGCGCCGTTGCGCGCCAGCGCGGCGTGGTACAGCGCGAGATAGTCGGCGCCCGGCACGCTCTCCGGCGCGATCATCTCGGAATAATGCCGCCGGCCCGATTGGATCGCCGCTTCCTTCGCCGCGACATCGGTCGCAGGCATTGCCACCGGCTTGAGCAGGAAGGTGACGTCGGCGGGATCGTAGCTGCCGGAGAACGGCGCGGCTTCAGCCGACATCGAACAGGCCCCCCGCGAGTTGCGAGCGCGGCGGCATCATCGCGAAGTCGCACAGCGCCATGAACGGCGCATCGGTATGGCTGTCCCCCACGCCGATCACCGGCGCGTCGGGGAAGCGCGCGCGCAGCGCCGGCAGGATATGCGCAACGGCATGCGCCTTGCCGAGATAGGGCGGCATCAGCGCGACATTGTTGCCGTTGCGATGGTCGGTCCAGCCATCGGGCAACGCGGGGATCGCGGCATCGACCACCGCGAACAGCGCCTCGGCATCGGCATCGGCGTGCTTGGCGAGCGTGTAGAGCGGCAGATCGCCCTCGTTCAGCACGCGCGCGTTGATCGCGACGCCGCGCGCGCGCGCCTCGGTGGCGATCGCGTCGGCGAACACGGCCAGCGTCTCGGCATGGGGGGCGGCGCGCAGGGCAATGATCTCAGCCCAGCCCGAATCGATCGCGCCGGTATCGTCGAGGATCACCCCGCCATGCGCACACACCGCCGCGCGGAACGGAATGTGCGCCCGTCTGAGCGCATCGAGGCTGCGCGCGGTGACGGGCACGAGATGGGTGGTTTCCGCCAGCCACTCGAGGAACATCATCTGGCGCGGCGTGGCGTAGCTCAGCGGTGCCCCGTCCTTGGCGAATCCAAGGGGGGTCAGCCGCTCGACCGGCACGTCGGGCGGGCATTTTCGGAGTGTCTGGAACAATGTGTCGTCGAGATCGACGAGCGCGATCGCGCGGATCATGCCGACCAGCCGATCGTCGTCGCGTCGAGCGCGGCGATCAGCGCCGGGTCGAGCGTGTCCGCGCCGGTCTCGTGCGCGATCAGCGTCATCCGGCCGTCGGCCGGATCGGCATTGTAGAGATAATTGGGCACGCCGGTTTCATAATTGTCGGAGAAGCGCAGCTTGCTGGCCATCGCCAGGCCGATCCGCGCCGGGCTGCGGCTGGTCGCCTGCACGACCACGTCATGCCCCTCGGCGGCCAGCCGCTCGGCAAGGCGGAAGGGCAGATAGGTGAACTCGCCGGTGCCGAGCACGCGCACCGGCCCGGTGATCTCGGGCACGGCGCTAACCGGCGGCGGCGCCACCGGCGCGGCGATGCCCAGCCGCCCGAAATTGCGATGCGACCGCATCCGCCCGAGCGACGCCGCCGCCTGATCGAACCGCGCATCCGCCACCGCCACCGCGCCCTGCGTCCACTCCAGCCGCCCGCCGAGCAGCGCCGCCACCGCGGTCGGTCGCGGCATCCGCGCTCGCCAGTCGCGTCCGCGCGACCAGTCGGTCAGCGTCGCCACCACGATCTCCTCGACACGCGGCCATGCCGCCACCAGCGCCTCGGCGAGGTTGCACAAGGTCGTGCCGGTCGAAATCTCGTCATCGACGATCACCAGGCTGCGCGGCTCGGGCAGGTCGGGGCGGTAGATCAGATGCGCCGAGGCATGGCTGTGCGGCTCCTCGAACCGGCACAGCAATGGATGGTCGAGTTGCTGTCGCGTCGAATGGAGGAAAAACACATCGTCGCGCCCGGTCGCCGCACGCAGTTCCTCATGCACCGTCTGGCCAAGGCACACGGCGGTCTCCGCGAGGCCGATCACCATCATCGGGCCGGGCAGCCCGGCGGGAATGCGCGCCGCCAGATCGCGCGCGCTCTCGCGGATCAGATGCGGCGGCGTCGGCAGATGCCGCCCGAGCACGCGCGACACGACGAGGAAGCCGCGCCTGGGGTTCTCGCGCGCGGCGAATGCGCACAGCCGGTCGAGCGGCCACGCGGCCTCCTCGACCGCGATGTCGAGCCGCCCGGTCGGCAACTCCACCGCGCGCGTCTCTTCGGCGATGCTCAGCATTCGCACGTCACCCGCGCGATCATGTCGCGCGCCTGGCGCACGACGGCGGCGCGGCCGATCACGGCATTGCCGTGCGCCATCTGCGGCTCGATGCCGAACGAATCGAGGAAACTGAGGATCATCGCGCCCTTGATGCCGAAATTGATATTCTCCGCGCTCGCCCCGGTCTGGCGCACGCGGTCGAGATTGAGCGAGGAACATACCAGCCCGATCAGATGCCCCGCCATGTCGAGAATCGGACCGCCGCTGTTGCCGCTCGCGATCGGCGCGGTGAATTGGAACAGGCTGCTGTCGTTGCCGATCCCGGTCAGCGCCGCGATGTTGCCCGCGCTCGCCTGCGGCCCGGTGCCGAGCAGCCCCTGCAACGGAAACCCCAAAGCGACGACATCCTCGCCGAGATGCAGCCCCACTTCGGAGCGGAACTGCGCGATCCCCGCGACCGGCGCCTCGACCCGCAGCAGCGCGAGATCGTTGCGGCGGTCGGCGAACACCGTGTCGGCGGCGAGCGGCCGCCCGCGCGCCTGCACCGTCACCACCCGCGCATCCTCGACGACATGCGCGTTGGTGAGGATATGGTGGCGCTCGACCGCGACACCGCTCCCGCTCGATGTGCCCGCGCGCGGGCCGCGCTCGCCATCCGGCGCCTCCGGCGGCTGCAATCGCGGGATCAGCCGCATTACCCAGTCATGATCGATCCCATAGGCCGCCGCGATCGCGCTCAGCCCCATCGCGAAGCCCTGGCCGTTGGCGGCGATCCGCCACCCGCCCTGGTGCCGATAGCATTCGATCAGGATGACGGCGGCATCGGGCCGTGTGCGCAGATCGGCCGCGAAGCGCATGTCGCCCAGCTCGACCGCCACCGCCCGCCCGATCGGCCGATTGCCGCGATCGAAAGCGATCAGAAGCAGCCGCTCGACCGCGCCCGGCATCTCGTCGAGCGCGACGTGCAGCCGCGCCGCATCCTCGAACCGCGCGGCGGGGCGCATCTCCCGCGTGACCGCGTCGATCGGCGCGAAGACCGGCGACACGCGCCGGTCTGCCCCCAGCGCGATCAGCGCCAGCGTCGGCGGGTCGCCGCCACCTCCGGCGAGCGCGAACATGCCCGCGCCGGAGATGGCGGCCCGTTCGCCCGCGACCAGATCACGCATCGGCGGGCGATGTCCTGCGGGTCAGACGTTGACGCCGAACGACTGCGCGAGCGGCCCGAGCCCGCCGGCGAAGCCCTGCCCGATCGCCTTGAACTTCCACTCGCCATTGTTGCGGTAGAGATCGCCGAAGATCATCGCCGTCTCGGTCGATGCGTCTTCGGACAGGTCGTAGCGCGCGATCTCGGTGCCGCCGTCATTGTTGACGACGCGGATATAGGCGTTCGAGACCATGCCGAAATTCTGGCGCCGCGCGTCGGCGTCGTGGATCGTCACCGCGAAGCTGAGTTTCTGGATCTCGGCGGGCACCTGATCGAGCGTCACCACCACGACCTCGTCGTCGCCGCTGCCCTCGCCGGTCTGGTTGTCGCCCTGGTGGACGACCGCGCCGTTGGCACCGTTCTTGTTGTTGTAGAACACGAAATCCGCGTCCGAACGGACCTTCCCGCTCTCGCTCAGCAGGAAGACGCTGGCATCGAGATCGAACCCGGCGCCGTCGGTCACGCGCGTATCCCAGCCGAGGCCGACGCGCACGACCTTGAGGCCGGGCGCCTCCTTGCTGAGGCTGACGTTGCCGCCCTTCGAAAGTGAAACTGCCATATCCAACTCCTTGTCCGGCCGATATCAGCCGATGTTGACGCCATAATTGCGCGCGAGCGGGGCGAGGCCGCCCTTGAAGCCCTGCCCGACCGCGCGGAACTTCCATTCGCCGTTGTTGCGATAGACTTCGCCGAAGATCATCGCCGTCTCCGTCGAGGCATCCTCGGCGAGGTCATAACGCGAGATTTCGCGGCCCGTCGCATCGTTCACGATGCGGATGAACGCATTGGAGACCATGCCGAAGCTCTGGCGGCGCGCCTCCGCCTCGTGGATGGTCACGGTGATCGCGATCTTCTGCACGTCGGCGGGCACGCGGGTCAGCTCGACCTTGAGCGCTTCGTCATCGCCATCGCCCTCGCCGGTGCGGTTGTCGCCGGTGTGCTCCACCGACCCGTCGCCAGAGCGCAGATTGTTGTAGAAGATGAAGTCGCTGTCGCTGCGCACCTTGTCGCCCGCGGCGAGCAGGAAGGCGCTCGCGTCGAGGTCGAAGTCCGCGCCGTCCGACGTGCGGGTGTCCCAGCCGAGCCCGATCAGGATCTTGCTGAGATTGGGTTCCTCCTTCGACAGACTGACATTGCCGCCTTTGGTGAGGCTAACCGACATGGTGGTGTCTCCTGCTTACGAGTTGTTGAGCCGCTCGCCGGTGGCCACGATCGCGTCGTCATCGTCGTCACCCTTGGCGCGCAGCGACGCGACGAAGGCGAGGCCGATCAGCCCCGCGCCGATCAGCCCGGTCACCGTCTCGGGAATTTCGAAGCGCACCGACAGCAGCATGATCGTCGCCAGCGCGACGATCGCGTAGAACGCGCCATGCTCGAGATACCGATATTCGGAGAGCGTGCCGCGATCGACCAGCATCACCGTCATCGACCGCACGAACATCGCGCCGATGCCGAGGCCGAGCGCGATGATGAACAGGTTGTTCGAAAGCGCGAACGCGCCGATCACGCCGTCGAACGAGAAGGACGCGTCGAGCACTTCGAGGTACAGGAACGCCGCCAGCCCCGATTTCGCCGCCGTCACCGCGACCGCCTGGCCGCCGGCATGCGCCGGGCCGCCCTGCGCATCCTCCTCGCCATCGGCCTGTTCGAGCACCGCGCCGATCGCCTGCACGGCGATATAGGCGACCAGCCCGAAGATGCCCGAGGTGATGAAGGTCATCGCCTCCTCGGGCGCGATCAGCCGCGAAATGCCGTAGAGCGCGAGCAGCACGATGCCGATCGCCAACCCGGAAATGCGCGACAGGCCCGAGAATGGCCGCTCGATCACGCCGATCCAGTGCATGTCCTTGTCCTCGTCGAGGAAGAAGGTCAGCCCGACCATCGCGAGGAACGCGCCGCCGAACCCGGAAATGCCGACATGCGCGCCGGTGATGATCCGCTCGTAGGTGACCGGATCGGTCGCGGCGAGCTTGAGCGCCTCGATCGGCCCGACCTGCGCGGCGATCGCGACGATCACCAGCGGGAACAGGATTCGCATCCCGAACACCGCGATGATGATGCCCCACGAGAGGAAGCGGCGGCGCCAGATCGGATCCATGTCGCGCAGCACGGTCGCGTTGACGACGGCATTGTCGAACGACAGCGAGACTTCGAGCACGCCAAGCACCAGCACGATCCACAGGATGCCGAGCGTGCCCGCGACATCATGCGTGATCGCCCAGCCCAGCACCGCGCCGATCGCGAGGCACAGCGCGGTGAAGAGCAATGATCCCCTGAAATATTTGAACACCATCATCCCCCGGTTCGCCGCGTGCGGCCTCAATCCTTGCGCCCGGCGACCCAGCGCAGGCCCCAGCCGAGCGATTCGTCGAACATGCGCGTATCATGGAGATATTCCACGATCCGCGTAACCTTGATTGCACCCGCGTCATTTTCGATCAGCACGATCCCGCACAGCCTGCGGTCGTCGCGCCCCTCGGTCAGCCGCACCTCGATCGGCGGCTGGTCCGGCATGGTGACGAGCACCACGCCATCGGTCTGCTGCCAGTTGGGCACGCCCGAATAGATGTTGGCGAACACCGCGACGCGCTTGATCTGCGCCCAGAACGCGCCGTTGATGCGCAGCGTCTCGCCCGCCGACACATCGCCGGTGCGGTCATCGCCCGACAGCGCGATATAGGGCGCCTGATCGAACGACCCGAACGCGTTGCCGAGCGCCTGCACACCGCCCTTGCGCCCGTCGATGAGCTCGAAGAGGCAGCCGATGTCGAGATCGATCGCGCTGCCGCCGCCGAACAGCCCCTTGCGCCCACGCGACCAGTTGAGGTTGATCGTGATCTCGCCGAAGCTCGCGCCGCGCTTGGCGAGGCTTACGGTCTGCCCGCGCTTCTCCAGCGTCACCTTGCTGAGGCTGACCGGCGGCGGAGCGGGCGGGGGCGGAGGAGGAGGCGGTGTCGCAGCGGCCGGCGGCTCGTCGGCGACGTCGATCCCGAACGACCGCGCGAGCGGCGCAAGCCCGCCGTTGAACCCTTGGCCAACCGCACGGAACTTCCATTGCCCATTCCGGCGATACAGTTCGCCGAAGGTCATCGCCGCCTCGCTCGCCCCGGCGAGCTGCGGCCGAAAGCGCAACGCTTCCCCGCCACCACGCGGCGCAACGGTGATCTCGGCGCCGTCGAGCCGGGCCAGCGTCTCGCCTCGCGCCTGCGCGTCGGGGAGCGTCACGCAAAACACGATCCGCTCGATCTCGGCGGGCAGCCGCGCAAGATCGACCTCGAACGCGCCCTGCCCGCGCGACGCATCGAAACGGATGCCGCCGCCATCGCCCTCGGGCTGGTTGTAGAACACCATGTCGGCGTCGCCGCGCACCTTGCCGGTCGCGGTCAGCAGATAAGCGGACGCATCGGCGTCCACCCCGCCCGTCGCGCTCCAGGCGAACGTCACGGCCAGCGCGTCGCCGGGGACGGGCGCGTTGCCGCCCTGTTGCAGATCGGTCATGCGATCTCCTGTTCGTGTCGGCGAAAGGATGGTGGCGGGCGGCGTCAGAGCACGCCGCGGATCACACCCATCATATCGTGGAAGGTCCGTCCGGTGGTGCGCTCGCCCAGCGCCTTCATCTCCCAGCCATCGCCCGAGCGGACCAGCTTCGCCATCACCTGCCCGGTGTGCGGACCCGATCCGCTGAGATCATAGCGCGCCATTTCCTTGCCATTGGTCGAATCCACAACGCGGCAATAGGCGTTTTCGATCCGGTCGAAACTTTCGCCGGTGAAGCTGTTGACGGTGAACACCAGCGATCGCACCGTGGCGGGCACCCGCGTCAGATCGACATTGATCGTCTCGTCGTCGCCGTCCCCGGCGCCGGTGCGGTTGTCGCCGCTATGGACGATGCTGCCGTCCGCGCTGACGAGCTGCCGGAACCACACCTGATCGAGCAGCGCCCCGCCCGCATCGAACAGCAGGCACGACGCGTCGAGATCGATATCGCCGCCACCGCCGCCGAACAGGCCGAACAGCCCCTTGGACTTGCGCACGTCCCAGCCCACGCCCATCGCCACCCGCGTCAGCGTGCCGCCGCCCGACTTTTCCAGCTTTACAGTTTGGCCTTTTTGCAGACTGACCACGCTGGCTTCTCCATATTTTCGTTTTGTAACGTTCTGTATGCCAAGCGATTATGACAGTTGACCTACAAACCACAAGGCCGGCGGTTCCGCCTCATCCCCGCGCCGCATCGGTTCGTCGTCGCCGCTCGGCATGGACTACCGCGACGATTTCGACGTTCACATCGGCGTCGAAGCGCCGCGCGGTGCCTGTCACGACATCGACCCAGGTCGCGCTGAACGGCACGCCCACCGCGTCGCAATAGGACGCGCCGCCCGCCGCGCGCGTGTTGATTTCAAGGATACGCCACGCCCCGCCGCGATCCTGCCGGTACTGGACGTTGACCGCACCGTGCAGCGCGTAGCGCGCGACCAGGCCGGCGGCGTGGGCGATCAGCGGATGCCGCGTCTCGATGCGCTGCCGGTTGGCGTCGAGCTTGGTCCGCACCGCCGCGACCAGCGTGTCGCCACGATCCGCGACGATGTCGACCGATGCCTCCAGCCCCGGCAGATGCTCCATCACCAGCAGCGAGAAGGTCTCGCCGCGCGCCTCGCCCGCCCGCAACGCGGCGGCATAGACCTCGGGCGCGATCCGCCGCGCATCGGGATCGGCGAGATGCTGGAGCGCGGTCGCCGCATCGAGCGTCCAATAGCCGGCGCCGTAAATGCCCGTCGCCGGCTTGACGCAGGCGACCGCACCGCCCCGCGCGATCGCATCCACCGCCGCCTCGAACGCCGCCGCCGTCGTGACCGGGATCGTCGGGCACAGCATCGCATCCCCGGCCAGCGCCGCCGAAAACGCCGCCTTGTCGTCGAGCAGCCGCAATGTCGCCGCGTCGGCGGCGACATGCAGCGCGATCCCTTCCGCCGCGAACCGGTCGGCCATCCCGGCGACATCCATGCGCCCCCGCTGCGCGACCAGCGCATCGACGCCGCGTTCGATCGCGGTCGCGAGCAGCCATTCCGGGTAATCGAAGGTGCCGCGTGCCGGCTCGCGCCAGAATTCGGGCGCGACATCGCGCACCGGCGACTCCGGGTCGATCGCGCTGACGCACAACGAAATGCCGGGCCGCTCGACGGCGATGCGAGAGACGATGTTGCGGAGCGAAAACGCCTGGTTGAACCACAGCTTCATAGCTCGGCGGATATCGCCCCTCGCCGTCACGTCAACCGCGGCGCGCCGATTGCATCGCCACGCCGCTTGCGCTATGCGCCCGCGCTTCCAGAGCGACAGCAATGGGATTCGTGCGGGAGGGCGCTGTGACACGCGCCCGCTACCAACCGCTAGACTTGATCGGGGCACGCCACCGTGCGGGCCCGACCGAAAGAGAGTGACATGGCAAAGAAGATTACCGGATACATCAAGCTGCAGGTTCCTGCAGGCAAGGCGAACCCCTCGCCGCCGATCGGCCCGGCGCTGGGTCAGCGCGGCGTGAACATCATGGAGTTCTGCAAGCAGTTCAACGCCTCGACGGGCGATCAGGAAGTCGGCACCCCGCTGCCGACCATCATCACCGTCTATGCCGACCGCAGCTTCTCGTTCGAGACCAAGACGCCGCCGGCGACCTATCTCATCAAGAAGGCCGCGAACCTGAAGTCGGGTTCGAAGGAGCCGGGCAAGACCTCGGCGGGCAAGATCGCCCGGTCGAAGCTGTCGGAAATCGCGCAGGCCAAGATGAAGGATCTGAACGCGAACGACATCGAAGCGGCAACGCGCATCATCGAGGGCTCGGCCCGCGCGATGGGCCTCGAAGTGGTGGAGGGCTGATATCATGGCAAAGCTGACCAAGAAGGCGAAGACCCTCGCCACCGTGATCGACCGCGACAAGCTGTACGGCATCAACGAGGCGATCGAATTGGCCCGCGCCAACGCGACCTCGAAGTTCGACGAGACGATCGAAGTCGCGCTCAACCTCGGCGTCGATCCGCGTCACGCCGACCAGATGGTGCGCGGCGTCGTCACGCTGCCCAAGGGCACCGGCAAGACCGTGCGCGTCGGCGTGTTCGCCAAGGGCGCGAAGGCTGAGGAGGCGCTCGCCGCCGGTGCCGACGTCGTCGGCGCCGAAGACCTCATGGAAATCGTCCAGGGCGGCAAGATCGACTTCGATCGCTGCATCGCGACCCCGGACATGATGGGCGTCGTCGGCCGGCTCGGCAAGATCCTGGGTCCGAAGGGCCTGATGCCGAACCCCAAGCTCGGCACCGTCACGATGAACGTCGCGCAGGCGGTCAAGGACGCCAAGGGCGGCCAGATCGAATATCGCGTCGAGAAGGCCGGCATCATCCACTCGGGCATCGGCAAGGCGTCGTTCCCGGCCGAAGACCTGCGCGCGAACTTCGACGCGCTGGTCGATGCCGTGGTCAAGGCGAAGCCGGCGGGCGCCAAGGGCAAGTATGTCCGCAAGGTCGCCGTCAGCTCGACGATGGGCGCCGGCATCAAGGTCGACACCGCCGAGGTGAGCGCGGCGTAAGCCACGCCACCGCGGGCAAGACCATGAAGGGCCGGGAGCGATCCCGGCCCTTTTTGCGTGCGCCCATGATCGAAGTTAACCACTTTCCTGATTCATAAGGCTTTTCTTTGAACTTTCACGGGCATGATGCGCGCATGGCCCTTCCCGTGACCCCATCGGCGCCCGCGCCCGCCCCCTGTGCCGGATGCCGCGACGGCGGCGATCTCGATTTCGCCTTTTCGATGGCGTTCCAGCCGATCGTCGATATCGTCACCGGCACGCCCTTCGCCTACGAAGCGCTGGTGCGCGGCCCCAACGGACAAGGCGCCGCCAGCGTCCTGTCGCGCGTGTCGGACGCCAACCGCTACGCCTTCGATCAGCAATGCCGTGTCCGCGCCATTTCGGTCGCCGCCGCCGCCGGGCTGATCGACACCCGCGCGCGCCTGTCGATCAACTTCCTTCCCAACGCGGTCTATTCGCCCGCCGCGTGCATCCAGTTGACGCTCAAGACCGCCAGGGCGGTGGCGTTCCCCACCGACCGGCTGATCTTCGAATTCACCGAAAACGAGCGGATGGCCGATCCGGCGCACGTCGCCGATATCATCGCGACCTATCGCAAGATGGGCTTCGGCACCGCGCTCGACGATTTCGGCGCGGGGCATGCCGGGCTCAACCTGCTCGCGCGGTTCCAGCCGGACATCATCAAGCTCGACATGGAGCTGATCCGCGGGCTCGACAGCAGCCTGCCGCGCCGGATGATCGTCGATGGCGTCGTCAAGATGTGCGCCGCGCTCGGCATCACCGTCATCGCCGAGGGGATCGAGACCGCCGGCGAATTGGCGGCGCTCCGCGCGATGAACGTCCGCTACGTCCAGGGCTATCTGCTCGCCCGGCCCGGCTTCGAGACGCTGCCGCCGATCGCGTTCGACGTGACCGCGGAGCCGCCGATCGCCTGAGCCGCTACCGCAACGCCGCCGCGCTCAACCGCGCGCAATCGAGTGGCGCGAACGCCGGGCGCGGCGCAGGCTTGTCGCCCAGCCCGATCGCTTCGCCGATCGAGCGCCCGAGCGCCTTGAAGAAGCCGCCGACACCCGGCTTGCCCGAGGGCGCGTCGCTCCCCGCGATCGCGATGGCGGGTTTGCTGAGCGTGCCGCCGATGCGGATCGGGTCGACGATGCGCAGCGCCGGATCGTCGCGCGTGCGCCCCGCCAGCGTCAGCGCGATGCGCTCGTCGCGCAGGTCGATTCGCCCGCTGCCGCGCCCTATCGAACTGCCGGTGTCGATCGCCAGCGGGTTCGGCGTCAGCACGCCGCCCCGCGCGCGGAACGCGGCGACGAGACAGCGTAGCGGCACCCGCTCGGACGGGTGCAGGATCGCCTGTTTGATCGTGCCGCCAAGATCCTGCCCGAGCACATCCGCGACCACGGCCTTGATCGTGCCGGCGTTGGAGACGATCGCGGCGCTGCCGTCAGCATGGCTCAGCGCCTCGCGCACTGTATCGCCCTGCCCGCTGAGCGCGATCCGCCCGCGCACGATGCCCGTGATGTCGTCGGGCGACCCGACCAGCGTGTCGAGCGTCATCCCCTCCAGCCGCAGATCGGTCGACAGCTTGGGCCGGCCGCTGCGGTGATCGACCCGGATCACGCCGGTCATCCGCCCGGTGGCGAGCGTCGCGACGAGACGGTCGACCGTCAGCACTTGATGGTCGAGACGAAGCTCGCCGCGGAGCGTGCGAAACACCGTCCCGCCGCCCGACAGCAGATGATCGACCCGGAACGCGATCGTGCCGTCGGTGCGCCAGAGATGCGAAAGGTTGATCCGCGTCGGCGGCAGCACGCGCGGGCCGATCGCGGCCTTGCTCGCCGCCGCCCTGGCACGGCCGGCGTCATCGGCGAGGTCGTCGAAATCGAACTGGCTGGCGCGCATCTGCGCGTCGATCCTGGTGCGTCCGTCGCGCTTGAGGATGCTCGCCTTGCCGACGAAACGCGAACGCCCGATGCCGCCGCCGATCCGGTCGAGATACCAGTCGCGCGCATCATGCCGCACCTGCGCGATCAGCGCGATCGGCCGCGTGCCGAACAGCCCGGCCTCGATCGCGCGGTCGAGGTTCTTGAGCGTGGGTGCGCGCGCCGTCACGGTCGCGCCGAAGCGATGCGTGTTGAGCACGCCGTCGGTCGTTCCTTTCGCCTCCAGCCGCAGCGCCGGCGACACCAGATGCAGTTCGACCGGCCATGCCGCCGCCGGATCGATCCCGTCGATCCGCCCGCCGGTCACGTCGAGCCGCGCGGGCGTACCGAGGAACGTGCCGGTCGCGGCCAGCCGCAGCCCGGATGCACCCGTCACCTCGAACGGCCCGGAGACGCTCAGTTGCCGCTTGGCATCGCGCAGGCTGAGCCGGCCGTCCCGGACCGTCAGCCGGGTCAGCCCCGGCCCCGTCGTGGCCGGCGGCGCATCCGCTGGCCGGGGCCGCCCCTTCCAGTTGGAGCGCCCGCTCGCGTCGCGCACCAGCGCGACCTCGAGCCCGTCGATCACCAGCGCGTCGGGCTTCACTCCGCCGAACAGCAGCTTGAACACCGGCAGCCGCATCGTCACCGCCCGCGCGCGCAGGAAATCGCCACCGCCCACCCAGCCGGGCTGTTCGATCCGCACGTCTTCGATCACGATGTCGGGCGTGTAGGAGAAAGCCTGCAAACGGCGGATCGCGCCGATATGCGCGGGCGCGCCGAGCCGGGCGGCGATCCGCCGCTCGATCGCCGGGCGCAACAGCCCGAACGGCAGCGCCCCCAGCGCGAGCGCGAGCAGCGCCGCGAGACCGGCGACGATCAGCCCGGCCCATCCGGCGCGCCGCAGGAGCGACCGCGTCGCCGGTGTCATCGCCATAGTCCGATCGCCCCTTTTCCCACGCCTCAATCATCGGGCCGGCTTTTGGTTGCGCGCGCGGACACGGTCTGGACAGCGCGCGGCGCATCGTTATCAGCGCGCGCATGGCAGTCATCGCAACCATCATGAACACGGCCACCGGCCAGCCCATCCAGAAAATGACCTTCGGGCGCATGCCCAAGCCCTGGGTATCCTTCAATCTCGCCACCGGGGAACTCGTCACCGCGGACCGCGTCGAGGTCGGCAAGCCCGCGCCGGGCAAGGTCGTCGTGCCGGTTTCGGTGTGGGTGACGGTGAAGGCGTAAGCGCGGTCGGGGTAAAGGGGCCGGTTGCTCCGGCCCCTCCTCTCCTCACTCGCAGCCCGGTCGGGCGAGCCTGTCCGCGAAACCTCCGGCGCGGCCGACTCATCGAAGGTGAATCGGCGGAACCCGTCGAGTGTCTCGCAAAGCCTCCGGCAATGCTACAAGGATGATGCCGCGCGGCGGCCACGCTCAGCGTGGTTCGCCGACAAAATCGCACGCTTCGCCGCATAAAGACGCGATCGTCGAACGGCAATTGACTTTGCCGCCAATGCCGCTAACAGCGCGCCTTCGCCCGGCACGCGTTCGCGTATGCCGGGTCCGTCCGAGACAGTGGGTGCGCCGGGTTTGCCGTCGCTTAATTTCCCGCCGAGACGGGGAATGGAATTCTGGTCCGGGCGTTCCGCGCCCGCGCCCTTCGGTCCGTCGCCATGTGTCGCGGTCCGCCCATGCCCCTTCGCTGGACAGCCCCCGGAAGGGTGCGGCTGTTGCGCCGCGTTCCTCCGGGTCAACCGGCCCGCCGTTCGCGGTGGGCCAACACGTGGAGAATGGCATGGATCGTGCTCAAAAGACCGAGCTCGTCGCCGAGCTGAACCGCACTTTTGCCGAAGTCGGCGCGGTGATCGTCACCCGCAACCTCGGCATGACCGTTGCGCAGTCGACCAAGCTGCGCAACGCGATGCGGGATGCCGGCGCGAGCTACAAGGTCTCGAAGAACAAGCTTGCCAAGATCGCGCTCGACGGCACCGACTATCTCTCGCTGGGCGACATGCTCACGGGTCCGGTCGGTCTCGCCACTTCCGTTGATCCCGTCGCGGCCGCCAAGGTGGCCGTCGAATTCGCGAAGACGAACGACAAGTTCGAAATCGTCGGCGGGGCGATGGGCGCGACCGTCCTCGACGTAGACGGCGTGAAGGCGCTGGCGACGATGCCGTCGCTGGATGAACTGCGTGCCAAGATCATCGGCCTGCTGGTTGCTCCTGCAACCAAGCTCGCCACGATCACGCAGGCTCCGGCGGCACAGCTCGCCCGCGTCCTCCAGGCCTATGCCGACAAGGACAAGGAAGCCGCCTGATTTCAGGCTCTTTCGAGATTTTTCTTACCTGAACAGACCGGGGCGATGCCCCCTATTGGAGACTACACATGGCAGACCTGAACGCGCTGGTTGACCAGCTTAGCGAACTGACCGTCCTCGAAGCCGCCGAGCTTTCGAAGCTGCTCGAAGAGAAGTGGGGCGTTTCGGCCGCTGCGGCCGTCGCCGCTGCGCCGGCCGCCGGCGGCGCCGGTGGCGCCGCTGCCCCGGCTGCTGAAGAGCAGACCGAATTCGACGTCATCCTCACCGGCGACGGTGGCAAGAAGATCAACGTCATCAAGGAAGTCCGCGCGATCACCTCGCTCGGCCTGACCGAAGCCAAGACGCTGGTCGAGTCGGCTCCGAAGGCCGTCAAGGAAGGCGTGTCGAAGGACGAGGCCGCCAAGATCAAGGCGCAGCTCGAAGCCGCCGGCGCGACCGTCGAAATCAAGTAAGCCGCAGTCGGCACGCGGGCTGGCACGCCAGCCCGCGAGACCGACAAGGCCGGCCGGCGCGGGCGCCAAGCCCGCGTCCGACGTCATGGGCTTGGCCCATGACGGCTTGCAAAAAGAAGGGGCGGCATCCGCGAGGATGCCGCCCCTTTCTTATACCCACCGTCGCCCCGGCGCAGGCCGGGGCCGCCAAGTTGTCCGCCGGGCGGGTTGCCAGAACCGAAACGGCCCCGGCCTCCGCCGGGGCGACGGCTTATCCTCAATCGTCTCGCGACACCGTGAACGACAAATGCCGCACGCGATCATGCATGCGCGGCGGCCCGTCGAGCCGGAACGGCCCGAGCTTCGCGTCGGCGCCGCGATCAAGCCCGACGACGAACGAAGCGGCGCTGCGTCCGTGCCCGCCCTCCCACGCATAATCAAGCGCGACCGTCATCACCGGCACGAACAGCGCCCGCCCCTCACCGACCCCCTGGATCGCGAGCGGCGGCATCACGTCGCGCGGCAGCATCGCGGTGCCCTCCAGCGCGGCGGTCGCGCCGGCGGCGAGATCGAACCGCGCGACGACCGCGCGTTCGATCGGCGCGGCGAACAAGGCGTCGAGCGTCCGTTCGAGCCCCGGCTCGACCCCGAACAGCCGCAGATCGAGCGCGATCGCGCGCGCGTCGACTTCGCCGGCATTGTGCAGCACGATGCGATACTCGACGGCCGCGCTCAGCAGGTTGGTGCCGGCCCGCTTGACCTCGAGCGCGATCGCGATCCGCGCGCGCGGCGCCGCCACCGCCTCGGCGACGGGCGCGGGCGCGGGCGGCGATGGTGCCGGTGGGGGTGGCGGCGCCGTCGCCGGCTCCGCTTCGGCGGTGATCTCATCGTCCCCGCGCCGCCGCCGCCGGTACAGCACGACACCGGCGCAGACGGCGATCAGCGACACACCGGCCGCCCACAGCCCGAGTGATCCCCAATTCTTCGCGGCCGGGGCGGATGGCGGGGTCGCCGCGACCACAGCCGCCGGCGGCGAGGCCTCTGGCGCGGGCGCTGACGTCGGGATCGCCGTCGGTGCGCGGGCCGGTGTGAGCGCCGGCGCGGGCACGGTCGCGCGCGCGATCGGTGTCGGCGTAGCGGCGGGGGTCGCCCTTGGCGTCGGCGTCGCCCGAACCGTCGGGCGCACCGGCGGCGGCGTCACCGTGGCGGGCGTCGGGGTCGCGCTCGGCGTGGCGGTGGCGCTCGGCGTCGGGCGCGGCAGCGGCGCGACCTTGGGCTCGGGCGTCGGCACCGGCGTCGGGCGTGGCGGCTCGGTCGGCAGGCTGAAGCCTTCGAGTCCCGGGATCGTCGCGGGCGGCTGGCTGTTCTGCGCGCCCGCGCTTCCGGCCGTCCCGACCGTCACGGCCAGCGCGAGCACCGCGCGCGCGCGGCGGGTCGCAGGAAAAAGCAAAGTCAAAATCGCCTCGGTGCGTCGTTCAAGCCCATGCCATACGACCGCGTCATGATAAGACAAGCGCCAGACGCGCCGCGCGCGCCGACCCGATCGCGCGGATTGTCGGCCGGATTTGACACGCTCCAACACCGCGCCTATATGGCGTCCTTCACCACGACTTTCGGGAAATGACGTGCCCTCGCGCAGCATGTCGATCGGATTGGAGGTTGTGGCCTTACGAGGACGCCGAGAAGCTGCTGTTTTCCGAGTATCGCGGAGGACATGCGGCTTTTTGCGTCTTTCCGCGTGCCCGCCCGGGCGATCCGGGCACGAAATTTTGACGTGAGGGCTAAAGACACATGGCAACCAGAGCGATCGAAGGCGGCACCGCGAAGCGCCGCATCCGCAAGGTGTTCGGCAACATCCACGAAGTGGTGCAGATGCCGAACCTGATCGAGGTGCAGCGCGAGAGCTACGAACAGTTCCTCCGCTCAGATCCCTCGATCGGCTATGTCTCGGGCCTCGAAAAGACGCTGCGTTCGGTGTTCCCGATCCGCGATTTCGCCGGCACCGCCGAGCTCGACTTCGTCAATTACGAACTCGAGCCGCCTAAGTTCGACACCGACGAATGCCGCCAGCGCGGCATCACCTATGCGGCGCCGATGCGCGTCACGCTGCGCCTGATCGTGTTCGAGGTGGACGCCGATACCGAAGCCCGCTCGGTGCTCGATATCAAGGAGCAGGACGTGTACATGGGCGACATGCCGCTCATGACGCAGAACGGCACGTTCATCATCAACGGCACCGAGCGCGTGATCGTCTCGCAGATGCACCGCTCGCCGGGCGTGCTGTTCGATCACGATCGCGGCAAGACCCACGCCTCAGGCAAATATCTGTTCGCCGCGCGCGTGATCCCGTATCGCGGCTCGTGGCTCGATTTCGAGTTCGACGCCAAGGACATCGTCAACGTCCGTATCGACCGCAAGCGCAAGCTGCCGGTGACGGCGCTGCTGTATGCGCTCGGCCTCAACTCCGAGGAAATCCTCAACTATTTCTACAACCGCGTCACCTTCGTGCGCGGCCAGGGCGGCTGGATCGTCCCCTATCAGGCCGAGAACTGGCGCGGCCAGAAGCCGATGTTCGACATCGTCGACGCCAAGACCGGCGAGATCGTGTTCGCCAGCGGCCAGAAGATCAGCCCCCGCGCCGCCAACAAGGCCGGCAAGGACGGCCTCACCGACCTGCTGATCCCGACCGAGGAAATCTTCGGCCGCTACAGCGCCTATGATCTCATCAACGAGACCACCGGCGAGATCTATATCGAGGCGGGCGACGAGGTTTCGGCCGAGAACCTCGAAAAGCTCGACAAGGCCGGCATCGACCGGATCGAGCTGCTCGACATCGACCACGTCACGACGGGTCCGTGGATTCGCAACACGCTCAAGGCCGACAAGGCCGAGGAGCGCGAGCAGGCCCTCAGCGACATCTACCGCGTCATGCGCCCCGGCGAGCCACCGACGCTCGAAACCGCGGAATCGCTGTTCTCCGGCCTGTTCTTCGATCCCGATCGCTACGATCTGTCGGCGGTCGGCCGCGTCAAGCTCAACATGCGTCTCGACCTCGACGTCGAGGACACCGTCACCACGCTGCGCACCGAGGACATCCTCGAAGTCGTCAAGACGCTCGTCGGCCTCAAGGACGGCAAGGGCGAGATCGACGACATCGACAACCTCGGCAACCGTCGCGTGCGTTCGGTCGGCGAGTTGCTCGAGAACCAGTATCGCGTCGGCCTGCTCCGCATGGAGCGAGCCGTGAAGGAGCGTATGTCCTCGGTCGATGTCTCGACGGTGATGCCGAACGACCTCATCAACGCTAAGCCGGCGGTCGCCGCGGTGCGTGAGTTCTTCGGCTCGTCGCAGCTCTCGCAGTTCATGGATCAGACCAACCCGCTCTCCGAAGTGACGCACAAGCGTCGCGTGTCGGCGCTCGGGCCGGGCGGTCTGACCCGCGAGCGCGCCGGCTTCGAAGTCCGCGACGTTCACCCGACGCACTACGGCCGCATCTGCCCGATCGAGACGCCGGAAGGACCGAACATCGGCCTCATCAACAGCCTCGCCTCGTTCAGCCGCGTCAACAAATACGGCTTCATCGAGACGCCGTACCGCAAGGTCATCGACCACAAGGTCACCGACGAGGTCGTGTATCTCTCGGCGATGGAAGAGGCCAAGCACACGATCGCGCAGGCCAACGCCGAACTCGACAGCGAAGGCCGCTTCACCGAGGAATTGGTCTCGTCGCGTCAGGCGGGCGAATTTCTGATGGCGATGCCGGGCAACATCACGCTGATGGACGTCAGCCCCAAGCAGCTCGTCTCGGTCGCCGCGTCGCTCATTCCTTTCCTGGAAAACGACGACGCCAACCGCGCGCTGATGGGCTCGAACATGCAGCGTCAGGCCGTGCCGCTGGTGAAGGCGGAAGCGCCGTTCGTCGGCACCGGCATGGAAGAGACGGTTGCACGGGACTCGGGCGCGGCGATCGCCGCCAAGCGTTCGGGCATCGTCGATCAGGTCGATGCGACCCGTATCGTCATCCGCGCGACCGGTGAGGTCGAGGCCGGCCAGTCGGGCGTCGACATCTACACGCTGATGAAGTTCCAGCGCTCGAACCAGAACACCTGCATCAACCAGCGCCCGCTGGTGAAGGTGGGCGACGTGGTCAACATCGGCGACGTGATCGCCGACGGTCCCTCGACCGAGTTCGGCGAGCTGGCGCTGGGCCGCAACGCGCTCGTCGCGTTCATGCCCTGGAACGGCTACAATTATGAGGACTCGATCCTTATCTCCGAGCGTATCGTGAAGGATGACGTCTTCACCTCGATCCACATCGAGGAGTTCGAGGTCATGGCGCGCGACACCAAGCTCGGGCCGGAGGACATCACGCGCGACATCCCCAACGTCGGCGAGGAAGCGCTTCGCAACCTCGACGAGGCTGGCATCGTGTACATCGGCGCAGAGGTCGAGCCGGGCGATATTCTCGCCGGCAAGATCACGCCGAAGGGCGAAAGCCCGATGACGCCGGAAGAGAAGCTGCTCCGCGCGATCTTCGGTGAAAAGGCCAGCGACGTGCGCGACACCTCGCTGCGTCTGCCGCCGGGCGTCGCCGGCACCGTCGTCGAGGTCCGGGTGTTCAACCGCCACGGCATCGACAAGGACGAGCGCGCGATGGCGATCGAGCGCGAGGAGATCGAGCGTCTCAAGAAGGACTCGGACGACGAGCGCAGCATCCTCAACCGCGCGACCTGGTCGCGTCTGCGCGAGATGCTGATCGGCCAGACCGCGACCGCCGTTCCCAAGAACGGCCCGCGCAAGGGCGTCGTCATCGATCAGGACGTGCTCGACAGCGTCGATCGTCACGAATGGTGGAAGTTCGCCGTCGCCGACGACAAGGTCCAGAGCGATCTGGAAGCGGTCAAGGTGCAGTATGACGACGCCGTCAAGGTGATCGTCGAGAAGTTCCAGGATCGCCGCGACAAACTCGAGCGTGGCGACGAGCTGCCGCCGGGCGTGCTCAAGATGGTCAAGGTGTTCGTCGCGGTGAAGCGCAAGCTCCAGCCGGGCGACAAGATGGCCGGCCGTCACGGCAACAAGGGCGTCATCTCGCGCATCCTGCCGGCGGAGGACATGCCGTTCCTCGCCGACGGCACGCCGGTCGATCTCGTGCTCAACCCGCTGGGCGTGCCGTCGCGCATGAACGTCGGGCAGATCTTCGAGACGCATCTCGGCTGGGCGGCGCGCAACCTGGGCCAGCAGGTCCACCGCGCGCTCGAGGATTGGCGTGAAGCCAATCCCGATGCCGAGGGCGGCGCGATGCCCGATGCGGTCAAGCAGCGTCTGCTCGAAGTCTATGGCGAACATTATGTCGCCGACATCGAGAGCCGCACGCCCGACCAGATCGTCGAGCTGGCGGAGAACCTGAAGACCGGCGTGCCGATGGGCACCCCCGTGTTCGACGGCGCCCGCGAGAAGGACGTTTCGGACATGCTGAGCCTCGCCGGGCTCGACACCTCGGGTCAGTCGGATCTGTTCGATGGTCGCACCGGCGACAAGTTCGATCGCAAGGTGACGGTGGGCATCATCTACATGCTCAAGCTGCACCACCTCGTGGACGACAAGATCCACGCCCGGTCGATCGGGCCGTACAGCCTCGTCACCCAGCAGCCGCTGGGCGGTAAGGCGCAGTTCGGCGGCCAGCGCTTCGGCGAAATGGAGGTCTGGGCGCTGCAGGCTTACGGCGCGGCGTACACCTTGCAGGAAATGCTGACGGTGAAGTCCGACGACGTGGTCGGCCGCACCAAGGTCTATGAGGCGATTGTCAAGGGTGACGACACGTTCGAGGCCGGCATTCCGGAGAGCTTCAACGTGCTCGTCAAGGAAATGCGCTCGCTGGGCCTGAACGTCGAGCTGAAGACGGTCGAGGAGTTCGACACCGACGGCGTCGCGATCGCGGCGGAGTAACCGACTTCTCCCCTCCCGTTCACGGGAGGGGTCGGGGGAGGGCCTGTGGGCCGAGCACCTCCCCGACGTGACATGCCCTCCCCTAGCCCCTCCCGCACGCGGGAGGGGAATTGGAGCTGAAAAATGAACGAACTGACCAACTTCGCCAATCCGGTCGCCAAGCCGGAAACCTTCGACCAGATCCAGATCGGCATCGCCTCGCCGGATCGCATCCGCTCGTGGTCGTTCGGCGAGATCAAGAAGCCCGAAACGATCAACTATCGCACGTTCAAGCCCGAGCGTGACGGCCTGTTCTGCGCGCGCATCTTCGGTCCGATCAAGGATTACGAGTGCCTGTGCGGCAAGTACAAGCGCATGAAGTACAAGGGCATCGTCTGCGAGAAGTGCGGCGTAGAGGTCACCGTCTCGAAGGTCCGGCGCGAGCGCATGGGCCATATCGAGCTGGCCGCGCCGGTCGCGCACATCTGGTTCCTCAAGTCGCTGCCGTCGCGCATCGGCCTGCTGCTCGACATGCAGCTCAAGCAGCTCGAGCGCGTGCTGTATTTCGAGGCGTATATCGTGATCGAGCCGGGCCTCACCCCGCTCGAAAAGTATCAGCTCCTCACCGAGGACGAGCTGCTCGACGCGCAGGATGAATATGGCGAGGACGCGTTCTCGGCCGGCATCGGCGCCGAGGCGGTTCGCATCATGCTCGAATCGCTCGATCTCGAAGGCGAGCGCAAGGATCTGCTCGAGGAACTCGCGACCACCAAGTCCGAGCTCAAGCCCAAGAAGATCATCAAGCGCCTCAAGGTCGTCGAGAGCTTCATCGATTCGGGCAACCGCCCCGAGTGGATGATCCTCGAGGTCGTGCCGGTCATCCCGCCCGAGCTGCGTCCGCTCGTGCCGCTCGACGGCGGCCGCTTCGCGACCTCGGATCTGAACGACCTGTACCGCCGCGTCATCAACCGCAACAACCGCCTCAAGCGGCTGATGGAATTGCGCGCGCCGGACATCATCGTCCGCAACGAGAAGCGCATGCTCCAGGAAGCCGTCGACGCGCTGTTCGACAACGGCCGCCGCGGCCGCACGATCACCGGCGCCAACAAGCGTCCGCTCAAGTCGCTGTCCGACATGCTCAAGGGCAAGCAGGGCCGCTTCCGCCAGAACCTGCTCGGCAAGCGCGTCGACTATTCGGGCCGCTCGGTCATCGTGACCGGTCCGGAACTCAAGCTGCACCAGTGCGGCCTCCCGAAGAAGATGGCGCTCGAACTGTTCAAGCCGTTCATCTACGCGCGCCTCGACGCCAAGGGCCTGAGCATGACGCTCAAGCAGGCGAAGAAGTGGGTCGAGAAGGAGCGCAAGGAAGTCTGGGACATCCTCGACGAAGTCATTCGCGAGCACCCGGTCATGCTCAACCGCGCGCCGACGCTCCACCGTCTCGGCATCCAGGCGTTCGAGCCGGTGCTGATCGAGGGCAAGGCGATCCAGCTTCACCCGCTGGTCTGCTCGGCGTTCAACGCCGACTTCGACGGTGACCAGATGGCGGTCCACGTGCCGCTGTCGCTGGAAGCCCAGCTCGAAGCGCGCGTGCTGATGATGTCGACCAACAACATCCTCTCACCCGCCAACGGCAAGCCGATCATCGTGCCGTCGCAGGACATGGTGCTGGGTCTGTACTATCTGTCGATGCTCAAGGAAGGCGAGCCCGGCGAGGGCATGCTGATCTCCGACATGTCGGAAGTCCATCAGGCGCTCGAGGCTGGCGCGGTCACGCTCCACACCAAGATCGTCAGCCGCGTTCCGCAGACCGACGAGAACGGCCAGCCCTACCTCAAGCGCTATGAGACCACCCCCGGTCGCATGCTGCTCGGCGAGTGCCTGCCCAAGTCGTCGAAGGTGCCGTTCGATACCGTCAACCGCCTCCTCACCAAGAAGGACGTCGGCGACGTGATCGACGAGGTGTATCGTCACACCGGCCAGAAGGAGACCGTGCTGTTCGCCGACGCGATCATGAGCCTCGGCTTCCGTCACGCGTTCAAGGCGGGCATCTCGTTCGGCAAGGACGACATGATCATCGCGCCGGACAAGGACAAGCTGGTCGATGAGACCCGCGAGCAGGTGAAGGACTTCGAGCAGCAGTATCAGGACGGCCTGATCACGCAGCAGGAGAAGTACAACAAGGTGATCGACGCCTGGAGCCGGTGCGGCGATCAGGTCGCGAACTCGATGATGAACGAGATCAAGGCGGTCAAGCGCTACGAGGACGGCCCCAACAAGGGCCGCGAGAAGCCGATCAACTCGATCTACATGATGGCGCACTCGGGTGCGCGCGGTTCGCAGGCGCAGATCAAGCAGCTTGCCGGCATGCGCGGGCTGATGGCCAAGCCGTCGGGCGAGATCATCGAAACGCCGATCATCTCGAACTTCAAGGAAGGTCTGACCGTCCTCGAATACTTCAACTCCACCCACGGCGCCCGTAAGGGCCTCGCGGACACGGCGTTGAAGACCGCGAACTCGGGCTACCTCACCCGCCGTCTGGTCGACGTGTCGCAGGATTGCGTCATCATCGAACTCGATTGCGGCACCGAGCGTGCGCTCGAGATGCGCGCGATCGTGCAGGGTGGTTCGACGATCGCCTCGCTCGGCGAGCGTATTCTCGGCCGCACCACGGCGGAGGACATCATCGACAGCAAGACCGGCGAGATCGTGATCCCGCTCGGCACGCTGCTCGACGAGCCGATGGTGGCGCGGATCGAGGCGATCGGCACGCAGTCGGTCAAGATCCGCTCGCCGCTGGTGTGCGAGACCAAGATCGGCGTCTGCGCCAAGTGCTACGGGCGTGATCTCGCCCGCGGTACGCCGGTGAACATCGGCGAGGCGGTCGGCGTCATCGCGGCGCAGTCGATCGGCGAGCCGGGCACGCAGCTCACGATGCGTACCTTCCACATCGGTGGCGCGGCGCAGCTCAACGAGCAGTCGAACCTCGAAGCGGTCACCGACGGTACGCTCGAATATCGCGATCTGCGCATCATCACCGATCAGCGCGGCCGCCGCGTCGTGCTGTCGCGCTCGGGCGAAGTCGCGATCGTCGACATGGACGGGCGCGAGCGTTCGGTCGATCGCATCCCCTACGGTGCGTACGTGCTGCACGACGACGGCGCGATCGTCTCGAAGGGCGATCGTCTGGCCGAGTGGGATCCGTTCACCATGCCGGTCATCACCGAGAACCCCGGTATCGTGAAGTATCAGGATCTGATCGAGGGCAAGACGCTCACCGAACAGGCCGACGAAGCGACCGGCATCTCGCAGCGCGTGGTCATCGAATACCGCGCGACCAGCAAGGCGAAGGAGGATCTGCGTCCGCGTCTGACCCTGCTCGACAGCGGTTCGGGCGAGGCCGGCCGCTACATGCTGGTGCCGGGCGCGACGCTCTCGGTCGAGGATGGCGCGGAAGTCCAGGGCGGTGACGTTCTGGCGCGCGTCAGCCGCGAGTCCGCCAAGACCCGCGACATCACCGGTGGTCTGCCGCGCGTCGCCGAGCTGTTCGAGGCGCGCAAGCCCAAGGAAAATGCCATCATCGCCAAGGTCTCGGGCCGCGTGGTGTTCGGCAAGGACTATAAGGCGAAGCGCAAGATCGGCATCCAGCCCGAGGATGGCGGCGAGGTCGTCGAGTATCTGGTGCCCAAGTCGAAGGTGATCGACGTTCAGGAAGGCGACTACGTCAAGCGTGGCGACAACCTGATCGGCGGCAGCCCCGATCCGCACGACATTCTCGAGGTGCTCGGCATCGAGCCGCTGGCGGAATATCTCGTCTCGGAAATCCAGGAGGTCTATCGTCTCCAGGGCGTGAAGATCAACGACAAGCACATCGAGACGATCGTTCGTCAGATGCTGCAAAAGGTCGAGATCACCGACGGCGGCGACACCACGCTGCTGGCGGGCGAGCAGGTCGATCGCGACGAGATGGATGCGATCAACGCCAAGCTCGAGCCGAACCAGGCGCGTGCCGTCGGCAAGCCCGTCCTGCTCGGCATCACCAAGGCGTCGCTGCAGACCCGCAGCTTCATCTCGGCGGCGTCGTTCCAGGAGACCACCCGCGTCCTCACCGAGGCGGCGGTTCAGGGCAAGCAGGACACGCTGATCGGCCTCAAGGAGAACGTCATCGTCGGCCGGCTCATCCCGGCGGGCACCGGCGCCGGCATGAACCGCCTGCGGATCGCGGCCTCGTCGCGGGACGCGGCACAGCGGGTGGCGATGCGCCGCATGTCGGAAGTGGCCTTCGTCGCGCCGAACTCGGCGGCCGAAGAGCACGAAGCCGAACTGGCCCGCAGCCCGCGTGACGCCGCCGGCACGCGCGACGCGCTTGCCGCCGTCGAGCCCTCGGGCACCGGCACCGATGCCGACGCGGGCGATTATCTGGAGAGCTGATCGGCTCGTCAGACACCAACGCGAAAGCCGCCGTCCGGGGATGCCCGGGCGGCGGTTTTCGTTTGAGGACATTCGTCCGCGCCCCTTCTCTCCGTTCGTCCCGAGCGAAGTCGAGGGATGGTCGCGGAGCGCAGAGGCCTCGCCTTCGCTCGGCGCGAAAGGATTGGGGTGGTGACGGAGGATACTGAACCGGCGCGGGGGCGACCGCCCTCCCCAACCGTCACCCAGCGTAAGCCGGGGTGACGCTAGGAGGCTATTCCTCGACGAGCTTCATCAGCCGCCGCTCGACGGGTGCGAGCACCGGGCCCAGCTCATGCCCGCGCTTCACCACCGCGCCCTGTTCGCCGACCAGCGCCCACATGCCCTGCTTGTTGCGCAGCGCGGGCCGCTTCTCGATGCGGAACTCGGGCCGTTCGGCGGCGCGGCGATAGCAGGAGAACACCGCCGCCTCCCGCCCCAGGTCGATCGCGTAATCGCGCCAATGCCCCGCCGCGACCATCCGCCCGTAGAGATCGAGGATGCGGTTGAGTTCGAGCCGCTCGAAGCCGATCTGCGCGGGCCTGCCCGGCGGCTGGGGAAAAGGCGTGACCGTCCCCATCAGGCGCGGCTGCGCACATCCTCTTGCTCCGCGAGCAACGCGTCGAGCCGCTTGCGCATCGTCTCGATTTCGCAGCGGAGCAGCTCGACCTTCTGGGTCTGCGGATCGAACACGTCGCTGCACGGCGTGCCGTAGGCGAGGAACCCCGGCTTCGCCTGACCGCCCTCGATCATCGTCGGTCGTGCCGGAATGCCGACCATCACCGCGCCCTCGGGCACGTCGCGCGTCACCACCGCATTCGCGCCGATGCGCGCGCCCTTGCCCACCGTGATCGGCCCCAGCACCTGCGCGCCCGAACCGATGATGGCATTATCGCACAAGGTCGGGTGGCGCTTGCCCGCCACGCCATTGTCCGGACTGGTGCCGCCGAGCGTGACGCATTGGTAGATCGTCACATTGTCGCCGATCTCGGCGGTCTCGCCGATCACGGTGAAGCCGTGGTCGATGAAGAAATGCTTGCCGATCCTGGCGCCGGGATGGATGTCGATCGCGGTCGTCATCCGCGACAGATGGTTGACGAGCCGGGCGAGGAAGAACAGCCGCGCCGTGAACAGCCGATGCGCGACGCGGTGCCAGACCAGCGCCCACACCCCCGGATAGGTCAGAATCTCGAGACGCGATCGCGGCGCGGGATCGCGCGCCTTGATCGAGTCGAGATACGCGACCAACCGTTGCAACATCACGTACGTCCCCTCTTCGATCGACGGTATCTAGGCGTTCGCGCGTGCGAATAAAAGTGCGACGAAAACCGCGAAGCCGCTGGATTTAAACCCCATCTTCCCTGTAGGAATTGGAAACCGAGCCATTCCGGCGCGTTATGCTTGCGCAAGGGAGCGCGAATGCCGGATTTTTCCACGATCGACTTCGCCGCTATCCTGCCCTTCATCGCGATCGGTTTCGCGGCACAAGTGATCGACGGCGCGCTCGGTATGGCGTTCGGCCTCATCAATTCGACCTTGCTGGTCAGCATGCTCGGCATGCCGCCCGCGCTCGCCTCGGCGAGCGTCCACGCGGTCGAGACCTTCACCACCGCCGCCTCGGGCACCAGCCACATCGTCCACCGCAACGTCGACTGGCGGCTGTTCGGGCGGCTGGTCGTTCCCGGCGTGCTCGGCGGCGTGCTCGGCGCTTACGTGCTGAGCAACATCGACGCCGCGGTCGCGAGGCCGTTCGTGATGGCCTATCTCGCCGCGATCGGCCTGTTCCTGCTGTTCCGTGCTTGGCGCGGCGCGCTGACGCTGCGCTCGCCCCGGATCGTCGCGCCGCTCGGTCTCGCCGGCGGGTTCCTCGATGCGGCGGGCGGCGGCGGCTGGGGTCCGGTCGTCACCTCGAACCTGCTCGTCCAGGGCTCGGCCCCACGCACCACGATCGGCACGGTCAACACCAGCGAATTCTTCCTCACCGCGACCGTTTCGATCACCTTCTTCACGCAGATGGGCTGGGCGGCGTTCTCACTGGCGACGCTCGGCCTGCTGATCGGCGGACTGGCCGCCGCCCCGCTCGGCGGGGTCGTCGCGAAACACGTGCCCGCGCGGCCGCTGATGGCGATGGTCGGCACGCTGCTGACGGTCACCAGCGCCTATACGATCTGGCAGGCGCTGCGGTAAGCAGCGACCGGCCCGTCCCCGTACCACTGTTCGTCCCGGGCGAATTACCACCGTTCATCCCGAGCGAATTACCACCATTCGTCCCGAGCGAAGTCGAGGGATGCGCCTCAAGCGCTGCCTGCGGTCTCGACACGAACGGTTAGGGAACATCCTCTAGCCGCAAGGCCCCGCCTGCGCTATCCGCACATCATGTCCAAGGAAGATCTGTTCGCCGCCGCGCCAAAGCCCGATTTCGAATATGACGCCTCCTCGATCGAGGTGCTCGAAGGTCTCGAGCCGGTGCGCCGCCGCCCCGGTATGTATATCGGCGGCACCGACGAGCGCGCCTTGCACCATCTCGCCGCAGAGGTGGTCGACAATGCGATGGACGAGGCGGTCGCCGGCCATGCGACGCGGATCGAGGTGGTGCTCGACGCGGGCAACCGTCTCACCGTCATCGACAACGGCCGCGGCATCCCGGTCGATCCGCATCCCAAATTCCCCGGCAAGTCCGCGCTCGAGGTGATCCTCTCGACGCTGCATTCGGGCGGAAAGTTCGAGGGCAAGGCGTATCAGACCGCCGGCGGCCTGCACGGCGTCGGCATCAGCGTCGTCAACGCTTTGTCGTCTGACACGACGATCGAGGTCGCGCGCAACAAGACGCTCTATCGCCAGCGTTTCTCGCGCGGCGTCACGCTCGGCCCGCTCGAGGCGCTCGGGCCGACGCCCAACCGGCGCGGCACCTCGGTCAGCTTCGTGCCCGATACCGAGATCTTCGGGCCGGAACTCCACTTCAAGCCCGCGCGGCTGTACAAGCTCGTCCGCTCCAAGGCGTATCTGTTCGCGGGCGTCGAGGTGCGCTGGCGCTGCGCCGCCGGGATCATCACCGACGACACCCCGCCCGAGGCGGTGTTCCAATTCCCCGGCGGCCTCGCCGATCACCTGCGCGAGCAGGTCGGCAACCGCGAATGCGCCACCACCGATTTCTTCGTCGGGCGCCAGGATTTTCCAAACGAGCAAGGCCGCGTCGAATGGGCGGTGGCGTGGCCGCTGTGGAGCGACGGCAGCTATAGCTGGTATTGCAACACCATCCCCACCCCCGACGGCGGCACGCACGAACAGGGCCTGCGCGCCGCGCTGGTGAAGGGCATCCGGGCCTTCGCCGATCTCGTCGGGCAGAAGAAGGCCAAGGACATCGCGCCCGAGGATGTGATGACCGGCAGCGAACTGATGCTCTCGGTGTTCATCCGCGACCCGCAGTTCCAGAGCCAGACCAAGGACCGGCTCACCAGCCCCGAGGCGGCCGCGCTGGTCGAGCGTGCGGTGCGCGACCATTTCGACCATTTCCTCAGCGACAATATGGAGCGCGGCAAGGCGCTGCTCGGCTATGTGCTCGATCGGATGGACGATCGCCTCCGCCGCAAGGCCGAGCGCGAGGTCAAGCGCAAGACCGCGACCAGCGCGCGCAAGCTGCGCCTCCCCGGCAAGCTCACCGATTGCGCCGCCGACAGCCCCGAAGGCACCGAACTCTTCATCGTCGAGGGCGATTCGGCGGGCGGCTCCGCCAAGCAGGCGCGCGACCGCAAGACCCAGGCGATCCTCCCGATCCGCGGCAAGATCCTCAACGTCGCGAGCGCCACATCGGCCAAGATCCTCGCCAATCAGGAGATCGCCGATCTGATCCAGGCGCTCGGCTGCGGCACGCGCAAGGACTGCAACCCGGAGAACCTGCGCTACGAACGCATCGTCATCATGACCGACGCCGATGTCGATGGCGCGCATATCGCCACGCTGCTGATGACCTTCTTCTTCCAGGAAATGCCCGATCTGGTGCGGCGCGGGCATCTGTTCCTCGCCCAGCCGCCGCTCTACCGGCTCACGGCGGGCACCAAGAGCCTCTACGCGATGGACGATGCCGATCGCGCCCGCATCGAGTCCGGCCCGTTCAAGAACAAGAAGGTTGATGTCGCACGCTTCAAGGGTCTCGGCGAGATGAACCCGATGCAGCTCCGCGAGACCACGATGGACCCGGCCACCCGCCAGATGCTGCGGATCACGCTGCCGCAGGAATACGAGGAGCGTGCAGGCGTCAAGGATCTGGTCGATCGGCTGATGGGCACCAACCCGGCGCACCGCTTCGCCTTCATCCAGGAGAATGCCGCACGCCTGGACGTCGCCGAACTCGACGCCTGACCCCCCTAACGCCCGCGCCACTGGCAAAGATCGCGCCAATCGCCTACATGCGCCCTCTCTCATGGCAACGACTCTCCCCTCCCCGCCGCGCGTCGGCATGGTTTCGCTTGGCTGTCCCAAGAACCTCGTCGATAGCGAGCGCATCCTCACCAAGCTTCGCAGCGACGGCTATCAGATGTCCCCCGATTACGTGGGCGCGGATGTCGTGCTGGTCAACACCTGCGGCTTCCTCGATTCCGCCAAGGAGGAGTCGCTTGAAGCGATCGGCGAGGCGATCGCCGAGAACGGCCGCGTCATCGTCACCGGCTGCATGGGCAAGGAAGCCGAGACGATCCGCGCGCGCTTCCCCAACGTTCTCGCCGTCACCGGCGCGCATCAATATGAGGAAGTGGTCGGCGCGGTCCATGACGCTGCGCCGATGCCGCCGAGCGCGTTCCTCAATCTCGTGCCGGAGAGCGGGCTCAAGCTCACCCCGCGCCATTACAGCTATCTCAAGATCAGCGAGGGCTGCAACCACCGCTGTTCGTTCTGCATCATCCCGAGCCTGCGCGGCGATCTCGTCAGCCGCCGGCCCGATGCGATCCTGCGCGAAGCCGAGAAGCTGATCGCGGCGGGCACGCGCGAGCTGCTCGTCATCAGCCAGGATACCTCGGCCTATGGCGTCGACATCCGCCACCAGCCGCGCCCGTGGCATGGCGCGGAGGTGCGCGCGCACATGACCGATCTGTCGCGCGAACTCGGCAAGCTCGGCGCGTGGGTGCGGCTCCACTATGTCTATCCCTATCCGCACGTCGATCAGGTCATCCCGCTGATGGCCGAGGGGCTGGTCCTCCCCTATCTCGACATCCCGTTCCAGCATGCCAGTCGCAACGTGCTCAGGCTGATGAAGCGCCCCGCCAACGAGACCAAGGTGCTGGAGCGCATCAAGCACTGGCGGACGATCGCGCCCGATATCGCGATCCGCTCGACCTTCGTCGTCGGCTTCCCCGGCGAGACCGAGGATGACTTCGCCTATCTGATGGACTGGCTGGAGGAAGCCCGGCTCGACCGTGTCGGCGCGTTCCGCTTCGAACCCGTCGAAGGCGCCGCCGCCAACGCGCTGCCCGATCCTGTGCCGGAAGAGATCAAGGAAGAGCGCTACGCCCGGCTGATGGCGCTCACCGCGCGCATCTCGGCGGAGAAGCTCCAGGCCAAGATCGGCCGCACGCTCGACGTCATCATCGACGCGGTCGGCGAGGATGGCGCGACCGGCCGCTCCAAGGCCGACGCGCCCGAGATCGACGGCGAGGTCCACTTGCGCGACGCCGGCCACCTCGCCCCCGGTGACATCGTACGGGTCGCGATTGAGGATGCCGACGAGCATGATCTGTTCGGGGTGCCCGTAGCCGCGTGACGACTCCTGCCGAAGCGCTCGCAAGCTGGCAGCCGCAGCGTTATGCCGCGGTGCGCCGCGCCGTCCGCACCGGCGATCTCGCGATCTGCTCGGGCAACCAGATGTTCTCGCGCGCCATCCAATGGGCGACCAAGAGCCAGTGGAGCCACATCGCGATGATCGTCCGGCTCGAAGAGCTCGACCGGGTGATGGTGCTGGAGGCGGTGCAGAAGATCGGCGTGCGCTGCGTGCCGCTCAGCCGCTGGGTCACCGATTTCCAGCCGCGTCACAAGCCCTTCAACGGCAAGGTCGTGATCGCCCGCCACGATCAGGTCGCGCGCGCCACGCAGGATCAGATGCGGCGGATGAGCGGTTTCGCCACCGGCCAGCTCGGCTGTCCGTTCGACGCGGCCGAACTCGCCAAGATCGCGCTCCGCATCGGCCTCGCGCGCTTCGGCGTGCGGCTGCCGCACATGATCCAGCCCAACGACGAATATTTCTGCTCCGAATATCTCGACGAATGTTATCAGCGGCTCGGCGTGAAGATCCCGTGGGACGGGCGCGGCTTCATCGCGCCGTCCGATTTCGCGCGCGCGCCGCACGTGCAGGCGGTGATGCGGGTTTCGCGCTTCCCGTTCCGCACGGGTGCGATACAAGACGACGAATGAAAGCCCTGCTCGCCGCGCTGTTGCTCACCGCCGCTCCGGTTTCCGCGCAACACTTGTCGCCGGTCGAGACCGCCAGGATCGACACGATCGTCACCGAAAGCCTCGCGCGCACCGGCGTGCCCTCCGCGTCGATCGCGGTCGTGCGCGACGGCCGAATCGTTCTCGCCAAGGCCTATGGCAAGCAGTCCGAGACGATCCGCCAGCCCCGCGCCGACGCCAAATACCCGATCGCCTCGATCTCGAAGCAGTTCACCGCCGCCGCGGTGCTGCTGCTGCGCGATCAGGGCAAGCTCAGCCTCGACGACACGGTCTCGAAATACATCCCCGGCATCAGCGGCGGCGACGTCATCACGATCCGCCAGTTGCTCAGCCACACCTCCGGTCTGCAGGATTACTGGCCGCAGGATTACAGCTTCGCGGCGATGCGCAATCCGGTCACCCCGCAGGACATCGTCGATCGCTGGGCGAAGAAGCCGCTCGATTTCGCGCCCGGCACCCAATGGCAATATTCGAACACCGGCTATGTCGTCGCGGGCATGATCGTCGAGAAAGTCGCCGGCATGCCCCTGCTCGATTTCCTCAAGGCCCATGTCTTCACCCCGCTCGGCATCGCCCCGGTCGATCAGGATCTCGCCACCGGCCCCGGCTATCCGCAGGGCTATCAGCGCTTCGCGCTCGGCCCGGTCCGCCCCGAGCCGCCCGCCGCGCACGGCTGGCTGTTCGCGGCCGGAGAACTGGCGATGTCGGCAAGTGACCTCGCAAGATGGGACATCGCCCGGATCAACCGCACTGTGCTGCCCGCCGCCGACTGGACCGAGCAGGAGACCCCGGTCAAGCTCACCAACGGCACCACCAACGGCTACGGCCTCGGCGTCACCGCCGGCGAGCAGTTCGGCCACCGTTTCGTCGAGCATAGCGGCGAGGCGGTCGGATTCCTGTCGCAGAACACCGTCTTCCCCGATGACAAGGCGGCGGTGGTGGTGCTGGTCAACGGCGATTTCAGCGACGCGTTCAGCAGCATCGCCGCGCGGATCGCCGAAACCATCCTGCCGCCGTCGCCCACCCAGCGCGCCGAGGCCGCGAGCACCGACAAGGCGCGCCGCGTCTATGCGATGCTGCGATCGGGCACGCTTGACCGCACGCTGATGACCGCGGACTCCGACGGCTATTTCACCGCCACCGCACTCGCCGACTATAAGGCGACGCTCGGCCCACTCGGCGAACCCAGGGGCTTCGATCTCGTACGCGCGCCGCGACTGCGCGGCGGTTTCGTCAACCGCACCTATCGCGCGGTCTTCGCCGACCGCACACTCAACATCGTGACCTATGCCGAACCCGGCGAAACCGGGCGCTACGAACAATTTCTGGTGATGCCGAGCCAATGACCTACGATCCCACGCCCCTGCTCCAGCCCGATCGCGGCCAGGCCGCCCGCACGATCCACATCGTCACCAAGGACGCGTTCGAGACATGGCGCGCGGCGCAGCCGCCGCGTGTACGCGCTGCGCTCGACGCCGCGCGTGTCGAAGCCAAGCTGGGCGCGAGCGCGATCCTGCCCGGCGGCGAGGCCGAGCATTGGTCGGTGCTGCTATGCGTCGCCAAGACCCCGCTCGGCACGTGGGATCTCGCCAAACTCGCCGAAACCCTGCCCGATGGCAGCTACCGGCTCGACGGCGCGCAAGCGGGCGCGGCGCTGCTCGGCTGGGCGCTCGCCCAACACGCCTTCACCCGCTACAAACAGCCCGATCGCACCCCCGGCCGCGTGCTGCTCACCACCGAGCCGGCGCGCATCCCCGAAACGCTGGCGCTCGCCCGCGCCACCGCGCAGGTGCGCGATCTCGTCAACACCGCCGCCGCCGATCTCGGCCCGGCCGAGCTCGAGGCCGAAGCCGCCGCGCTCGCCGAGGCGCACGGCGCGCAGCTCACCGTCACCAAGGGCGCCGCGCTCGCCAGCGGCTATCCGATGATCCACGCGGTCGGCCAGGCCGCCGCGCACGGGCGCGAACCCCGGCTGATCGAGCTCGAATGGGGCAATCCCGCGCATCCGCGCCTCGCCGTGATCGGCAAGGGGGTGTGTTTCGATTCGGGCGGGCTCGACATCAAGCCCTCCGCCGGCATGCGGCTGATGAAGAAGGACATGGGCGGCGCCGCCCACGCGCTCGCGCTCGCCGGGCTCATCATGGGCGCGCATCTTCCCGTGCGGCTCCACCTGCTGATCCCGGCGGTGGAGAATGCGATCGCGGGCAACGCCTTCCGCCCCGGCGACGTGCTCGCGACCCGCAAGGGGCTGACCGTCGAGAACACCAACACCGATGCCGAGGGCCGGCTCATCCTCGGCGATGCGCTCACCCGCGCCGGCGAGACCAGCCCCGAACTGATCCTCGATTTCGCCACGCTGACCGGCGCCGCGCGCGTCGCGCTCGGCCCCGACCTCCCCGCCACTTTCGCCAACGACGATGCGCTCGCCGAGGCGCTGCTGGCGGCCGGCACGGCCAGCGAAGACCCGCTGTGGCGGATGCCGCTGTGGGACGGCTATGACGACATGCTCGCCTCGGACATCGCCAATCTGCTCAACGCCCCCGACGGCGGCTTCGCCGGCGCGGTGACGGCAGCGCTGTTCCTGCGCCGCTTCGTTCCCGAAGGCGCGCAATGGGCGCATCTCGACACCTTCGCCTGGCGCCCGAGCGCCAGGCCGGGCCGCCCCAAGGGCGGCGAGGCGCTCGGTTTGCGCGCCGTCTGGGCGATGCTCAAGGACCGCTACACCGCAGCGTGAGGGCGCGCGGGTTCGGGCCATTACGAATGGCCGCGACCGGGCCTGCCGATATCGTCACGCGATGGACTCGCCACGATCCCTTCCGGCCCAGCGTACGGACGCGCCGCGCGAGGTCGAGATCAAGCTAGATCTGGACGGCGCGGCGGCGGCGATGCTCGAGGCCACGCTGTCCGCCCGCGCCCGGCCGGAACGGCTCGAACAGCGCGCCGTCTATTTCGACACGCCCGACCACCGGCTGATCGCGGCCGGCTTCACGCTGCGTATCCGCGCGTGCGGCGGCCGTCTCGTCCAGACGGTGAAGACGCTGTCGCCCGGCGCGGGCCTGTTCGGTCGAGGTGAATGGGAACGGCCGGTGACGGCGCTCCGCCCGGTCGCGGATTCGCGCGTCACCGGGCTCCCCCTCGACGCCGAGAGGGTGGACGCGCTCGTCCCCGTCTTCGTGATCGAAACCGCGCGCACGCGGTGGCGCTTCGCATCGCCCGGATCGGCGACGCTGGTCACCGACCGCGCGCTGATCCAGGCGAGCGATCGGCAATGCATGTTCCACGAAGCCGAGGTCGAACTCGAACCCGGCGGCGGTGGCATCGGTGCGGCCTTCGCGCTGGTCCGCCAGCTCGACGCGGCGGCGCCGCTGCGCATCGCGGTGCTGAGCAAGGCCGAGCGCGGCTATCGCCTGCTCGGGCCGGTCGCGGCCGCGTACAAGGCCGAGCCGGTGGCGCTCGATCGCGGGATGACGGTCGCTCAGGCACTGCCGGTGCTAATCAACGCCTGCCTGCGCCACTATCGGCTCAACGAAGCGATCCTGCTCGACCGGCACGAGGGCGAAGCCGTCCATCAGGCGCGCGTCGCGCTGCGCCGGTTACGATCGGCGCTCGCGATCTTCCGCGCGCTGCTCGATGCACGCGCGCGGCACGTCGATGAAGCACTGGCGCGCCTCGCCCGGGAATTGGGGGCGGTCCGCGATCTCGACGTGGCGTTGCAGCGGGAAGACCTCGCGCCGTACCGCCCCGTCTTGAAACGGCGGCAGGCTGCGGCCTATGCCACCTTGGTGGCGACGCTCCGCGCGCCCGAGACGCGCGCGGTGTTCCTCTATGCCGTCGCCTGGCTCGCGGATATCGCGGCGCCCGGCCCGCAATCGCCGATCGACGATCGCCCCCTCGCCGCCTTCGCGCGCGAAGCGCTGAACCGCGCCCGCCGCCGCCTCGCACGCCGCGCCATACATTTCGAGCGCCTCAGCCCCGCCGCCCGCCACCGCACGCGGATGGCCGCCAAGCGGCTGCATTACGCCGACGATTTCTTCGCGCCGATCTTCACGGCGGCCAACCGCCCCCGCCGCATCGCCCGCTTCTCGCGCGCGCTCGGGAAGCTTCAGGACCGGCTCGGCGAACTCAACGATCTCGCCACCGCGCACGCGCTCATCCGCGATCTCGGCGTCATCGAGCGGGACGGCCGAAGCGACCGCAAACCGCTGAAACGCGCACACCGCACACTCCGCCACGTCCTGCACCTGCCGCCATATTGGCGCGACGGTCGGGATGGCGCCCGCGCCGGCGGGTGACGGAGCCGGCGGCGGGGAGGACCGGCAGCCACAAATCCGCCCGGCGCAGACGCGCGGCCCCATCTCGGCAAGCCGGGGGACGAGGGCCGATCAGGCGCATCGACGCTGCACGAGTTGCCGCCGGTGATGTTGTGGTCTGGTGGAATACTGACCTTGCGTGATACGGTCTGCCGATGATTTTGCGCCGGTCATCTGTGATCCTGCCTGCTACGCTCGCGTGGCTGTTAAGCGCGTCCCCGGCATGGACCCAGTCCAGTCCGGCCACCCCCACCGTGCTCGAAATTGAAACATTCGTGCGCAGCGATTGGCAGTACTTCAGCAATCGCATTCGAACCGAGGATGCACTTGCTGTAGAACCCAAGCGGCTGATCAGCGTTCCGCACACCCTTTGTGAGCCGGGATACGACGGACGCTTTTTCGAATGCGCTACTCTCGTGGTTTACGAGCTACCCAACGGGCGCTCTCGCAGCTCACTTGTTCGGCATGACGTGGAACGGGATGGGGAAGGTCTGTTGCACACTGCAATCGTAACCAGAGAGCGGCCGATCCCGTTGAAGTAGGGTTCCGGCTGGTCACCACCCGCCTTGATGCAAAACTTTTGATTTTTGCATCAAGAATGGCCGGGTGTGGTGGTTAGGCGGCAGTCCGCTTTGGGACGGGGGCGACTGTTAGCGGACGAACATTAATCCCACGACCAGCATAAAGAAGCCGCACGCGACCAGCGAAATCAAGCCGTATGCACAGACGCCAGTCCAGTAGCCGATAGGAGCGTCAGCTCTCCCGATGGTATACCCGACCCGTCGCACCTTCCCTGAGCGGAGGGCGTCAACCGTGAGATAGCCGAAGCCACACGCGAACGCGGTAACGAAGAGCGCCGCCAGCATCAGCATTGTCGAAGGCTCACAGTGCGCTCGAAGTTCAAGGTGCAGGTGTTTTAGTCGCTCAATGAACGTCTGCAATCGGGATTTTGAATGCCCGCTCCAAGTGACGGACTTTGGGCGCTAGCCGTCATGCCCGGGAAGTATGGCCCGCGCTTTCTTCAGAACGGCGTCCATGTCGGTGTCCGACTCTTTCAGGTTCCCTCGAGCGCGCTCGACATCTCCGTTCGCGAGCGCCGCCACCGCGTTGTTGGTGTTCATCACCGCGAATGAGAGCGAGCCGACCATCTCGACCAGATCCGCCATAGTGACACCCAGCCCGTCTTTCGCCGCGCCATTGCCCGTCTTCCCCAACCCGACCTCCTCAAGCACCGGGCGCCCCGTGATCATCATCCGGGCCACTAAGGGGTCGATCACATACGTCCGAAACGGTTTCAATACGTAGTCCGTCACTTTCCCGGCCGAGGCGGAGGCGCCTGGCGGAGGGCTGGGACGTGGCGCAGCGGCAGGTGGTTGCCATCACTGGGAAACGCATGAAATGCGCCGCCCCCGCCGCCCTAATTTTCGCAACGCGGCGTGAAAATCATTGCGTTTGATCGCGCGCCTCAACCCCGCCATCTCCCGCTCATCCGCTTTCGATGAGGCCCCCATGGCGACCGCCGCGATCTTCACTCCCGAGGGGCCGGCCCTGCCGCGCAACTGCACATTCGATCCCGCCGATTGGGCGATCCTCGCGCGGCATTGGTATCCGGTCGCGCTCGTCCGCGAGATCGGCGATGCCCCGCTCGGCACCAAATTGCTCGATCAGCCGCTGGTCATCTACCGCGCCGAGGGCGAGATCGTCGTCGCGCCCGATATCTGCCCGCATCGCGGCGTGCCGCTCAGCATGGGCGCCCAGACCGGCGGCGGGGTGGTCTGCGCCTATCACGGCCTGACGTTCGGCGCAGGCGGGCGCTGCGTGCATGTGCCCGCGCACCCCGCCAAGGGAATCCCCGACCGGATGCATCTCAAGACCTATCCGCATGTCGAGCGGTACGGGCTGATCTGGACCTGCCTCACCGCCGCGCCCGGCGCGCGGCCCGAGCCGGGCGACATCCTCGACGTGCCGCATTGGGACGAGCCGGGCTATCAGCAGATCGTCTGCCCGTGGATCGACATCCACGGCTTCGCCGGGCGGCAGATGGAGGGGTTCCTCGACGTCGCGCATTTCGCCTTCGTCCACACCGGCACCTTCGGCGATGCCAACAACGCAGAGGTGCCCGCGTACAAGCCGCGCACCACCGAACATGGTTTCGAGGCCGAATATTGGAGCACGGTCGGCAATTATCCGATCGGCGTGAGCGGGCGCGGCGTGCCCGATTTCCGCTGGCTGCGCCACTTCCGCTGCCACCTGCCCTTCTCGGCGTCGCTCGAAATCCACTTCCCTGGCGCCGACCGGCTGGTGGTGGTCAATCTCGCCTCGCCGGTTTCGGCCAAGGTCACGCGGCTGTTTGCGCCGATCGCGCGCAATTTCGATACCGATCTGCCGGTGCAGGCGGTGTATGATTTCAACCTGCGCGTGTTCCAGGAGGACAAGGCGATCGTCGAGGCGCAGATGCCCGAGGAGCTGCCGCTCGATCCGATGATGGAAGCGC
Organism: Sphingomonas pollutisoli; assembly: GCF_029167165.1. NCBI lineage: Bacteria > Pseudomonadati > Pseudomonadota > Alphaproteobacteria > Sphingomonadales > Sphingomonadaceae > Sphingomonas > Sphingomonas pollutisoli. Next base: position 86,837 of record NZ_JARFNJ010000002.1, read on the forward strand.
ACATCCCCGCCGACATGAGCTCGCTCGCCTATCGGCGGCTGCTCCGCGACATGGGGCTGAGCCGATTCTTCACGGCGTAGGCGAACGCCCGCCAACCGTTCGTGTCGAGCGAAGTCGAGACACCGGCGCGCGGAGGCGCCGCCTCGATTTCGCTCGGGGCGGACGGTGGCGCTATCCCAACCCGGCCGCCGCCGCGATGATCGGCACGAACGTCGCCGCGCTCAGGCTCGCGCCCCCCACCAGCGCGCCGTCGACATCGTCGGCCGCGAGCAGCGCCGCGGCATTGTCCCCGGTCACCGATCCGCCGTAAAGGATACGCATCGCCGATGCGTCGTCGCCGAGCAGTTCGGCCAGCGTCGCACGGATCGCGCCGTGGATCGCGGCCGCGTCCTCGGGCGTCGGGGTGCGCCCGCTCCCGATCGCCCAGATCGGTTCATAGGCGATCGACAGCCAGCCCGATGCCGCGCCGTGCGGCATCGATCCGCGCAATTGGCCGGTCACGACCGAGACGGCCGCCCCCGCGCCACGCTGTTCCGCCGTCTCGCCGATGCACAGGATGCCGTTCAGCCCATGCCGCAGCAGCGCCTCGGCCTTGCCCTTCACCTCGGCGTCGGTTTCCGCGTAGCCGCCGCGGCGCTCGCTGTGGCCGACGATCGCGAAGCTCGCCCCCGCCTCGCGCACCATTCCGGCGGAGATACAGCCGGTAAAGGCGCCGCTGTCCGCAGGATGGACATCCTCCGCGCCGATCGCGAAGCCCGGCGCGCGCGCCGCAGCCGGTGCGATCAGCGTCGCGGGCACGCCGACTGCCACGTCCACGCCCGGATAGCCCCTGGCCGCCGCCGCGATCGTCTCGATCTCGGCGAGCGCGGCGAGATCGCCGTTCATTTTCCAGTTGCCCGCAATCAGCTTGCGTCGTCTCATCCCCAGTCTCCCCCTTTTTAGGTGTTTGTTGCGCTGCGATACCGAGGTTCCGCCGTCACACAAGCTTGAAGCGCCCGCCCCCGCCGCCTAAAGCGGCGCGCTACTCCGCCTTCAACAGATCGGCACGCCCGCGTTATGCTCAGTTTCTTCCGCCGGATCATCAACTCGAAGGTCGGCGTCGTCGTCACCCTCGCCGGGCTGATCGTCATCGCCCTGATGTTCGGGCTGACCGACATCACCGGGCTGACCGGGGGCGGCGGCGCGACCGGATTGGGCGAATCGCTGGCGACCGTCGGCGGCACCAAGATCGGCGCGAACGACATCCGCAGCCGCGCGCAGCGCGAGCTGGAGGGGTATCGCCAGCAGAACCCGACGCTCGACATGGCGCAATTTGTCGCCGGCGGTGGAGTCGACGGCACGCTCAACCGCATGATCGACACGATCGCGCTCGAACGCTTCGGCCACAAGCAGGGCATGTTCGTCAGCGACCGGCTGGTCGACGGCCGCATCGCCAGCATCCCGTCGCTGCAAGGCCCCGACGGCAAGTTCAGCCAGGACGCCTATGACCGCGCGCTCAAACAGGCGCACCAGACCGATGCCGCGCTGCGCGCCGACATGAAACAGGGCATGATCGCCCAGTTGCTCGTCACCCCGCTCCAGGCCGACACGCCGCAGGTGCCGCGTGCGCTCGCGCTGACCTATGCCGGGCTGCTGCTCGAGAAGCGCCACGCGCAGATCGCCGCGATCCCCGCCGGCGCGCTCGCCACCGGCCCGGCCCCGACCGACGCCGAGCTCGCCGCCTATTACAAGACCAACGCCGCGCGCTACAGCGTGCCCGAACGCCGCACGATCCGCTACGCGACCGTGTCGGGCAAGGCGCTGACCACCCCCGTCACGGTCAGCGACGCCGAGATCGCGGCGGCCTATCAGGCGCAGATCGCCGGCTTCCGCGCGGTCCAGCGCCGCACCGTCGTGCGCGTGATCGTCGGCGACGCCGCCAGCGCCAATGCGCTCGCCGCCAAGATCAAGGCCGGCACACCGATCGACCAGGCCGCGCGCGCCGCCGGCCTCGAACCCGCGACGATGACCGCGCTGGAGAAGAGCGCGATCGCCGCGCAGACCTCGCCCGCGTTCGCCGATGCGGTGTTTGCCGCCGCCAAGGGCAGCGTCGTCGGCCCCGTCAAGGGCACGCTCGGCTATGTCGTCGGCCGCGTCGAGAGCATCGACGATCGCGGTGAAATCCCGCTCGCGCAGGCCAAGGCCCAGCTCACCGAGCAGCTCACCACGCAGAAGAAGAACGATCAGCTCCGCAAAATCCACGATGCGCTCGACGATGCGATCTCGAACCGCGCCACCTTCGACCAACTCGTCAGCCAGCAGAAGCTGACCCCGCAGGTCTCGCCGCCGGTGCTGGCGAGCGGGGTCGATCCCGCGCACCCCGACGCCAAGGTGCCCCCGGCCGCGAAGGCGATCGTCGATGCGGGCTTCGCCAGCCAGCCCGGCGACACGCCGCAGCTCGTGCCGGTCGATGCCGACAGCTTCGCGATCGTCGCGACCGCCAAGGTGTTCCCGTCCGCCCCGCCGCCGCTCGCGGAAATTCGCGATGCGGTCGCACGCGATTTCACCATGGAACGCGCCGCCAAGGCCGCGCGCGCCGTCGCCAAGAAGGTGATGGACGCCGCCAACACGGGCACGCCGCTCGCGCAGGCGGTCGCCGCCGCCGGGGTCAAGCTGCCCCCGGTCCAGCCGCTCGACAAGACCCGCGCCGAGATCACCGCCAACCCCGCCGGCGTGCCAGCACCGCTCGCGATGCTGTTCAGCATGGCGCCGCACACCGCCAAGATCGTCGCCGTGCCCAACAACGCCGGCTGGTTCGTGCTGTGGCTCGACCGGATCGACAAGGGTGACGCGCGGGGCCGCCCCGATATCGTCGCGGCGACCCAGGCCGATATCGGCAAGGCGACCGGCGGCGAATATATCCAGCAGTTCGTCAAGGCGGTGCGTGGCACGGTCGGCGTCAAGACCGACGCGATCGCGCTCGCCAAGCTCAAGGCGGCGCTGACCGGACAGGAGACGACCGATCAGCCCTGATCGCGATGGCATGGCGGCGGCGGCCACCGCGCTCGCCGCCGGGCGCCCGGCGCTGCTGTGGCGGCGCCAGATCGCCGACACCGAAACTCCCGTCGCCGCCGCGCTGCGGCTGATCGAGCCGGGTCGCGGCGACTTCCTGCTCGAATCGGTCGAGGGCGGCGAGACGCGCGGGCGGCACAGTCTGATCGGCCTCGCGCCCGATCTCGTGTTCCGCGCGCACGGCCAGTCCGCCGAGCTCAACCCGCACTGGCTCACCGACCGCGATGCCTTCGCGCCCGCCGCCAAGCCGACTCTCGCCGCGTTGCGCGATCTCGTCGCCTCGTGCCGGATGGACGTGCCCGCCGAACTGCCGCGCGCGCTCGCCTGTCTGGTCGGCTATTTCGGCTATGAGACGATCGGGCTGGTCGAAACGCTGCCGCGCCCCGATGTCGATCCGCTCGGCCTGCCCGACATGATCTTCGTGCGCCCGACCGTTATCCTGATCTTCGACCGGCTCGCCGACGCGCTGTTCCTCGTCGCGCCGGTGTGGCCCGACGCCACGCGCGCGCCGGACGCGATCATCGCGCAAGCCGCCGAGCGGATCGACGCGGTCGCCGCGCGCCTCGCCGCGACGCCGCTGCCCGCACCCGTCCGCGCCACCGACCTGCCCGAGATCGCGCTCACCCCGACGCTCCCCGCCGGCCGCTACGCCGAGATGGTGGAAACGGCGCGCGACTATATCGTCGCGGGCGACATCTTCCAGGTGGTGCTCGCGCAGCGCTTCACCGCGCCCTTCCCGCTGCCGCCGTTCGAACTGTATCGCTCGCTGCGTCGGATCAACCCCTCGCCCTTCCTCTACCATCTCGATCTGCCGGGCTTTTCGCTGAGCGGCTCGTCACCCGAAATCCTGGTGCGGGTCCGCGACGGCGAGGTGACGATCCGCCCGATCGCGGGAACCCGCCCGCGCGGCAAGACGGCGGCGGAGGACGAGGCCAACCGCGCCAGCCTGCTCGCCGATCCCAAGGAGCGCGCCGAGCATCTGATGTTGCTCGATCTCGGCCGCAACGATGTCGGCCGGGTCGCGGCGGCGGGCAGCGTGCAGGTGACGGCGAGCTACACCACCGAATTCTACAGCCACGTCATGCATATCGTCTCGAACGTGGTCGGCACGCTGGCGCCCGACAGCGACGCGCTCGACGCGCTGTTCGCGGGTTTTCCGGCCGGCACGGTCAGCGGCGCGCCCAAGGTGCGCGCCTGCGAGATCATCGCCGAACTGGAAGGCGCGGTGCGCGGGCCTTATGCTGGCGGCGTCGGCTATTTCTCGCCCGACGGGTCGATGGATTCGTGCATCGTGCTGCGCACCGCGATCGTCAAGGACGGGGTCATGCACGTCCAGGCGGGCGCGGGCATCGTCGCCGATTCAAACCCCGAGTACGAACAGCGTGAATGCGAGGCGAAGGCCGGCGCGCTGCTCGCGGCGGCACGCGAGGCGGTGGCACGGGCGAGCGCGCCGGGGTTCGGGCAGTAGGCGTGATGGCCTGAAGGGTTTGAGTGGCTTGGGAGGGCGGGTCGCGCCCACTTGTGTCCGTTCAGAGGTAACAATACGCCTGCCCGAGAGTGGACCTCAGCGAAGGTGCTGAAGCATGATTTGGACCTTCAGAATTGCTATCGCCATCGCACTCCTATGGGCGGCCTGGCGCGCATATCGAATGTTCCAGACGGGAAGCATCAGGGTTTACGATGCGGATGAGCCGGTTCTCCTGTTGGCGCGGCAGGAGAGGCCGCTGGCATATTGGTCGTTCGTCATTTTCTTTTACGCGGTGCTTTTCGTGATAGCCGTTAGCGTGACCTCACTTTGAGCCCGAAAGCCGACCGGCGGCTATCAGGAGGAAAAGCGGCAAGGCTGAACGCGCCCAATAGCGGACGTTCCTCCGACGCGCTAAGTCCAGGGCTCGTTGGAGACGGGGTTAGCGCATGAAGCAACTATTGATTGAACGCATTCCGGTTCCACAAAGCGAAGTGCGGACCGACGAGCCTGGCGCAGCTTGTTTGTGGGTAGGATATTTCATCGAAGAGGCTGTTGAGCGGGGCTATGAGGAGGACGAGCTTCCTCCGGAGGTTCTGCGCTTTCTTGATGTTTGGGAATATCATGGAGAGCGCGGCAACGGTGGGCACGCTCAATATTACGAGAACGAGGAAAACTGCCGTCCAAAATTGAAGCTGATGGCGAAGTTCCTCAAGACGATCGGTCTTCCGGAGCACGGTCGACTCATAGAAGACTTCGAGCATTTCTTAATCAGGAACGAGGGGAAGATCGACGATCTATATGAGCGTGAAGAAAACGGCGCGGTCAGGGAAATGTTTTACGGATTTGACGATCGCTTCATGCAGTTGGAGCAAAGCGAGGGCAAGCTCGTGGACCGGTTGGCCGGGTGGCTCTTGCAGCAACCGTGGATAGAGATCGAGGAGACCGGACAATCTGGCGACGTTACAAGGCTCCGGCAGTTGATCGCAGATCCTCCTGACCGCGAAGCACGGCTGGCCGCGAAAATGCGCAGGCGCGAAGCAGAAAATCGTGGCGCCCTGCTCGCCTTCGCGCGACGCTTCTTGGCATATCGCACACGGGGTCCGAAGCCTGATCGGTAGATGAGCGGAGCGTCCGCTTTCCACCAACCCCGGCCCTTCCGATCGGACCAATGTCCCAGGCGCCCCCAAGCGTAACGACATACCCTCCCCCACCCAAGGAGCAGCGATCGAGGAGGCACCTCCACCAGACCGAGCGCACGTACCGAACCGCACGGACTCCCCCGACGTCACGCGATCCGCGCACCCGCCATGCGCTCCGGCAAAACCGTCTGGAGCATCTCCAGAAAGGCGCGCACCCCCGGATTGGCGCGCCGGCTCTCCGGCCATAGCGCGGTGATGGTGTTCCGCTCGACCGCGAAGGCGGAAAGCACCGGCACCAGTTCGCCCCGCATCACGTGCGGCGCCGCCATGAACGTCGTTCCCATGCCGATCCCGCCGCCCGCCACCAGCATCGCGATCACCGCCTCGCTGGCATCGGCCACCACACCGGCCTTGGGCACGATCTCGATCTCGCGGTCGCCGAGTCGGAACGGCCAGCGGAAGGTCTGGCCGGTGTTCTGATAGCGCAGGTTGACGGTCTCATGCCCGTCCAGATCGTCGGGGTGGAGCGGCGTCCCATGCCCTTCAGATAGTCCGGCGATGCGAAGCAGCAGAGCCGATGCGGCGCGAGCTTGCGCGATAGCAGGCGGCTGTCCGCGAGATCACCGATGCGGATCGCGATGTCGATCCCCTCCTCGACGATATCCACCATCCGGTCGTTCAGCCGCAGATCGACCGACAGTTTCGGGTGAAGCCGCCGGAACGCCGGCAGCACCGGCGCGATCAGATGAAGCCCGATCGGCAGCGACGCCGCGACGCGCAGCGTGCCCGAAGGTTCGGAGCGCGCGCGCATCGCGGTCTGCTCGATCTCCTCCGCTTCGCGCAGCAGCCGCAGCGCGCGCTCGTGCAGGTCGCGCCCCTCCGGCGTGAGGGCGAGCGAGCGCGTCGTGCGGGTGAACAGCGTCACCCCGAGGTGCCGTTCGAGCCGCTGGATGCTCTTGCTCACCGCCGAGGGCGAGATCGACAGCGCGCGCGCCGCCGCCGTGTAGCTGCCGAGCGATCCCGCGCGCGCGAACGCGATCAGGCCGGTCAGCCGGTCGAGGATGATCTGTTCCGTCATGGCATTACTAAAGCGCCATGCGGGCCGATTATCAACCACCCCGGCACGGGGCTACATCCCGCACATCGACTTTCTGAGCGGAGATGACCATGCACGATATGATGAAGGCGGCGCGGCTCCACGCCTTCGGCGGCCCCGACGTCCTGATATATGAAGACGCCCCCAGGCCCGACCCGCAGCCCGGCGAGGTGCGCGTCCGCGTTCGGGCGGCGGGGCTCAACCCGCCCGATTGGTATCTGCGCGATGGCTATCGCGCACTGCCGCCCGAATGGCGGCCCGATGCGGCCTTTCCGCTGATCCTCGGCACCGACGTATCGGGCGTGGTCGAGGCGGTCGGCGACGGGGTCGATCGTTTCCGCGCCGGAGACGCGGTGTACGCGATGGTCCGCTTCCCCGAAAATGTGATGACCGGCAGCGGCGCTTATGCCGAATATGTCACCGTGCCGGCATCGCAGCTCGCGCGCAAACCCGCTAACATCGACCATGTCCACGCCGCCGCCGCACCGATGTCGCTGCTGACCGCATGGCAGTTCCTCATCGAGCTTGGTCATGACGAACCGAACCCGTTCCAGCCGTTCCGCCATGCCCCGGTGCCGCTCGAGGGCAGGACCGTGCTCATCAACGGTGCCGGCGGCGGCGTCGGGCATCTGGCCGTGCAACTGGCGAAATGGCGGGGCGCGCGGGTCATCGCGGTGGCATCGCCCAAGAACGCGCCGCTGATGCGCGAACTCGGCGTCGATCGGTTCATCGACTATCGGACGACCGCCGTCGAGGAGGCGGTCCGCGACGCCGATCTGGTTCTGGATGCGGTGGGCGGCGCGAACATGGAACGCTTTCTGCGGGTCATCAAACCCGGCGGTGCGCTGTTCCTGGTCAACCCGCTGGGGTTCGCCGGTCAGGCGGCGGCGGCCGCGCGCGGCGTCCATGTCTCCTCGACCCAGGTTCGATCGAACGGCGCCCAATTGGCGGAAGCCGCCCGCCTGCTCGACGACGGCACGCTTCGGATCGTCATCGACAGCACGTTCCCGCTCGCCGAAGCGTCGCGCGCGCACCGCCGTGCCGAAAGCGGTGCCATTCAGGGCAAGATCGTCCTCACCGTCGCCTGATCGTCATCGGGTCCAGGAAAGGCACGGCATCATGCTGATCGTCACCGGGCACATCTCCGTCGCGCCATCGGCGCTCGCGGCGTTCAGCCGCGATCTGCGCGCGCTCGCCACCGCCGCGCGACGGCGCGACGGCAATCTCGCGTACGACGCCGCCGTGGCAGATCCGTCCACCGGGCGGCTGCTGATCGCCGAGCGCTGGCGCGATCAGGCGGCGCTGACCGCGCACCTGCAAGCGGCGGACACGGTGCGGTTCCTGCACCGGTGGCGGGATCGCATCTCGGGCGACATCCGCAAATACGATGTCACGCGAGAGCGGGCGTTGATGGACGATTGACCGGGCGGCCGGCGCGCTCAGGGCGCAGTCGGGTCGATCGACTGGCCGTTGCGCTTCGCCACCCGCTCGGCGGTCCATTGTTGCAGCCGCTGCGCGCTACAGCCGGTCTGCCCGCCCGAGCCGACTGGCGAGCACGAATCGGGCAGCCCGGCGGCTTCGCGGCCGACCTGGTCCATCGACGCGGTGCGATTGACCCAGCTCTGGTTCTGCGCCGGGATCGGCTTGCGGTCGCGCAGCGGCTTGGGGATGCGATAGGGTTCGTCGATCCGCGAACAGACCACCACCTCGTCGGGCGAACTCGCCTTGGGGCACGGCGCGGTCCCGGTGATCGCGATGTTGCGGATGCGCTTCACCGGCTGCCCCGATTCGGCCTGCTCGGCGACCCCGGCGTGGTCCTGCTCGGCGAAATCCTTGCCCGCCACGTCCGCCGCGGTGATCGTGTCGCCCGACCGCGCGGCTGGCGGGGGCGGCGTCTGCGCGGGCGTGGTCTGCGCGATCGCCGTCATCGGCAGGCTGAGCGCGGCGGCGAGAAACAGGGCGCGAACCATCGTCTTGATCTCCTTGGGGTGAACCGAACGCTCGGCCCACCCGAATCGCTCCCCCCTATTACAGCGCGGATCGTCCGAAAAGGCGGCGGAATCGGGGCGTGGTTGCGCTGTCGGCCACAAAGGCTATGGCGAGGGGCATGATCCTCGTCATCGACAATTATGACAGCTTCACCTGGAACCTCGTCCATTATCTGATGGAGCTGGGCGCGGAGGTGAAGGTGGTCCGCAACGACGCCCTTTCCGCGCGCGACGCGGTCGCGAGCAACGCGCAAGGCTTCCTGATCTCGCCCGGCCCCAAGACCCCGAACGAAGCGGGCATCAGCCTCGATCTCGTCGCCGCCTGTGCCGAGGCGGGCAAGCCGCTGCTGGGCGTGTGCCTCGGCCATCAGGCGATCGGCCAGCATTTCGGCGGCCGCGTCGTGCGCGGCGGGCTGATGCACGGCAAGACCTCGCCCGTCGTCCACGACGGCACCGGGCTGTTCGAGGGCCTCCCCTCGCCCTTCACCGCGACCCGCTACCATTCGCTGATCGTCGAGGATCTGCCCGAGGGGCTGATCGCCAACGCGCATGCCGACGATGGCTCGGTGATGGGCGTGCGCCACGCGACGCTCCCCATCCACGGCGTCCAGTTCCACCCCGAGAGCATCGCCACCGAACACGGCCACGCCCTCCTCGCCAATTTCGTGCGGCTAGCGGGGATCGCCACCAAACTCCCCTCCCGTGTGCGGGAGGGGCTGGGGGAGGACCTGCCCTCCTCACAACCGCCGCTCGTGCGGACACCCCCTCCCCTAACCCCTCCCGCAAGCGGGAGGGGGATTTGACCACGATCGCCCTGCTCCCCGACCCCATCTCGCCGCTCTCGCGCGAGAGCGCGGGCGAGGCGTTCGCCGCGATCCTCGACGGCACCGCGCCCGATGCCGAGATCGCCGACTTCCTCACCGGCCTCGCGATCCGCGGCGAGACCAGCATCGAGATCGCCGCCGCCGCGCGCGCCTTGCGCGAGCGCATGATCGCGATCGAAGCGCCCGCCGGCGCGATCGACGTCTGCGGCACCGGCGGCGACGGCCACCACACGCTCAACGTCTCGACCGCGGTGTCGATCGTCGTCGCGGCGTGCGGCGTGCCGGTCGCCAAGCACGGCAACCGCGCCGCCTCGTCCAAGGCGGGCGCCGCCGACACGCTCGAGATGCTCGGGCTCGATCTCGACCGCGCCGCACGCGATGCCGAGGGTAGCCTCGCCGACATCGGCATCGCCTTTCTGTTCGCCGCCAGCCACCATCCGGCGATGAAGCGCATCACCCCGATCCGCCGCGCGATCGGCCGCCGCACGATCTTCAACCTGATGGGCCCGCTCGCCAGCCCCGCGCGCGTGACGCGCCAGCTCATCGGCATCGCCCGCCCCGATTACGCCGCCACCTACGCCGCCGCGCTCGCCGAGCTCGGCACCGAGGCGGCGCTCGTCGTCGCGGGCGAGGAGTCGCTCGACGAACTCTCCTGCGCCGGCCCCAGCGTCGTCGTCGCGCTCGGCATTCCCAACATCGCCGACCGCATCACGCCGGAGGATGCCGGCCTGCTCCGCCACCCGCTCAGCGCGATCCGCGGCGGCGACCCCGCGCACAACGCGCGTGCCCTCCGTGCCCTGCTCGACGGCGAAACCGGCCCGTACCGTGACGCCGTCCTCCTCAACGCCGCCGCCGCGCTGATCGTCGCCGGCACCGCCGACACCCTGAGCGAAGGCGCGGACACCGCCGCCGCCGCGCTCGACGATGGCAGCGCCGCCGCGCTGCTCGACAGATGGATCGCCTACCGATGACCGACGTGCTCGACCGTATCCTCGAAACCAAGCGCGCCGATGTCGCCGCGCGTAAGGCGACCACCTCGCTCGCCGAGATCGACGAGCGCATCGCGCTCCGTACCAAGCCGCGCGGCTTCCGCGCCGCGCTCGACGCCAAGGCGAAGACCGGCCACGCGCTGATCGCCGAGATCAAGAAGGCCAGCCCCTCCAAGGGCCTGATCCGCGCCGATTTCGATCCGCGCGCGCACGCCATCGCCTATCAGGCCGGCGGCGCCGCCTGCCTCTCGGTGCTGACCGACGAGGAATGGTTCCAGGGCGCCGACGAGTATCTCACCATCGCACGCGACGCCTGCACGCTGCCGGTGTTGCGCAAGGATTTCATGATCGATCCGTGGCAGGCGCCCGAGTCGCGCGGGCTCGGCGCCGATTGCATCCTGCTCATCATGGCGGCGCTCGACGACGCGCTGCTCGCCGAGATCGAGGCGAGCGCGACCGAATGCGGTATGGACGTGCTGGTCGAAGTCCACGACGCCAAGGAGATGGAGCGCGCGATGAAGCTCAAGTCGCGGCTGATCGGCGTCAACAACCGAAACTTGCGCGATTTCACCGTCGATTTCGCGCGCACCTACGAACTCGTGTCGAAAGCGCCCAAGGACTGCACCTTCGTCGCCGAAAGCGGCCTCACCACCCGCGCCGATCTCGATGCGATGGCAGACCACGGCATCCACTGCTTCCTGATCGGCGAAGCGCTGATGCGCCAGGACGATCTAGAGGCGGCCACCCGCACGCTGGTGGGATGAGCGCGGCGTCCGCACTTCCCTTCCCCTCCCTGGAAGGGAGGGGACCGAGGGGTGGGTCGGCCCGCGCGGAAACGCTGCGATCCCCTCAGGCCAACCCACCCGCGACCTTTCCGAAAGGGGAGCGCACATGACCGCCCTCACCCACCTCGACCAAACCGGCGCCGCGCACATGGTCGATGTCGGCGGCAAGCCCGTCACCGCGCGGCAGGCGATCGCCACCGGCCGCATCACCATGTCTGCGCACGCCGCCGACGCGATCCGCCACGGCACCGCGCTGAAAGGCGATGTCCTCGCCGTCGCGCGCATCGCCGGCATCATGGCCGCCAAGCGCACCAGCGACCTCATCCCGCTCTGCCACCCGCTGCCGCTCACGCGTGTGCGCGTAGATCTCGCGCCCGACGCCGAGGGCGTCACCGTCACCGCCACCGCCGCGACCGAGGGCAAGACCGGCGTCGAAATGGAAGCGCTCACCGCCGCCAGCGTCGCGCTGCTGACGATCTACGACATGGCCAAGGCGATCGACAAAGCGATGGTCATCACCGGCGTGCGGCTGCTGGAAAAGCGCGGGGGGAAGTCGGGCGAGTGGCGGGCTGCGAAGGTTTAATGCCGGGCGGTATCCCGATCGACCGACACCTTTATAAACGTGAGGCAATTGCATCCGAAGCGCCCGTAGCAGCGTACTGTGGCTTTATGGCAACAGCGTGCCAAAACTTCTACACGACAGTTTACGAATCGTCGCCGCGTGCTAGATATACGGTATCCTTACGCTCACGCGAACAGGAGTAGTTTGTTTATACTGTCAACCGCTAAATTCGCGCTGGTTTGGTACATAGTTGCCTCGCTGGTTAGAATGAATGTGGAAGGATCGGCAAAGACGTAAGTCTCGATGATCCATACTGTTTCAGTATACTCGAAATCGTTCGAAAACGGTCCCAGCAGAGTGTTAATGGCGCTCGATTGATAGTGGTGCTGGGGGAGGAACGCTTCCGAAAGGAAAATTCCGTATGGGATGCGGATGTTCTTCCCCCCTCTCGTGGAGGGCGCGTGGTAGACTGGTCCCCGTCTTTAAAACACTATCCACATTTCGATAAGCCAATACGCCACAAAGATATTGAAGAACTGGTACGAAATCCAGATGCTGTTTCTCGCAACAGCTTCTACCCGTTCATGCGCTTCGAGGAAAAGTGGCAACCCTTCCGCGATAAGGTCGGAGGAAAACCTAAGAAAAAGATTCGACAGCTCCGTTTCGCAAGCAGACGTGACGCTTATATCTACTCGTACTATCGGCATATTCTTCGCGATCCGTATGAAGCATCACTAAGGGCGCGCGATCTCGAACATAGCGTGATTGCTTATCGCAAGCTGGTAACGCCTACAGGCAAAGGGAAGTCCAACATCGACTTCGCTTTAGATGCTTTCAACGTCATCCGGAATTTTGGCCACGCGGCGGTCGTTACGCTTGATATCAGCGCATTCTTTGAGAGCATCGATCACGAATTGCTACGACAGAAGTGGTGTAGCCTGCTTGGCACGGCCGAACTTCCCCGTGACCACCGAGCAGTGTTTCGCGCGATCACTCGATATTCGATCGTCGACCGAGACGCGGCGTACGAACGCCTCGGCTATCTTACATGGGAAGCGAAAGGCGCTGGTAAAATTCCCGTTTACACCACGGGGTTTAAGGACATGCCCCGGCAGCTATGTTCAAACAGCGAATTTCGCGAGAAAATATGTGGAAAGGGTGGCACGTTCGCTAGTTTGATCGAAACGAACGAAAATGATTTCGGCATTCCTCAGGGATCACCGATCTCCGATATGTTAGCAAATATTTATCTTATCGACTTCGATAGCGCATTGAAGGCGTACGTAGATGCCGTTGGCGGCACATTCTTTCGCTATTCTGACGATATAATCATTATTGTTCCCGGCGAAGAAATTGAAGCAATTGCAGCTCGGGACTTTGCTATGAATGAAATCAAGAAACATGGGTCAAAGCTTCTTATTAAAGAAAGCAAAACATCTGTATTGAGATACTTTTCGGTTCCTGGCGGACAAGACTTCAAAAAGATACACGGCGAACAAGGTACAAATGGGCTAGAGTACCTCGGCTTCCGTTACGATGGCAAAGCAGCTTATTTGCGGGATAGCACGATGTCGAGACTTTACCGAAAGGTCACTCGCTCGATCCGCGCAGAGGCGCGTGCATTGGTACGGCGATATCCAGAAAAAGATCAATCATATATAGAAAGCAAGTTTAACGCTGCGAAATTTATGCAGCGCTATGGAAGAGTCGAAGATTTTGACCCGAAAGCCAGCTACGATACTTGGACTTTCTGGACATACGCTAGGCGGGCAATCGAAATATTCGGCCCGTTAGGTAAACCGATCAGCGGCCAGTTGAAAAACTATGGACAAATTGTTCGGACACGAATGACGCATGAAATTGCGCATGCCCTCTCCTAGCGAATAATATATAACTGGCCCGGACCTCAACATGCCACCCCTAGTCTCCGTAGACTCCGCCCTCACCCGCCTCCTCGCGCTCGCAACACCCGTCGCGCCCGAAACCGTCCCGATCCGCGCCGCCGCCGGCCGCTGGGCCGCGTCGGATGTCGCGGCACTCCGCACCCAGCCCTATGCCGATCTCTCGGCGATGGACGGCTATGCGTTGCGCTTCGCCGATCTGCCCGGCCCCTTCACCGTCATCGGCGAGAGCGCGGCCGGCACGCCCTTCGCGGGCAGCGTCGGCGCGCGCGAGGCGGTCCGCATCTTCACCGGCGCGACGATGCCCGCCGGCGCGGACAGCGTGCTGGTGCAGGAGGAGGCCGCGCGCGACGGCGCGATCCTCAGCGTCACCGGCGCCGGCCCCGCTTATGCCGGCCGCAACGTGCGCCGCGCGGGGCTCGATTTCCACGCGGGCGACGTGCTCGTGCCGGCCGGCGCGCGGATCACCCCGGCGCGGATCGCGGTCGCGGCGACCGGTGGGCACGGCGCGCTCCCGGTCCGCCGCCGCGTGCGCGTCGCCACCGTCGCGACCGGCGACGAACTGGTCGCGCCCGGCGCGCCGCTCCCGCCCGGCGCGCTGCCCGAATCGAACGGCGCGATGCTCGCCGCGATGCTCGCCGATCTGCCGGTCGAGGTGATCGATCTCGGCATCCTGCCCGATCGGCTCGACACGATCACCGCCGCCTTCGCTGCCGTCGAGGCCGATATCCTCGTCACCACCGGCGGCGCGTCGGTCGGCGATCATGATCTGGTGCGACCCGCGCTGGAGGCAGCGGGCGGCAACCTCGATTTCTGGCGGATCGCGCTGCGCCCCGGCAAGCCGATGCTGGCCGGGCGGCTGAACGGCGCGGTCGTGCTCGGCCTGCCCGGCAACCCGGTGTCGGCGTTCGTCACCGCGACGCTGTTCCTGCGCCCGCTGATCGCGCACATGAGCGGCGCCGCCGATCCGCAGCCGCGCCGCGCGACCGCGATCCTCGGCGAAGACCTGCCCGCCAACGATCACCGCGCCGATTACCTGCGCGCCGAGACGCGCGGGGGCCGCGTGTACGTCGCCGCGATCCAGGACAGTTCGATGCTGCGCACGCTCGCCCGCGCCGATTGCCTGGTGATCCGCGCGCCGAACGCGCCTCCGGCAAGCGCCGGCGACTCGGTCGAAATCCTGCCGATCGGCTGATGGACACCGCTTGACTTGCATCCTACCGTTCCATATTGGTTCCGCATCTGTTCGGACGGAGGAACGCGATGCTCACTCGCAAGCAGCACGAGCTGATCTGCTTCATCAACGATCGCCTGGAGGAAACCGGCGTGTCGCCCTCGTTCGAGGAGATGAAGGAGGCGCTCGATCTCAAGTCGAAGTCGGGCGTGCATCGGCTCATCAGCGCACTCGAGGAGCGCCAGTTCATCCGCCGTCTGCCCAACCGCGCGCGCGCGCTCGAAGTGCTGCGCATGCCCGAGCGGGTCGCCGCCGCGAAGAAGGCGGCTGTCGCGCCGCCCGCCAACCTCCGCCCGCTGCCCGAGCCCGCCAACGACGTGATCGAGATCCCGCTCCACGGCCGCATCGCCGCCGGCGTGCCGATCGAGGCGTTCGAGGGCCAGTCGATGCTCGCGGTGCCCGCCGCGCTGCTGGGCGGTGGCGAGCATTATGCGCTTGAAGTCGCAGGCGATTCGATGGTCGATGCCGGCATCCTCGATGGCGATTACGCGCTGATCCGCCGCACCGAGACCGCCCGCGACGGCGAGATCGTCGTCGCGTTGATCGAAGACGCCGAGGCGACGCTCAAATATTTCCGCCGCGAGGGCGCGATGGTCCGTCTCGATCCCGCCAACCGCGCCTACGATCCCCAGCGCTACGCCCCCGCGCAGGTCCGTATCCAGGGAAAGCTCGCCGGCCTGCTCCGCCGCTACGACTGACCCGCCACGGGTGACGGTCCTCGCTGTGGCTCACGATAGCGATGTTTCGGGTCGAAAAGGTGATCGCCACTCCACCCGTCTCGGCCAGCGTGGCGGCGTCGAGCTTCAGCCAGCGCGGCGAGCAAGCGCGCGGCAATCGCCGCTCGGAGATGACGATATCGACGCCGGCGCAGAGCGGGACGAGCTGCTCGGACGGAACTAAGTAAGCGCTGCGCGTGGCGAGGATTCGCCAAGCCCCGCGGCGAACGAGGCACAGATCGCGGCTGCACCGCGCGTCAGGCTGCTCGGACATCAGCAGCGGCACCGCATCGACCCCGCCATTCTCGGCGAAGGTCGATGCGGTATAATCGCCGGTCCGATCCCGCAGCACCGCGAGGTTGCCGCCCGCCGTCCGGATCGCCGCGTGCCGCCCGTCCCCGGTGACAAGCAGATCGGGCGCCGGCGTCAGCACCGCCCATGCAGCGCCGATCACCAGCGGCACCGCGCCCAGCCGCCGCCACCGCGTCCGCCACAAGGCGATCCACAGCCCGCCGGCGACCATCAGAGCATAGGCGCCCGCAGGCATCGCCGGTATCGACGCGACCGCCCCCGGCAACCCCGCCACCGAATGCGCGATCCACAGCAGCAGATCGAGCGACCGCGCCGCGACCCACCAGAACGGCCAGCCGGCGCCGACGCAGTCGAACAGCAACGCCAGCGCCTCGAAGGGCATCGTCACGAAGGTCGTCAGCGGAATCGCGACGATATTGGCGACCGATCCATACACGCCCGCGCGGTGGAAATGGAACACCGAGATCGGGATCAGCGCCAGCTCCACCACGACGCCCGTCAGCAGCAACGAGCCAAGCCCGCGCAGCATCGCCCGCCCGCGCCCCTCCTCGTGCGGCCCGAACCAGCGCTTGATCGCCGGATGCTCGTGCAGCGATACGATCGCCGCCACCGCCGCGAACGAAAGCTGGAAGCTCGGCCCCGCGAGCGCCTCGGGATAGAGCGACAGCACCACGAATGCGCCCGCCGCGACCAGCCGCAGCGTGATCGCCTCGCGCCCCATTGCCAGCGCGACCAGCACCAGCAGCGCCGCGACGCACGACCGCACGGTCGGGACTTCGGCGCCGGTGAGCAGCGTATAGCCGATCGCCGCGACCGCGCCCGCCCCCGCCGCGATCAACGGCACGCGCCAGCGTAGCGCGATCCACGGCACCAACGCGAGCAGCCGTCCGACGATCAGCATGACCGCGCCGACCACGGCGGTGATATGCAGCCCGCTCACGGAAAGCAGATGCGCCAGTCCGGAACGCCGCATCGCCTCCGCGTCTTTCTCGGGGATCGCGCCTTGGTCGCCGGTCGCGAGCGCGGCGGCGATCGCGCCGGCGCCGCCGGGCGCGCTCGCCTGAATGTGGCGCGACAAGCGTTGCCGCAGGCCGCCCCCCGCCGCCTCGCCCGGTATCAACACCGCCACGGGGGCGATGCCGCGACCGGTCGCACCGATCCCATCGAACCAGGCCACTCGCGCGAAGTCATAGGCGCCCGGCACCGCCGGCGCCGGCGGCGGGAGCAGCCGCGCGCGCAGCCGTATCGTCGCGCCCACCCCCAGCCCCGTCGGCACGTCCGCGACGGCCAGATTGACGCGCAGGTGCGGCGGCAACACCGGTGCGGTACGATCGCCTTCCGCAAGCACGCGCGACGGCGCCAGCCGCAACCGCACGAGATCGCGCGCCGCGATCGGGTCGACCCGCTCTACCTTCGCCTCGAACCGGGCCAGCACCGGGCCGGCCAGCGGCGCGACGCCGACCGACTCGGCGCGCCACCAGACGAGCAGGACGCCGCACGCGACGAGCATCGCCGCCACCGCGAGCGCTCGCCCGGCGCGTCCACCGTGTCCGATCGCCACGGCCGCGAGCGATACGCCCCCCGCCCCCAGCGCGGCGACGGTCCACGTCAACGGATCGGGAAGTTCCAGCCACAGCGTGACACCCGCGCCGAGCATTACCGGCAGCCACAGCACCAGTTGGTCGCGCTCGGCTTCGAGCCAGCGCTCCAACGCCGCCACCCAAGCGGGCGGCCAGCCGATTTGAAGCGGCGAAGGTCGCGTGCTAGGGGCGTCGGCGGCTAAGCTGGCCATCGATACTCATGTCTGGGAGCAAGCGCGGTTGGGCGCAACATCTGATAGCGCGGCGGCCACGTCCGGCACGCCCGAAACCGCAAACATCGTCACCCGGTTCGCGCCCTCGCCGACCGGCTATCTCCACATCGGGGGCGCGCGCACGGCCTTGTTCAACTGGCTGTACGCCAAGGCCAAAGGCGGCAAGTTCCTGCTGCGGATCGAAGATACCGACCGCGCGCGCTCGACCCAGCCGGCGATCGACGCGATCCTCACCTCGATGCGGTGGCTCGGGCTCGACTGGGACGGCGATGCCGTGTTCCAGTTCGAACGCGCGGCGCGCCACGCCGAGGTCGCGCACCAGATGGTCGAAAGCGGCCACGCCTATCGCTGCTACATGACGCACGAGGAACTGGCGGCGATGCGCGCCGAGGCGGAGGCGGCCAAGCGCCCCCTGCGCGTCCGCAGCCCGTGGCGCGACCGCGCGCCGGAAGCGGGCGACAAGCCCTACGTCATCCGCCTCAAGGCGCCGACCGAGGGCGCGACGACGATCGTCGATCGCGTCCAGGGCAGCATCACCGTTCAAAATTCCGAGCTCGACGATCTCATCCTGCTGCGCTCTGATGGCACACCAACCTATATGCTGGCCGTGGTGGTCGACGATCACGATATGGGCGTGACACACGTCATCCGCGGCGACGATCATCTCAACAACGCCTTCCGCCAGTTGCCGATCATCAAGGCGATGGACTGGCCCGAGCCGATCTACGCGCATGTGCCGATGATTCATGGGCCGGACGGGGGCAAGCTTTCGAAGCGGCACGGCGCGGTCGGCGTGGAATATTACCGCGACGAACTCGGCATGCTGCCCGAAGCGGTGGATAATTACCTGCTTCGGCTCGGCTGGGGTCACGGCGATGACGAAATCATCAGCCGCGAGCAGGCGGTCGCGTGGTTCGATCTCGACGGCATCGGCAAGTCGCCGTCACGCTTCGACCTCAAGAAGCTCGAAAACCTCAACGGGCATTATATCCGTGAGGCGGACGACGGCCGACTGGCCGCGTTGGTCGCGGCGCGGTTCGATCCCGCATTGAGCGAGGATCAGCGCGCCCTGCTCGAACGCGCGATGCCGTCGCTGAAGCCGCGGGCAGCCAGCCTGATCGAACTCGCCGATGGCGCGCAATTCCTGTTCCGTCAGCGTCCGCTCGCGATCGCGGTGGAAGCCGCGCCGCTTCTCGCCGGAAATGCGCAACCGTTGCTCGCTGCACTGCACACGGCGCTTGACGCGCTCGACGGCTGGGATACGGAGGCGCTCGAGTCTGCGGTTCGGCAGGTCGCCGAGGATGCGGGGGTCAAACTCGGCCAGGTCGCGCAGCCGCTGCGCGCCGCCTTGACCGGACGCAAGACCTCCCCCGGTATCTTCGACGTGCTTGTGCTGCTCGGGCGCGAGGAAAGCCTCGGCCGGATCGCCGATCAGATACAGAACTGAATAGAGGAAGAGACATCGATGACCGACACCGCGAAACTGAGTGTAGCCGGCAAGGACGTTGAGAACGCGGTGATTTCGGGCACGGTCGGCCCGGACGTGATCGACATCCGCAAGCTGTATGCGCAGACCGGAATGTTCACCTACGATCCCGGCTTCACCTCGACGGCGAGCTGCGACTCCGCGATCACCTATATCGACGGTGACCAGGGTGTGTTGCTGCACCGCGGCTATCCGATCGGCCAGCTCGCCGAACAGTCGAGCTTCATGGAGACCTGCTACCTCCTGCTCAACGGCGAGCTGCCCTCGGCCGACGAACTCACCAAGTTCGAATATACGATCAGCCGCCACACGATGCTGCATGAGCAGCTCGCGACCTTCTATCGCGGCTTCCGCCGCGACGCGCATCCGATGGCGGTGATGTGCGGCGTGGTCGGCGCGCTCTCGGCGTTCTACCAGGATTCGGCCGATGTGTCGGACCCGATGCAGCGCATGATCGCCAGCCACCGGCTGATCGCCAAGATGCCGACGATTGCGGCGATGGCGTACAAATATTCGATCGGCCAGCCGTTCATGCACCCCAAGAACGACCTGAGCTACACCGGCAACTTCCTGCGCATGACCTTCGGCGTTCCGGCCGAGGAATATGAGGTCAATCCGATCGTCGAGAAGGCGATGGACCGTATCTTCATCCTCCACGCCGATCACGAACAGAACGCCTCGACCTCGACCGTCCGGCTCGCCGGCTCGTCGGGCGCCAATCCGTTCGCGTGCATCGCGGCGGGCATCGCCTGCCTGTGGGGGCCGGCGCATGGTGGCGCGAACGAGGCCGCGCTCAACATGCTCCGCGAGATCGGCACCCCGGACAAGATCCCGCATTATATCGAGCGCGCCAAGGACAAGAACGACCCGTTCCGCCTGATGGGCTTCGGGCACCGCGTCTACAAGAACTACGATCCGCGCGCGACGGTGATGCAGAAGACCGTGCGCGAGGTGTTCGCGTCGCTCAACGTCACGGATCCGGTGTTCGAAACCGCGCTGCGGCTCGAGGAGATCGCGCTCAACGATCCGTATTTCATCGAGAAGAAGCTGTTCCCGAACGTCGATTTCTATTCGGGCATCATCCTTTCGGCGATCGGCTTCCCGACCACGATGTTCACCGCGCTGTTCGCGCTCGCGCGCACTGTCGGCTGGGTCGCGCAGTGGAACGAGATGATCTCGGATCCGGCGCAGAAGATCGGCCGGCCGCGCCAGCTCTACACCGGCGCGACGCAGCGCGATTACGTTCCCCTTGCGACCCGCTGACGCGCTCCGCATCGTCCTCCTCATCGCCGGCGCGCTCGCGCTGGCGATGGGATTGCTGTGGATCGGCCAGGGCTTAGGTGTGATCCGCTGGCCGGCATCGAGCTTCATGATCGATGCGCGGCGCTGGGTACTCTACGGCGCGGTCCTCGTGGTCGCGGGCGGTTTGCTGATCCTTCGGAACCGCCGCCCGCGGCGGTGATCGCTCACAGCCAACCCAATCGCCGGAACCGCCAGTAGAGCACGGCGCATACCCCGACGATCACCGCCAGCGTCAGCGGATAGCCCCAAACCCATTTCAGTTCGGGCATATGCTCGAAATTCATGCCGTAGATGCCGGCGATCGCGGTCGGCACCGCCAGAATCGCGGCCCAGGCCGCTAGCTGACGGGTGATCGCGCCAGTGCGCTGCCCTTCGAGCAGATTGCTGAATTCGAACACCGACGTCAGCACCTCGCGCAATCCCTCGACCATCGATTGTACGCGACGGACATGGTCGAGCACGTCGCTGAAATAGGGCCGCGCGTCAACGTCGATACACGGCAGATCCAGCCGCACGAACTTGCCCGCAACCTCCCCCATCGGCACGAGAACGCGCTGAAAGCGCATCAGCTCGCGGCGCAGCGCGAAGATCCGCGCGACCTCGTCGCGGTTGAGAAACGCGTCGATGGCGCGGCGCTCCATCGCGATCACCTCTTCTTCGATCGTCTCTACGATCGGCAGATAGCCGTCCGCGATGAAATCGAGGATAGCATGCAGGACGTAATCGACGCCCTGCGCGAGCAGCGTCGGCGCCTTTTCGAGATTGTCACGCAAGGATAGATGTTTGCGCGGCGAGCCGTGGCGCACGCTGATGATGTGGCTGTGCCCGACGAAAATCGACGTCTCGCCATAAATGATCTTGTCGCCTTCCAGGTGCGCGGTGCGGGCGACGACGAAAAGCTGGTCGCCATAGACATCGACTTTCGGAAGCTGGTCGGCCTTCAGCGCATCCTCGATCGCGAGCGGATGAAGATTATACGCCGTCTGCAGGGTACGCAGTTCGGCTTCGTCGGGTTCGGCGATGCCGATCCAGACGAACTCCGATTTGTTGTGCGCGCAATCGACCTTCTCATCGATGTCGATCTCGCGCACTTTTTTGCCGTCACGGTAGAGGTAGGCGGCAATCACGCTCATCGACGGGCCTTTGGAAACAGCGGTTTGGTGCGCGGTAGCAGAACACGTGCGCGTCGCTCAATCATCGACGCGGCGCTTTGGTTGCGGCATAGGCGGGCGATGCCGCGCGAGATCACCGCTTATTCGAACCCGCTCATCAAACGCGTGCGTGCGCTGCGCGAGAAACGTCATCGCCGCGAGGAAGGGCTGTTCCTCGCCGAAGGGCTGCGCATCCTGACGGAAGCGCGCGAGAGCGGCCGCCTGCCGATCTACCTTTTCTTCGCGCGGGACAGCGCGGCGCATCCGCTGGTGCGCGCGCTCGTCGCGGACGTCGAGGCGGCGGGTGGCGAGGCGATCGAGACCGTGCCCGACATCCTCTCCAAGCTGTCGGGCAAGGACAATCCGCAGGCCGTGGTCGGCGTCTTCGAGGAATTCGCGGCCGAACTGACCAAGCTCGATCGCGGCGCCGCCAAAATCTGGCTGGTCGCCGAGCGGCTGCGCGATCCCGGCAATCTCGGCACGATCCTGCGTACCGGCGACGCGGTCGGCGCGGGCGGACTGATCCTGATCGGCGAGTGCGTCGATCCGTTCTCGCTCGAAGCAGTGCGCGCGAGCATGGGCGCGCTGTTCACCGTGCCCATCGTTCAAAGCGGCTGGGCGGACTTCCTGACGTGGCTGCGCGCCGGCCCCGGCCAACTCGTCGGCCTCAGCCTCGACACCGATCAGCATTATCGCGAAGCGGACTACACCGCGCCGACATTCCTTCTCACCGGCAACGAAGCCCAAGGCATGCCGGACGACTATGCGAAAGCCTGTGACCTGCTCGTGAAGATCCCGATGCTCGGCAAGGCCGACAGCCTCAATGCCGCCGTCGCGACGGCTGTGATGGCTTATGAGGTGCTCGCGCGCGCCTG
Organism: Sphingomonas pollutisoli; assembly: GCF_029167165.1. Lineage (NCBI taxonomy): Bacteria > Pseudomonadati > Pseudomonadota > Alphaproteobacteria > Sphingomonadales > Sphingomonadaceae > Sphingomonas > Sphingomonas pollutisoli. Next base: position 109,529 of record NZ_JARFNJ010000002.1, read on the forward strand.
ACGTGGCGCGAGGCGCGCGCGGCTTGGCTCACACGGCGTCGTGCGGCACCGTCTTGGGCTCGGGTGCCGGCGCCGTCACGGGCGTAGGCGCGGTGCCGAACTTCGGCGCGGTGCCGCAATCGCCGGAGCTTTGTGACACGACCTTCGGCTGCGCGCCCGCACCGTAAGACGTCATCTGATAGCTTTGCGTGCAACCGCCACCCTTGCCGTCACCGCTGCTATACGACGTGAACGAATAGCTGACCGTACCGCCGGCAGGTAAGCTGTTGAGCGCGGCCCGATCGATCTTGCCGTTCGTTGGTGCGGCGCGCTGCATCGCCGCGACCTGTTGCAACATCGCGTCGCGCTGACGATCCATATCGGCGAACATCTGGTCGAACGAGGCGAACGACGCGATCGGATCGAACAGCGCGACCGGCATCGACTGGGCGACGGGGACGAGCACGACCTTCGGCGCGACATCGCCGACATAGCGAACATGCGCGACCGATCCGTCTGGAAGGTTCACGTCCATCATGTGCATCGCGCGGTCGGCGGCGAGCGCACTGCCCGCGAGCGCGGCGGTGCCGATCCCCGCCAGGGCGATCTTCGCAAACAGGTTCATGAGAATGCCTCCTCAGTGCTTGAAGAACCGCATGGAATGTATTCCGCGAAGCTGAACGGCCGATGAAAGCAACGTCGCGCCGCGTCGGACGTTGTGGGTGTCTCGGGGCGATCGAAGGAACGGACCATGCACGTCGAATATGCGGTTCTCGCCTGGGGGTGCGTCCTCGGCTTCATCCACATCTTTGGCGCCGCGCAGGTGCGGACTGCGCAGCTCGGCATGGCGTGGAACGCCGGCCCGCGCGACGCACCGATGCCGCCGCCGACGCCGCTGGGCGGCCGGCTCGCACGCGCGCAGGCGAACTTCTTCGAAACGTTTCCGATCGTCGTCGCGGCGGTGGCGCTGCTCGGCATCACCGACATCCACACGCGCTGGACCGCGATCGGGGCGGTCGTGTGGCTGGTCGCGCGGATCGTCTATATCCCGCTGTATGCGGGCGGGATTCCCTATCTCCGCTCGCTCGTGTTCCTCGTCAGCGTGGCGGGAATCGTGATGATGCTGTGGCCGGTGCTGGCGGCGACGCTCTGAACCTTATTGCGTCGCCTTGCCGGTCCACCGGTCGAGCCAGCCGAGCACCTCATGATACCATTGGCGGCTTTCCTTGGGCTTCTGCACCCAGTGGCTACCGCCGGGGAACACGACCAGCCGTGAGGGCACGTCGCGGCGCTGGAGCGCGGTGAAGGCAGCAATCCCCTGCGTATAGGGGATGCGGTAATCGCCTTCGGAGGTGATGACGAGCTGCGGCGTCTTCCATGCGGTGACGTGGTTGACCGGGTTCCACTTCTCGAACGCCTGCGGGTCTTCGTAATAGGGATGTCCGCCATGCTCCCATTCGTCGAACCAGAGTTCCTCGGTTTCATACGCCATCGCGCGCGCGTCGAACACGCCGTCGTGCTGGACGATGCATTTGAACCGATCGGGCCAATTGCCCTCGATCCAGTTCATCATATAGCCGCCATAGGACGCGCCGAGCGCGCAGGCGTTGTCCCCGTCGAGCCAGCCGAACGTCTCGGTCGCCGCCTTCAATCCGGCCTTGAGGTCTTCGAGCGGCCAGCCGCCCCAATTGTTGCGGATCGCGTCGGTGAACGCCTGTCCGTAGCCGGTCGAGCCGTGGAAATCGACCGCGACGAGGCCGTAGCCGGCGCCCGCGAACACCGCCGGGTTCCAGCGGTACGACCAGCTATTGTTGCTCGATCCCTGCGGTCCGCCATGCACCATATAGGCGAGCGGTACCTTTCCGGTCGCGCCGGCTGGCTTAACCGCATAGCCCCAGACTTTGTCGTTGTTCGCGCCAGTGAAGCTGAAGCGCGAGACGCTCGGCATGTCGATGCCGGCGAGCTTTTGGGCGTTGACGTTGGTCAGCCGCACCGGCTTCTTGCCGGCCAGCATCCAAAAGTCATCCGGGGCGGTCAGGCTGTTCATCGCATAGATGAGCCCCTTGGCGGTCGGCACCACGGCAGAGACATTGCCCTGCCCGGTCAGCCGCGTGACCTTGCCGGTCGTGGGATCGACCGACCAGATCGGATTTTCCTGAACATCCTCGGCGGTGACGATCAGCTTCTTGCCGTCGCGCGTCCAGGCGATCGACTCGATCGAACGATCCCAGCCCTCGGTCAGCGCACGCACCTGGCCGGTGGCGAGATCGCGCAGCATCAGCACCTGCCGATCCGCCTCATAGCCCGCGCGCTTCATCGCCGCGTAAGCGAGCCACTTGCCGTCCGGCGAAACGGCGGGGATCGTGTCGGTGGCGGGATTACCCTCGGTCAGATTGACCGGCGCGCCGGACCCGTCAGCCGGCGCGGCGTAAATGTCGAGATTGGTCGAAAGCGGCTCCTTGGCGTCGCCCTTGCGCAGCGCGAAATAGACGGTCTTGCCGTCCGCCCCCCAGGCGATCTCGCTGCCGTCGCCGAACGGCTTGGACGGCGCGTCGCCGGCCAGACCGTGCTCGATCGCGACGCCATTACCTTTCGCACCCGCTGCCGTCAGCGGCAGCACGAAAAGCTGTGAGCGCATCCCCTCATACCAGCTCGCCCAGTGGCGCACGAACAACTGGTCGAAGGTACGGCCATTGCCGGCGCGCGTGTCCTTCTTCACCATCGGCACTTCGAGGCTCGGCGCGCCGACACGGCGGTCGGCGTAGATCACCAGCTTGTCGCCGGTCGGCGCGACCAGGAAGCCGCCCATGCCGCCCTTGAAGTCGGTCAGTCGCGATGGTGCGCCGCCCGTCACCGGTACCGACCAGACGGCGTCATCGCCGCCTTTGTCCGACTGGAAGAAAACCGTCTTGCCGTCGCGGGAGAATTGCGGGGCGGTTTCGTTGGCATCGGCGTCGGCGACGAGCTTCTCGGGCTTGGCGCCCCGGGCGTTGAGGTCGAACCGCCACAGATCGAAGCGGCCCGTATCGGCATCAAGGTCGGTTTCGCGCTGCTGCCACACCAGCCAGCGTCCGTCGTCGGAAACGGCGGGGACCGATACACGCGACAGCGCGATCACGTCGTCGATGGTGAGTTGGCGGGCGGCGACGGGGGTCGCGGTTACGGCAAGCAGCGCAGTGCCCGCAGCGAGGAGCGTCTTCATGCGCCCAGATAAAGCAGAGCGCCGGGTGCTCCGCAACCGGGGTCGGAGCGGGATCGATTCAACGGGTACGTTCGTCCTGAGTTTGTCGAAGGGGTGCAACGCGCGCCAGCGTTTGGGGCACGTGCTTCGACGAGCTCAGCACGAACGGTTATAATGATGTCGTCTCGCTCTAGACCAGTTTGTGATCGCTACGGTTGCGCAAAAGAACCGTTCGTCCTGAGCTTGTCGAAGGGCGGGCAACGCACGTTAGCGTTTGAGGCACGTGCTTCGACGAGCTCAGCACGAACGCTTATGATACCATCGTTCCGCTCCAGATCGGTTTGTGATCGCAACGGTCTCGCAAAAGAACCGTTCGTCCTGAGCTTGTCGAAGGGCGGGCAACGCGCGTCAGCGTTTGGGGCACGTGCCTCGACGAACTCAGCACGAACGGATACAGTAAGCCGTAATTCGGAACGCGGCTTGGACCCGTTTTAACGGCCCTGATTGGTGATGCGGGCGATCTCTTTGGCGACCATCTGCTCGACCATCGCGGGCAGGTGCGCATCGAGCCAGTCGCGCAGCATCGGCCGAAGCATCTCGCGCACCATGCCTTCAAGCGTGTCGGAGCCCGAGACCTCGGGCTTCACGATCAGCCGCGACAGCGCATCGAGCGTGGCGTTCTCGGCACCGCGCGACAGCAAGGGTTCGGCGGGCGCCTCGGCCTTGGCGGGCGCGTCGGCGAATTGGACCGGGGTCGGCTCGGGCGCGGTCATCTTGGCAGGCATCGGCTCCTCCGCCTCGTCATCGGCACCGTACGCGACCGCGTCGCTTAGCTCGAGCACGTCGTTCGGCTGGGTGAGCGGCAGCGGACGACCGCCAGCCGGGCGCAGCGGGCGACGGTGACGCCCGGCGCCGACATCCCCCTCCTCGGCGATGATGCGTTTGATCGAGGAAAGGATGTCCTCCATCGACGGCTCGGAGCTGATATCCCCCATTGCGATCAACCTTTTCGCCCCGGCACCTTGGTTAACGTTTTCTGACCGCGCTGTCTGTGGGATTTGTGGCAGGGCTGTCAACTGGTGTATCGAGAAACGGATCGAGCGGCTTGGTCACGATCGCGGTCTGTGGCGGGGTCGCGGTGGTGCGGGTCGCGACCGGCTTGGGTGCGGGCGCCGGCGCATAGTCCCAGATCGTATGGCTGACGCGCTTGTAGTTGACGACCGGATCATAGAGCGCGCCGCCGTCCAACCCGAGATCGCGCGCCTCGGCCTTGCCCATCGCGGCGAGCAGCGAGAAACCGGCGACATAGGCGTCGCGCTGCGCGGAGACGAGCGTGATCTGCGAGTTGAGCAATTCCTGCTCGGCATTGAGGATGTCGAGAATCGTACGGCTGCCGACGCTGTTCTCGGCGCGCACGCCTTCGAGCGACAATTTGTTGGCGTTCACCGCCGCCTCGCTCGACGCGATCACCTGAAGCGAGGACTTCCAGATCGCATAGGCCGATCGCGCCTGCGCGATGACGTTGCGTTCCACCTCGGTGACCTGCTCGATCGCCTGCCCGCGCCGCGCCTGCGCCTGCCGGATCAGCGCGGTCGGCCCCCCGCCCTGATACAGCGGCAGATTGAGCTGCACGCCGACCGTCGCCGACTTGCCCGTCTGCGTCAGGCCGAACTGCGTGCCCGAGCCAAGCGAGTCGAAATAGTTGAAGTAGTTCCCGCTCGCGATCGCGCTGACGCGCGGCAACCGCGCAGCGGCTGCGGTGCCGACGTCGTACACCGTCGCGTCGCGGCTCTTCTGCGCGGCGAGAAGCGCGGGATTGTCCTTGAGCGCGACATCGACCGCGACTTCGGGATCGGCCGGCAGATTGGGCAAGGCCGGCGGCTCTTCGAGCTTGCCCGGCGGCGTGCCGACGAAGCGGATGTAGCTCTCGCGGCTCGCGATCAACTGCGCCTGCGCGCTCTGCAACTGGCTGCGCGCGAGCGCGAGCCGCGCTTCGGACTGGGCGACGTCGGTGCGCGTCAGGTCGCCGACCTGGAACCGGTCACGGCTGGCTTGGAGATTGACCTCGAGCACATGGACGTTCTGCGCGTTGAGCGAGACGATCGCCTCGTCGCGGATCACGTCCATATACGCGCCCACCACCGAGCTGAACACGCTCGCTTCGGTGTCACGCAGCGACAGGCGCCCGGCATCGACGCGGGTCTCCGCCGCGCGGATCGAACTGCGGATACCACCGCCCGCGTAGAGCGGTACCGAAAGCTGCGGCTGTATGCCGATCTGGCGCTTTGGATTGGAAAGCGTGTTGGCGTCGTTGTAGACGTTTTCGCTATATTGCATGGCCGCGTTGGCGGCGGGCAGCCCCTGCGCGCGCGCGATCGGGACATTCTCATCGATCGCGCGGACATTGGCGCGATCAGCGGTGAGCGTGGGATTGGTGTTATACGCCTTGGCCAGCGCCTCGCGGAGCGTTTCGGCACCAGCCGGCGCAGCGGCGAGCACCAACCCCGCGCCGGCAAGAGATAGGGAATATCGCATTGCCGGCGGGGAGCCCTGTCAGAAGGAGAAGGTTTTCGGGCGTGCGAAGCCCGGCAGCGGTACGCATTCGACATCGGCGAAACCGACCAGACCGAAGCCGCCCGCCGTCCGCCGGCCCGAGCTGAGCCGGGTAACGCCGCGATCACTGATGCCGGCGACGGCACGGCCGCCGGGGCGGACCTGCGCGACGATCGCATCGGGTACCTGCTCGACCGCGCCGTCGATCACGAGAACGTCATAGGGCGCGCCGGCGGCGTGGCCCGCCTCGAGCGGCCCCGTCACCACGGTGACGGAGGGATAGTCGGCGAGCGCGGCGCGAGCGTCCGCGGCGAGCGTCGCGTCACTCTCGACCGCGACCACCGAGGCGACGAGTTGCGCCAGCACCGCCGCCGTGTAGCCGCCCGCCGCACCGATCAGCAGCACGCGATCGGTCGGTTCGAGATAGGCTTCGGTGAGCAGCCGGCCGGTCGCGATCGGCACGTTCTGGAAACGGCCGTGGCCGAGCGGCACGGCGGTGTCGCGATATGCGATCTCGGCGGCGCCAGCGGGCAGGAACGCCTCGCGTGGCACGCGGTCCATCGCGGCGACGACGCGTGGATCGTTGACCGCGTTGGGCCGCAATTGGCTCGCGACCATCGCGTGGCGCATGGTCTCGTAGGTCGGTTGAGATGCCGTCGAAGTCATAACGCCCCTGTCGCATAACTGTGTTGCTTATGCAATGCACTTGTCGAGATTGCCGCTTGTATCGTGGCGGCAGGGCGTCGCCAAGCCACGCGCGGATTTTTCGCAACGCGCGGTTGACTTGCGCGCGCGCTCCGCACAAATGCCCGCCTCCGGCCCGATGGCGGAGTGGTGACGCAGAGGACTGCAAATCCTTGCACCCGGGTTCGATTCCCGGTCGGGCCTCCACTTCAATGCGCTGCGCTTTGGCGCGTCCCTGATGCAAGGGCGCTCGCCCGGCGCGTCCGGCGGCTCGCTTCGCATATGATCCTGCCTTAAGGCGTGGTGGTGATGACGCCCCTCACGACGACCGCCTTGTACCGCTACCCCGTGAAGAGCCTGCGCGGCCATGCGCTCGGCATGGCGACGATCGGCGCGCGCGGGATCGAAGGGGACCGGCGATGGATGATCGTCGATGCGAATGGCCGTTTCCTCACCCGCCGCGAAGCGCCCGAGATGGCGCTGTTCGACGTCCGTCCCGAAGGCGACGCGCTGGTGTTCGATCATCCCAAGGCCGGCGCTCACCGGACTCCCCGCCCGTCAGACACCGCGGCGCGGATCGATGCGCGAATCTGGACCGACACGGTCAGCGTGCGGATCGCCGATGCCGCGACGAACGACTATTTCGCGCGTGCGCTGGGCAGGCCGGTTTGGCTGGTGTTCCAGGGCGACGAAGGGGTGCGTCCGGTCAGCCCCAGCCACGCCCTGCCCGGCGATCATGTCAGCCTGTCGGACGGCTATCCGCTGCTGATCGTCGCGCGCGCCTCGCTCGACGCGCTCAACGCCGCGCTAATGGTGCCGATCCCGATCGAGCGGTTCCGCGCCAACCTTGTCGTCGATGGCGGCGCGGCGTGGGACGAGGATCGCTGGCGGCGGATCCGCATTGGCGGCGTGACCTTCCGCACCCCCAAACTGTGCTCGCGCTGCGTCATCATCACGCAGCAACCGCTGACCGGGGCGCGGCTGGAGGGGAACGAGCCGCTCGCCACGCTGCGCAAGCTCGGCCGGATGGCGAAGGGCGGCGTGATGTTCGGGCAGAACGCGATTCCCGAAAATGACGGGGTGATCTCGCCGGGCGACCGGGTCGAGGTGCTCGAATGGGGCGAGTCGATCCTCGCCTAGCGCGGCGTCACCACAGCAGCCGGGCCGCGATCCCGATCAGCGCGACGCCGATCGCCGGCAGCGATCCGATTACCAGCCGATGCCGCGCCACCCCGGAATCGACGGCGAACGCGAAGGCCAGCCCGGCCGCAAGCATCGTCCACAGATGATATCGCAAGTCGGAGGCGACGCTCAGCACCAGATACCCGCCGCCGTAGAGCGCGGCCGACAGCGCCAGCGGCATCGCCACCCCCGGCACGCCCCACGCCGCGTACACCATGCCGAGCGCGAGCGCGATCCAGCAGATCGGCCAGCCGAGCGGAGTGCGGCAAGTCTGCACCGCCAGCCAGTCGAACGCGCGCTGGAGCGGGTTCCGCGCGATCCGATAGCCCCAGGGGTTGGGCGCGGATTGCGGCTGCACCGGCCGCTCGAACTCATGGCCAAGCAGGAAGCGCATGTTCGCATTGGCATGGCGTAGCCGGTGTTCGGCATAGGCGAGCGGATGCGCTGCGATCGCCCGCAGCCAGAACACATAGGGACTCTGATGCCGTGCGGCGAAGGTGTCGCGAATCAGCGCGAAGCCGATCGGGCACGGCTCCGCGACCCACCACGCGTAGCTGTCCCACCGCGCCGGATCGTAGCACCGATGGTTGACGGCGACTGGTTCCGCCACCGGCAGCGGCGGGAAGGCATCGACACCGCCGTGTTCGGTTATGCCACCAAGATCGAAGATCACCAGCGAGAGCGCGACGCCGCTGGGCTTGGCGCCCGTCGCATGGTTGGCAAGCGGCATCGCCACCCCGAGCGCAACTCCGCCGGCGAGCGCGCAGGTGGCCAGCCGCGCGCGGGTGCGCCGCCAGTCCGCCGGCAGCACCGCCACGAGCAGCGGCAGCGCGGCGAGCAAAGCGTTGAAGCGCAATGTCGCGGCGAACAGCAGCAGGGCGATCGCGGCCGCTCGCAGACCCCAGCGGCCCTCGCGGCCCGCCCACGCCCCCAGCCCCGCCGCCGCGAGCATGGCACCCGCCATCAGACTGTCCTTGAGCACCGAGCCGAGCGTCGCCAGCGCGAACGGCAGCAGCGCCGGCAGCACGATGAGCCACCCACGCCGGGCGCGCACGGCGAGCAGCGCGATGCCGGACCAGTACAGCCCAGCTTGCAACAGCAGCATCGGCGCGGGGCCGGGCTGCACCGCGATCAGGTGCCGCCACACCCATTCCATCGCGGGCGGATGCCAATCGTCGAAGGCGCCGCTGACCGCCTGGCCGTATTGGCGCACCGCGTCCCAATACATGATGCCGGGCCAATAGGCGGCGAGTTGCAACACCGCCGCGGCCACCAGCAGCGCCGCGACGACGCGGGGCGCGCGGGCCGTCAGGCGGGTTCGGCCCGCTTGGCGACGAGCGCGCCGACCTCGCCCGCCTGCCACGCGAGGATCGCCGGCACGCCGATGAGGAGGTCGCGCGCGCGCTTGAGCAGCGAGAGCGCGAGCGCGGTCGTCGGCGGCAGGCCGAACACCGGGCCGATCAGCGCATAGGCGGCTTCCTGGATGCCGATCGCGCCGGGCACCGCGAAGGCGACGCTGCGCAGCGTGAAGATCAGTGCCTCGATCGTCAGCGCCGCCCACAGCGGCACGTGCGACCCCATAAACCACAATGCCACCCACGCCCCGGCCGCGCTGCCGACCCAGGCGAGCAGATTGAGCACGAAGGCGGCGAGGATGCGCTTGGGTTCACGGTAGATCGCATCGAGCCGCGCGCGCACCGCGCCGACCGCGTCGACCGAGCCTGGGATCATCCGCGCCGCGACCGCGCCGACCAGCTTGAGCACCGGGCGCTGTCCGACGACGAACGCGAGCATCAGCACCGCCATCACGCCCAGCCCGCCGACGGCGAGCGGTACCAGCCCGGCGTGAACCGGCCCGCTGGTCAGCACGAAGAGCAGGGTCGCGACTCCGGCGATGGTGAACAGCAGTTGCGCCGCCATTTCGGTGGTCATGTCGGCGACCATCGACGCGTAGATCAACGAATCGGGAACGCCGCGCGTCGCGAGCGTACGCGCGCCGACGACCAAGCCGCCGAGTTGCGAGAAGGGCAGCACGTCGGTGGCCGCCTCGCGCGTGGTGCGCGCCCAGACGAACACGGGCAGCCGGCGCAGCGGCTCGCCCGGCGCGGTGACGAGCCACGCGCCACCAAGCAGCAGCAGCACGCCCGCCGAGCACAGCAGGAAGGCGCCCATGCCAAGCCAGCCGATCGCCGCCATCGCGGTGAACACCTGCCGGGCGCCGACCGCCCCGACCGTCCAGCCGGCGACCGCGATGCCGATGAGAGTTGCGACGAGCAGGCCGGCGCGCGCGAAACGGTTCATGCGGCGGCCGGGATCTTCTTCCGCATCAGCCGCAGCACGAGCCGGATCGCGCCCGGCACGAATTTGGGGCGGATAAGCCGCGCGTCATACGGCGCGAGCCGGCGGTCGTTCTCGGCGAGGCAGATCGCGGCGAGTTCGGGAAATTCGATCTCCACGCCCAACTCCTTCGATCCGTTCAGCGTGAAGTTGTTTTCCTGTGCCTTGGTGTTGTTGCCCATGCCCTTCGCCATGTCGATCCGCTCCCAGAACAGGAAGCACCACACGGCCCACACCTTGAGTTCGAAATACGGGCGACGCCACCACGGCATGTTGCGCCGCCACCAGGCGACCCAGTTCACGAAGAACAGGATGTGCCGCCCCTCCTCGCGCATCACCGGCTCGAACGTGTCGATCAGCTCGGGCGGGAAGAAGCCGGTGTCCTTGGCGATCTTGAACAGCCCAAACCCGAAGAAGCTGTCGATACATTCCGAGAAGCCCGAGCGCATGAACGCCCATTCGGCATCCCTCGGCTTGATGTAGGGCGGCTCGGGTTCGAGCACGATGCCATAGTGCTGGACCATGTCGGCGAGCACGATCTTGTGGCGCTTCTCCTCGAACGCGTCCATTTCGAGCGCGGTCTTGAGTTCGGGATCGCGCACGAAATCCGCGAAGGTCTGGACGAACAGGCCGGTGCGGCCCTCGGTCTGTACCGCCATGTCCCAGATCGGCAGCGACACGATCTTCGCGCGGACATCGTCTTCCAGCACGGGCCAGTCGATCAACGCGGGCGTGTAGGGATCATGCGTGTCGAGCAACGTACGACAGAACAGCACCTTGTGCGCCTGGCTGCCGAGTTTGACGCGCTCGCCCGGCGCGGGGCCGTCGGCTTCGATCTTGCCGGGGATATAGTTCATATGCGTGTTCCGTTCACAGATCGGAGAACCGCGCCAGCCGGATGCCGCCCCGCGCGATGATCTCCCGCGCTGCCGGATCGAGCAGCGCCGCCAGCTCTTCCTGATATTTATACCCCGGTGCGGCGAGCGGATAGTCGCCGGTGGCGGGGTGGAGATAGATTTCGCTGGTCCCCTCGGGCAGATGCCGCAGGATGCCGCGCAGCCGATCGGGCGTCATCCCGCCCGACCATGCGAGCCCGAAGACGTGATCGGGCGCTTTCATGCCCGCGCGCCTGAGCTTGGTGCGCACGCGGCGCGCGAACGGCGCGGCGATGTCCACGCCCTTGACCGGCTCGACCTTGCGGATCACCGCGCGCGGCTCGATCGGCGCGCGCCCGGCGCGCATTCCGAAGCGCTGCCCGACCGCGATCACGACCGACGCGATCGCCGGATGCATGTGCATGTGCTTGTGCGAATCGACGTGATCGAGCGGCAGCCCGGTCGCGACGAACAGGCGGAATTGCGCCTCGATCTCGGCGGTGAGCTGGCGCCGCACCGCCGGGCGCAACAGGATCGCGAGGCTGGTGCCAAGCGCCTCGATACGGAACATGCCGTTCGCATCGACGAGATCGGGAACCCGTTCGGGCGGAAGCGCGGGCGGCACCTCGGCGAGCGCGACGTGCAGGCCGACGCCGAGGCGCGGCATCGTTCGCGCCCGCGCCACCGCATCGGCACAGGCCGCGCCCGTCACCATCAGGCTGGTGGTGGTGAGGATGCCGTCGCGGTGCGCCTGCTCGATCGCGTCGTTGACCGGAACCGACACGCCGAAATCATCGGCGTTGAGAATGACCGTCTTCACCTGCCCGCCTTACGCCTCGCCGAAGCCGTAGAAGGCGGGATCGGCGAGCACGATATCGGCGACGCGCGGCGCGTTGGGGATGCCGATGCGGCGCAACAGCAGCACCATCGTCGCGCGGTCGCTCCCGCGCACCGCAAGTTCCCAATCCTCGAACAGCCCGCGCGCGGCGAGTCGTTCGTTCACCGTCATGTCCGACGCCGCCGTCACGATAGACTCCTCGTCGTCCGGGATTACACGGCCTCTTTGCGGCGGCGCAGGAAGTCGAAGAACTCGACGCCCTCGCGCAGACGGCGCTTCATCATGTCCCAGTCGCGCAGCATCTCCCACACGATCGAACCGATCTTGGAAGGACGGAAGTAGAAGCGCTTGTAGAACTCCTCGACCTTGTCGAAGATCACCGTCGCGTTGAGATGCGGGTAGGAAAGCTGCGCGATCTGATTGCCGTCGTCGGTGAGCAAGCTGTTGCTGTTGTCGAACCAGCCGTTTTCGGTCGCCTGCTTGTAGAGGAAGGTGCCGGGATAGGGCGCCGCCAGCGACACCTGGATCGTGTGCGGGTTGATCTCCTTGGCGTAGTTGATCGTTTCTTCGATCGTCTCCTCCGTCTCGCCGGGCAGGCCGAGGATGAAGGTGCCGTGGATCACGATGCCAAGCTCGTGACAGTCCTTGGTGAACTGCTTGGCCACGTCGACGCGCAGGCCCTTCTTGATGTTGTGGAGGATCTGCTGGTTGCCGCTCTCATAGCCGACCAGCAACAGACGCAGGCCGTTCGCCTTGAGGATTTCCAATGTCTTACGCGGCACATTCGCCTTGGCGTTGCAGCTCCACGTCATCGGGAAACCGGGCTTGCCGAAGCCCAGTTCGCCGAGCGCGATGGCGATTTCCTCGACGCGCGAATGGATGTCGGTCAGCGTATCGTCGTCGAAGAAGATCTCCTTGGTCTCGGGGATGTTCTCCATGATGTACTTCACTTCCTCGACCACCTTGGCGACCGAGCGGCCGCGGTAGTTGTGGCCGCCGATCGTCTGCGGCCACAGGCAGAAGGTGCAGCGGCTCTTGCAGCCACGACCGGTATAGAAGCTGACATACGGGTGCTTGAGATAGCCGCCGAAATATTTCTCGATCTGGAGGTCGCGCTTGTAGATCGGCGAGACCATCGGCAAGTCGTCCATGTTCTCGATCATCGCGCGGTCTTTGTTGCGGACGAACGATCCGTCCGGCGCGCGCCAGGTGATGCCATCGACTTCCGCGAGCGGCTTGCCCTCGGCGATTTCGAGGATCGTGAAATCATATTCCTCGCGCGCGACGAAATCGATCGCGGCGGTGGCGGCGAGGCTCTTGTCCGGCTCGACCGCGACCTTGGCACCGACGAAACCGATCAGCGCGGTGGGGTTGCGCGCGCGGATCAGCTCGGCGCATTTCACGTCCTGCGCGAAACTGGGAGTCGACGTGTGGAGCACGATCAGCTCCATGCCATCGACCTCGTGCTTGATGTCGTCCCACGACTGGTCGTGCGCGGGCGCGTCGATCAGCTTCGATCCCTCCACCATCGCCGCGGGCTGCGCGAGCCAGGTCGGATACCAGAACGACTTGACCTCGCGCTTCATCTGATACCGCGCGCCGGCCCCGCCGTCATATCCGTCGAACGAGGGGCCTTGCAGGAAAAGCGAACGCATCATGGTAAAGTCTCCGGGGCCGCAGCGATATGGCCGTTTGGTCCTATTCTAAGCGTCGCGCCGCGCCAATCAACCGAGCGGACGAAGAAGCTGGCGCAATAGACCGCGAATCCGAAGATGTCGCGTATTGGCAACACCCAGGACGCGGCGGCGCGCCCGCGCGTGACCCGATTGACCGAAAATACGGCGAAAAGACGGACGGCGAGCGCGCATGACGCAAGTGTCATCCCCGCGACCGGCCACCACAGCGCCGCGAGCAGCGCCATCGGCAGCGGGAAGGTCACGATCAGCCCCGCATATGGCGCGAGAGCGAGATCGCGCACCGTCACGCCCCAGCGCAGTTCGTGCCGCCACAAGGCACGGGCGGAGCGCTCGTCGAAGGCGTGCGTCACCAGCAGCGGCGGCACCACCACGGACAGGCCGAGCCCGCGCACCGCCGCGCCGATCGCATAATCGTCGGCGAGCACGTCGGCGAAACGCGCGAAGCCACCGATCCGCGTCAGCGTCTCGCGGCGCATCGCGATGGTCGATCCCATGCAGGGTGCCGCGAGCCGATTCGCCACGCCGAAGATCAGCCCCAACAGGAACTGCCAGTCGATCCCCCCCGCGCCGAGCCGCGACCAGAAGCCGGCATCACCACGCCCGTGATAGGCGCAGGTGACGATGCCGACGCCCGGCGCATCGAGGGCGGCGAGCACCTGGCGGACATAGTCGCGGCCGACCGCGATGTCGCTGTCGCTGAGCATCACCACCGGATGCGCGATCGCGCCTTCCATGTTGGCGAGGTTGGAGATCTTCCCGCTCGATCCGTGGCGCGTCGAATCGATGACGAGGTCGATCGTCGCATTGGGGTGGCGGCGCCGCAGCGCGTCGATCGCGCGAATCGCGGGGTCGTCGGCGCGCTGCACGCCGCACAGCAGTTGCACCGGGCCAGTGTGCGATTGGGCAAGGAAGCTCGCGAGATTGTCGAGGATGCGCGGCTCGGCGCCGTGGAGCGGCTTGAGGATGGTGACGCCGGTGGTCGTGTCGATCGTCGGCGCGGGTCGCGCGAAGAAGCGGCGCAGCACGATCGTCGCCGCGAGCATCCAGCCGATGCCGATCGCGGCGAGCGCCAGCGCGAGCGCGCCGAAGATGGCGGTGATGTAACCCACGTCCGAACGTCCCACTCGTTACGCGCTGCAAACGCCCCCACCGTTCGTCCCGAGCGACGTCGAGGGACACGCGGCTACCATTCATCATGTGCCTCGACTTCGCTCGGCACGAACGGCTGGGGAGCGTTCGATTCCTGCCGCGCCCCTACCCGCCCCGCGCCCGAATGTCAGCGCCTTCCTTCCGCCATGACTTTGGGTAAAGGGGCGCGGATGGACAGCAGCGATCTGGTTCTCGTCACCGGCGTCTCCGGGTTCGTCGGCTCCGCCGTGGCGCGGCGGCTGGCGGCGGAGGGGCGAAGCGTGCGAGGTCTCGCCCGCGCGAGCAGCGCGCGCGCCAATCTCGTCGATTTTCCGGGAGACCTGGTCGAGGGTGACGCGCGCGATCCGGCGGCGATGGCACGCGCGATGGCGGGGGTGCGGCACCTTTTCCACGTCGCCGCCGACTATCGGATCTGGGCGCCGGACCCCGAGGAGATCGTCCGCAACAATCTCGCCAGCACGCGCGCGGTGATGGAGGCCGCGCGCGAGGCGCGAGTCGAGCGCATCGTCTATACCAGCAGCGTCGCCACGCTGCTCCCGGACCCCGCCGGCCCCGCCGACGAGACCCGCCCCGCCACGCCCGAACAGGCGGTCGGCGCCTACAAGCGCAGCAAGGTCGTCGCCGAGCGGCTGGTCGAGGCAATGGCGGCGGAGGGACTGCCGGTGGTGATCGTCAACCCCTCCACCCCGATCGGCCCGCGCGACGTACGCCCGACCCCGACCGGGCGGATCATCGTCGAGGCCGCGTCGGGCAAGATGCCGGCGTTCGTCGATAGCGGGCTCAACCTCGTCCATGTCGATGACGTCGCCGAGGGGCATCTGCTCGCGCTCACGAAAGGGCGGATCGGCGAGCGCTACATCCTCGGTGGGCAAGACGTGTCGCTCGGGACGATGCTCGGCGAGATCGCCGCGCTGGTCGGGCGCAAGCCGCCGACGCTCGCGCTGCCGCGTGGGCCGCTCTATCCGCTGGCATGGGCGAACGAACTGCTCGCGCGGGTGACGGGCAAGGAGCCGTTCCTGACGATCGATTCGCTCAAGATGGCGGGACACGCGATGTATTATTCGAGTGCCCGCGCGGAAGCCGAACTCGGCTATCGCGCGCGCCCGCATGTCGAGGCGCTCCGCGATGCGATTGAATGGTTCCGCGGCGCAGGGAAGATTCGGTGATCTGGCTGGGCGCGCTCACCGTCGCGATCTGGCTTGGCATCGCGCTCGGCCGTGACGGCTTCTGGCTGGCCCGCGAGCGGGACACGCAACCTACCCCGGCCCGCGACATGACTCCCCTCCCTGAAAGGGAGGGGCTGGGGGTGGGTTCCTCTCGTGGGAATGCCGCGCTCGCCCCGCACCCACCCACCCCCGTCCCCTCCCTTCCAGGGAGGGGAGAAGAAGGCTGGCCCTCCGTCGTCGCGGTCGTGCCCGCGCGCGACGAGGCCGAGGTGATCGCCGAGTCGATCGGCAGCCTCGTCGCGCAGGAGTATCCGGGCGCATTCCGCATCCTCCTCGTCGATGACGGCAGCACCGACGGCACCGCCGAGATCGCCCGCGCCGCCGCGCGCGGATCGGAGCGGCTGACGATCCTGCCAGGCGCGCCGCTCGCGCGCGGGTGGACCGGCAAGCTCTGGGCGGTCTCGCAGGGGATCGCGGCGGCGGGCGACGCGGACTATCTGTTGCTCACCGACGCCGATATCGCGCATGCGCCCGATACGCTCGCCAACCTCGTCGCGCGCGCCGAAGGCGATGACCGCGTCCTGGTCTCGCTGATGGCGCGGCTGCGCTGCGAGAGTCTCGCCGAGCGCGCGCTGATCCCGGCGTTCGTGTGGTTCTTCCAGATGCTGTACCCATTCGCCACGGTGAACCGACGGGACCGTGGCCTCGGCGGCGCGGCCGGCGGCGTGATGCTGGTGCGGCGCACCGCGCTCGAGGCGGCGGGCGGGATCGGCGCGGTGCGCGGCGCGCTGATCGACGATTGCGCGTTCGGCGCGCTGATGAAGCGCCACGGCGCGATCTGGCTCGGGCTGACCGACCGCGCGCGCAGCATCCGCGTCTACGACACCGCCGAATCGGTCGCGGCGATGATCTCGCGCTCGGCCTATGCGCAACTGCGCTATTCGCCGTGGTTGCTCGCCGGCACCACGATCGGCCTCGCGCTCACCTATCTCGCGCCGCCATTGCTTGCGCTGTTCGCACGGGGCTATGCGCAGGCGCTCGGGATCATGGCTTGGGTTTTGATGGGGCTTTTGTTTCAGCCGATGTTGCGATTCTACCACCGCTCGCCGCTGTGGGGCGCCGCCCTGCCCGCTATCGCGAGCTTCTATGCCGGCTGCACCTTGCTGTCGGCATGGCAACATGCGCGCGGACGCGGCGGCATGTGGAAGGGCCGCGCGCAAGCGGATCTCCAAGCATGAGCACAGCCAAGGATCTCGCCTCCGGCAAGGGGCATAAGGACGAGAATTTCCCGGTCGCGTCGCTGCTCAAGCCGCAACACCGTGCGCCGATCCTCGCTTTCTATCGCTTCGCGCGCGCCGCCGACGACGTCGCCGACAATGCCGGGGCCAGCGCGGACGAGAAGCTCGCGCTGCTCGGCGCGATGCGCGCGAGCATCGCCGGCACCCGTGACGCCGACCCCGTATCGGTCGCGCTGCGCGGCGTGATGGCCGCACATCGGCTCGATCCCGTCCACGCGCTCGACCTGCTCACCGCGTTCGAGCGCGACTGCACGATCAACCGCTATCAGACCTGGGACGATGTGATCGACTATTGCCGCTATTCGGCGATGCCGGTCGGGCGCTACGTCCTCGATGTTCACGGTGAGGATCGCGCGCTGTGGCCGGCCAATGACGCCTTGTGCGCGGCGTTGCAGGTCATCAACCATCTGCAGGATTGCGGGAAGGATTATCGCGCGATCGACCGGGTCTACATTCCGCTCGCGGCGCTGGCGTGGCGTGGCGCGCAGGTCAGCGACCTGGGGCTGGACGCCGCGACGCCGGCCTTGCACGGCACGATCATCGACCTCGGCAACCAGACCCTCGCCCTGCTTGCCGACTCGAAGCGGTTCGCGCGCGGCATCCGCGATCGGCGGCTCGGTATGGAGGTGGCGATCATCCAGCGGCTCGCCGAGGATCTCACCCGCCGCGTCAAGACGCGCGATCCCCTGTCCGAACGCGTCCACCACACCAAGCTCGAAATGGCACGCATCGCCGGCGGCGCGGTGCTGGCCTATCTGGTGGGCCGGGCATGAACCCCAAGGCGACTCCCGCTTCGCTCCAGGCGCAGGTCTCCGGCAGCAGCTTCTACGCCGGCATGCGCGTGCTGCCCAAGGCCGAGCGCGAGGCGATGTACGCGGTCTATGCGTTCTGCCGCGCGGTCGACGACATCGCCGACGACCAGCAGGGCGACCGCGCCAGCCGCGCGGTGGCGCTCGATGCGTGGCGCAACGATATCGAGGCGCTGTATGCGGGCGGCGATCCCGGCCAGGCCGCGCTGGTGGCGGACGCGGTGCGGCGGTTCGATCTGCAGAAGGACGATTTCCTCGCCGTCATCGACGGCATGGCGACGGATGTGGCCGGCGACGTGCGCTGGGTGCCGTTCGAAACGCTCGATCTCTATTGCGATCGGGTGGCGTCGGCGGTGGGGCGGCTGTCGGTCAACATCTTCGGGATGGACCGCGCGACCGGCGTGACGCTGTCGCACCACCTCGGCCGCGCGCTGCAATTCACCAACATCCTGCGCGATATCGACGAGGATGCCGCGATCGGCCGGGTCTATCTGGCGGGCGAGCATCTCACCGCCGCCGGCATTCCCTTCACCACGCCGATCGAGGTGGTGAACGATCCGCGCATCGACGCCGCCTGCCGCCCGCTCGCCGCGATCGCGCACCGCCACTATGCCGAAGCGAACGCGATCCTCGCCACGCGCCCGCGCGGCCATCTGATCGCGCCACGGCTGATGGCGGCGGTCTATGCGCCGATCCTGTCGCGCATGGAAAAGGCCGGCTGGTCCGCGCCGCGCACACGAATCCGCACCAACAAGCCCGCGCTGATCCTCACCGCCCTGCGGCTGTGGCTGTTCCGATGACTCGGCGCGCGCGCGTGATCGGCGCCGGTATGGCGGGACTGTCTGCGGCGGTGGAACTCGCGCGCGGCGGGTTCGCGGTGTCGATCTCGGAAGGCGCGGCGCAAGCGGGCGGTCGCTGCCGCAGCTACCACGATCCGCAACTCGGCCGGGTGATCGACAATGGCAACCATCTCGTCCTCTCGGGCAATGACGGTGTGGCGCAGTTCCTCGCCACGATCGGCGCGTCCGATCGGCTCGCTGGTCCGGACAGCGCGGAGTTCGACTTCGCCGATCGCCGCACCGGCGAACGCTGGAGCTTCCGACCCAATGACGGCCGGCTCCCGTGGTGGATCTTCTCCAAAACGCGGCGTGTCCCCGGGACCACCGCGCGCGACTATCTGCGGCTCGCCGCGCTGACTTCGGGCAAGCGCGGCCAGACCGTCGCCGACCGAATCGAAACGCGCGGCGTGCTGTGGGAGCGTCTGCTCGAGCCGGTGCTGCTCGCCGCGCTCAACACCGCGCCTGCGGATGGCGACGCCACGCTGACCGCCGCGATCATCAATCAGACGCTCGGGCGCGGCGGCAAGGCGATGAAGCCGCGGATCGCAGAGCCGACGCTCGCCGCCGCCTTCGTCGATCCGGCGACCGAGTGGCTCGCGGCGCACGGCGCCAGCCTTGCGCTCGGTCACCGGCTTCGTGCGATCGGCTTCGATAGCGATTGCGTGACCACGCTCGACTTCGGCAACGGCGCCGAGCCGGTCGCGCCGGATGAGGCGGTCATTCTGGCGGTACCCGCGTGGATCGCCGAGAGCCTCGTCCCCGATCTGACCGTGCCCGACGATCACCGCGCGATCGTCAACGCGCATTTCGCCTTCACGCCGCCGCCCGGCACGCCGCCGATGGTGGGCGTGATCGGCGGCACCGCAGAGTGGATCTTCGCCTTTCCGGATCGCTTGTCCGTAACCGTCAGCGGCGCCGACCGGCTGATCGACGCCGACCGTGCCGAGCTCGCCGCCGCGTTCTGGGCAGACATTGCCGCGATCCACAAACTGCCTCCCGAGCTGCCACGCTGGCAGATCGTCAAGGAAAAGCGCGCGACCTTCGCCGCTACGCCCGCGCAGGAACGGCGTCGCCCGCCGGCTTCGACGCGCTGGCGCAACCTGTTCCTCGCCGGCGACTGGACGCAAACCGGGCTGCCCGCGACGATTGAGGGTGCGCTCCGCTCGGGTGTGACCGCCGCGCGCTTGGCGCAGAGCGCACGGCTGGTATAGGCGCCGCGATGGCCACTCTGCTGGAAACCCCCGATCTCGTCGCGATCGCCGACACCGCCACCACCCGCGCCGCCGCCGCACTCGCCGCCGCGCAGAAGCCCGATGGACATTGGGTGTTCGAGCTTGAAGCAGATGCCACCATCCCCGCCGAATATGTGCTGTTGCGCCATTATCTTGGCGAGCCGCGTGCGGTTGAACTGGAGGCGAAGATCGGCCGTTATCTCCGCCGCATCCAGGGCGCGCACCACGGCTGGCCGCTGTTCCACGGCGGCGCGTTCGACGTCAGCGCGAGCGTGAAGGCCTATTATGCGCTCAAGATGATCGGCGACGATATCGACGCGCCGCATATGGCGGCGGCGCGGCGGGCGATCCTCGCGGCGGGCGGTGCCGAGGCAGCCAACGTCTTCACGCGAATCCAGCTCGCGCTGTTCGGCGCCGGGCCGTGGAAAGCAGTGCCGACGCTGCCGGTCGAACTGATCCTGCTGCCGCGCTGGTTCCCGGTGCATCTGTCGAAAATGTCCTATTGGGCGCGCACCGTCATCGTGCCGCTGCTGGTGCTCGCGGTGAAGCGACCGGTCGCGCGCAACCCGCTCGGGATCAAGGTCGACGAACTGTACACCGGCAAGGCCAAGCCGCCCGAGAGCAAGGCCGCCGATACCAAGCGCGGCTGGACGTTGTTCTTCAACGGGCTCGACGTGGTGCTGAAAGGCGTTGAGGGGCTGTGGCCCAAGCGCACCCGCGAACGCGCGATCCAGGCGTGCGTCGATTTCACCGTGGAGCGCTTGAACGGCGAGGATGGGCTCGGCGCGATCTACCCGGCGATGGCGAACAGCGTGATGATGTTCGACTGCCTTGGCTATCCCGAGGATCATCCGCACCGCGCGATCGCGCGCCAGTCGGTCGAGAACCTGTTGGTCGTCAAAGACGACGAAGCCTATTGCCAGCCCTGCGTCTCGCCCGTGTGGGATACCGCGCTCGCCGCGCACGCGATGCTCGAGGCGGGCGGCGCGGAGAACGAGGCGCGCGCTGATGCCGCGCTGGAATGGCTACGCCCGTTGCAGGTGCTCGACGTCAAGGGCGACTGGGCCGATCAGCGGCCGGACGTGCGACCGGGCGGCTGGGCGTTCCAGTACAACAACGCGCATTATCCCGATCTCGACGACACCGCCGTGGTGGTGATGGCGATGGACCGTGCCAGCCCACGTTCGGGCGCGGATTACCGCATGGCGGTGGAGCGCGCGGTTGAATGGACGGTGGGCTTGCAGAGCAAGGGCGGCGGCTGGGGCGCGTTCGACGCCGACAACCACCATCAGTATCTCAACAACATCCCCTTCGCCGATCATGGCGCGCTGCTCGACCCGCCGACCAGCGACGTATCGGCGCGGGTTGTGTCGATGCTGGGCCAGTTGGGCGAGCCGCTCGACAGCCCACGGATGCGCGAGGCGCTCGACTTCCTCGAACGCGAGCAGATGGCGGACGGAAGCTGGTTCGGCCGCTGGGGGGTGAATTACATCTACGGCACCTGGTCGGTGCTGTGCGCGCTCAACGCGGCCGGGGTCGATCCGCAGTCGCCGATGGTGCGCAAGGCGGTCGCGTGGCTGGTCGCGATCCAGAACGCCGACGGCGGCTGGGGCGAGGATTGCGACAGCTATGATCTCGCCTACACCGGCCACACCCCCGCCCCCTCGACCGCCTCGCAGACCGGCTGGGCGCTGCTCGCGCTGATGGCGGCTGGCGAGGTCGATCATCCGGCGGTGGAACGCGGCGTGCGCCATCTCGCCGAAACGCAAGCCGAGGACGGGTTGTGGGGGCAGGAGATGTACACCGGCGGCGGTTTCCCGCGCGTGTTCTACCTGCGCTATCACGGCTACCCCAAATATTTCCCGCTGTGGGCGCTGGCGCGCTACCGCAATCTCAAGCGCTCGAACGACCGGCGGGTGGCGGTCGGGATGTGACCTTGCTCGTCGCCTGCGGGCTGACGCGCGAAGCGCGGATCTTCGCGCGGGATGATGTGGTGGCGGTCGCCGGCGGCGGTGACGCGGCGCGGCTCGAGGGCGGGCTGGAGGCCGCGGTTGCCAGGGGCGGCGTGCGTGCGATCCTGTCGGGCGGCATCGCCGGCGCGCTCGATCCTTCGCTCAAGCCCGGCGACGTGGTGATCGGCATCCTGTTCTCCCGCGAAAGCGGGAGTCCAGAGCAACCGAACGAAGCGTTTGCGGCGCTGAACTCCCGCTTTCGCGGGAGAACGGCGGAGATGTTCCCGAAGGCGCGGTTCGGCCACATCGTCGGCAGCGACACGATCGTCGCGACGCTCGCCAGCAAGCGCGCGCTCTACGAAGCGACCGGCGCGCTCGCGGTGGACATGGAATCGCACATCGCCGCGCTCGTCGCCGCGCGCCACGCCCTGCCCTTCGCGATCCTGCGCACGATCTCCGACGCGGCGAACCACGTCCTGCCGCCCGCTGCGCTGGTCGGTATGAAACCCGATGGCGGCATGGCGCTCGGCGCGGTCCTCGCCTCGCTCGCGCGGCAGCCGTCGCAGTTACCCGCGCTTATTCGCACCGGCCGCGACGCGGCGCGCGCGTTCAGGGCGCTGGAGCGGGCCTGGACCTCCTTCGAGATCTGACCCGCCCGTTCGTTACGCCGCCCGCTGTGTCCGCCGGAACCCTTCCGGGTCCGCCGCCTTGATCTTCGCCAGCTCGCGCTCGACGTGAGTCGAGTGGACATCCTCGGCCGGGCGGGCGCGCGAGAGGTCGATATCGGGCGCCATCGGGCCTTCGGTGCGGATGCCCTTGCGACCGACGTTGAACATCGCGAGCGGATTGCGGATCGATTCGCTCGCCGCCGTCCCTTCGAAACCGCAATGGACCATGCAGTTCGAGCATTTCTCGTACTTGCCGACGCCGTACTGATCCCAGTCGGTGCCTTCCATCAGCTCGGCGAAGGTCTGCACATAGCCTTCGCCGATGAGGTAGCAGGGCTTCTGCCAGCCGAAGACGGTGCGCAGCGGCATCGACCACGGCGTGCATTCATACGAGCGGTTGCCGGCCAGGAAATCGAGGAACAGCGGCGAGTTGGTGAAGGTCCACGCCTTGCCGCCGTTGCCGCGGCGGAACACGTCGCGGAAGAAGGTCTTGGTGCGTTCGCGCGTCAGGAAATGCTCCTGATCGGCGGCGCGCTCGTATGAATAGCCGGGCGACAGCGTGATCTCGACGCCGCGCTTCTCCATTTCGTCGAAGAACGATGCGAGGCGTGCCGGATCGGCGCCGTCGAACACGGTGCAATTGACCTGCACGCGAAAACCGCGCGACTTGGCCAGCTCGATCGCCTCGACCGCGACCTCATAGGTGCCGTCCTGATCGACCGCGTGATCGTGCATGCCCTTGTCGCCATCGAGATGGATCGACCAGGTGAAGAAATTCGACGGCTTGTACTGGTCGATCTTCTTCTTGAGCAGCAGCGCGTTGGTGCAGAGGATCACGAACTTCTTCTTCGCGATATAGCCCTCGACGATTCTGGGCATGTCGCGGTGAAGCAGCGGCTCGCCGCCGGCGATCGACACGGCGGGCGCGCCGCATTCGTCGATCGCCTCCATGCATTGTTCATACGACAGGCGCTGGTTGAGGATCGGATCGGGATAGTCGATCTTGCCGCAACCGGGGCAGGCGAGATTGCAGCGCAGCAGCGGTTCGAGCATCAGCACGAGCGGATATTTGCCCCCGCCGATATGCTTGCGCAGCGTATAGCTGCCGATGCGGGCGAGCGCGGGAAGCGGAAGGCTCATGGTCTGTTCGTCCTAGTTCGCCATTGCAGCGTGGCTGGCGGCGGTCATCGGTCCTCTTAGCTCACGCGGGAGGGCGAATTCCAGTGTCTCTTCAATCCCGTCGAGCTGGCTGACCTCGACCGGACCGATCCGGCGCAGCGCGGCGATGACGTCATCGACCAGCGCGTCGGGTGCGGAAGCGCCGGCGGTGAGGCCGACCGTCTCGACCCCTTCGAACCAGGCGGGATCGATCTCGCTGCCATCGGCGACGAGATAGCTCGGCAACCCTTCGTCGGCGCCGAGATCGCGAAGCCGGCTCGAATTGGAGCTGTTGGCGGCCCCGACGACGAGCAGCAGATCGGCGACGCGGCACAGATCGCGCACCGCGGTCTGGCGGTTTTGCGTGGCATAGCAGATTTCCGAGACGTCGGGGCCGATCAGATTGCGGAAGCGCGCCTTCAAGGCCGCGATGATCGAGCGCGTATCGTCGACGCTGAGCGTGGTCTGGGTGATATACGCGATCTCGCCATCGTCGGGCAGATCGAGATCGGCCACCGCTGCCGCCGAGGATACGAGATGCACCGGCGCATCGACCTGGCCAACGGTGCCGACCACCTCGGCATGTCCCTCATGCCCGATCAGCACCAGGGTACGGCCGGCGCTGGCATAGCGGCGCCCTTGCAGATGCACCTTGGTGACGAGCGGGCACGTCGCGTCGAGCACGGGCAGGCCGCGCGCCGCCGCTTCCTCCTCCACGGTGCGCGCGACGCCGTGCGCGCTGAACACCGTCATCGCACCAGCGGGCACTTCCGACAATTCCTCCACGAACACCGCGCCCTTGCGGCGCAACGTATCGACGACATGTTTGTTGTGGACGATCTCATGCCGCACGTAGACAGGCGCGCCATAACGCTCGATCGCCCGCTCGACGATCTCGATCGCCCGCACCACACCCGCACAAAATCCGCGCGGGTTCGCCAAGATCACGCGCAAGGCGCCGTCCTTTCCGAATTCAACCACTCTCATACCGCGAGACGGGCGGTTCCAAACCCCGCATCGCTGCCCCTGTCCGCTGCATATGCGAAGGCTTGGCCGAAAAATGAAGCGGAAAAAGGGCAAGCTATACCGGTCGGTACTGAAAGCCGGTCCTGTTCAGCCGCGCGTCAGGGCTTTGTGCTAATCGAATCCGGTTGGTATCGGGCCGTTGCGTCCCTACCTGATGGCTCAACGTGATGGAGTGTTACATGATCCGCCTTTCCGGCCTGGCCGCCCTGCTGCTCGTGGCGCCGGTCGCCGCCGCAGCGCAAACCGCCGATCCCGCCGGCGCCCCGGTCCAGGCGCTCAATGACGGACTGCTCGCGATCATGAAGGGCGGCAAGGCCGCCGGCGTATCGGGTCGTTCGGCGAAGATCGCGCCCGTGGTCGATCGCGCGTTCGACATCCCGCTGATGACGCGGCTATCGGTCGGCCCAGCGTGGACGACGACCGCGCCGGGCGACCAGTCCGCCCTGGTCGCCGCGATCCGCAAGCTGACGATCGCGCAATATGCCAGCAATTTCGATGGCTGGTCGGGCGAGAGCTTCAAGATCGCCCCGCAGGTGGAAACGCGCGGAACCGACAAGCTGGTCCGCACCACCCTGGTCGCGCCGAAGGGCGATTCGACCGCGATCGCCTATCGCCTGCGCCAGAGCGGCGGACAGTGGAAGATCATCGACGTCTTCTACCAGAATTCGGTCAGCCAGCTCGCGACGCGCCGTTCGGACTTCGCGGGCGTGCTCGCCAAGGGCGGCGCGAAGGCGCTGGTGACGCACCTCGACCAGCTTTCCGCCAAGGCGGCGAACTGATCCGCATGGGGTTTTTCGGGGGGGCGAGCGGACTGGCGCTCGCGGTAACGATCATGACGCCGCTCGCGGCGAGCGCCAGGCAACAGTCCGCGCCGGCCGGGGTGATGGCGCCCAAGCCGCTCTCGCCGTCCGCCGTGTCGCCGGCGGCGAAGGCGGTGCGGTCGCCGCATTACAAGGGCGATCCGCTCGAGGGCCTCAACCGCGGGCTGTTCTCGATCCACACGTTTTTCGACCGCCTTCTCTTCCGCCCGGTCGCGATGGCGTACAAGGCGGTGGTTCCCAAGGTGATCCGCGGCGGCATACGCCATGTCTTCTCGAACATCGGCGAGCCGGTGGTGTTCGTGAACGACATGCTCCAGTTGAAGCCCAAGCGCGCGGTGCGAACGGCGGCGCGCTTCGCGATCAATTCGACGATCGGCATCGGCGGGCTGATCGACGTCGCCAAGACCAAGAAGTTCAAGCTGCCGCACCATTGGAACGGCTTCGGCAATACGCTCGGGCGCTACGGCGTCGGGCCGGGGCCGTATCTGTTCCTGCCGTTCATCGGACCGACCGATTTCCGCGATCTCGGCGGCGCACCGGTCGATGGCGCGATGTTGCCGCTCGTGATCGGCGCGCCGTTCGATCGGATCGAATATCAGGCCCCGCAGGGGGCGCTGGTCGGACTCGATCTGCGCGCCGAGTCGGACGCGGACCTCAAGGCGCTGCTCGGCGGCGCGGTTGATCCCTACGCGACGCTGCGGTCGGCGTTTTTGCAGACGCGCGCGGCAGAGGTATATGCGTTGCGCCACGGCCGCGACACGAACGCCAATCCGCTCGACGAACCGCTGAACGATCCGGCCGGCGGCGGCGTGACGTCGTCGGAGTTGCGCGATCCCCTCATCGATCCCGCGGCGCCCGCCGGGCAGCCCGCGCCGAGCGAGCAGACCGCCCCACCATCGCCGGCGTTCAGCGATCCCTTGATCGATCCCGCCGCGCCACCTGCCGCTCCGGACACCAAGCCGACCTCCCCGGAACTCGGCGACCCACTGGCGGACCCGGCGGCCAAACCCTGAGCCGACCGCCCTCTCCGGTCGGCGGATTACTCCGCTGACCGTCAGGCCTTCCGTGCCTTCCTTGGTGGCCCGAGCAAGGCCGGCTCGAAGATCAGCGCGCAGACCAGGGTCCACGCGAGCGAGATCATCAGGATCTTGCCCATGCTGGCGGTGCCGGGGTGGTGCGACAACCACAGGCTGCCGAACGCGCTGCCGGTGGCGAGCGCGCTGAACAGCACCGCGCGCGCGAGGCTGGATTGCAGCAGGTCGGTCGCGCCGCCGCGCCACGCCATCACGAAGTAGATGTGGAAGGCGACGCCGACCCCGAACAGCAGCGGAAACGCGATGATGTTGGCGAAGTTGATCGGCTGGCCGATCAGCACGCAACTGCCGAGCGTGAGGAACCCGGACAGCACGACCGGCGCGAGCGTGAACGCGACTTCACGAACATCCCGCAGCACGAGGAACAGCAGCCCGCTGATGAGCACCAGCGCGAGCACCCCCGCCTCGATGAACGCCCAGGCGATCGTTCCCGCCGCCTCCTGGGTCGCCACCGGCAGGCCGGAGGCGTCGGGCGCGACCGCGCGCACCGCGCTGGTGAAGCGGCGCAACACCGCATTGTCGTTGCTGTCGCCGCGCGGGAAGACCTGGATGAGCGCGCGTCCGTCCTTCGCGACCCAGTCGTTCGCGATCTCGGGCGGCAGGGTCGCGCGTGTGACCGGCTCGGCCTGCAGCGTCGCGCGGACCTGATCGAGCATCACGCCGAGCGGCGTCACCAGCACCTCGCGCGCGCGGGCGCGGATCGTCGGCGGTGCCGACGCGAGCCGCGCGAACAGGCCGGCGAGCCGGCGCGCGTCCTGCGCGGACGTGTCCGCCGACGCGCCGGCGACCGTGCGGAGTTGCCCGGCAGTCGCGTTGAGCGCGGCGGCATCCTCCGCATCCGATGGCGCCGGCGCCATGTCGAACGGGTTGATCGTGGCGTCCAGCAGCAGCGACGCATCCTGGAGCAGCGCGAGCTTCCCCGGCTGATCCTCAGGCACGAAACCGTCGACCGTCACCGCCTCGTCGACCTCGGGGAGTTTCGCCAACCGCGCCGCGAGTGTTTTCGCGGCATCGGCGTTGGGCGCGAGCAGGTTGATCGTGTTGGGTGTGCGCAGCGGATCGTGCATCAGATCGGCGAGCGCGCGCATCGCCGGGCCGTCGGGGTTGCGCAGATGAAGCGGGTTGAAGTCGAACCGCACGAACGGCAGCAGCGCGATGCTGACCAGCATCGACAGCGCGAACGCCCAGAGCACCGCCTTGCGATGCGTGTGCAGCCAGCGATCGACCGGCGCCGCCTCGCGGAAACCCACCTCGCGGCGCGGCGCACCCGGCTTGAGCAAGGTGAGCAGCGCGGGCAGCAGCGTGATCGACAGCAGCAGCGCGATCACCATGCCGATGCCGGCGATGATGCCCAGCTCGGAAATGCCGATGTAATCGGTCGGCAGGAACGCGCCGAACCCGAGGAACACCGCCCCCGCCGCGAGCGCCAGCGGCGCGGACAAAGCGGTGGCGGCACGGCGCAGCGCCTCGGGCGTGGCATGGCCATCGAGCCGCTCGGCGTTGAAGCGCACGCTGATCTGAATACCGAAATCCACGCCCAGCCCGACGAACAGCGGGATGAACGCGACCGAGATCAGGTTGAGCGTGTGAACCGCGAGCAGACCGGCGGCGGTGGTGATGACAAGGCCCGCGATGATGGTGACGACGATCGCCGCGACGATCTTGGCCGATCGCGTCGCCAGCCACAGCGTCACCAGCATCGCCAGCGCCATGATGAGCCCGACGATGCCGATATTCTCTTCGAGCGTGGCGAACTCCTCGTCGGCGAGCGGAACCTCGCCGGTGGTCCGCACCGAGACGCCGTGGGCCGCGTCGAGCCCGAGTTTCGCCGCCTGCCGCTGGATCGCCGCGACCGCGTCCTCGCCCGGCTGAAGCGCGCCGTAATCCAGCCGCGGCTGCGCGAGGATCAGGCGGCGGCGCGGCGGCGCCTGATCGCCGCCGGACGACGCCATGAGGTCCTGCCACGAGAAAAAGGCCGGTCTGCCGGCGAGCGTGGCGTCGAGCGCATCACCGAGCGACCGCATCGGCCGGTCGAGGTCGGCGAGCTTCGCGGAGCCCTGCTCCACCCCGGTCAGCGCGGTGCCGAAGGCGCCAGCGACACCGCGCAGCGACGGATCGCGCGCGAGCGGCCCGAGCAACGGCTGCGCCTTGATGAGCGCGTCGGTCGCGGCCTTCACGTCGGCGAGCGAGCCGAACATCAGCCCCTGCTTGGCGAAATACGCGCCGCCGTCGGGGCGTTCGGCGCGGCGGAAATGCTTGCTGTCGGCGGCGAGCGCGTCGGTCAGCTTGGCGGCGCCCGCCTCCGCGAGTTCGGGCGTCTTGCCATCGATGATGACGAGCAGCACGTCGGTCAGGTTCGGGAACGCCGCCTCGACCGCCTTCTCGTTCTGCCGCCACGCGACCTTGGGCGAGATCAGCGCCGCCGTGTCGGTGGTCATCGAGAAGCTCGTCGCCGCGTAAGCGAGGGCGATGGCGGCCAGCACCACGCACGCCAGCGCGGCGAACACGGGCCGGCGCACGCTGGCCGCGACCAGCCGCAGGATCAGGGCGGCGATCAACGCTTCGCGTCGCCGCCGAGGAAATAGCGCAGGTTCAACCTGATCGTCTGCTCGCCGCCGGTCGTATCGAACATCGCATCGCTCCATTTCGGCGGACCGAGCTTGATCCGCGCATCGTTCGAAAAGCCGACGCCTTCCTTCGGGATGCCGAACAACGCCTGATCGACCTTGCCGTTGCCATTCTCATCCAGAAAAGCCTGCACCGCGTAACGCCCCGGCGGCAGTCCGGTGAGCGACACCGTCGTGATGCCCACGCGCGCGGGCGCATCGGCGGAAATCGGGCAATCCTTGAGGAACTGCGCCTGCGTACAGACGTCGATATGCACGCGGCCCTTGGCGGAGCGGACATTGCCGATCTCGACATGCAATGTGCCCGTGCCGGTCGATCCACCCGCCAGCGCGGGTGCGGCGATCATCCCCAAGGCCGCCAGAGCGACCTTCCCGAAACCCAACGTCACGTTCAATCCTGTTCCATCGTCCGCGATTAAGCGCACGCCTTTCGCCCCCGCGCGATGAATGCGGCGTGTATCGCGCGGCTGGCGGAGGTCCAGCATTTTCCGTCCGTTCTGACGAGAACGCACCGGCTATTCGCGCGGAAGGTCGGACGCTCGACACGCCCCCGGCCAGCAAAAAGCTGCGGCGGATTAAGGGTTACCTCACTTTTTTTTGGTTGGGTGCGCGCAACTTGGGGAGATACCAATGCTCGACCTGCCGGCGACGGAGACCCTGTCGCGCCCTATCCGCCTCCGAATCGGAGAGATCGCGCGTGGCGCTGGTGCCGCCGTGGCGATCGAGTCGCCGGGCGGATCGCTGAGCTATGCGGCGCTCGATGCGCGCGCCGCCGCGCTCGCCGGTGCGCTCGCGTCGCGCGGCGTGACGCCCGGCGCGACCGTCGCGGTGTGCCTGCCGCGCTCGGCCGAGCAGATCGTCGCCTTGCTCGCGGTGTGGTATGCGGGCGCCGCGTATCTGCCGCTCGATCCGGCCTGGCCCGAGGCGCGGCTCGCCGCGTTCGTGACGCGCGCCGGCTGTGCGGCGGCGATCGCGCCGCGCGGCGCCGCGATCGGCACCGTCACGCCTGACGATACCGACGACGCCGTTTCGGCTGAAGCGAGCGATCTCGCCTATGTCATCTTCACCTCGGGTTCGAGCGGCGAACCGAAGGCGGTCGAGGTCGGGCACGACAATCTCGCCGCGCTGGTCGATTGGCATCTGGGCGCCTTCGCGATCGGGGCCGGCACGCGCAGCGCGCACCTCGCCGGGCTGGGGTTCGACGCGGCGGCATGGGAAATATGGCCGACGCTCGCGGCGGGCGGCACGCTCTGTCTTCCCGATGATGCGGTACGGCTCGATCCGTGTGCGCTCCGCGACTGGCTGGTGCGTGAACGTGTCGAGGTCGCCTTCGCGCCGACCGCCCTCGCCGAGCCCCTCGCGACGATGGACTGGCCGGCGGACGCGCCGCTCCGGGTGCTGCTGACGGGCGCCGACAAGCTGACGGTGCGGCCGAAACCCGGCCAGCCGTTCACGTTCGTCAACAATTACGGCCCGACCGAATGCACCGTGGTCGCGACCTCGGGCGCGGTCGCGGCGGAAGGGGTCGGTCTGCCCTCGATCGGCGCGGCGATCCCCGGCACCACGATCCATCTGCTCGATCCCGCCGGCGACGCGGTGACGCCCGGCGCGCCCGGCGAGATCCACATCGGCGGCGCGCAGGTCGCACGCGGTTACCGCGGCGATCCGGCACTGACCGCGGCGCGCTTCGTCACGCATCCGCGGTACGGCCGGCTGTATCGCACCGGCGATCTCGCGCTGCGGCTGGAGGACGGCGACTACGCATTCCTCGGTCGCGTCGACGGACAGGTGAAGGTGCGCGGCCACCGCATCGAACCCGCCGAAATCGCCGCTGCCCTCCATCGCCTCCCCGAGATCGCCGCCAGCCACGTCCTCGTTCGCGACGGCGAACTGGTCGCCTATGTCACGTTGAACGGCGAGGTGACGGCGGGCGCGCTGCGCGCCGCGCTCGGCGAGGCATTGCCGGACTATATGGTGCCGACGCATTTCGCCCGGCTCGACGCGATGCCGCTCACCACGAACGGCAAGATCGACGTGCGCGCGCTACCGGACCCGGCCAGCGCCGCCCTGACCGAAAGCACCGGCGCGCGCGCGCCCCAAACACCGACCGAGCTTCGGCTGTTCGAAATCGTCGGCGACGTGCTCGGGCACCGGGACTTCGGCGTCGATGACGACTTCTTCCTGCTCGGCGGGCACTCGCTGCTCGGCACGCAGGTCATCATCCGCGCGCGCGACGCCTTCGGCATCGATCTGTCCCTATTCCATCTGTTCGAGGCGGCGACCGTCGCCAAGCTGGCCGACGTCGTCGAGACGCTTATCTTCGCGAAGATCGCGGCGATGAGCGACGAGGACATCGAGAGGCTATCGGCATAATGGCGACCCGCCCGGTTTCCGATCCGTCGCTCAGCCTGTTCCGGCTGCTCGACCCCACGGTCCTTGCCGATCCCTATCCGCTGTACGCGCGGCTGCGGAGCGAAGACCCGGTCTATTGGGATCCGTATCTGCATAGCTGGGTGGTGACGCGCTACCGCGACGTGCACGCGGTGCTGCACAAATTCTCGGCGGATCGTACCCCCTCGCCCGATCTGATGCGCTCGCTCGGCCTCGGTTCGATCGAGCCGATCGCGGCGGTGATGGTCAAGCAGATGCTGTTCCTCGATCCGCCCAACCACACCATCCTGCGCAAGCTCTGCTCGACCGCATTCACCCCGCGCCGCGTGGAGGCGCTGGAGGATCGCGTCGTGTCGGTCGCCAACCGGCTGATCGACGCGGCGCTCGCGCGCGGTGAGATGGACGTGATGGCCGATTTCGCCGAGCCCTTCCCCTCGATCGTCTTCGCGCATCTGATGGGGGTGCCAGAGGCGGATCACGCGCAGCTCAAATCCTGGTCGGCCGATTACGCGCAGATGCTCGGCAATTTCTCGCACAACCCGGACGGCATCGCGAGGGTGCTGAAGAGCACCGCCGACATGATCGCCTATTTCCAGCACGCTATCCACAGCGGCTCGCTCAAGGACGGCCTCGTCAAATCGCTGGTCGAAGCCGAGATCGACGGCCAAAAACTGACCGAGGAAGAGGTGATCGCCAATGCCATCGTGACGATGGTGGGCGGGCAGGAAACCACCACCAACCTGATCGGCAGCGGGCTGCTGACGCTGTTACGCCAGCCCGAAAAGTTCGCCGAGTTGCGCGACCGGCCCGACATCATCGAAACCGCGATCGAGGAACTGCTGCGCTACGAAAGCCCGTCGCAGCACACGTCGCGGATCGCGACCGAGGACACCGTGATGGGCGGCAAGCTCATCAAGAAGGGCACGCCGGTGATGGCGGTCATGGCCGCCGCCAACCGCGACCCCGAGCGTTTCGCCAACCCCGACGCGCTCGATTTCGAGCGCAAGGACAATCGCCACATGGCGTTCGGCTGGGCGGCGCATTTCTGCTTCGGCGCGCCGCTCGCGCGGATGGAGGGGCGTATCGCGTTCCGCCTCCTGCTCGACCGACTCAGGAACCTCTCGCTGTCCGAGCAGACGCTCGAATGGCGCGAGAATCTCGGCCTGCGCGGCCTAAAGGCTTTACAGGTGACATTCGGATGAACATGCCCGCCAAGATCGATGCCGCGCAGGCGCGTCGCGACCTGCTCGCCAGGATGCTCGCGGGCAATGCCGCGACGGCGGCGTCCGCCCCCGAGCCGATCCGCCCGCGCGATCCTGACCGCGTCATCCCGCTCACCGCCGAGCAGAACCAGCTCTGGCTGCACGCGCAGATGGCGCCGGAAATGCCGCTCTACAACGAGTCGATCACGATCCACCGGCTCGGCCGCTACGATCACGCGGCGATGGAGCGCGCTCTGACCGAGGTGGTGCGCCGCCACGCGATCTGGCGTTCGGCGATCGTCGAGGTCGATGGCGATTACGTGATGGAGGTCGCCCCTCCGACGCCGATCTCCCTCGCGATCATAGACATCAGCCATGTGCCCGAGGCTGAGCGCGAGGCGGAGGCGGTACGCCTCGCCACCGAAGACGCCCGTGCGCCGATCGCGCCGGATAAAGCTCCGCTGTTCCGCGCCCGCGTCGTCAAGCTGAGCGACGAGGAGCATCGGCTGTATCTGACGCTGCACCATGTCATCTTCGACGGGGTTTCGATCTACAAGACGCTGGTGCCCGAACTGGCCGCGCTGGTCGATGCCTATGAAGCGGGCAGGCCCTCGCCGCTGCCCGAGCCGGTGCTGCAATATGCCGACTACGCGGTCTGGCAGGCGGACCGCGACCCCGGCGACGACTATCGCCGCCAGCTCGATTTCTGGCGCGAGCAACTCGCCGAACCGATCCCGCGCCTCGACGTGGTGGGTGACCGGCCGCGCGCGGCGCTGCCGACCCATGCCGGTTCGATGGAGGTGTTCGACCTCGACACGCCGCTGGTCGAGCGCCTGAAGGCGATCGCGCGCGCGGAGAACGCGACGCTCTATTCGGTGCTGCTCGCCGGCTACACGGCGATGCTGTTCCGCTATACCGGGGACGAGGACATCATCGTCGGTGGCGTCACCGACACGCGGCGGCGGCCCGAGTTGCAGCCGTTGATGGGCTATTTCCTCAACACCATGGCGATCCGCAGCCGTCCGACGGGCACGACGCCGTTCCGCGAGTATCTCGCGGCGGTGAAGCGCAGCGTGATCGGCGCGCTGGGGGCGAGCGACGTGCCGTTCGACAAATTGGTCCGTGCGCTGGACATCAAGCGCGGCACGGGTACGCATCCTCTGTTCAACACGCTGTTCTCGATCGAGCCGCCGGTCGATCCGTTCCCGTCGGGCTGGGATCTGACGCAGATGGACGTGACCGTCGGCGCGGCCAAATATGATCTGTACCTCGAGCTCGACGAGCGGCCCGACGGCGGCATGGCCGGGCGCTTCCTCTATTCGACCGAACTGTTCGACGCGAGCACGATCCGCCGCATGGCCGGCCATTGGGTGCGGCTGCTCGAGGGCGTCGCCGCCGATCCGGGAACGCCGCTGGCGAAGCTGCCGATGCTGGCGGCGGACGAGCGGGATCGTCTCGCCGCCGAATGGAACCGGACGGCGCGCGCCCTGCCCTATGCGAGCGTGGTCGACTGGGTGGCGGCAAAGGCCGCAGCCGAGCCGGACACGGTCGTGATAGAACAGGCTGGCGAAGGCTGGACCTACGCCGAACTCGCGCACTCCGCCGATGCGATCGCGGCGGAGCTGGCGTCGCGGGGGGTCGGGCCGGGCGCGTTGGTCGGCCTGTCGCTCGAACGCACGCCGTATATGATCGCAGCGATGCTCGGCGTGGCGAAGACGGGCGCCGCCTATCTGCCGCTCGACCCTGGATTCCCGCGCGCGCGGCTCGCGATGATCGTCGAGAGCGCGCGCCCGGCGCTGATCCTCGTCGAGCCCACCACTGAACACGCGCCGCCGCAGGACGCCGCGCCTCTGGTGCGGCTCGATCGCCACTGGCCGCACCGCCCCTTCACCGCGCCGGCGATCGACCCCGAGGCGCCCGCATACGTGCTCTATACATCGGGCTCGACCGGCAAGCCCAAGGGCGTCGAGATCCCGCACGCGGCGCTCGTCAACTTCCTGGTCGGGATGGAGGGCAGCCTCGACCTCGCGCCGCGCCAGTCGATCCTCGCGATCACGACTTTGTCGTTCGACATCGCCGAACTGGAGATCTGGCTGCCGCTGGTGACGGGCGGCAAGGTCCATCTCGCCACGCGCGAGACCGCCACCGACATGATCGCGCTCGCCGAGGATGTCGAGCGGCTCAAGCCCGATATCCTACAGGCGACCCCGGCGACCTGGCGCGGACTCATCGAGGCGGGATGGGCGGGTTCGCCGGCCCTCACCGCGCTGTGCGGCGGCGAGAAACTGCCGCGTGCGCTGGCGGACCAGTTGCTGCCCCGCGTCGGCGCATTGTGGAATATGTACGGCCCGACCGAGACGACGATCTGGTCGACCGTCGCCAGGGTCGAGCCGATCGGCCCGATCACGATCGGCCGGCCCATCGCCAATACGACGATCCGCATCCTCGACGAACATGGCAATGATCGTCCGGTCGGCGCCGTCGGCGAATTGTGCATCGGCGGGCGCGGTGTCGCCACCGGCTATCGCGAACGCCCCGATCTGACCGAGGCCAAATTCATCGAGCATGACGGCGAGCGGCTGTACAAGACCGGCGATCTCGCGCGCTGGCGTCCCGACGGAATGCTCGAATGCCTCGGCCGTACCGATCATGAGGAGAAGATTCGCGGCTTCCGCGTCGCGATCGAGGAAGTCGAAGGCGCGCTGGCGGCGTTGCCCGGCGTCTCGGCGGCGGTGGTGAAGGCGTGGCCCGATCCGAGCGGCGAGCGCGCCCTGGTCGGCTATCTGGTCGGCACCGGCGAGATAGCGGACTGGCGCGAGTCGCTGGGCGCGACCCTGCCCGATTACATGATCCCGACGCGCTTCGTCGTGCTCGACACGCTGCCGCAGACTCCCAACGGCAAGATCGACCGAAACGCGCTGCCCGAACCGGGCAAGGCTTCGATCACCGACGATGCCCCGTTGGAGACGCCCGAACAGGTGAAGCTCGCGACGATCTGGCGCGACGTGCTCAAGGCGGATGTGACATCGCGCAACGCCGATTTCTTCGATCTCGGCGGCCATTCGCTGCTGATCGCGCGGCTGATCCGGCGGATCGCCAAGGATTACGGCGTCAAGCTGCCGATGGCCGCGCTGTTCCAGGCGCCGCGCCTCGCCGACATGGCCGAGATCATCGCGGGTGGGAAAGGCATCGAGAACCCCGCCGTCGCGCCAATCCAGCCGAACGGATCGCAACCACCGATCATCTGGCTGGACGGCGGCTCGACCTTCCGCCCGCTCGCCGAGCGGCTCGGACCGGATCAGCCGTTCTACGGCGTCTCCACCGCCGCGATCATCGAGGCGGCGGGCGGCACGCCGAGCAGGGATTTCCGCAAGACCGCCGATCTCATCATCGCCGCGCTGCGCCAGATCCAGCCGAACGGGCCGTACCGGATCGGCGGCTGGTGTACGTCGGGCATCCTCGCCTATGCGGTCGCGACCCAACTCGAGGCGGCGGGTGACGAGGTACGGCTGCTGATGCTCGCGCACCCCTTCCATCCGGTACGCGCGCGACAGATCGGCGCGGCGCGGTTCTTCCTCAGCAAGTTCAAATATCATCTCGACAAGACCTTCGCGCAACCCAAGGGCAAGCGCTGGCATTATTTCGTCGATCGCTTGCGTGGCCTCTCCGACGCGGCGGCGCTGGCGGGCGGGCGCGAGGCGGTGTTGCAGCCGAAGATCCAGTCACGGCTCGATTATGCCGCGAGCCACTATACGCCCCCCGCGTACCATGGCGACGTGATCCTGTTCCAGCCCGACGACCATCCCGGCGTGCTCGATTTCGTCGAGGATTGGCGCGCGCAGGTGCGTGGCCAGTTCGACGCGCACATCATTCCCGGTGGCCATCGCACGATGCTCGAACCGCCCAATGTCGATATTTTCGCCGATCTCCTGCGCGCCCGGCTGGCGCGCGCGAACGCCGAGGCGGCGCGCCAGCGTCGCGCCTGAGCGATTGGCGGCGGCAGAGCTCCACTTCGGCAGCCTTGATGTCGCGGAGGACGAGGTCGGGCGGGTGCTGGCGATGCTCGATCCGGCCGAGCGGGCACGTGCGGCGCGCTTTGCTTTCGCGCGCGACCGGCGCCGCTTCATCGTGCGCCGCGCCCGGCTGCGCGCAGTGCTGGCGGATGCGACCGGGGTGGCGGCGGAGCGTCTCGTTTACACCGAGAATGCCTATGGCAAGCCGGCGCTGGTGGATGGACCCAAGTTCAGCGCCTCGCACTCGCACGAACTATGGGCGGTCGCGGTATCCGATCGCGAACTCGGCCTCGACGTGGAATATCGTCAGCCCGGCATAGACTGGCGCGATCTGGCGGCGGGACTGTTCGGCGCGGGCGAACGCACCGCGCTCGCCGCGCTTGCGGAGGACGACGCGGCGCGCGGCTTCTTCGATTGCTGGGCGCGCAAGGAAGCGTTCGTCAAGGCGATCGGCATCGGGCTGTCGTATCCCCTCGATGCGTTCGCGGTGTCGGTCACGCCCGAGGCGCGGTTGCTTTCGGGGGCCGACGGATGGGCCATCGCCAGCGTGGCGCTGGCGGACGGCTATTCCGGCGCGCTGGTGATCGAGGACGACGCACCACCCCGGATCATCTCTCACCCCTCGCGCTGAGCGTCACACAGGCGCCGCGCTCGGGCTCACGTGCTTCGACGAGCTCAACACGAACGGATTGGCACGGTCACACCACCAACCGTTCGTGTCGAGCGAAGTCGAGACACCTGCGCTCCGCCCAGTCCCTCGACTACGCTCGGGACGAACGGATCAACCGCAACTTACGCCACCTCTTCGACCTGCGGCAGATAGTCGCCATACCCTTGCGCGACCATGTCGTCGCGGTGGACGAAGCGGAGCGACGCCGAGTTGATGCAATAGCGCAGCCCACCGCGATCACGCGGACCGTCGTCGAAGACGTGGCCGAGGTGACTGTCGCCATGTTTCGAGCGGACTTCGGTGCGGATCATCCCGTGAGAGGCGTCACGCAACTCGGCGACGTTGGCGGGCTCGATCGGCTTGGTGAAGCTCGGCCAGCCGCAGCCGGATTCGAACTTGTCCGAGGACGCGAACAGCGGCTCGCCCGAGACGATATCGACATAGATGCCCGGCTCCTTGTTGTAGAGCAAAGGCCCGGTGCCGGGGCGTTCGGTGCCCGATTGCTGCGTCACGCGGTATTGTTCGGGGGTCAGCGCCGCGACGGCGGCGTCGGTCTTCTCATACTGTGCCATGATGGATCTCCGTTCGCCGCCGGATATAGGGCGCGCTCAGCCCCGCTTCCAGTCGAACGCCAGTGGCGCCTCGCGGAAGGCGAAGCGGTCGAGGTGGCGGGCGACCGCGCCCTCCAATCCTTCGAGCTGTTCGTCAGAGCTGGCGTCGATCCGCACGTCCAGCCCGCCGTCTCGCGCGTCGAACGTCACCAGCGCGTCGGCCGGCCAGTCAGCGCCACGCGCGTCCTTGGGGAAGACGATCGTGCCGTGGTCAGGGGTGAATTCGACCGCGAGATTGTGCTGCCAGTGCTTGCACAGTTGCTGGAGGTATTTGCTCGCGCTTTCGGTCGGCACGGTGGCGGTGGCGCTGATGGTCATGATTACATCCTTTCTCACCGGGGCGCTTGACCCCGGTGCAACGATCGCGAGGCGCTTGCGGAGCATCTGCAAGCGCGTCATCTCAGAGGCGCTCGATCTTCTGCGCGGCCTCATCGAGCAGCGCTGTGATCCGGTGCAGCGTCTCGGTGTCGACATCCTCGGCCGTCAGCCGGTTCTGCAGCGCCATGCGCAAATTGCCCATCGCCCGGCGGATCGGCGCGCCGTCCGTACGGGCGCTGTGCTTGCCGACCTCCGCCAGCCGCGCAAACAGCGCCTCGACCAGTTCGGCATTCTCGGCGAGATGGGCGGCGCCCGCTTCCGTCGCGGTGAACAGCTTCTTCGCGCCCTCGCTCTTGCCCGCCTCGATCAGCCCCATGTCGTCGAGCAGGGTCAGCGTGGGATAGACCACGCCGGGGCTCGGCGCGTAGGCGCCGCCGGTCAGTTCCTCGATCTGGCGGATCAGATCATAGCCGTGGCGCGGCGTGTCCGCGATCAGCTTCAAGAGCACGAGCTTCAGTTCGCCGCCGTCGAACATCCGGCGCGCACGCCCGCCGCCCATTCCACGCCCCTCGCCCCAGCCGCCGCCGAATCCGCCCCGGCCCATGCCGTGATGGTGGTGACCATGATGGCCGTGGCCAAAGCCGCCGGCCCGTTTGTTGAAACCAAACATATCGTTCCTTTCTATAACACGATGCAACTAAGATATATCTTGAGTCGTTTCGCGCAAGTCCGGCTGTGCATTTTTTTCCCCGCACCCTATCTTGGGCGCATGGCCGACCTCTTCGCCGGATATGATCCCCCCGCCACGCCCGACGTGCCCGACACCGCGCCGCTCGCCGACCGGCTGCGCCCGCAGCGGCTCGCGGATGTCGTCGGCCAGGATCACCTCACCGGCCCCGAGGGCGCGATCGGGCGGATGGTCGCGGCGGGACGGCTTTCGTCGATGATCCTGTGGGGGCCGCCCGGCACCGGCAAGACCACGATCGCGCGGCTGCTCGCCGATGCGGTCGGGTTGCGCTTCGTCGCGATCTCGGCGGTGTTCTCGGGCGTGGCCGATCTCAAGAAGGCGTTCGCCGAGGCGCGCGACCATGCCCGGATCGGGAAGCGCACGCTGCTGTTCGTGGACGAGATCCACCGCTTCAACCGCGCGCAGCAGGACGGTTTCCTGCCCTATGTCGAGGACGGCACCGTCACCCTGGTCGGCGCGACCACCGAAAATCCGTCGTTCGAACTCAACGCCGCCTTGCTCAGCCGCGCGCAGGTGCTGATCCTGCGCCGGCTCGATGCCGCCGCGCTCGAACTGCTTCTATCGCGCGGGGAAGCTCTGGAGCGCCGCCCCCTGCCCCTCACGCCCGAGGCGCGCGAGGCGATCGTCGCCAGCGCCGACGGCGACGGCCGCTTCCTGCTCAACCAGGCCGAGACGTTGTTTTCGGTCGATCTGCCCGAGCCGCTCGATCCCGCCGGGCTGTCGGCGTTCCTGCAACGCCGCGTCGCGGTGTATGACAAGGATCGCGAAGGCCACTACAACCTCATCTCCGCGCTCCACAAATCGCTGCGCGGCAGCGACCCCCAGGCCGCGCTCTATTATCTCGCGCGAATGCTCACCGCCGGCGAGGAACCGCTCTACGTGCTGCGGCGGATCGTGCGCTTTGCGTCAGAAGATATCGGCCTCGCCGATTCGAACGCGCTGGTGGTGTGCCTCGCGGCCAAGGAGTCCTACGAATTCCTCGGCAGCCCCGAAGGCGAACTCGCGATCGCGCACGCGTGCCTGTATTGCGCGACCG
The DNA here is from genome assembly GCF_029167165.1 of Sphingomonas pollutisoli. Taxonomy (NCBI): domain Bacteria; kingdom Pseudomonadati; phylum Pseudomonadota; class Alphaproteobacteria; order Sphingomonadales; family Sphingomonadaceae; genus Sphingomonas; species Sphingomonas pollutisoli. The sequence goes on from NZ_JARFNJ010000002.1 coordinate 149,683, forward strand.
CGCCCAAATCGAACGCGGCCTACACAGCGCAGAAGGCGGCGTGGCGGGTCGCGAAGGAGACCGGCTCGCTGATGCCGCCGCAGAACATCCTCAACGCGCCGACCAAGCTGATGAAGGACATCGGCTATGGCAAGGATTACGCCTACGACCACGATACCGACGAGGGCTATTCGGGCGCGAACTACTGGCCCGAGGAGATGGCGCCGCAGACCTTCTACACGCCGACCGACCGCGGCCTCGAAAAGCGCATCGCGGAGCGGATGGCGTGGTGGGCGGAGCTGAAGGGCAAGTCGTGAGCGCCGCGAGATCGCGCGCCGACATGATGGCGCCGAGACGCCCGAAGACCTTTCGCAGCGGCCTTTGTCTCCGGCGCGGCGCGCGCTAAGCACGCGGGATGACCGCGACGATCGACCCGTTCCACGCCATCGCCATCAGCCGCGCCGCGCACCAACTCGCCGCCGAGGGGCGATCGGTGATCCACATGGAGTTCGGCCAGCCCTCGACCGGGGCGCCGGCTGCGGCGATCGCCGAGGCGCACCGCATCCTCGACAACGACGGCATGGGCTATTGGGAGAGCAGCCCGCTCAAGCGCCGGATCGCGCAACATTATGCCGACAGCTACGGTGTGTCGATCGATCCCGAACAGGTGATCCTCACCTGCGGCGCCTCCCCCGCCTTCGTGCTCGCGCTCTCCTGCCTGTTCGCGCCCGGCGACCGCGTGGCGTTCGCGCGGCCGGGCTATGTCTCCTACCGCAACACGGTGAAGGCGCTGTTCCTCGAACCGGTCGAGATCGGCTGCGGCGCGGCGGAGCGCTTCCAGATCACCGCCGCCGCGATCGAGGCGCTCGATCCCGCGCCGCAAGGGCTGATCCTCGCCAGCCCCGCCAACCCGACCGGCACGATCATCGCGCCCGACGAACTGAGCGCGATCGTGGCGGTGTGCCGCCGGCGCGGCATCCGCATCATCTCGGACGAAATCTATCACGGCCTCAGCTACGGCGATGCGGCCCGATCGGTGTTGCAGGACGAGCCCGACGCGCTGATCGTCAACAGCTTCTCCAAATATTTCAGCATGGCCGGCTGGCGGCTCGGCTGGCTGGTGGTGCCGCCCGCGCTGATCGACGCCGCGCGGGCGCGGATGGGTAATCTGTTCCTCACCCCGCCCTCGCTCGCGCAGCATGCCGGGCTGGTCGCGTTCGATTGCCGCGACGAGCTGGAAGGGCATATCCGCACCTATGCGACCAACCGCGCACTGCTGCTCGATGCGCTCCCCGCGCTCGGCCTGCGCCGCATCGCGCCGCCCGATGGCGCGTTCTACATCTACGCCGATATCGGCCATCTGACCGATGACAGCATGGCGTTCTGCATGGATCTGCTGATGGACACCGGCGTGACGACCGCCCCAGGAATCGACTTCGATCCGGTCGATGGGCACCGCTTCATGCGCTTCAGCTTCGCGGTCTCGACCGATCGGATCGAGGACGCGCTGCGGCGGATGACGCCGTGGTTCGCGGGGCGGTCACTTCTACCCCGTTCGTCCTAAGCTTGTCGAAGGACGTGTCCCGCAGTTCAGCGTTAGAGGCACGTGCTTCGACAAGCTCAGCACGAACGGGTTGGTGCGGTCTCACAGCCCCTTGAACATCAGCCACACCTTGGGGCGGCCGGTCGGCTTCGGCGTTCCGTCCAGCCGCACCGCATGGACGATCTTGATCGGGTGGACCAGCATCTGCCCCTTCATCTCCTCGTCGCCACCCGGCGCGGTCGGCATCGCCAGCATGCGTTTCACCACGTCCATCCCGCTCAGGACATGGCCGAACACCGCATAGCCGGGCGAGCCCGGCTTGGCGTCGAGATTGGGGCTCGGGCCAACCAGCAGCGAGAAATTGGCCGAACCGGACGCGGGGTTGGCGTAGCGCGCCATCGAGATCGCGCCGCTGACATGGCGCAGCCCGGTCTGGTTGGTCGGTTCGAGCGGCAGCATGTCGAGCTTGCGCCGCGCGTCGGTGCCGATCCCGCCCTGTACGAAGCCGAGGTCCGGGTGCCCGGCCTTGCGCGAGGCGCGGTAGAAACTCGTCCCGTCGAGCCGTCCGTCATCGACATATTGCAGGAAATTGACCGCCGTCTTCGGCGCGTGGCGGTAATCGATGGCCAGCGTGATCGGCCCGGCCGAGGTATCGAGCCGCACGCGCACCACCGGCGGCTCGACCGGCGCCGCCCCGATCAACAACGCCGCACCACAGGCAAGACCCAGAAACCGCACGCACGTCTCCCTTTTCGTCAGCATATCGGACCAGGACCGGTTCCACGTTCACACCTGAACGCTGGCTGAGGGACGCGCGATCCGATCAAGCCGTCTTGCCGACCGGCGCGGTTCAGGCAAGACTGTCGCCGAGACGGGCGAAGCATCGTCAGCGGGGAGAGGCGGAGGGCTTGGGGAAAACCATAGTCGGGGGGCGTCGTAATGAACAAACGGGATTTCCTGAAGGCCGCCGGCGCCGCGTCGCTCGCCGCCTTGCTCGATACGCCGGGTCTGGCCGCGCGCGCGCCGGAAGACCTCGCGCGGGACGAAGCGTTCTGGGCCGAGATCCGCAGCCATTTCCCGACCGACAACCGCTTCATCAATCTCGAAAACGGCTTCTACTGTTTCCAGCCCAGCGACGTATTCGACGCCTTCGTCGCCAACGCGCGGGCGGTCAACGGCGAGGCATCGCATTACATGCGTACCCGCCTCGACACCGACGTGGTGAAGATACGCACCGCCGTCGCCGCGCTGGCGGCCGTGCCGGTCGAGGAACTGGTGGTCACGCGCAACACCACCGAATCGCTCGATACCGTCATCAACGGCATCCCCTGGCAAGCCGGCGACGAAGCGGTGATGGCGACGCAGGACTATGGCTCGATGATGGATATGTTCGCGCTCCAGGCGCGGCGCCACGGCATCGTGAACCGCATCGTGCGATTGCCGCTCGATCCGGCGAGCGACGCCGAGATCGTCGAAACGTACCGCAAGGCGATCACCCCCAGGACCAAATTGCTGATGGTGTCGCACATCGTCGGCGGTACGGGTCAGGTGCTGCCGGTCGCGGCGATCTGCGACATGGCGCATGGCCTCGGCGTGCCGGTGATGGTCGATGGCGCGCACAGCTTCGCACATCTCGATTTCAAGATCGCCGATCTGCGCTGCGACTATTTCGGCGCGTCGCTACACAAATGGCTGTCGGCGCCGCTCGGCCTCGGCGTGCTGTGGGTGCGGCGCGATCGCATCGCCGGGCTGTGGCCGATGTTCGGCGATGCCAGCATGGCCGACGACGATATCCGCAAGCTCAACCACCGTGGCACCCACCCGGTCCACAGCGACCTGACGCTACCGCGTGCGATCGCCTTCCACGAGGCGATCGGCGCTGAACGCAAGATGGCGCGGCTGCGCTTCCTCCAGCAGAGCTGGACCAGCCGCGCGCGTGCGATCCGTGGCGTGTACCTCAACACGCCGCGCGATCCGGCGCGGACCTGTGCGATCGCCAACGTCGGGCTGAACGGGCTCGCCCCGGCGATGCTGGCGGAGACGCTGCTGAAGGACCACAATATCTACACCGTCGCGATCGACCGCGGCGAGGTGAAGGGCGTGCGCGTGACGCCGCAAATCTATACATCGCCGGCGGAACTCGACGCGCTGGTGGCGGCGCTGACGAAGATCGCCGGGCGGGCGGCTTAGCCGGCCACGCAGCTTCGGACGCGACCTATTCGCGGTTCGCGTTCCCCTTCCGTTCGATATGCGCTATCCTCGGCGCATGGACGTGCGCAAGATCATCCATATCGACATGGACGCCTTCTACGCGTCGGTCGAGCAGCGCGACGATCCGACGCTGCGGGGCAAGCCCGTCGCGGTCGGATCGGCGTCGGCGCGCGGCGTGGTTGCGGCGGCGAGCTATGAGGCGCGCGCGTTCGGGGTGAAGTCCGCTTTGCCGTCGGTAACGGCGCTGCGCCGGTGCCGGGACTTGGTGTTCGTGCGGCCGCGCTTCGACGTGTACAAATCGGTCTCGCGTCAGATCCACGCGATCTTCGCCGAATTCACGCCGATCATCCAGCCGCTGTCGCTCGACGAGGCCTATCTCGACGTCACCGCGAACCTCCGCGACCTGCCGACCGCCTGGGCCACGGCCAAGGCGATCCGCGCGCGCATCCTCGAGGAGACCGGCCTCACCGCCTCGGCGGGGATTTCGTACAACAAGTTCCTCGCCAAGCTCGCCTCGGATCATCGCAAACCCAACGGCCAGTTCGCGGTGACGCCCGAAATGGGCGCGGCCTGGGTCGAGACGCTGCCGGTGTCGCGCTTCCACGGCGTCGGCCCCGTCACCGCGCGGAAAATGGCGTCGCTCGGCATCGAGACCGGCGCCGATCTCCGCGCCAAATCGCGCGCGTTCCTCGCCGAGCATTTCGGCAGTTCGGCGGACTGGTATTTCGCCATCGCGCGCGGCATCGACGATCGCCCGGTCAATCCCAACCGCATCCGCAAATCCTCCGGCTCGGAAACGACCTTCCGCGACGATCTCACCGAGCCGGCCGAGATCGAAGCGGGCGTGCTGGAAATGGCCGAGGACGTCTGGCGCTGGTGCGAAGGCGCGCAGGCGTTCGGCCGCACCGTGACGGTGAAGGTCAAATATCAGGATTTCCAGCAGATCACCCGCAGCCGCAGCGCCGCCCGCCCGATCCGCAGCCGCGCCGACCTGCACGATGCCAGCCTGGCGCTGATCCGCTCGGTGTTGCCGACGCCCAAAGGTATCCGGCTGGTCGGCGTGACCGTCTCCAATTTCGACGGCGCCGACACCGAGGCGCTGCCGCTGTTCGAGGGATTGCCCGGCCGGGGTTAGTCGCGTCCCTGGCTCGGCACGCGCAGCCCCGCGATCAGGATATCCACCATCGCGCGCGCGCTCGCCTCCCAGCCCGGCTCGGCGCTGACATTGGCGACGCCGATCACCGCGCGAAGCAGATCGAGCGGCGGTACGGTCAGGGTGATCTCGCCGCTCGCGACCGCGCGCGCGGTGAGCAACGTCATCGCGTCACTCATCTGCGCGCCCGACGCCGCATAGATTTCCGCGCTGTCGCAAACCATCGTCGCGAGCGCGCCGGCGATGATCTGCTTGGTCGCGAAATACTCGACGAACAGCAGCATCCACGCGCGCAGCGCCTCGATCGGCGGCCGTTCGGCGGCGAGCCGCTCGGCGGCGGCGGCAAGCTGGTTCGCCTCGTTGCGATAGACCTGTACGATCAGCGCCTCACGCGTCGGGAAATGGCGGTAGAGTGTGCCGATCCCCACCCCCGCCGCGCGCGCGATCTCTTCCAGACCCGCGTCCATTCCCTTGCTGGCGAACACGCTCTTGGCGGTGGCGAGCAGCTTGAGCCGGTTGCGCTCGGCATCGGCACGCGGTTTTCGAACGGGAGTTTTCGCCGAATCCGCCACTCTGTTACGCCAGCCCCTTGAAAGCGGAGGATGCCTCCGCATATAAGCGGCGACGTTATTGTGGCACCCTAACACGGGAATGCCGATCGCGTCGTCAGCCTTCTTCTAAAGGAACAGCACATGGTTCAGCAATTTGGCGCGACCTCCACCACCGACGAAGTGCTCGCCGGCGTCGATCTGTCGGGCAGGCGCATCCTCGTCACCGGTGTTTCGGCCGGGCTCGGTGTCGAGACCGCGCGCGCGCTCGCCGCGCATGGCGCGCAGGTGGTGGGTGCCGCGCGCGATCTCGCCAAGGCCGGGGCCGCAACCGAGGTGGTGCGTGCGGCCGCCGCGAACGGCGGCGGTCTGGAGTTGATCGAACTCGATCTCGCCAACCTGGCCAGCGTGCGCGCCGCCGCCGACGCGCTGGTCGCGAAGGGCGAACCGTTCGATGTGGTGATCGCCAATGCCGGCGTGATGGCGGCGCCGTTCGGCCACACCACCGATGGCTTCGAAACCCAGTTCGGCACCAATCACCTCGGCCATTTCGTCTTCATCAACCGCATCGCGTCGCTGCTGCGGCCGGGCGGGCGGGTGGTGAGCCTGGCATCGGCCGGTCATCGCTTCGCCAATGTCGATCTCGACGATCCCAATTTCACGCGCGGCGATTATGATCCGTGGGTCGCCTATGGCCGTTCCAAGACTGCCAACATCCTGTTCGCGGTCGAGTTCGACCGGCGCCACCGCGCGCGTGGCGTACGCGCCGCGGCGGTGCATCCCGGCGGCATCCAGACCGAACTTAGCCGCCACCTCGAAGACGGCGCGATCGAGGCGATGATCGCACAGATCAACGCCGATCTCGCCGCCGAGGGCAAGCCCCCCTTCGAACTGAAGACGATCCCGCAGGGCGCGGCGACATCGGTATGGGCCGCCGTCGTCGGCGAGGCCGACGAGATCGGCGGGCGCTATTGCGAGGATTGCCACGTCGCCACCAACGTCACCGACGGCCCGCTCAGCGTCGCGAGCGAGGGCGTGCGCTCCTATGCGCTCGACCCCGACAACGCCAGGGCGCTGTGGGCGAAGAGCGAGGAGATGGTCGGCGAAGTGTTCTGACGAACCGAAGAGGCCGCGACCATCAGGTCGCGGCCTCTCATTTGCCTCAAGCGTCCGGCGCGGTGCCCGGTTCGGCCATCTTGCGGTGCTGCTCGGCGAGCACCGACGCGGGCGTTACATGCGCGGCGGCGACCTGTAGCTTGTTCTTCCAGCCCGATACGATGCTGGCCTTGCCCGCCATCAGCGCGTCCCAGCCATCCTTCGCCACGTCGGCCGGATCGCTCTTGCTGTCGCTCGTACCGACCGACGTATCCATCATGCCGCCGCGCTCGAAGAATTCGGTCTCGACCGGCCCCGGCATCAACGTGGTCAGCGTGACGCCCTTCGACTCCTTGATCTCGTTGCGCAGCGCATCGGTGAAGCTGTCGACGAACGCCTTGGTGCCGTTGTACACCGCCTGGAACGCGCCGGGGATGAACCCCGCGATCGAGCCGGTGACGAGCACCTTGCCGGCGTCGCGCGCGACCATCGGCTTGAGCACCTTCTGGAGCAGATAGGCGGTGCCGACGATGTTGGTGTCGACCACCCGCCGCCAATCGGCGAGATCCTGATCGAGAAACGCGTGGCCCAGCCCGCGCCCGGCGTTGGCGCACAGCAGATCGACCTGCCGGCCGCCGGTCGCCGCCAGCAACTGATCGACGCCCTCGATCGTCGAGAGATCGGCCTCGACCCATTGCACCTGGGTGCCGAACTGCTCGAAGTCGGTCGCCGCCGCTTCGATCAGCGGTTCGTCGGCGACGACGAGAATGTCATACCCGTCCTTCGCCGCGAGTGTGGCCAGTTCGAAACCGATGCCGGTCGAGGCGCCGGTGATGATCGCGAATGTGTCAGCCATGATCTCATCCTTCTTCTCCCCTCCCTGGTCAGGGAGGGGTCGGGGGTGGGTCGGTTTACGAGGAAGCGCGGTGACCACCATTAGCCCACCCTCCCCCAGCCCCTCCCTTCCAGGGAGGGGAGCAAGGTCACGCGGCGGCGAAATCGGGCTTGAGCACGACCTTCGTCACCACGTCCTGATCGTCGTGGAACATCTTGTAGCCCTTGGGCGCATCCTCGAGCGCCATCCGGTGCGAGATCAGGAATTCGGTATCGATCTTGTCTTCCATGATCGCGTTGAGCAGCCCGGGCAGATAATGCTGGACGTGGGTCTGCCCGGTCTTGAGCGTAAGCCCCTTCTCCATCACGGCGCCGAGCGGGAATTTGTCGACGAACCCGCCATAGACGCCGGGCATGGAGACGCGGCCGCCCTTGCGGCACGCGAGGATCGCCTGCCGGATCGCGTGCGGACGGTCGGTGCCGAGCATCAGCGACGCCTTGATCTGATCGACGACATTGTCGGCGAAGAAACCGTGCGCTTCCAGCCCGACGCTGTCGATCACCGCGTCGGGGCCGATCCCGCCGGTCATCTGCATCAGCGCCTCGTAGGTCTCGGTCTCGCCGAAGTTGATCGTCTCGGCACCAAATCGCTTCGCGAGTTCGAGCCGGCGCGGGAAATGGTCGATCGCGATCACGCGCTCGGCCCCCATCAGGAAGGCCGATTGCACCGCGAACAGCCCCACCGGCCCGCATCCCCAGACCGCGACGGTATCGCCCGGTTCGATCTCGGCATTCTCCGCCGCCATCCAGCCGGTCGGCAGAATGTCCGAGAGGAACAGCACCTTGTCGTCCGCGACGCCGTCGGGAATGACGATCGGGCCGACGTCGCTGAACGGCACGCGGACATATTCCGCCTGGCCACCAGCATAGCCGCCGGTCATGTGGCTGTAGCCGAACAGGCCGCTCATCGGCTGGCCGTAAAGTTCCTGCGCGATGTCCTGGTTGTCGGCGGGCAGGCCGTTGTCGCACGCCGAATATTGGTGCTTGCCGCAATGATAACAGCTTCCGCACGATATCGTGAACGGCACGACGACGCGCTGCCCCTTCTTGAGCGTCGATTTGGCGCCGATCTCCACCACCTCGCCCATGAACTCGTGCCCGAGGATGTCGCCGGCCTGCATCGTCGGGATATAGCCGTCGTACAGATGCAGGTCCGAGCCGCAGATCGCGGTCGAGGTGACCTTGATGATCGCGTCGCGCGGGTTGAGGATTTCGGGATCATCGACCGTATCGACGCGAACGTCGTGACGGCCGTGCCAGGCGAGTGCGCGCATCAGGCCTTCTCCTCTTCGAATTGCTCGCGGGTTCGCGCCGACGTGGCGATCTCGCCGGTTTCCATGAGCTGCTTGAAACGGCGCAGGTCGCGCCGTGCCTGGATGGCAGGTTCGCGCTGGAACATCTTGGCGACCAGCTTGCCGATCGTGCCGCCGGGCGGGTCGTACAGCACCGTCGCGGTGACGACAGTGCCGCGCGCACCGGCATCGCGAAAGTCGATGCGGCCGCTGTTGGGCACGTCCGCCCCGTCCTCCGAAGCCCAGGCGATCAGTTCGTTTTCGCGTTCCTCGGTGATGATGGCGGTCCATTCGACGGTGCGGCCGCCGGGTGCCTTGACCGTCCAGTGCGAACGCCGGTCGTCGATCGGCGCGACCGCGACGACATTGTCCATGAAGCTCGCGAGGTTCCGGAAATCGCGCCAATAGGCGTAGAGTTCGGCGACGGGGCGGTTGATCGTCACCGCGCGCGCGACCAGGCTGTCGCCATTGGGTTCGAGCAGCGCGTTTGTCGCCTCGTCGACCGCGCCGGATCGTTTGGAAGTGGCGAGCGGCGCGTCGTCGGTCTGAAAGTCGGTTTCTGCCATGGCGTCCTCCGTGTTGCAGGGGGAGATCGCATGGCGCGCAGGTCCGTTCCCGTCGTTTCCCGAGCGAAATCAAATACCTTACTGATCGAGATCAAGCCGATCGCGCTGTTCGCTGCGCCGCCGCCGCCCCTCCGCCAAACGCAAAAATACCGCATTGATATTTATATAGGGACAAGTTATTCGTATATGGACAACAAGAAACAAGGAGAGCGATTCGGTTGCGTCGCGTGCTGCATGCGCTTTGGTGCAGCATAACCATCGGACCAATGTACCCGCGCCGCCCCGCGCGATCCGATCGACCGCCGGCCCTTTTTCCGGTTTCCATGAAGTTTCGCCTGCGGTTCCCGCCGCACGGTGCCAGTGCGTTCGAGTTCATTTCAACAACGATAAAATAATTTGGAGGGAAATTTGATGCGTTCGTTCACCTTTCTGGCGAGCACCGCGCTCGCGTCGCTGGTTGCCGTTCCCGCCTTCGCGCAACAGCCCGCCGCCGCCTCCGACGACGCGGCCGTAGAGCGCGCGGAGCAGGACATCGTCGTCACCGGCGTGCGCGCCAGCCTCCAGTCCGCCGCGAACGTGAAGCGCAACGCCGGCACGATCGTCGACTCGATCGTCGCCGAAGATATCGGCAAGCTCCCCGACAACAACGCGACCGAAGCACTTCAGCGCATCACCGGCGTGCAGGTGTCGCGCGATCTCGGCGAGGGCGGGTCGATCGCGATCCGCGGTCTGCCGCAGGTCGAAACGACGCTCAACGGCCGCGAGACCTTCACCGCGGGCGGTGGCCGGACCTTCAACCTCCAGGATTTCCCCGCCGAGCTGGTCGCCCGCATCGACGTCTACAAGGCATCCACCGCCGACCTGATCGAAGGCGGCCTCGGCGGCCTCGTCGATCTGCGCACGCGCCGCCCGCTCGATCTCCCGGGCTTCACCCTCGGCGCGTCGCTGCGCGGCATGTACTCGGATTCGGTCAAGAAGGCGACGCCGAGCGGATCGGTGTTCGCCTCGGACAAGTGGGACACCGGCATCGGCGAGGTCGGCCTGCTTGGCAGCTTCTCGTATCAGGACCGCAAATATCGGCAGGACATCGACAGCACCGGCGCGCCGACGCCGCGCAGCGACCTGGTCCCCGGCCAGAGCGTGTTCGCGCCGAACGGCAACAATCAGGTGCTGGTGATCGGCGAGCGCCAGCGCATCGGCGGCAACGTCGCGCTGCAATGGCGCCCCTCGCCCGATCTCGAGTTCACGCTCGAAGGTCAGTACCAGCGCTTCAAGACGACGCAGCAGCAATATAACATGTTGGTGGCGACGGCGGGTTCCACCCCGGTCGCCGGCAGCACCACGCTCTTCTCCGGCACGCAGGACGTATCGCAGGTCAGCTACGCGAACCAGCGCCTCACCGCCGGCGGCACCGCGCGCGACACACTCGACGAGAACAAGTCGATCAGCCTCGCCGCGAAGTGGAACGTGAAGGGCGTCACGGTCAACGGCGACCTGACCTACACCAAATCGCGGAACGACCTGTATTACACCGAGCTCGATCTCATCACGACCGCGCCGGGCTTCACGCAAAATCTCGGCACCAACCCGCCCTCCTCGTCGACCGGCTCGTACAACCTCGCCAATCTCGCCAATTACAGGGTCGGCGGGCTGACGCGGAACGAGAACCATTATGTCGGCGACGAGGTCGCGGCGCGCGTGGACCTCGAATATGCGTTCGAAGACAGCAGTTTTCTGAAATCGATCCAGGGCGGCTTCCGCTTCTCGGATCGTTCGATCGCACAGCAGAATCCGCTTCGCTACACCGGGCAGACGGCCTCCACCGATCCCGCCTCCTATTCGGGCCTGTTCCAGGCGAACAGCTATGGTGATTTCTACACGGCGAACGGTGCGAAGGTCGATTTCCAGCGCAACTTCCCCTACGCCAACGTCTCGCGGCTGCGCTCCGATTTCTCGGGCGTGTTGTCGCAACTCGGGCTGACCGGCGCGCTGGCCCCGTCGACGACATCGGTCAACAGCCTGCTCGCGGCGTTCAACGCCGATGAAAAGACCACCGCCGGCTATGTGATGGCGAAGTTCGATTTCGTCGCTGGACTGCCGATCGACGGCAATATCGGCGTGCGCTATGTTCAAACCGAGGATCTCATCACTGGCAACCAGCGCCGGACCGCACTGGTGAACGGCGTGTTCGTTCCCGTGACGCCGACGATCATCGATCCCGTCTCGATCAAGAACAGCTACGGAAACTGGCTGCCGAGCGTGAACGCGCGCGTTCACCTGACGCACAACCTCCAGCTCCGCCTCGCCGCTTCGGAAACGCTCACCCGTCCCGATTTCAGCCAGTTGTCGCCCGCGCTCACCGTCGTTCCGGGCCAGCTCGCCGCGAGCCAGGGCAACCCGAACCTTCAGCCGATCACCTCGAAGAACGCCGACGTGTCGCTCGAATGGTACGTCAACAAATCGACCTCGCTCTATGTCGCGGGCTTCTACAAGCGGGTCAAAGGCTTCATCTTCACCCGCTCCACGCCGGGCGTGACGATCGGCGGGGTCGATGGCTACACGCTGTCGCAGCCGCTCAATTCGGGCACGGGCACCGTCAAGGGCGCCGAGGTCGGCTATCAGCAGTTCTTCGATTTCCTACCGGGCGCGCTTTCCGGCCTCGGCATTCAGGCCAATGGCACCTATACCGAAAGCGCCGCGCCGACCTCGCTGGTCGGGTTCACCGCGCCGCTGCCGCAGCTTTCGAAGTACAGCTACAACATCGCCGGCATCTACGAGAAATACGGCATTTCCGCCCGCGTCGCGTACAATTACCGGTCGAGCTTCCTGTCCTCGATCCTCGCCGGCGCCTATACCCCGCCGGGCGGCACGACGACCTCCTATGTCTTCCCGGTGATGACCAAGGGCTATGGCTGGCTCGACGCGTCGCTCAGCTACGATATCGGCAAGCACGTCACGCTGACGATCGACGGGCAGAACCTGCTGCGCACCCAGATCCAGCAATATTACCAGGTCGCGACCCGGCCCGGACAATATACGATCGACGATCGCCAGTTCATGGCCGGCGTCCGCGTGAAGTTCTGATCAGGTGCGGGGCGTAAGGGGCATGTGGCGGTGGCCCCTCGCGCTCTGCTCCGCGGTCGTACTGCTCGCCCCCGCGCCCGCCGCGGCGGCGTGGGTGGCGGGCTGGACCGCCGCCGCCTTTCCCGCCACGCCCGTCCTCACCGATCGGGACGTGCGTGATTACGGCGGCGCCACCGTGCGGCAGGAGATGACCGTCGATGCCGCCGGCGCGCGCCTGCGCGTGCGGATGACCAACGCGCTCGGCACCGCGCCGCTCGCGTTCGAAGCTGCGACGGTGGAGATCGACGGCCGCAGCCTTCCGCTCTCCTTCGGTGGCCACGCCGGCGCGGCCCTGCCCGCCGGCGCGTCGCTGGCGAGCAATCCGGTTCGCGCTCCGGTCCGCCGCTTCCAGCGGATCGCGGTGACCGTCAGCTATGGGCCGGACGCCAGACCCGCCGCACATCTGTTGACGGTCACGGTGCGCTATCCCGACGGCCATCGCCGCACCGGGCGCGGACCCGCGCTCGCCGCCTGCATTGAGGTCGATCGGCGGGGAACGGGCCGCGTTCTCGTCGCGCTGGGCGATTCGGTCACAGAAGGTGCCCGCGCCGCGCCGCAGAGCTTCACCGGCTGGCCCGAGATGCTCGCCGCCCGGCTGGCGGCGCTGCCGCGCCATCGCGACTGGAGCGTCGTCAACGCCGGCATCCACGGCAACCGGCTGCTGCGCGACGGCGCCGGCCCAAATGCGCTCGCGCGCTTCGACCGCGATGTGCTCGCCGTTGCCGGCGTTACCGACGTGCTGCTGCTCGAAGGCATCAACGACATCGGCTGGGGCAATGCCAAACCCGCCAGCGACGGACCCGTACGCGCCGAGGACGTGATCGCGGCGTATCGCCAGATCATCGCCCGCGCACACGCTGCCGGCCTGCGAGTCATCGGCGCCACGCTGCCGCCGTTTCGCGGCTCGATCTATCACACCCCCGCCGGCGAGGCGGTTCGCCAGGCGGTCAACCAATGGGTTCGCGGCGCCGGCGCGTTCGACGCGGTCGTCGATTTCGACCGGGCGATGGCCGACCCCGCAGACCCCTCGCGGCTCGATCCCGCCAAGGATTCGGGCGACCATCTTCACCCGAGCGACGCAGGCTATGCCGCGATGGCGGCAGCGATCGATCCCGCCACGCTATGACGCAATCCGCAGAACAAGGTCTGGACGCATGAACCGTATCAAGTCGCTGCTGGCGCTCGGCGCCGCCGGGTTGGCCGTGGCGGCGGCCGCCGCGCCGCCGGCGTGGATCGGCGCCTATGGCAACGCGCCGATCGGCTATGAACCGGCGATCCGCGACGCGCTCGGCGGGCCGCTGCGCGATCAGACGGTGCGGCAGGTCGTGCGCGTGGGGGCGGCGAGCGACCGTTTGCGGATCCGCCTCACCAACGAACTCGGCGCCACCCCGCTGCGCATCGGCGCGGCGACCTTCGCGCGGCTCGACGCCTCGGGCACGGCGATCCCCGCCTCGATCCGCCCGCTGACCTTCAACGGCGCGCCGGGTACGGTCATTCCCGCCGGCGCGCCCGTGCTCGCCGATGCGCTCGCCGCGCCGGTCACGCCCGGCACCGATTACGCGGTCTCGATCTACTTCCCCGAGACCAGCACACCGCCCGCGCACGCGCAGATGGCGGATGTCGCGCCGGGCGATCAGACCGCCCGCGCCACGCTGAGCGGCAGCGTTCGCAAGCGCGTTCCCGCGATCGTGTCGCGCATCGACGTGGCGGCGCGCCGCGACGCGCGCGTCCTACTGGCATTCGGCGATTCGATCACCGAAGGCGCCGCCTCGACACCGGGCGCCTACCAGAGCTGGCCCGACCAGCTTGCCCGGCTGCTCGCCACCGACCGGCGGGGGCGGTGCTGGTCGGTGGTCAACGCCGGGGTCAGCGGCAACCGCCTGCTGCACGACGGGCGCGGCCCCAACGCGGTGGCCCGCTTCGACCGCGATGTACTCGCGGTGCCGGGCGTCCGCACGCTGGTGCTGCTCGAAGGCATCAACGATATCGGCGCGAGCGCGCAAGCCGAACATCGCGATCAGGCGGTCGGCGCCGAGGCCATCATCCAGGCCTATCGCGAGATCGTCGCGCGGGCGCGGGCGCACCATATCCGCGTGATCGGCGGCACGCTGCTTCCGTTCAAGGGCGCGGTCTATTTCACCGCCGAGGGCGAGGCGAAGCGCCAAGCGGTCAACGCCTGGATTCGAAGCCCGGGCGCGTTCGACGCGGTGATCGACTTCGACGCGGCGATGCGCGATCCCGCGCACCCCGCGCACATGGCGCCAGCCGCCGACTCCACCGACAATCTGCATCCCCGCGACGCCGGCTATGCCATCATGGCGAAGGCGGCCGCCGCCGCGCTGGCGCGGGATCCCTGCCCCGGCGCATGACGCTCGCGCCGCCGCGCAACGAAAGCATATTCGGTTAACAAACGGTGCATGCGGCCAAGTGCCGCCGCCCCTTTCCATAGTCGTGTCGCCACCGTTCGCAGCCGGTCGATGGTCACGAACCGGGCCGGCAACACCACGCCTGTGGCCGATGCTTGAAAAGATGGGCCGCTGATCTCGAGATGTGCGGCGCCGCGTCGCGCACATGGCATTAGACTTTGGTCTAATCGGCTATATTCCTGTTCTTACGCCAATAAAACCATGCCAATTCTCCAAACCTCTCAAGTCTATCCCTTGATTCGCATCAACGGGAACGACGGCTGAGACAAATTGCCAACCAGAGTGGGGGGAACCATTCAGGGAGGTGTTTGACGTGATCGATCCTCATACCCCAAATCAGATGTCGGACCCCTATCGGGCCGACGAGACCGGGTCGAAGTCTTGCCCGGCAACTTTCGCATCCAGACGCGCGCTACGCGCCGGCATATCGATCGTCGCGCTCGCTGGAGCGGGGTTCGCGGCGACCTCGCAAGCTCAGGCGCAGGCCGCGCCGCCGCCCAATCTCGTCAGCGCGTGCTCGGGCGTCAGCCTGCCCCGCTCGGTGGTGACGGGCATTCTGACCCCGGTGGTGAACGGCATCGTCACGCCCGTGCAGAACACCGTCAACCCGATCCTCGGCGTGGTCGGCGCGGTCATTCCGCTCGTGCCGCCGCTCGGCATCGACGCCGCCGGATTGCTCGCCGACGCCGCCGCCGGACAGCCGATTTCCCTACAGGCGGTCAACCTCAACGGCACCGTGGTCGGCCCGGACGATCGCTGCGACACGCAGGCGGATTCGTTCACGCTCGCCAACCCACGGGGCATCTCGATCGGCGGCAATCGCATCACCGGCCTCGGCGCGAACGGCCTCGAGGCATCGGCGGGCGAACTCAATTCGGTCGCGTTCGGCAATCTCGCGACGACCGACGCCACCGCCGACCGCGCGATCGCGATCGGCCCGAACGCCGCGGTGCTCGCGGGCGCGGGCGGCTCGGTCGCGCTCGGCTCGGGGGCCACCGTCACCGCCGCGAACAGCGTCGCGCTCGGCGCGGGCAGCACGGCGACGCGCGGGGCTCTGGCCGGCTATACCGCGGTCGGCCTGCCCGGTTTGCAGAATTCGGCCGGCGAAGTCTCGATCGGCGCCCCCGGCGCGCCGCGTCAGTTGACCAACGTCGCCGCCGGCACCGCGCCCACCGACGCCGCCAACACCGGGCAGGTCGCGGGTGTCGCCGCCGCCGTCGATGCGCTCGCCGGCACTGCCGTGCAGTATGACACGACGACGCGCGACCGCGTCACGCTCGCCGGCGCGGGCGGCACCACGATCGCCAACCTCGCGCCCGGCGCGCTCACCGACACCTCGACCGACGCGGTCAACGGCAGTCAGCTTTACGCCACCAACCAGAATGTCGCGAACAACACGACGCTCGTCACGAACCTCACCAACAACATCAACAACGGCGCGGTCGGCCCGGTGCGCTATTCGAACGCCGGCACGCCGACCGTCCCCAACGGCGGGGTGCCCACCAATGACGTGACGCTCGCCGGCGCGGCCGCCGGCCCGGTCGGTCTGCACAACGTCGCCGACGGCACGATCGCCGCCGGATCGACCGACGCGGTCAACGGCGGGCAGGTCTCCACGTTGCAGGATCAGCTCGCCGCGCTCGACGCCGATGCGGTGCGATATGATACCGCCACACGCGACCGCATCACGCTGGGCGGCGCCGGCGGCACGACCATCGCGAACCTCCGCCCGGGCCTGCTCACCGACACCTCGACCGAGGCGGTCAACGGCAGCCAGCTCTACGCGACCAATCAGAACGTCGCGAACAACACGACGCTCATCACCAATCTCACCACCAACGTGAACAATGGCGGCGTCGGCCCGGTGCGCTATTCGAACGCGGGCACCCCGACCGTCCCCAACGGCGGCGTGCCGACCAACGAAGTGACGCTGACCGGCGCCGCCGCCGGCCCGGTCGGGCTCCACAACGTCGCCGCCGGCAGCATCGCTGCCGGATCGACCGACGCGGTCAACGGCGGCCAGGTCGCCGCCCTGCAAGACCAGATCACCGCGGTCGGCGCCAATGCCGTGCAATATGACACTGCCGCGCGCGACCGCGTCACGTTCGGCGGCGCGAACGGCACCACCCTCACCAACGTCGCGGCGGGTGAAATCAGCGCCACCTCGACCGACGCGGTCAACGGCGCGCAATTGAACGCGACCAACGTCAATGTCGCCAACAACACCACCGCGATCAACAATCTCACGGGCGTGGTGAACACCATCTCGAACAGCGTCACCAACCTCGGCGATCAGGTCGCCAACGGCGCGATCGGGCCGGTGCAATATTCGAACCCCGACACGCCGACCACGCCGAACGGCGGCGTGCGCACCAACGATCTCACCTTGGTCGGCGCGGCGCCCGGCGCGGTGGCGCTGCACAATGTCGGCGACGGCGCGATCGCGGCGGGATCGACCGATGCGGTCAACGGCGGCCAGATCTACGGCCTCACCACCACGGTCGCCAATGCCGTCACCTATACCACCGATGCGCAGGGCAACCGCACCAACACGGTCGCGCTGGTGGGCGGCAACGCCGCCGCGCCGGTGACGGTGTCGAACGTGGCGGCGGGCGCGGTCGCCGCCACCTCGAACGACGCGGTCAACGGCAGCCAGCTCTATGCCACCAACCAGAACGTCGCCGCGGTGACGACCACCGCCAACACCGCGCTGACGCTCGGCCAGAACTCGGTGCAATATGACGAGACCCGCACGAGCGTGACGCTCAACGCGGGCGGCGCGGCGACGGCGATCCACAATGTCGCCGCCGGCACCAGCCCGACCGACGCGGTCAACGTCGCGCAGTTGAACAACGGCATCAACACCGCGATCAACGCCGCCAACCAATATACCGACGGGCGGATCTCGTCGCTCAACTTCGATCTGCGCAACACCCGGCGCGATGCGGCGGCGGGCACGGCCGGCGCACTGGCGGCGGCGGGGCTGCCGCAAGCCTATGAGGCCGGCAAGGGCATGATCGCGGTGTCGATGGGCGTTTATCAAAGCGAGACCGCGGTCGCGGTCGGCTTCTCCAAGGCGTTCGGCGATGGGCATACCGTGGTGAAGATGGGCGGCACCTGGGACTCGCGCAGCCGCGCGGGCGCCAGCACCGGCATCGGCTATCAGTTCTGATGCGAAGCCCGGCCCGCCGCACCCGGCGGGCCGGAGCACCACCGTCGATCCACCCAATATCGACACGAAAGCGGGGCCGATCGGCCCCGCTTTTTCGCGCGCGTTGAACGGCTATCGCGCGCGTTCGGCTTCGAGCAGGCCCACCACACCCGTGCTCGCCACCGGCGGGCTGAACAGATAGCCCTGCGCGAAATCGCAGCCGTCGTTCAGAAGCGCGTCGCGCCGCTCGTTCGTCTCGACCCCCTCGGCCACCGTCTTGATGCCGAGGCCCTTGCCGAGCCCGATGATCGCCCGAACGATCGTCCAGTCGCAGGCGGTTGGCGCCTGCACGAACGACCGGTCGATCTTGAGGACATCGACCGGGAACTGCCGGAGATGCGCCAGCGACGCATAACCGGTTCCGAAATCGTCGAGCGCGATGGTGATACCCGCGTCGTGCAGCGTCGAAATGGTACGCCGCACATGCGCGTCGCTATTGTCGAAAAACACGCCCTCGGTGATCTCGAGCTCGATGCAGGTCGCCGGCACGTCGAAGGCGGCGAGCCGCGCGATCAGCTTGGCGGCGAAATCGGCACCGCGAAATTCCATCGCCGACGCGTTGATCGCGATGCGACCGGTGTCCAAACCGCGCTCGCGCCAGCCGCGAATGTCGGCGAACACCTTCTCCTGCATCCGCTCGCCCAGCGCGATCGCCAGTTCCGGGTCGTCGAACGCAACCGCGATCGTCGCGGGCAGTTGCACGCCGCGTCCGGGATGGCTCCAGCGCAACAGGGCTTCGAACCCCGCGATCCGCCCGGTACCCAGTTCGATCTTCGGCTGGTAGTACGGCAGGATCAGATCGCGATCGAGCGCATCGCGGGCGATCGACAGCATGGAGAGCCGCTGCTGCATTTGCAGGCGCAGTTCCCCGCGAAAATAGCACAGCGTCCCTCCGCCCTCGGCCTTGGCGTCGTATAGCGCGAGATCGGCGTTCTTGCGCAGCGTGTCGCCATCGGCGCCATCGGCGGGGTAGAAGGCGACGCCGATGCTGCTGCGGCAATGATAGGTAATCGCCCCATAGCGGAACGGCGTGTCGAGCGCGGCGACCGCGCGGTCGATGGCGGCGGCGAGCCGCGCCGAATCGGGCCGCGCGAGGTACAGGGCGAATTCGTCGCCGCCAAGCCGGCCCACCATCGCCGGTTCCTCCGCCGCGCCGCTCAGGCGCACGGCGACATCCTTGAGCAACGCGTCACCCGTGTCGTGGCCGAACCGATCGTTGACCTGTTTGAAATTGTCGAGATCGAACAGCATCAGCGCCACCACCGAACCGGCCTCGGCGGCGCGCTCGACCGCGCGTTCCAGACCGGTGAGGAACGCGGCGCGCGCCCAGATGCCGGTCAGGCTATCGTGATCGGCCGCCCAGCGGACCGCGTCGGCGGCCAGCTTGCGGTCGTGGATGTCCTCGATCGTGCCGTACCAGCGCAGGATCTTGCCCGATGCGTCTTTCAGCGGCGCCGCGCGCGAGCGATGCCAGCGATAGCTGCCGTCGCGCATCCGCATGCGCACCTCGTTGTCGATCGGGTGACCCAGCGATGCGTTGCGGCGCCACATCATCGCGACGCTCTGCCGGTCATCGGGATGCACCGCCGCGAAGAAGCCCTGACCGCGCACTTCGCCCATGCTCAGCCCGGTCCGCGCCAGCCCGGCCTCGTCGATGTCGAGGATGTCGCCGTTCGGCCAGGCGGTCCAGACGACGAGCGGGCTGAGCGCGATCGTGTACCGATACCGCTGCTCCAATTCGCGCGAGGCCTGCTCCAGCCAGAGCGCGCGGTCGTGGTCGGCGTCGCCCGGCTGGTTCACGCGGGATTCCGAACGTTCGAGGAGCCCCTCGCCGAGCCCCTCCCGCTTCCAGTCATCGTGCGCCTCCAGTCGCTCCATCCTCTAACCCCGGCCGGCTAAGCGCCTCATTCTATTCTGTTTTCACCGTATCGGGGGAACATTAACAATTGATGGCGGATCAGGAAGATGCGCCACATCATCGGGAAAGGAAACCCATTCAGATCAAAGATCGAAAACGTCGAAATCGTGCGCGTCATGGCGCTCGCGCAACTGCGCCTCGCCCATGATGCGGTTCACGATCCGCCCGCGTTTCACCGGCGGGCGTGCGCCGATCAGATCGGTCCAGCGCGCGAGATTGGGATAGTCCGCCACGGAAAGGAACGTCTGCGCGCCATAGGCGCCGGTCAGGATGCCGCCGTACCACGGCCACACCGCGATGTCGGCGATCGTGTAGGTGTCGCCGGCGAGATAGGTGCGATCGGCGAGATGCGTGTCGAGCACATGCAACTGGCGCTTGGTTTCCATCGCATAGCGGTCGATCGCATATTGGATCTTGAACGGCGCATAGGCGTAGAAGTGGCCGAAGCCGCCGCCGACGAACGGCGCCGATCCCATCTGCCACATCAGCCAGTTGAACGTCTCGGCCCGCGCGCGCGGCTCGGTCGGCAGGAACGCGCCGAATTTCTCGGCGAGATAGACGAGAATCGAGCCGCTCTCGAACAGCCGCAGCGGCGGATCGAGCGTGTGATCCGCCAGCGCCGGGATCTTGGAATTGGGATTGATCGTGACGAACCCGCTGCCGAACTGGTCGCCCTTGCCGATCTCGATCAGCCAGGCGTCATATTCGGCGTCGGCATGGCCCGCCGCGAGCAACTCTTCGAGCAGGATCGTGACCTTCTGGCCATTGGGCGTGCCCAGCGAATAGAGCTGGAGCGGATGCTCACCCACCGGCAACTCGCGTTCATGCGTCGCGCCGGAAATCGGGCGATTGATGTTGGCGAACTGCCCGCCATTGGTCTGGTCCCAGGTCCAGACCTCGGGAGGAACATAGCCCGCGGGTTGGTTGTTCGCGCTCTCGTCGGTGTCGGCCACTTGCGTTCTCCACGGTCAAACCAGGTCGTTTCTCCCGTATCACAGCGCGCGGCGTGATCCATCGCGTCATTCTCATAGTTGCGGTGCGGCGCCGAAACCCTATGATTGACACCGGTAACCAAAGCCGGAGTCCATCCGGCCCGACCAGGAGAGACTTGGATGCAAGACGCCGCCCTCACCCGCCGCGATCTGCTCGCGGGAACCGCCGCGCTCGGCGTCACCGCAGCCATCGCGCCGCGCGCGGCGCAAGCGGCGCCGGCGTCCGCCGCGATCGACGCCGCGATGCTCGGCGCGGCCCGGTACATGGTCGAAAAGGTCAGCCATCAGGGCGGTTACGTCTGGCAGGTGCTGCTCGATCGCTCGCGCGAATGGGGCGAGATGCAGGCATATCCGACGAGCGTGTGGATTCAGAACCCCGGCACGCCGCTGATGGGCCAAGTCTTCCTCGATGCCTATCACGCCACCGGCGACGCCTATTTCTACCAGGCGGCGGCCAAGGCGGCCGACGTGCTGATCCGCGGCCAGCACGAAAGCGGCGGCTGGAACTATCATTTCGATCTCGCCGGCGAACGATCGATCCGCCGCTGGTACGATACGGTCGGCAAGAACGGCTGGCGGCTGGAGGAATTCCAGCATTATTACGGCAACGCGACCTACGACGACAGTTGCACCGCCGATTGCGCCAAGTTCATGCTGCGCATGTATCTGGAAAAGCGCGAGCCGCGCTATCGCGCCGCGCTCGACAAGGTGCTGGGCTTCGTGCTGGCGAGCCAATATCCGGTCGGCGGCTGGCCGCAGCGCTTTCCGCTGCGGGACGAGTTCCACGATCACGGCCTGCCCGATTACACGTCGTTCATCACCTTCAACGACGACGTCGCGGCGGAGAACATCGTCTTCCTGCTGATGGTCTGGCAGACGCTCGGTGACGCGCGCGTGCTCGATCCGATCGCACGGGCGATGGACTGCTTCGTGCGCGCGCAGCAACCGCAGCCGCAACCCGGCTGGGGCCTCCAGCACAGCGTCGCCGATCTCAAGCCGGCGAGCGCGCGCACCTACGAACCCGAGGCGCTCGTCTCGCACACCACCGCGACGAACGTCGCGTTGATGATGGATTTCTATGAACTGACCGGCGAGCGCAAGTTCCTCGATCGTCTGCCCGAGGCGCTCGACTGGCTCGATTCGATCCGCCTGCCCGCCACGATCGACCCGCAGCGCCGCTATCCGACCTTCATCAAGGTCGGCGCCAACACGCCGATGTACATCCACCGGCGCGGCTCGGATGTCGTCAACGGCGAATATTATCACGACGGCGATCCGCACAATACGATCGCGCATTACAGCTCGTTCCGCTCGCCCGATGTCGCCGCTCTGCGCGCGCGCCTTGCCGTGCTGTCCGCGCGCCCGGTCGCCGAGGTCACCGCCGGCTCCGCGCTGAAGGGGGGCCGCCGGCCGCTGCCGCGCTATTTCACGCTGCGCGATATCGCGATCGGCGATCTCAAGACCACCGCCACCCACACAATTGCGCCGAGCGCACCGGGCGAGGCCGCCGCGATCCTGGCCGCGCTCGATGCCGAGCATCGCTGGGTCACGCCGCTGCATACCACCAGCCACGCCTATACCCGCGACGGCTATGCGACGCCGGTGCCGGGAGACTTTTCGCACACCTATGTCGGCGACGATACCGACACCTCGCCCTTCCCCGATCCGCGCCCTGTGCCCGGAATCAGCACCGCCGTCTTCGCAAAGAACATGGGCGTGCTGATCCGTGCGCGGGCCACGGCCTGATCGCGCTTAGAACAGCGTCGTCAGCAGGTAGAAGAGCGCGCCGACCGCCGCCGAGGCGGGAATGGTGATGACCCATGCGATCATGACGTTGCCCGCGATCCCCCAGCGCACCGCCGAGGCGCGCCGCGCCGTTCCCGCGCCGATCACCGCGCCGGTGATGGTGTGCGTGGTCGATACCGGGATGCCGAGCCACGAGGCGCTGAACAGGATGATCGAACCGCTCAGCGACGCGCTGAACCCCTGATGCTGCGACAATTTGGTGATCCGCGACCCCATCGTCTCGATGATCTTCCAGCCGCCGCTCAGCGTCCCCAGCGCGATCGCGATATAGCAGCTCACCGCCACCCAATGCGGCACCGCGAAGCGGCCGTGCAGATAGCCGGTCGAATACAACAGCACGGTGATGATCCCCATCGTCTTCTGCGCGTCGTTGAGCCCGTGCGAGAGTGAATAGGCGCCCGAGGAGATCAGGTGCAGGATGCGGAAGCTGCGCTCCGCGCCGGTCGCGCTCGCGCGCCGGAACAGCCAGCTCGTGACCAGCATCACCAGCATCGCGAGGATCATGCCGAGCGTCGGCGACAGCACGATCGCGATGAGCGTCTTGTTGAGGCCGATCCACTGCACCCCGCCGACGCCGGCATGGGCGACGCCGGCGCCGATCATGCCGCCGACCAGCGCGTGGCTGCTCGATGAGGGGATGCCCTTGATCCACGTCACCACGTTCCAGAACATCGCCCCGACCAGCGCGCCGAACACCACGCCCGGCGTGATCAGATCCTTCTCGATCAGCCCCTGCCCGATCGTGTCGGCGACCTTGTGCAAGGCCGGGAAGGTGATCGTCAGGAAATAGGCGGCGCCGTTGAAGGCCGCCGCGAACAGCACCGCATGCACCGGCTTGAGCAAACGCGTCGCGACCACGGTGGCGATCGCATTGGCGGCATCGTGCAGCCCGTTGAGGAAATCGAACGCCAGCGCGACCAGAACCAGTCCGACGAGCAGCGGAAACGCGAGCTCGTACATCAGGCGTGGTCGATGACCAGGCCGTCGATCTCGATCGCGACATGCTCGAACGCGTCGATGATCCGTTCGAGATGCTTATAGACCTCGCGCTGGACCGAAAAACGCAGCGAGTCGATCGGCCCGAGTTCCTTGAAAGCGCGCTTCAGCCCGGCGGTATGGATGTCGTCGCCGTGGCTCTCCATCCGCACCAGCCGCTCGGTCAGTTCGTGGAGCCGCACCCCGTTGCGCGCGACATCGCGCAGCAACGGCATCGCCTCCGCCGTGAGCCGCGCGGCATCGACGATGATCGCGGCCATGTCCTTCATTTCCGGCTCGAACACGGTCATGTCGTACAGGTCGATCGCCTGCGCCGCCGCCTGCATCTCGTCGATCGCATCGTCGAGCGAGCCGATCAGGCTGGTGATCGCCCCCCGATCGAACGGCGTGAGGAAGGTTTCGCGAACGGTGGTCAGCACCTGGCGGATGATCTCGTCGGCGTCATGCTCGCGTTCGATCACCTCACGGATGTGGTCGCGGTCGCCGTCCTGCAGCAGCCGCGACAGCGCGTTCGCGCCGGCGACGACGGTCATGGCATGGGCTTCGAACAGATCGAAGAAATTGCCCGTCTTCGGAAGCAATCTTTGGAACCACGCAAACATGCCACTCACCTTCGATCGCGCGGCGACGGCATGGAGGATTCCGGTGCGCTGCGCTGCCGCCTTGAATTCCGCTTGGCCGAAAGATCGGATCAGGTCACGCAAATCCGGTTCATCGACCATGTCGGCCGCTTCGGCGAGGCTGACCCAGCGCCGCTCGCGTTGCCCCTGTTCCTTCCAGGCGGAAAGTTCGCTGCTCACCGCGAGCGGAAACACATCGACGTCGATCAGCAGCGACGCGCCGCTGCGGCGCCTCTTGCGATAGCGGTACGAACCGAGCGGTTCGGGGCAGATCAGCCCGCGCACGCCCGCTTCCTCCTCGGCCTCCATCGCGGCGGCGACATGCGCGCTCATCCCCGCCGGCTGGTTGCCCTTGGGAATCACCCAGCGCCGCGTCTCGCGCGACGTGACCAGCAGGATGCGGACGGGCGCGTCGATCGCATGTCCTTCGGAACGGTACGGCAGGGCGGCGATCTGACGGATGAGCATGCTCCGATCGGGTGCGGGGGCGAGACAGTTACAGAATTATGGCAGCGCTTCCAACCGTTTCCACCGCGTGCCGAACAGGCATTGGTGAATCGATGCAACCAACTGCGAGATCGGGCTTTGACACGATCGACCGACCAAAGGAGTGGATCGAACATGAGCACACTCCACGACCGCGCGCGCCGCGCCGGCTTGCAGATCGATTGGGAAGACGCACAGGGCCATGCGCAGCGAGTCTCCGATGCCTCGCTGACCGCGATTCTCGCCGCCCTCGGCGAGTCCGCCCCGGACGATATGGACGATTGCGGCTTAGTCATCGCCGATGCCGGACGAGCGATCACCCTGCCCCGCACCTGCGCCGCACCGGGGCCAGCCGAGTTGATCCTGGAAAACGGCGAGCGCCGCCACGTCATGCTGACCCTCAGCGGCGACCGGCTGGAAATCCCTGCGATCGCGACGCCCGGCTATCACCGCCTCGACGTCGGTAGCCGCGAGGTTCAACTCGCGGTCGCACCCGCGCGCTGTTTCTCGGTCGCGGATGCGGTGGGCGCACGGCGCATCTGGGGGCCGTCGGTGCAGATCGCCGCCCTGCGCGACCGTGCGGACAGCGCGTTCGGCGATTTCGGCACGCTCGCCAGCGCCGCCCGCGCCTTCGCCGCGCGTGGCGCGGATGCGCTCGCGATCAGCCCGGTCCACGCGCTGTTCCCCGCCGACAGCAGCCGCTTCAGCCCCTATGCGCCATCGAGCCGGCTGTTCCTCAACGTGCTGTATGCCGATCCCGCGCTGGCCGGCGCGGCCGCCACCGGCCCGGCGGGCGGCGATCTGATCGACTGGCATCATGCCATCCCCGAACGGCTGCGCACCTTGCGCGCCGCCTATGACGGGCGCTCCGACGCTGTTCGCGCCGAGGTCGCCGCGTATGCGCTGAACGGGGGCGAAGATCTCGAACGCCACGCGCGTTTCGATGCGCTGCACGCGCATTTCTTCGCGCTGAGCGGCGCGCGCGGCTGGCAGGACTGGCCGAGCGCGTATCACGATCCCGCCAGCCCGGCGGTGGATCGCTTCGCCGCCGAGCACGCTGACGAGATCGGCTTCTATCTGTTCCTGCAATGGCTCGCCGCGCGCAGCCTGCAAGCCGCGCAACGCGCCGCCACCGGTGCCGGGATGGCGATCGGGCTGATCGCCGATCTCGCGGTCGGCATGGATGCGGGCGGTAGCCACGCTTGGAGCCGCCCCGGCGATCTGCTCACCGGCCTGTCGATCGGCGCGCCGCCTGATCCGCTCGGTCCCGACGGGCAAAGCTGGGGGATCACCGCCTTCGCGCCGGATGCGCTGCGGCGCACCGGGTTCGCGCCGTACATCGCCACGCTGCGCGCCGCGATCGGCCATGCCGGCGGCATCCGGATCGACCATGCGCTCGGGCTGCGGCGGCTGTGGGTGGTGCCCGAGGGTGCCTCGCCGACCGAGGGCGCGTATCTGACCATGCCGATGACCGACATGCTCCGCCTGCTCGCGCTCGAATCGCAGCGCGCGCAGGCGATCGTGATCGGCGAGGATCTCGGCACCGTGCCCGAGGGGTTCCGTCCCGCGATGGACGCAGCCGGGATGCTCGGCATGCGCGTGCTGTGGTTCGAACGCGACGCGGCGGGCGGCTTCCTGCCTCCCGCCGGCTACGCGCGCGACGCCGCCGCGATGACCGGCACGCACGATCTCGCCACCGTCGCGGGCTGGTGGCGCGGGCGCGACATCGACTGGACCTGGCGCTTGGGGCGCAGCTCCCCCTTCCCGGACGAAGCTGCCGACCGCATCGCGCGCGCTGCCGACCGCACGCGGCTGTGGGACGCGTTCACCGCCGCCGGTGCGGCTGACGGACCCGAACCGCCCGTCGAGGCGGAGGCGCCGGCGGTCGACGCCGCGCTCGCCTTCATCGGCGCCACCCCGTCGGCGCTGGCGATCGTGCCGCTTGAGGACGTGATCGGCGCGGTCGAACAGCCCAACCTCCCCGGCACGATCGACGAGCACCCGAACTGGCGCCGCCGCATGCCCGATGCGACCGACGCGCTGCTCGCCCGCGCCGAGGTGACCGCGCGGGTCGCCGCGCTCGACGCGACCCGACGCGGGTGATCGTCACCGCTTCGGCGGGCGCGGTGAGAGCCAGCCGCTATCGGCGAGCCAGTCGTTGAGCCGGTCGGGCCAGTGCAGGATGCCGATCCGGTTCGATTCGTCGAGATTGAACGCATGCCCGCTGTCGGCATACATGTGCAGTTCGGCCTCCACCCCAGCCTTGCGCAACTGCTCGTAAAGCGCGACCGACGGCGCCGCGCAGCACGGATCGAGGCTGCCGGCGGTGATGAACGCGGGCGGCGCGCTCGCGGCGGCCGTGCCGGGGATGCCGAGCGGCCCTGGGAACACCAGCACCTGGAAATCGGGCCGCGCCGACAGCGAATCGATCGCATCGGTCTTCGGCCGGCCGGCGGGTTCGGTATTGTCGGCGATCAGCGAGACCAGTTCGCCGCCCGCCGAAAACCCCATCACCCCGACCCGCGCCGGATCGATGCCATAGTCCGCCGCATGCGCGCGCACCCAGCGCACCGCGCGGCGCGCGTCATCGGCGGCATCCCCCTCGATCGAGTAGGGCGAGCCGGGCTCGCGCGCGAGCCGGTATTTGAGCACGAACGCCGAGATGCCCATCCGGTTGAGCGCGACCGCCGCCTTGGTGCCCTCGTTGGTCCAGACGAGGATCTTGTGGCCGCCGCCGGGAATGACGACGATCGCCGCGCCGGTGTTGTGCGCGGGCAGCGCCGGAAACGCCAACAGCGACGGCGTGCGGATATTACGCACCCAATAATCGCGCCCGACTTCGGGCGTGACCGGGCGCGAGTCGGTGCCCGGCGGCCCCTTGGCCCACAACGGGATCGCGACGAGCTTGGCGGGCGGGACCGGATCGGGGTCTTGCGCGGGCGCGTTGCCGACCAGCGCGGCACAGGCCAACAGCATCCATCCGGTCTTGCGCATCAGGTCTCTCCTATGACTCGGCCATTGGCGGCGCGTTACCGATATCATAGCGGCCAAGTGACTTCGTGGAAGCGTGATTGCGCTTCGCCCTCAGTGCTTTATGGTTGCGCTATCAAAATGTACCGACCGGCCCGACGTCGGCGGTTTCCGGAAGGGGATGCACAATGGCCATCAATCGCCCGCTCGGCACGATCCTGACCACCGCGATCGCCGCTGCCCTGCTGGCGATCAGCCCGGTGGCCGCGCAGACCGCCGCGCCCGCGCCCCATTTCCCCGGTGACGGCCAGGGCGCTTTCAAGACGCACCGGTACCGCGATCTGTTCGCCGAGCAGCTCGGCACCGCCCCCGGCGCGGCGCGCGCGAAGATGGAGGCGGCGTTCCAGCAATTCTTCCACGGCGACGGCCAGGAACAGCGCGTTTATTTCGAGACCGGCGCCAACGCCAACGGTCCGCTCGCGTATGTCACCGATTGGGCGAACAACGACGCGCGCACCGAGGGCATGAGCTACGGCATGATGATCGCGGTCCAGCTCGGCCACAAGCGCGAGTTCGACGCGCTGTGGAACTGGTCGAAGACGTACATGCTCGTCACCGATCCCAAGAACCCCTCGGTCGGCTATTTCGCCTGGTCGATGGCGACCGACGGCTCGCCGCGCTCGACCGGCGCCGCGCCCGATGGCGAGGAATATTATGCGATGGCACTGCTGTTCGCCGCGCGGCGTTGGGGCAATGGCAAGGGAATCTATGATTATCAGGCCGAAGCCGACAAAATCCTGCGCGGCATGCGCCACCATCCAGTCCTGACCGGCACGCCGCCGTTCCGCATCCACCCCGGCGACGCGCCGTTCGTCCAGCCCGACCGGCCGTGGCCCAGCCCCAACAATCGCGCGGCCGCCGTCGAAGCGGCGAAAGCGGGCACACCCTGGCCGCCCTTCCGCCCCGATCGCACGCCGCGCCCCGTCACGGTCGGGCCGATGGTCGATGAGGCGCACATGATGGTGCGCTTCGTCGCCGAAACCAACGTCGATGGCACCGACGCCTCGTACCATCTGCCCGCCTTCTACGAACTGTGGGCGCGCTGGGGTCCGGCCGAGGACCGCGCGTTCTGGGCGCGCGCCGCCGATGTCAGCCGCGCGTTCTTCGTCACCGTCACCAACCCGAAGACCGGCCTCGCTCCCGATCGCAGCCATTTCGATGGATCGACGATGCTGACGCGCGACGGCAAGCCCGATCCGTTCGGCTATGATAGCTGGCGCACCGTCAGCAACTGGTCGGTCGATTACGCCTGGTGGGGCAAGGATGCGCGCCAGCGCGCGCTCAGCGACCGGGTGCAGGGCTTCCTCGCCGCGCAGGGGATCGACCGCTTCGCCGATCGCTACACGCTCGATGGCACGCCGCTCTCGACGCGCCACTCGCCCGGCATGGTCGCGGCGGCCGCGGTCGGCGGATTCGCCGCGACGCCGGGCGCGAATTCCAAGGCGTTCCTCAAGGCGCTGTGGGACATGCCGCTGCCGACCGGCGAGCAACGTTATTTCGACGGCATGCTCTATCTGATGAGCATGCTCCACTGTAGCGGCGAATTCCGCATCATCGACGGGCCGGGCCGATAAGCGCCGTTCGACCCGCGATGGCGCCCACCACCAACCCGATCAGAAACGCGCGTTGACGCCCACCGCGAAGGTGCGGCCCACCCGCGTCTGGTACAAGGTGTCCTTGCGCTGGCTGTCGGTATAGAGCCGGTTCTGCTCGTCGGTGAGGTTCTGCGCTTCGATGATGAGCTTGAAATTCTCGGTGATATTGTACGAGGCTGAGGCGTCGACATACGTGGTCTGCGCATTGCCTTGCAGGTCGCTGCCCGCCGATGCCGGGATGCCGCGGATGAACGGCCCGCGATAGTTGATCGTGCCGCGGATGCTAAACCGGCGATCCTCGTAATAGAGCGTGCCCGAGGCGGTGTTCTTGGACAGGCCGACGAGATCGTTGGTGGTGGTGACGGTGCAGACGCCGGCGACGCTGGTCAGGCAATAATTGATCCGCGAGGTGACGTGGGTGTAATTGCCGAGCGCGCCGAAATTGCTCAGCACACCGGGCAGGAAGCTGAACGGCACTTGCGCGTTGATCTCCACGCCCTTGAGCTTGCCGCCCGGCGTGTTGACCGGGCGCGTCACGCTGAACAGCTCGGTCGGCTGGGTGTTGCTGCCGTCGAGCAACGCCACCGGTAGCCCGAGGTCCGTGTACGGCACCAGGCTGGTCACGCTCTGGATATAGGTCTTGATGTCCTTATAGAAGAACGCCGCCGACAGCAGCGAGCCGGGCCGGAAATACCATTCGAGCGCGGCATCGAAGGTGTTCGCGCGGATCGGCTCGAGCAGCGGGTTGTTGACCGTGCCGGTGCGCGTGACCGGGTTGACGCCGCTCGTCGGGGTGAGCACGCCCAGTTCCGGGCGCGACATCACCTTGGCGCCGGACACGCGCAGCAGCAGGTTCCGGATCGGCTCGAACACGATGTTCGCTGAGGGCAGCCAGTCGTCATAGCTCCGCGTCACCGCGCCATAGAGGCCGGTCACGCCGGTCGGCGAGGCGGCGCTCGCGGTCGATACATAGCCCGACGAGAATTGCAGCGTGTTGATGTAGCGCACGCCGACATCGCCGCGCACGCCGAAGCCGATCGTATCGGTCAGATCGAACACGCCCATCGCGAACGCGCTCTTCTCCTCCTCGCGAACGATCGGTTTGGGGCTGCCGCATTCGATGGTGCAGCTTCGCGATGCGCCGAGATTGGCGGTGTCGTAGAGTTTCTTCCAGTCGAGCGTCGCCCAACTCGCCGGCGCGCCATTGCCCCAAAGGGCGCCGAAATCGGTGATCCGAGACGAGATGCTGGCAAGCGACGTGCCGGCGGGCAGCGGCTTCACCAGCGTGTCGGCGGTGTAATAGCGGGTGTCGATGCCCGACTGCTTCGATTGGCGATATTGCGCGCCGCCGCGCAGCGTGAGCGCGTCATTGATCTCCCATTCCGCCTCGAACTCGGCGAGATAGCCGTCGGTCGTCGTGGTCGCGGGCTTGCCCTGGAGCGAGAAGCCGCCGAGCACCGTGCCGTCGGCGAGTCCGGGCGCATAGTTGAAATTGGCCGGGTCGGTCACGTCGAAGCCGAAGCCGAGCAACGGGGTGGTGCCGCCCTTGCGGTAATCGAGCGTGAAGCCCTTATCGATCGCGTCCATGAAATATTGCACGCGCTGGTGATCGTCGAACACGGACTGGTTGAGGCCGAACTTGCCGGTGATCTTCAGCCGGTCGGTAAAGCGGTGCATGAAGTTGAGGTTGGCCTGTTTGAACGTCGAGGTGAAATCGGCGTGCAACCCCTCCGAACGGATATCGACGCCGTTGAACGCGCCATATTGCACCGAGCCGAGCGACGACAATTGCAGGTCGGTGACCGAGGTCATCGGCTGGCCATCGTTCGACGCCGATCGGCCGAACGAGATCGCGCCGAGATAATTGTCGTCGCGAATGACGTGGAAGCGCGAATAGAGCAGGTCGAGCGAAATGTCGGTATCGTCGCCGTCCTTGAACTGGAGCGTCAGCGTGCCCGCGATCCGCTCCTGGCTCTGCGTCGAGTTGAGGTAGCGCGGAATACGCGGGAAGAACGCGCCGCTGCCCGGTGTGTTGGGGGCGTCGGCCCGGCGCGCGTTGACGATCGCGTTGTAGGCCGAAAGGCTGCCGGTGCGCGGATTGTTGGTGCTGCAGTTGGTCGCCGTGACACCGCGCAGCGCGAGCTGTGCCGGTGTCTGCCCGGCGGTGTTGATCGGCGCGCCGATCGGCGAGCAGAAACCGCCGTTGGTGTTGGCGGACAGGATATCCACCGCCGAATAGCCGACTTCGCGCAGGTGGCGCTGGTTGTACGCGACCGAGCCGAGGATGCCGAACCGGCCCTCGCCGAATTTCTTCGATATGAGCGCGGACACGCGCGGATCGGCGCGCTTGGAGATTTCGCCGTAGATCGCCCGTCCGGTCGCGGCGGCGACGAAATCGTCCTTCTGGTCGAGCGGATGTGGCGCGGCGAGATCGACCGTCGCGCCGAGCGAACCTTCCTCGATATCGGCGGACGGCGTCTTGCGCACCGAAAGCGACGAGAAGATCTCGGTCGGGAAGACGTTGAAGTCGAAGCTGCGGCCCGTGTTGCCCGCGCCGTAGATGTCGGAGCTGCCGGTCTGCGAGGTGCCTTCCATCCCGTTGATGCGGACGCGCGTGAATTGCGCGCCGAGGCCGCGCACCGATATGTTCTTGCCCTCGCCGCCGTCGCCCCGCGCGAGCGCGACACCGGGGATGCGCTGCATCGATTCGGCGAGGTTCGAATCCGGGAATTTGCCGATGTCCTCGGCGACGATCGAATCGACCGCGGCGGTCTGCGAGCGTTTGAGGTTGAGCGCGCTGTCGAGCGAGGCACGGAACCCCGTCACGACGATATCCTGCACCTCCGCGTCGGACGGTGGCGTGGCGACCGGGCGCGAACCGCCATCCTCGGCGGATGTCTGCGCGTGGGCGGGAAGCGCGAGCCCGGCGGCGATCATCAGTGCCGCGCCGGACGTGCAATGGAGCCACGCCGATGTCTTCTGGAACGTACCCGCCACGCCAAACCTCCCCTTTGATAGCAACTTTATTGTCCCAATGTTTTACATTGTGGAACATAGTTGATGTATATGGTTGAAAATCGGATGTATGAAAAGCCGGAAAGTTCCATTGACGCGCAGATATTCCCTAAATATGGAAATTATCAGCGCTTTATGGGACCAAACGGAAGCCCGTCGGGCGCGGTGGCCGCTTGGATACCCGGCGGAGAGGATGCCCGATGCCCGTCAACGCCGCGTTCGCCTTGATGCTCGCCGCCGCCTCGCCGGCGGGCGCGCTGCATTTCGATCTGTCGGCGAATGCGCCTGACCGCCAGCCGTATCGGGCGGGCGGGCACGGGGTCGAGCCGGGCGGGTCCGCCGCCGATTTCGCCTTTTCGGTGGCGGTGCCGGAGGGGCTGTACCGCGTCACCGTGCGGCTCGGCGACCGCCGCGTCGCGGCGGAGGCCACCGTCAAGGCGGAAGCGCGCCGGCTGATGCTGCGCGGCGTCGCGACGCGCGCCGGACAGTTCGTCACGCGCAGCTTCCTCGTCGACGTGCGGACCCCCGCGCTCCCCCCGCCGCCGCAGAGCGCGCCCGGCGGCGCCACGGTCCGCATCGACGCGCGCGATCGGGCGGAATATACCTGGGACGACAAGCTGACGCTGGAGTTCCTCGGCGATCCGCGCGTGACCTCGGTCGATATCGTGCCGGCGACTGCGCCGACGCTGTATCTGGTCGGCGACTCCACCGTGACCGACCAGTCCGCCGAACCCTATGCGAGTTGGGGGCAGATGCTACCGGCGATGCTCGACGATACGGTCGCGGTCGCCAACCATGCGCGCTCGGGCGCGACGCTCAAGAGCTTCCTCACCGATCTGCGCTTCGACAAGGTGCTGTCGCGGATCAAGCCCGGCGACTGGCTGTTCATCCAGTTCGGGCATAACGACCAGAAAGCGGAATGGCCGCAGACCTACGTGGCGGCGGATACGACCTACCCGGCCTATCTCGCCGCCTATATCGCCGAGGCGCGGCGGCGTGGTGCCTTCCCCGTGCTGGTGACCTCGCCCGAGCGACGCACGTTCGACGCGCGGGGGCGGATCAAGGAAACGTTGGGCGGCTATCCGCAGGCGGTGCGCGCCCTGGCGCAGGCGCAGGCCGTGCCGCTGATCGACCTCAACGCGGACAGCCGCGCGATCTACGAGGCGCTCGGGCCGACCGTGGCGCCCCGCGCCTTCGCGAACGACGGCGCCGATCTGACCCATCATGACGATTACGGCGCCTGGCTGCTCGCCAGCGC
Source organism: Sphingomonas pollutisoli (assembly GCF_029167165.1). Taxonomy (NCBI): domain Bacteria; kingdom Pseudomonadati; phylum Pseudomonadota; class Alphaproteobacteria; order Sphingomonadales; family Sphingomonadaceae; genus Sphingomonas; species Sphingomonas pollutisoli. Next base: position 183,440 of record NZ_JARFNJ010000002.1, read on the forward strand.
GGTTGCCGAGCGGATTCGCGCCGCCATCCCCGCGCTCGCGTCGCACGTCGTCATGCCGCGTTTCTCGCCCGCGCATCCACCCGCGCCGTCCGAGGTGGCGATCGTCGCGAGCGCCGCGCGCGCCGCCGATCGTCCGGCGGGGAGTTGAAGCGATGTGGATGAACCGCCGCGATCTCACCTTGGGCATGCTCGCGACCCTGGCGCTGATGCCCGCCGCCGCGCTGCCGTTCACGCGGCACCTCGCCCGCCGCTTCGACGTGCGCGATCACGGCGCGCGCGGCGACGGCGTTACGATCGACAGCCCGGCGATCAACGCCGCCATTCTCGCGGCGTCGCGGGCGGGCGGCGGCACCGTCGTCGTGCCGCGCGGCCGTTACCTGTCCTTCTCGATCCGGCTGAGGAGCCGCGTCACGCTCCTGCTCGCCGCCGGCGCCGTCATCGAGGCGGCCGACCTCGCGCGCCACCCCGGCCGCTACGACGTGCCCGAGGCGGGAAGCGACCAACTTTATCAGGATTTCGGGCACAGCCACTGGCGCAACAGCCTGATCTGGGGCGAGGACGTCTCCGAAGTCGCGATCGTCGGCCCTGGGCTCATCCACGGCGCCGGCCTCACCCGCGACGGCCCCGGCGCGCGCTGGAAGGCGCAGACCGGCGAGCGCCCGCTGTCGATGCGCGGGATGAGCGCGCGCGAGATCGCGGCGCTCGAACCCGACTGGAACCGGATGATCGGCCTCGGCAACAAGGCGATCGCGTTTCGCGGCGGGCGCGACATCCACCTGTCGGGCTTCTCGGTCCTGAAAGGCGGGCATTTCGCGATTCTGGCGACGGGCACGCGCGGGCTGCGCATCGATGGCCTCACGATCGACACCGACCGCGACGGCATCGATCTCGATTGCGTGCGCGACGTGGTCGTCGAGCGCTGCCGCGTCAATTCTCCCAATGACGACGCCATCGTCGTGAAGAGCAGCTTCGCGCTCGGTCGCGCGGTCGCGGCGGAGGACATCGTGATCCGCGACTGCGCCGTGTCGGGCTATGACATGGGATCGTTGCTCGACGGCACCCGGCGCACGACCCAGCAGTTCGCGCCCGACCGCGACCGCGTGACCGGGCGGATCAAACTCGGCACCGAATCGAACGGCGGCTATCGCAACGTCCGCATCGAGGATTGCAGCTTCACACATTGCCGTGGCCTCGCACTCGAAACGGTCGATGGCGGGGTGATGGAGAACGTCGTCGCCCGCCGGCTGACGATGCGCGACGTGACCACCGCGCCGCTGTTCCTGCGGCTCGGCGACCGCCGGCGCGGCCCCGAGGGCACCGGCGTCGGCGCGATCCGGGGCGTGACGATCAGCGACATCGACGCGCGCGGCATCGATCACCGCTTTCCCGCCGCGATCGCCGGCCTGCCCGGCCACCGCATCGAGGATGTCTCGCTCAGCCGCATCCACCTGTCCTATCGCGGCGGCGGCACGGCGCAGGATGCGCGCGCCGTGCCCGAGGAGCATGCCAGCGCCTATCCCGAGCCGAGCATGTTCGGCGCGCTGCCGTGCTGGGCCTTGTGGGTGCGCCACGCCGAGCGGCTGCGGATCGACCGCTTCACCGCCGAGACCGCCACGCCCGACAGCCGCCCGCCCTTCGTCTTCGCGGACGCGCCCGGCCTGTCGATCGCGCGCACGCCGCTGTTCCGTGCTTGACGTTTGACACGCGCCACCAGTACATTGCCCATATTACGGAATGCTATTTCATAATATGGCGGGAAGAGGGGCAATGAGCGAACGCGCATCGCAAACGCATTTTCGCCGAAGCGCGCGCACGCCGCTCGGTCGAACGCTCGCCGCGCTGCTGACGGCGGCCTGCCTCCTGTCGCCCGCCACCGCGCAGGTCGCCAAGCCGACCGCCAATCTCGCCGCCCCGGTCCGCAGCTTCGGCCGCGTCTCCTACGATGCGCGCTCGCTGATGATCGACGGCAAGCGCACGCTGATCTGGTCGAGCGAGTTCCACCCCTTCCGCCTGCCCAGCCCCGATCTGTGGCGCGACATCCTCCAGAAGATGAAGGCGAGCGGCTTCAACACCGTCGCCGTCTATTTCGACTGGGGATATCACAGCCCGAAGCAGGGCGTGTACGATTTCAGCGGCATCCGCGACATGGATCGGCTGCTGACGATGGCGGAGGAAGCGGGCCTCTACGTCATCACCCGCGCCGGCCCCTATGTGAACGCGGAATTGTCGCGCGGCGGCTTCCCCGGCTGGCTCGTCAACCAGCGCGCCAAGGCCCGCACCGACGATCCGCAATATCTGGCCGCCGTCGATGAATGGACCAGCCGCATCGACGCGATCATCGCCCGCCATCAGATCAACGGCGACGGCAAGGGGCATCGCGGCACCGTCATCCTCCACCAGATCGAGAACGAACTGTCCGCGACCACCGCGTCGCAGCGGCGCTACATGGACCATCTGTACGCGCACGCGCGCGCGGACGGCATCACCGTGCCGATCTTCCACAACGATCAGGGCCGCAACGGCAATTGGGTGCCCGACGGCTCGCCGGTCGCGCGGGTCGTCCACGGCCCCAACGATCTCTACGCGTTCGATGGCTATCCGGGCGGCACCTGCACCGTGCAGGGCAAGCCGACCCGCGACGTCGCCGCGCCCGACTGGGGCTTTTACGGCCCCGGCGGCGCGAAGGGCGGCGCCTCGGCATCGCCCGACACGCCCGGCTTCCTCGCCGAATTCGGCGGCGGCTGGTTCGATTATTGGGGATCGAACGGCGGCTATGATTGCAACGCCATCCAGCGCGGCAAGCGTTTCCAGCGCGTGTTCTACGGCACCAATCTCGCCAACGGTATCGGCATCCAGAGCTTCTACATGGGCTATGGCGGTACGAGTTGGGGCTGGCTGCCCGCGCCGGTGGTGTTCACCAGTTATGATTATGGCGCGGCGATCTCCGAACCGCGCGACATCCGCGAGAAAGCCGGAGAACTCAAGCAGCTCGGCGGCCTTATCGCCTCGGTGCCCGATCTCGCCGGGATGGTGCCGGCGCGGCCGGTGGCGATCTCCTCCCCCGCCATCCAGGTCTATCACAACCGGAACCCCGAGAGCGACGCACGCTTCCTGCTGGTGACGCACAAGCCCTCCAACGCGCGGAGCGACGACCGTTTCACCGTCACCGCCGATCTCCCCGACGGCCGGTACACCCTGCCGCTGCGGCTTGACGGCTTCGATGCCAAATGGCTGGTCGCCGGGGTCGATCTCGCCGGGCAGCGGCTGGTCTATTCGACCTCCGAGCTGCAAAGCGCGCAGACGATCGACCACGCCGCGCTGCTGCTGCTCTACGGGCGCGCCGGTGAGGCGGGCGAGACCGTGCTGCGCTATGCCTCCGCGCCCACCGTCGTCGTGGTGGAAGGCACGGCGACGAGCGTGTTCGATGCCGCGACGGGCGATCTCAAGCTCGGCTACACGCATGCCGGCCGCGCGGTCGTGCGGATCAGTGGCGGCGGCCGCCCGCCGCTCACACTGATCCTCGCCGACGAAATCGAGGCGGTCCGATATTGGCGCGAAGACAGCGCGGCGGGGCCGGTGCTGGTGCGCGGCCCGGCGCTCGTCCGCACGGCGGAGAGCCGGGGCGGTGTGCTGGCGCTGACCGGCGACACCGCCGCCGACACGCCGCTCGAGCTGTGGGCACCGAAAGCCGTACGCGCGGTGCGCTGGAACGACGGCGCCGTGCCGGTGAAAGCGACCCCCGCCGGCAGCCTCGCCGCGATCCGCCCGCTCGCCGGCCCGGCCGCCGTGACATTGCCCGCGCTCGCCCACTGGCGCACCGCCGACGGCGTTCCCGAAACCGCGCCGGGCTTCGACGACGCCAACTGGCAAGCGGTCGACACCCGAGCCAGCGCCAGCATCACCGCGCGCCCGGACGGCCAGCCCAACATGGGAATGGATTCCTACGGCTTCCACGACGGCGACGTCTGGTATCGTGGCCGCTTCACCGGCGCGCCCGATGCGAAGACGCTGGCATTGTTCTACGGCGCGGGCGGATCGGGGTTGGTACAGGTCTGGCTCGACGGCGTCTTCGTCGGGCAGGACGAACTGCCCGGCGGCCTGCCCCGCCCGATCACCACCGGCGGCGCGCGCTTCACGCTTCCCGCGACCGCACAGGCGCCGGGCGAGCACGTCCTGTCGATCATGATCCGCAACGACGGCCATAATTGGGATCTCGACGCCGACGATTACCACAAGGAAGCGCGCGGCCTGATCTCCGCATCGCTCGAAGCGCCGGGCGGCCGCAGCTTCGGCATCCCGATCGCCTGGCGGATCCAGGGCCGGCGCGGCGGCGAAGACCTGCCCGATCCGGCGCGCGGCCCGGCCAACAGCGGCGGCCAATATGGCGAGCGACAGGGCTGGCATCTGCCGGGCTTCGATGACCGGACGTGGGCGGCGGCGACGCTCCCCGCCGCAGCGGCGAAGGCCGGCACCACCTGGTACCGCACCGGCTTCGATCTCGCGGTGCCGAAGGGGCAGGATGCGACGATCGGCGTCTCGTTCGGCGATCCGGCGGCACCGCGATCGGCCGCGCGCTACCGCGCCTTGCTGTTCGTCAACGGCTGGAACATGGGCCAGTTCATCGCGCATGTCGGCCCGCAGCGCACCTTTCCGATCCCCGAGGGTATCCTCGATCATCACGGCCACAATGTCATCGCGCTCGCCGTCACCAGCGACGGCGCGCCCGGCGACGCGCTGGAGGCGGTGAAGCTCGTCACGCTGCGCACGGTGGCGGGCGGCGTTCCCGTCCGTATGGTCGCCGCGCCGCGTGCTCCGGCCGAACTGAAGTGAGCGCCGTCTCGCTCTCGCGGCGCGCGCTGGGAGTCGGCGCGGGCGGGCTGCTACTCGCGGGGGCGACGCGCGCCGCTGCCGTCGCAACGCGCCCGTGGCCCTATCTGATCGGCGCCGACATCTCATGGGTGCCCGAGGACGAAGCGGCGGGCGCGCGCTATTACGAAGGCGGCATCGAGCGCGATCCGCTGGCCATCTTCCGCGATGCCGGCTTCAACGCGATCAAGCTGCGCTTGTTCGTTGATCCCGCGAACGGCTATTCGCGCGGCAAGCCGGGTGGGCCGTGGTGCGGCCTCGCCCAGGTCATCGACTTTTCGCGGCGGATCAAGGCGGCGGGCTTCCACCTCTCGCTGACGCTGCACTATTCCGATACCTGGGCCGATCCCCAGCATCAGGACAAGCCGGCGGCATGGGCGGGGCTGCCCTTCCCGAAGCTGGTCGAGGCGGTGCACCGGCATAGCCGCGATTCGCTGGCGGCGATGGCGGCAGTGGGCGCCGCGCCCGATCTCATCATCATCGGCAACGAGACCACGTTCGGAATGCTCTGGCCCGACGGGCGCGTGCCGCTGACGATCCCAACCGGCAATCCCGTCACCGACCGCACCCACATGCAGGTCGCCGGCGCGGGCGGCTATGATCGTTTCGCCGCCTTGCTGAAGGCCGGCATCGCCGGCGCGCGCGAAGCCGTGCCGGGCGCGAAGATCGCGCTGCACAACCATCTCGGGCGCCACTGGCCGATCGTGCAGGCGTGGATGGACAATTTGCTGCGTCGTGGCGTGCGCTTCGATGCGACCGGCTTCTCCTGCTACCAGCAGGCGGCCGAGGGTGATTGGGCGCGCACCTTCGACGCGTTCGAACGGCGCTATCCCGATCACGGCTTCTTCGCGATCGAATATAGCTCGCGCAAACGCTATCTGAACGATCTCGTTCACGGCCATCGCGCCGGCTGGGGCAGTTTCATCTGGGAACCGACCCGGCATCAGGAAGCGATCTTCACGCGCAACGGCGTCAACGCCGGCGAAGGGCCGAGGCCCAACCTGCTGTCGCAAGGCGCCAACGGCGCGGAGGCGCCCGGCGGCGCATCCGGCGCGGCCCCGACCCTGCCAGAGGATCATGGCGGCCGCTACGATGCCGATCCCCGCTTTCTCGATCTCTATCGCCACATGGCGCGCGATTACGGCCTGTCGGCCACCGCGCGCCCCGCCCCGACCCGCAAGTAACAGGAGATACCCTTGGCCGCTCTCACCCACGACATCCCGCGCACCCAGGTGACGGCGGCGATCGGTCGGCTGATGGACAATCTCCTCTCCATCACCGACGAAACCGGCGCGTTCCTGCTCCATCTCGAGGACGGGCGGATCATCGACACCAAGGGCTGGGCCGGCTGGGAATGGACCCACGGCGTCGGCCTGTTCGGCATGTGGCGCTATTACGAGCAGACCGGCGACGCGCGTGCGCTCGGCATCATCAAGCAATGGTTCGAGGATCGTTTCGCCGAGGGCACGCCGACCAAGAACATCAACACGATGGCGCCGTTCATCACGCTCGCCTACCTCCACGAACATGCGCCCGATCCGCGCTACATCCCCTATCTCGACACCTGGGCGGAATGGCTGATGGCGCCCGACGGCCTGCCCAAGACCGAGGACGGCGGCTTCCAGCACATCGTCTATAACGACGAGAATCCCGGCGAATTGTGGGACGACACGCTGATGATGTCGGTGCTGCCGCTCGCCAAGATCGGGCTGCTGCTCAATCGCCCGCACTATGTCGAGGAAGCCGAGCGCCAGTTCCTCGTCCACATCAAATATCTGTTCGACAAGAAGACCGGGCTGTGGTTCCACGGCTGGGACTTCAACGGGCGCCACAATTTCGCCGAGGCGCTCTGGGCGCGCGGCAATTGCTGGGTGACGATCGCGATTCCGGAGATCATCGAGATCCTCGATCTGCCGCACGGCGACGCGCTGCGCACCTTCCTCATCGACACGCTCGCCGCGCAGGTGAAGACGCTGGCCGAGACGCAGGACGCCGAAACCGGGCTGTGGCACACGCTGATCGTCGATCCCGAAAGCTATCTCGAAGCGTCGGCGACGGCGGGGTTCGCCTATGGCATCCTCAAGGCGGTGCGGAAGGGCTACCTCCCGCGCCAGTATGAAGCGGTCGGCATCAAGGCGGTGCGCGGCGTGCTCGCCCATATCGACGAGACGGGCGAACTCAGGCAGGTCAGCTTCGGCACCGCGATGGGGGACACCTTGCAATTCTACAAGGACATCGCGCTCACCTCGATGCCGTACGGACAAAGCCTGGCGATCTGCGCGCTCGCCGAATTCCTGCGCAGCTACATCTGACTTCCGGGAGCGCCGCCGTGGAGACCGTGTCCGACACCACCCGCCACGCGCCCCGCCGCGTGCGGCTGCACACCTATCTCGCCTATGGCGGCAACGACGTCCTCGGCGCCGGGTCGATGGCGGTGGTCAGCACCTGGATCTTGATCTTCTACACCAGCTTCTGCGGGCTTTCGGCGGCGCAGGCGACGATCATCTTCGGGGTGGCGCGCGTGCTCGATGCGTTCACCAGCCCGCTGATCGGGCATCTCTCGGACAATCTCGGGCGGTCGTGGCTCGGGCGCCGCTTCGGGCGGCGGCGCTTCTTCATCCTCGCCGCGATCCCGCTGCTGCCGTCTTTCGCGGTGATGTGGGTCGCGGGCCAGGGCTTCTGGTATTATCTCGTCACCTACGTGCTGTTCGAGATGGTCTATGCGATGGAGATCATCCCCTATGAGACGCTCGCCTCCGAAATGGCGACCGATTACGCCACCAAGGCGAAGTTCGCGGGCGCGCGCATCCTGATCGGCCAGGTGTCGGCGATCGCCGCCGCGTTCCTGCCGGGCTGGCTGATCGCATGGCTCGGGCCCGACTCCCCCGACACCTATCTTTACATGGGCATCATCTTCTCCGCGCTGTTCATGGCCGCCGCCACCTTGCTGTACCTGTTTAGCTGGGAACGCCCGCGCGCCGCCGGGCTCGACGACGCCGCGGGCGACCGCCCCACGCTCGGCGCGGCCTTCGCCGCCCTGTACCGCAACCTGTGGTCGACGCTGCGCATCCGCGCGTTCCGGCTTCACCTCGGCATGTACCTCGGCGGCTATATCAGCCAGGACATCTACAACGCCGCCTTCACCTATTTCGTGATCTTCGCGCTGGCGGGATCGACCGCGATCGTCGCCAGTCTCGTCGGCGTCACCTATATCGTCCAGCTCGTCGCGGTGGTGCTGGCGATCAACTTCGCGCTGCGGCTCTCCCCCGCCGCCGCCTATCGCTTCGCCGCGCTGAGCTTCGCGAGCGGCGTGGTGATCTTCCTGGCGATGTACGCGGCCGGCTACACCGCCACCGCCGCGCTGTTCTGGCTGCCGGTGGTGTTCGCCGGGCTGGGGCGCGGCGCGCTCAACTATATTCCGTGGGCGACCTACAATTACATGGCCGACGTCGACGAGATCGTCACCGGGCGACGGCGCGAGGGCGCGTTCGCGGGCGTGATGACCTTCGTGCGCAAGATGAGCCAGGCGCTCGCCGTCATCCTCGTCGGGCAGGTGATGCAGGCGGCCGGTTTCGTGTCGAAATCGGCGCAGCAAAGCCCGCAGGCGATCGCGGCGATCGTCGCGGTGCTCGGCGCCGGCACGCTGGCGATGCTGGCGTTCGGCGTGCTGGTCTCGCTCCGCTTCCGGCTGACCCCGGCGACGCACAAGATCCTGCTCGACGAGATCGAGCATCTGCGCCGCGGCGCGCGCACGCCCTCCTCGCCGGAGGCGGCGGTGGTCGTCGAGGCTTTGTCGGGCTGGCGCTACGCCCGGCTGTGGGGCAACAATCCCGTCGCGGCGCCGCGCGCGCGCTGAGGCTCCGGCCCCCGCCCGTTCGTGTCGAGCGAAGTCGAGACACCCGCGCACGGGCCGGTCCCTCGACTTCGCTCGGGACGAACGGCTTTTATCGATTACAAAAACCCAACCTGCCGCAACCACGCTTCGCACAGGCCCGGCCACGCCGACACTGGCAACCCCGGCGTATCCAGCGCGAAGCCGTGCGGCGCGTCGCCGAAGACGTGGAGGTCGGCGACGGCTCCCGCCGCGCGCGCCGCGCCATACAGCCGCAGCGCATTCTCGACCGGGACGACCGCGTCGTTGCCGGAATAGACGATGAACATCGGCGGCGGCGCGGGCAGAAGCTGCGCGTCGGGCTGGAGCCGGTCGTACAGCGCCTGCTTCTCGGCGGGCGGCAGCGGCGGCTTGTCGGGCCGCAGCGTGCGGCCCTTGGCGTTGGTCGAGAGCGGGCCGTAGCCGACCACCAGCACATCGGGCCGCGTCGTCGCTTCGCCATGCGGCGCGGGCGGCTCGCGCCATTCGGCCGGATATTCGGCGGCCAGGCACGCGGCGAGATGCCCGCCCGATGACAGGCCGACGACCCCCAGCCCCGCCGGCGCCGCCCCGCTCGTGCGGATACGCCGCATCGCCGCGCGCGCGTCGTCGAGCGGCGCCGACGGCCCCGTCGTCGCGTCGGGAAAGCGATGGATCAGCACGAACGCGTGATAGCCGAGGCCGGTCAGCCAGCGCGCGACCTGCACCCCCTCGCGCCCCGCCATCAGCGCGACATAGCCCCCGCCGCCGAGCACCAGCATCGCGCGGCCATTGGGCGCGGCGGGCGCGAAGCCGAGCAACACCGGCTCGGCGACCGCCGTCACCACCGCCCGCTCGGGCGCGGCGGCGGCATCCTCGAGCGTGAAGGCACGCTCGCTCGCGGTATCCGCCCATATTGGCCAGAGGGTATCGGCGCCGAGCTTCGTCATGATGTCCCCGCTTCGGCGCCGGACGGCGCCGCTATTTCGCGCCCTTGTAGCCGATCGCCGCGCTGACCTGATTGGCGGCGCGCGCGACCTGCGCGGCGAGATCGTCGATCGTGTCGTCGGTCAGATAATGCGCCGCGCTGGCGATGCTGATCGCGATGCAGATCTGGCCCCGCGCGTCGCGCACCGGTGCGGCGATCGAGCGGACCCCATCGCCGAGTTCGCTGTCATGGAGCACCAGCCCGCGTTCGCGGTTCTCGCGCATCATCGCGATGAAGCGGGTGCTGCGCGCCGAACCCGCCGGCTCCCCGGTCGCCTGCTGGTAGAGCTGCGCCCAATGCTCGTCCGGCTCGTCGAGCAGCAGCGCCTTGCCGATCCCGGTTTCCGCGATCGGGCGGCGATCGCCCGGGGAGGTCGCGACGCGCAGCCGTTGCCGCCCGGTCACACGGTCGAGGTGGCGCGACCAATCGCCCTCGCGCTTGCCCGCGAACACGCAGAAGCCGGTCCGCTCGGACAGCAATTCCATGAACGGGCGGGCGATGTGCATGAAGTTGATCTGCTCGGTCGCCAGCGCGCCGAGCTGGAGCAGCTTCGGCCCGAGCGCGAAACCGGTCGGCGTCACCTGCAGATAGTTGCGTGACGCCAGCGCCTGCACCAGCCGGTGCGCGGTCGTCTTGCTCATCCCCAGCTTGCGCGCGAGATCGGTCGCGCGGATCGGCCCGGCGATCACCTCGTCCATGATATCGAGCGCGCGCATCAGCGTCTGCGCGCCTTTCACGCCCGCCGGTTCCTGCTTTTCGTCCTGCTCGTCCATCACTCTCATCTCGTTCCGCGCGGCAGCGCGGATTGCCGGACCTACGCCGAGATGGTGGCGCGAGTCAGCAGCTTTTTGATCGCCGGCGCTTTCGGGAACGCCCGGCGGCGGGCGTCCGCGATCGGGAACCACCGCGGCGCTCGATCGCTGAAGCGCTGATCCTTCAAGGAGTTACCCATGAGCGACCGCCTGACGATGCAAGATCCGCGACAGCAATATCCGCGCCCGCCCTTCCCCCGCCAGCCGCAGCCGGTGCCCGGCCTCGCACGCGCGCTGGACCCGAAGCCGGATCACGGCGAGACGAGCTACACCGGCTCGGGCAAGCTGAAGGGGCGCAAGGCGCTCATCACCGGCGGCGACAGCGGCATCGGCCGCGCCGCCGCGATCGCCTTCGCGCGCGAGGGCGCCGACGTCGCGATCTCCTATCTTCCCTCCGAACAGCCCGACGCGGCCGAGGTGATCGCGCTGATCGAGGCCGAGGGCCGCACCGCGGTCGCGCTGCCCGGCGACATCACGGACGAGGCATGGTGCCGCGATCTGGTCGCGCAGGCGGTCGAGAAGCTCGGCGGGATCGACATCCTCGTCATCAACGCCGGCCACCAGCAGAACCGCGAGGATATCTCGAAGGTCACGTCCGAAGATTTCGACGTGACGCTCAAGACCAACCTCTACGCGCTCCACTGGATCACCCAGGCGGCGGTGCCGCATCTGCCGGCGGGCGCCTCGGTCATCACCACCGCCTCGATCCAGGCGTATGAGCCCTCGGCGATCCTGCTCGATTACGCGACCACCAAGGCGGGCATCGTCGCCTACACCAAGGCGCTCTCGAAGCAGCTCCTCGAAAAAGGCATTCGCGCCAACGCGGTCGCGCCGGGCCCGTTCTGGACCGCGCTGCAACCGTCCGGCGGGCAGCCGCAGGAAGTGATCGAGAAGTTCGGCTCCGAAAGCCAATACGGCCGCCCCGGTCAGCCGGTCGAGATCGCGCCGGTCTATGTGCTGCTCGCCAGCCAGGAGGGCAGCTACATCACCGGCGAGGTGTTCGGCGTGACCGGTGGCGCCGGAATCGCCTGAACCGCCGTCAGGCGCGGCGGCGGAGGTCTTCGTACAAGGCTCTCAGGTCCGCCGCGTCGATGTCGAGCGTCTCGCCATATTCGGCGAGCACCGCGTCGAAATCGGCGGGGGTGAGCGCGTCGGGCGCGGGCTTCGCCGTGGCGTGGGCGCGGTGCGGATAGGAATGGCCGGTCGCGGTGTTGAACGCGATCGCGACGATCATCAGCAGCAGCGAGTTGAGCAGCACCGGTTCCAGCACGAAGCCATAGCCCGCGGCGGCGATGCGGCCGCCGCCGAGCACCGCCGTCAGCGCCACCGCGCCGCTCGGTGGATGGACGCAGCGCAAGGCCGACATGGCGGCGATGCTGAGCCCCAGCGCGATCGCGGACGCCGTGACGGGATCGGCGATCGTCCGCGCCGCCGTCACGCCGATCAGTGCGGCGATCAGGTTGCCGCCGACGATTGGCCAGGGCTGCGCGAGCGGGCTGGCCGGCACCGCGAACAGCAACACCGCCGATGCGCCCATCGGCGCGATCAGGAACGGCAGCCCGGACGAGCCCACCCCCATCCACCACGCCGACACGAACCCGATCAGCACGATGCCGAGCGCCGCGCCGAGCGCGCCGCGCACCCGCTCGCCCCAGCCGATCGCGGGCGGCGGCGGCACGAAGGCGGCCCAGAAGCTTCGCACGTCAGGGTTTTTCGGCTCGGTCATGATGGGGCGGGTCGCTACCGGATTTGCGCGGCGCGAGCCACCGATGATAGCAAGCCGGGGACAGGAGGGCCTTGATGCGCAGGCGAGATCTTTTGCGCGGCGCGTTGCCGCTGGCCACGCTCGCGATGCCGCGCCTCGCCTGGGGGAGGCCGACCGGTGATCTCTGGCGGTTCGATTCGCTGCGCTCGGTCGCCGGGCTGCCGGTCGAGGTGCTCGGCGCCCCCACCCTCATCGACAGCCCGTGGGGTGCGGCGACCGCGTTCGACGGCGTCGGCGATGCGCTGCTGATCGGCCGCCATCCCCTGGTGGGGGCGCGCACCTTCACCTTCGAGGCGCTGTTCCGCCCCGATGGCGGCGCGTTCGAGCAGCGGTGGTTCCACCTCGAAGCCGATGACGGCGCGGGCGGCGCGCCGGGCACCGGCACGACGCGGATGCTGTTCGAAATCCGGGTGGTCGATCGAAGCTGGTATCTGGACGCCTTCGTAACCGGCCCCGGCTATAAGCAGACGCTGATCGCGCCGGCGCGGCGCTTCCCCGTCGGCCGCTGGTATCACGTCGCGCAAAGCTATGACGGCCATGTCTATCGCGCGTTCGTCGACGGCGTGGTTCAGGCCGAGGCGCCGCTCGCCTTCACGCCGCAGCGCTCCCCCGGCGGGCCGGGGCGCGCCGCGATCGGCATGCGGATGAACCGCGTCAATTATTTTCACGGCGCGGTCCGGGCGGCGTTCTTCGCGCGGCGCGCACTCGATCCGGCGGATTTCCGGCTGCTGCCCCCCGGCGCGGCGCGATCCGGACGCGGCCACCTCTGAATGCCCAAACGCAATCCCTATCATGCCGGCCCGGTCACCGATCATTTCGATGGGCTGCGCTTCCGCAACGTCGAGAACGAACCCGAAACCGACCGCTCGCTCGGCGACGTGCTGCGCTGGCGCCGCGCCGCGCCCAACACGCCTTGGCCCCGCGCGCTGGAAGTCTCGCCCGTCGTTCCCGAAACACGCGTCGCCGGGCTGCGCGTGACGATGGTCGGCCATGCGACGGTGCTGATCCAGATCGCCGGGCTCAACATCCTCACCGATCCGGTCTGGTCGCCGCGCGCCAGCCCGCTCGCCTTCGCCGGGCCGAAGCGGGTCACCGCGCCCGGCGTGACGCTCGACGCGCTCCCGCCGATCGACGCGATCCTGCTGTCGCACAACCATTACGACCATCTCGACATCGCCACGTTGCGCGCGCTCCACGCCCGCCACGACCCGTTGATCGTGACCCCGCTCGGCAACGATGTGATCGTGCGGCGCCATATCCCGGCGGCGCGGACGGTAGCGCGCGACTGGGGCGAGCATGCCGACATCGCCGGGGGCGCACAGGCGCATGTCGTGCCCGCGCTCCACTGGTCCTCGCGCGGCATTCGCGATCGGCGGATGGCGCTGTGGGGCGGCTTCATGCTCCGCGTCGCCGGGCGGCAGGTCTATTTCGCGGGCGACACCGGCTACGGCACCGGCGCGATCTTCCGTGCGATCCACGCCCGCTTCGGCGCGCCCGATCTCGCGCTGCTGCCGATCGGCGCCTATGATCCACGCTGGTTCATGGCCGCGCAGCACACCGATCCCGACGACGCGATCCAGATCATGGCCGATCTCGACGCGCGCGCCGCGATCGGCATCCACTGGGGCACGTTCAAGCTCACCGACGAGCCCCGCGACGATCCCGCCCTTCGCCTCGCCGCCGGGCTGGCCGCGCGCGGCATCGACCCCGCCCGCTTCGTCGCGCTGCAACCGGCAGAAAGTTTCACGCTGGACTGACGTCTACCCCCAGTGCGCCCGCTTGGAGGTCTGACCGATCCCCGGATTGAAGCTGTTGGTCGGATCAAGCGCCCGGTAATGGGCGGCGAGCGCGGGCTTGGCCGGGTACAGATGGCCGACATTGTGTTCGGCCGGATATTCCGCGCCGCGCGCATCGAGCAGCGCCCACATGCGATGCTCGATCTCCAGCGGATCATGGCCTTTGCGGATCACGTAATCCTGGTGGAAGACGTGGCAGAAGAAATGCCCGTAATAGAATTTGTGCGCGATCGCCGAGTCCAGCTCGGCCGGCAGCGTCTCGAACCAGTCGGTGTCGTTGCGGCGCAGCGCGATATCGAGCGCGACGATATCGGCGACCTCGCGCGCATGCACCGCGCGGTAGCGCACCGCCGCCCCCGCCGCCGCGAAGCGGTGCAGGAACGCGGCGTCGCCCTCCTCACGCGTGCAGCGGAAGAACGCGCCCCGCCCCTGCCCCAGCACCCGCGCGAGCAGCACCTCGGTCGCCTCCGCATCGGCGCCGCTCACGCGCAGCATCAGATGATGTTCGAACCGGTCGCGATAGTCGGTCAGCCGCTTGGGCAAATGGCTCGGGCCGAACCGGGTCGCCACCTGCAGCGCCTTGTCCGCGACATCGCGCAGCCCGACGCGCCGGAACCAGCCATCGACCCGGTCCTTCCAGCGGAACAGCGCCGGCAACCGCGCGGTGCCGAGATGGCGGATCGCGAGGAACGTGTCGCGGCCGTAGCGCTCGGTTAGCACGAAGGCATCGTGGTGGAGATATTCGCCCGCGATCGGCAGCGGCAGCTCGCTCCCCAGCATCTCGCGCCGCAACCGCGTCAGGTCGGCGGGGTCGTTCGATCCGATATAGAACACCGCGGTCGCGGCTTCCTTCGCGAAGGTATCGAGCCGCACCGCGAACACCACGACATGCCCGGCCGATCCCGACGCCTCGAACAGCCGCCCCGGATCGGCGTTGAAGCGCGCCGGCGTGGCGGCATCGACCTCGCGGACATGCCGCGCATAGGCGTGATCGGACGCGCGGCCGCCCTCGCGGACCGCGCCGAAATCCCCGCTTTCGAGCCGAGTCAGCATCTCCTCAGGCGCGTCGCCCAGTTCCACGCCGAGATGGTTGACCAGTTCGAGCCGCCCGTCGCCATCGACCCGCGCGTACAAAGCCAGCTCGGTAAACGCCGGCCCACGCCGCACCAGCGCGCCGCCCGAGGTGTTGCACACCCCGCCCAGCACCGACGCGCCGATGCACGACGATCCGATCACCGAATGCGGCTCACGCCCGAGCGGCGCCAGCGTCCGTTCGAGCCCGTCGAGCGTCGCGCCGGGCAGGCACACCACCTGCTCGCCGCGCCGCACGACATGCACACCGGCGATCCGCCGCATCGAAACGATCACCACCGGGCGATCATATGTATCGCCATCGGGGGTCGATCCGCCGGTGAGGCCGGTGTTGCTCGCCTGCGGGATCAGGATCGCGCCCGCATCCACCACCGCTTGCGCGACCCGCCACAGTTCGACCAGCGACCCCGGCCGCACCACCGCCGTCACCGGCCCGGTGCCGAAACGATAGCCGGTGCGGAACCGATGCGTCTCGGCATCGCCGGTCAGCACATGGCCGGCGCCGACGACCCCGCGCAGCGCCGCGAGCAGATCGCTCACGCGCGCACCAGCCGCACCGCGATCCACGGCGTGCCGGGTAGCGCGAGCGTCGGCCGCACCGGATCGTGGACGTCATAGTCGTTCATCTGCGCCATCGTGAAGGTGCCCGCCGGGGTGATCGTCATGTTCCAGGTATCGATGATGTCGGCGCGATAGGTATGCAAGGCTTCCGCGCCTTTCCCCGGCAGAATGACGGGCCATGCGCGCGGCGCCTCCTCCCCGAAATAGCGCAGATAATAGTCATGCTCGCGCCCGCCGAGCCGATAGCCCCACCAGGTCTGGATCGGGTCGATCCCCGGCACCGGCCCATCCTCGAGGATGCGGCGCAGGAAGCCGAGCCGGGGCGCGCTCGCGCCGTGCAGCGTACCGCCCTGCCCCAGCCACGAGAAATCGGCGTTGCGACCGCTCGCGAAGGTTTCGCTATGCCCGACATAGGTGCCGCCGATCGTGCCCCACCAGAAGCGCTCGACCATTCCCTCTGCCGAGAGATTGCCCCAGCGCTTGTCGATATCGCCCTCATAACAGACCTCGTCGAAGATCACCGGCTTGCCCGTCATCGCGCGGTGAAGCTCGGCGCGGCCGTCGTCGAGCACGGCATGGCCGTTCTGCACGCTGGCATGCGTGATCCACGGTTTGCGATGATCGTAATAGCGCTTGATCTGGTGGATCGAGCGCAGCCGGTCATGCGGATCGGCGGCCTGCAGCACCTCGAACAGATGGTCCCAATCCGCGTCGCTCTTGCTCTTCACATCGTCATATTCGTTGGCCATCGACCACCAGACATGCCGGAACGCGCCGAACCGCGCGGCGACGTAGCGCAGATAGCGTTCGTCATCGGCGCGGCGCATGTCCGAATAGCCGCGTTTCACGTCATAGGGGTGGAACAGGATCACGTCGGCTTCGATGCCGAGCGCGCCGAGCTTGCGGAGCCGATCCTCGTAGCGGCGGAAATACGCCGGATCGAACCGGCTCGCATCCCAGTCGCGCGGCCCCGTGCCGGTGCGCACGAACGGATCGGTCGCGACCGAGGGTACGTTCGGGAACACCAGCATCCGCATCTTGTTGAACGGCGTGTCGGCAAGCGTCGCCAGCGTCTCGGCGCATTTCGCGTCCGATTGCAGCGCCCAGGAATAGCATGTTGTGCCGATCTGCCGGTAGGGCGTGCCGTCGGCATACGCGAAGTGGAAGCCGTCGCGCGTCACCCGCACCGGGCCGTGGTTGCCCTTGCCCGGCGCCCCGCACCGGAACGCGCCGGTGCGCCCGTCGAGCGACGCGGCGTTGCTTTCGGATCGCCAGCGCCACGCGCCGGTCGCGTCGGGGCTGAAGCGGATGCGGTAGGTGCCGTCGCCATCGTAGAAGCCGGGAACCCGGACCCGCCGCCCCGCACATTCGAACACGGCCGCGATGTGCACGTCATCGAACGGATTGCCCTCCGTCGGGCCGGAGAGCGTGGCCTCGAACACGCCCCAGCGCTCGATCTGCACAGGCGGCGTGGCCAGCGCCGGCGTGGCGGCGACCGCGCCGGCGGCGAGCGTACCGGTCAGGATCGTGCGTCGCGATAGGGTCAAGCCATCCTCCTCATGTCTTTCGAAAACGAAACCATTCGAAATCATTTACGTCAATATTTTATTCTATTCGAAAGATGTTCGTCGATAATCGAAGCCGAACCTCTTGCCCCTCTCGGGTCGGCGCGATACGGTGCGCCAATAGCACAAGCGCCCACCGCCCAGCACGAGGACGGAAGGATCGCGCGCCACCATCGGGAGAGACTCTTTTGCCGCACAGCGCCGCCCAGCCCGGTTCGACACGCGCCGACTGGAAGAACACGATCCTCGCCGGGCTCGCCAATTACATCGATGCCGGGTCGATCGTCGCGGGCGGGGTCGCGCTGGCGCTCTGGATGGAGGCGTACAAGCTGAGCGCGAGCTTCGTCGGCGTGATTGCCGCGCTTGGCCCCAATGCGATTTCGGCGGGGCTGGGTGCGATGATCGGCGGGCGACTGTGCGACGCGTTCGGCCGCAAGAAGATCTACCAATATGACATGCTGTTCTACGCGTTCGGCATGGGCTGGCTGGTGTTCGCGGTCAGCCCGTGGATGATCGTGCTCGGCTTCTTCCTGGTCGGGCTCGCGGTCGGCGCCGATATTCCCGCCTCCTGGTCGCTGATCGCCGAGATCGCGCCCGAACGCGAACGCGGCAAGCACAGCGGCGTCGCGCAGGTGCTGTGGTATCTCGGGCCGGTGGTGGTGCTCGGGCTGTTCCTGATCGTCGCGCCGCTCGGACTGCTCGGCGCGCGGCTGGTGTTCGCGCATCTCGCCATCCTCGCGGTGGCGCTGACCTTCCTGCGGTCGAGCATGCATGAATCGTCGCATTGGCTGGAAGCGCAGGCCGCCGAAAAGACCGTGAGCGCGGCCCAGCGCACGGGCCTGCGCGATCTGCTCAAGCCGCGCTACATCGGCGGCATGGCGTTCCTGACCGGAATGTACCTGTTCTGGAACCTGTGGGCGGGCACCAACGGCTTCTTCTTCCCCTATATCCTGCGCACGGTCGGCGCGCAGACCCAGGCGACATCGGTGATGATCCAGATGCTGAGCTTCACCGCCGGCATGCTGTCGATCGCGTTCATCTTCATGCCGCTCGCAGACAAGGTGAACCAGCGCATGCTGTTCGCCGCCTCCGCGATCATCCAGATCGTCGGCATGGCGCTGCTCGCGATCTTCCCGCTGACGCTGCCGGTTGCGATCATCCATGTGTTGATGATGGCGATCGGCCAGGGTTTCGGCGCGCAATCCTTCTTCCAGCTCTGGAGCTCGGAACTGTTCCCGACGCTGCTGCGCAGCACCGCGCAGGGCGTGATGTTCGCGGTGGTGCGGATTTCGCTGGGCTTCTGGTCGTTCTTCGTGCCCGTGCTGACCGCGACCGGCTTCCACACGCTCGCGTGGATCTTGACCGGCTTCCTCGTCATCAGCGGCGCGGTCGGCATGATCTGGGCACCACGCAACGAAGGCAAGACACTCGACGAACTCGAAGCGCGGCTGCGCTGAGCCGCGCCCCGGTTCCGGCCGTTCCACATAACCTGAACCCGCGACCGGTTCGGGAGAATGCCCGTGCCATCTTGAATGTCGGCTACGGGGTCGGCGCCACCGTCATTCCGTTTCGACAGTATTGCCCATTTGGCGTCGCGGACGACATGGATCTGTCCGGCTACCTCACAACCCAGGCACCGCACGCCGCTGGGGCGGTTCAGCGGGACCGCGATGTGGCCTTCGCTGAAGTGGGATCTGCTTTAGGGGGCCGTTGCCGCCGGCGCGACGACACCGGCGACCGGCGCGCTACCGGAGCCGGTCACCGGAGGTGACGGGGTGGCAATCGCGATCGGTGTATCTGCAGGCGGGGGAGTCGAAAGCGACAGGGTGCCGAGCGTAACCGGGGCAGCGCCGTCGAGCGTCACGACCGGGGCCGGCGTTGCGACAGCGATGGGCGTATCGATGGTTCTTACAACCGGTGGCGGCGCCGGCTCATAATAGTCGCGCCAGGCATTGAAAGCCGCGTAGAAATCGACGAACGGCTTGTCGAGCCGCACCAGAGCCTTCCGGGCGAAGGCTGGCAGATCGGTATCCGCAACCTGACCGACCTGCGCGATCTCCCGGCGCGCCACCGCGCAAAAGGCCGCCCGCATCGTCGGCTGGCTGTAGAAATTGTAGATCCGCGTCTGGTTGTTGTCGTAAACCCGCTCCCAGTCCCACCAGCCGGTGGACTGCCATTCGTGACGATAGGCCTGAAAGTAATGGTCGAGCACGGCGGCATGTGTCGTGAGCCAAGCATTATAAGGCTCGACGATTCCGCCGCCCGCCTGATCGCAACCGAGAGCAGCGACATTCAGCGCATTGCGCAGATGCCACACTGCGGCCTGATCGGTATTGTCGATGTTGGGCGTGACGTAGGTGCCGTTCGCAAGTTTGTGTGGAATCTTCATGCCGATATAGCCACCCGGCGGCATCTGCGGGGGTGGCGGCGGCACCGTTGCGACAACCGGTGGTGGCTTCACCGGCGGCGTGGCGCAGCCGGCCACGCCCAGAACCCATCCGGCCAGCACGCCCCGGCCAAGGATCGCACGCAATGTCATCGTCTCGTCCGTATAGTCCGCCGTCGCCTGCTTAGTCCGTGCCGGATGAACTCTGCAAGAATGGCCGGCAAAGGCGCTGGCGGCGCGTGCAGCTATCCCCCTGTTGCAGATCCATACCTGCCCTTCCGCAGTGGCCGAAAAGCTGCCGGGCAACGATCGCCCGCCTCCGGCCTTCAACCAGCGATGCCGCCGATGTCCTACGCGCGGTCTCCGCCATATTTCCGGTCTCGCTCTTTGACACTGTCGGCGCCAATATCGACGGCTCGTTCGCTGCCGCGCGGAGCGCCTGCCGCCCGCCGATGGACGCAAAAGTCACACGCCCACAGACCGTGGCTCGGGTAGGCAACGTTAACCATGTTTCGATCTCCCGCGCGGACGAAAAAAGGGCGGCGCGATCGCTCGCGCCGCCCGTGAGGTCAGACCGAACGGCCGCTCAGAACTTCAGCCGCACACCGCTGTAGAAGCGTCGGCCGATCGGATCATAGGTGCCAGCCGCCGTCTCGGTGCCGGTCACGCTGCCGGGCAGGCCGGTGATGACCCGCGGCGGCTGGGTGTCGAGCAGGTTGTTGACGCCGACGTAAAACTCGAATTGCTTCTTCACATGGAAGCGCACCTGCGTATCCAGATAGAAGGCCGCGCCGACCCGGAAATACTTCTTGTCGGGCAGCGATCCGTCGGCGAGCTTGAACAGCATCCGGTACTGATCGTCGAGGTACGACGCGCCGATATACTGGCCGTTGAACGTCACGCCGACCGCGTCGCTGTCATAGCTGAGCGAGAAGGCGCCCCGATCCTGCGGCGTGTTGATCTCGCCAAGCGTGGTATCATAGGCCGCGCCCGTCAGCGGCGTGCCGCCTTGCTTGAACAGATGCGTATAGCTGACCGAGAAGGTCGCCGCAGCATTGCCAAGGCCCCAATCGGCCATGTTCTGCCGATATGAGAAGGTCGTATCGAGGCCCTGCGTCAGCAGCCCGCCGCTGTTGACCAGCGCCGAATCTACCTGCTGGATCGACCCTGCGCTATACGGGCCGGAGCCGATCGCGCGGCGTGATACCAGCGAGCAGAACGTCGGATCGTTGTTCTGGTAGCATTGCTGGAGGATGTAATCGCGGCTGGTCCGCGCGATCGCTCCGTCGAGCTTGATGTTGTAATAATCGAGCGTCAGCGTGACGTTGCGCAACGCGTGGATCGAGACCGGATTGATCACCGCGCCGAGCGTATAGGTCGTCGCTTTCTCCTCGCGGATGTTCGGGTTGCTGACGTTGAGACCGCCGACACCCTGAAGATCCGATTGGTTGAGGATGAAGCTGCCGTTGGCGTTGATATTCGCGAGAACACCCGCGTTGGCGCGGCAGACCGTGCTGGTGGTGCCCGTGCTGGTGAGCGTGACGCCTTGGCACGGATCGTTGACCGACGAGATGCTCACCGCCGGCGCCGCATACAGCTCGCCGATATTGGGCGCGCGCACCGCCTTGGCATAGACGCCGCGGAAACGGATATCAGGCACCGGCGACCACTCGACCCCGCCATTATAGGCGTAAAAGGTGCCGACCGTGGAGTAATCCGACATCCGCACCGCACCGCGCACGGTGAGATTGTCGAAGAACGGCGTGTTGTGGATCAGCGGTACGACGATTTCGCCGTACACTTCCTTGACGTTGAAGCTGCCCGACGTGTTGGTCTGCTGGACATAGGCGTTGCGCGCCGCGATCGAGAGCGGATCGAACGTCTCCTCGCTCGACTCCCGGCGATACTCCGCGCCGACCGCGACCTGCACCTTGCCGGCGGGCAGTTCGAACAGCGAACCGGACAGGTTGGCGGCGGCGACTTCGAGCGTCTGCACCGCATCATGCGTCGATGTGGCGTTGAGATAGGCGATCGACGCCGGTGAGGCCTTGCCCGCGCCATAGACGTTCCACGGCACGCAGCCCTGTGCGCGCGCCTCGGCGCTGGCGCAGATCGCCTCGCTGGTGTTGCCGTTACCGTTCACGTCGTACACGTCCTGGATGACGTTGAGCGCCTGAACCGCACG
Organism: Sphingomonas pollutisoli; assembly: GCF_029167165.1. Taxonomy (NCBI): domain Bacteria; kingdom Pseudomonadati; phylum Pseudomonadota; class Alphaproteobacteria; order Sphingomonadales; family Sphingomonadaceae; genus Sphingomonas; species Sphingomonas pollutisoli. The sequence continues at coordinate 205,306 of NZ_JARFNJ010000002.1, forward strand.
GTCCTGGTTGATGAGCCCGGTCAACTGGCTGGAGACGCGAGTCTGGCCCCAATTGTACGACACGTCCCAGTCCCAATTGCTGCCGAGAGTGCCGTTGAGCCCGCCAACGAAGCGTAGGTTGGTCCGATCGAAAATCGCGAACCGCTGGCCGAACTCGGTGAGCCGGCGCGAGACCGCGACATCGCGGAAGCCGTCGCCGTTGGTGTCGGTCGCGACGTTGTACAGCCCCGCCGGCACCAGCGGGTTGCGCACCACTTGCGATTGCAGCGGGTTGTTGGGGTTGGTGACGAGCTGCTCGATATTGTACCGCCCGTTGCCCTGACGGAACAGCCCGAGCGATCCGGTCGGCACCAGCGGCGACGGCTCGAGCAGCCCGCGCGACTTGGTATTCGCATAGGTGCCTTCGAGATAGACGTTGATGCTGTCCGAAATCTGGTAATTGCCGCGCCCGGCGAACTGGCGCTTTTCGAGCGGGACCGAGATCTGGTCGTACGGGGTGCGATCGAACCCGTCGGTTGAGGCGTTGTACGGGCGCACGACGCCGGTCGAATCAACGATGTAGTTGCCAGTGCCGGCGTTGAACGTGCTGTCCGGCACCACGCTCGACTTGTTGGCACGCGCTACGAACAGGTTCTGAGCAGCGGTCAGATTGGCGTTGGTCAGCGCGTTGCTGCGCGTCGCCGCCCCGACGCTGGTCTGGTCGGTGACGCTGCGGCTGCGCGCGGCGGAGGAGACGCCGCCCTGTTTCTGCCACCCGCCGAACAACAGGATGTTGCCGCGATTGTCGTCGAAATTGTGCCCGATCGTCAGATCGACCGAATATTGGTCGTCGTCGCCCTTCTCGGAGATGCCGGTCTGCGCGTTGAGCACCACGCCTTCGAACTTCTTCTTGTAGATGAAGTTGACCACGCCGGCGACCGCGTCTGACCCGTACACCGCCGAAGCACCGCCGGTGAGCACATCGACACGCTCGATGAACGAACTCGGGATCATCGACAGATCGACCTGCGCGGTGCCGGGCACACCCGCCACCACGCGGCGCCCGTCGATCAGCACGAGCGTGCGATTCGCGCCGAGGCTGCGCAGGTTGATCGTCGAGGTGCCGGCGCTGAGCGCACCATAATTAGAGGTGTTGCGCGATTGCCCGGGCACGCCGAACGCGGGGTTCTGCTGGAGCACTTCCTGGATGTCGAGCTTGCCGGTGCGCTGGATATCCTCCGACGTGACCGCCTGCAGCGGCGACGGCGAGGTGAGCGTCGGGCTTTTGATGCGCGAACCGGTAACGATGATCGTCTCCGCGGTCTCCGTGTCGATCGCGGCCGCTCTTTCCGCGGGCGTCGTGGCTTGCTGCGTTGCCGGCAGCGCACTTGCCGGCGCGGCTGTGTCCTGCGCGTGTACGGTGCCGGCGGCGAACGCCGTCACCATCCCCGCGCTGGCGAGAAGCGCACCCTTGCGCACGCCCCGGCCGGTTCGTCTGATAGTGCCTTTCATGTCCCTCATCCCCTTTTTGATTGTTATTGCGCTTCGGAAACGGATCCTTCCCTGTGCGATGCTGGCATCGCCTCGGACCGGTCGGAGCGAAGCGCCGCCCCGGCCATGTCGGTGATCGGATGAACCGCGCGCGCCACCGCGTTGCGCCACTGCTGGCGGACGGCGTTGCGCCGCTCGGCTGGCATCGCGGGCGCGAACGTGTCGGCGTCGCGCCGCGTGGGCGGCTCGCTCCACCCGAGGGCCGCGGCAGCCATGCGCGCCGCGCCGAGCGCGCTCGCCTCCGCCACGCGCGGGCGGATGATCGGGCGGTCGAGCAGATCGGCGAGCAGTTGGATCAGCAACGGGTTTCGCGCCGCGCCGCCATCGACAAGCAGTTCGGGTAGCCTGGTGCCGAGATCGGCGTCGATCGCATCGAGCACGTCGCCGATCTGAAGCGCTATCGCCTCGAGCGTCGCCCGCGCGATATGCGCCGGCCGCGTCGAGAGCGACATGCCCGAGATGGTACCGCGCGCGCTGGTACACCAATGCGGCGCGCCGAGCCCGCCAAGCGCCGGCACGAACACCACGCCATCGCTGGTCTCGACGCTCAACGCGAGTTCGGTCAGCGCCGCTTCGTCGGCAAGGCCGAGCAGCGCGGTGGTGAACGCAGCGGCATGCCCTGAGACCGAGATGTTGCCCTCGAGCGCGTGCTGAGTCACGCCGCCGCGGCGCCAGGCGATCGTGCTCGACAGCCCGTGGCGCGAATGAACGCGCCCCGCCGTAGCCACCATCAGCGAGCTGCCGGTGCCGATGGTCGCCTTGCCGAGCCCGGGCGTATCGACCCCGTGGCCGAACAGGGCGGCATGGCTGTCGCCCAGCATGGCGTGGATCGGCGTTCCCGCCGGCAGCGCGGTCGCGCCGGGGGCGACATCGCCGAAGTGGCTGTCCGACGGGCGGATAGCGGGCAGGATCGCAAGCGGGACGTCGAACAGCCGCGCGAGTTCATCATCCCAGCCGAGCGTATCGAGATTGAAAAGGTGCGTACGCGAGGCGTTGCTGAAATCGGTCGCATGCACCGCGCCGCCGGTGAGGTTCCACAGCAGCCACGTATCGATCGTGCCGCACCGGATTTCGCCGCGCGCGGCTCTTACGCGGGCGTCTGGGACCGAATCGAGCAGCCACGCGATCTTCGCTGCTGGAAACAGCGGATCGAGGCCGAGGCCGCTGCGCGCGACAATGGCCGCTTCGGCACCCGCTCCGCGCAGCGTGGCGAGCCGCTCCGCCGAGCGCTGGCATTGCCAGACGATCGCGGGGGCGAGCGGACGGCCGGTTGCCGCCTCCCATAGCACGACCGTCTCGCGTTGGTTCGAGATGGCGAGCGCTGCCACCTCGGTGTCCGGCGCGGCGGCGTGAACCTCGCCGATCAGCGCAGCAACCGCTTCCCAGATTTCGGAGGCGGATTGTTCAGCCCAGCCTGCGCGCGGATAGGTGACGCGCATCGCGCGCGACCGAGAGAGCAGCACCGTCCCATCGGGCGCGACGAGCAGCGCCTTGGTGTTGGTGGTGCCCTGGTCGATCGCAAGGATGGCGTGGCGGGTCATCGGCCTGCCTTGGCGTCCAGCAATTCGCGCGCCGCGCCGGCAATGCCGGCTGCGTTGAGGCCGAAATGCTCCATCAGCCACGGGGCGGACCCGGTCGGCGCGAAACCGGGAAAGCCGACCATCCGCATCGGTACGGGCGCGTGCCGCGCGCAATATTCCGCGACCGCGCCGCCGAGACCACCCCGCGACAGCCCCTCCTCGGCGGTGACGATCGCGCCCGTGGCAGCGGCGGCAGCGAGCGCGGCCTCATCAATCGGCGCGACCGTCGCCATGTTGACGACGCGCGCCGCGATCCCCTCGGCTGCGAGCGCGTCGGCGGCGGCCAGCGCGTGATGTACGAGCGTCCCGTTGGCGATAATCGCGAGGTCGCCGCCCTCACGCAGCGTCTCGGCCCGTCCGATCGCGAACGTCGAATCTGCCCGCGCAAGCTCGGGCACCGGCATGCGGCTGACCTTGATATATACCGGGCCGTCGAACGCCGCCGCGGCCTTGATCGCCTCGGCGGTCTGCCATGGATCGGCGGGAACGATCACCGTCAGCTTGTCGATCGCGCGCAACCAGGCGACATCCTCGATACTGTGATGGGTCGCGCCGAGTTCGCCATAGGCGACGCCACTCGAGATGCCGCAGAGCTTCACATTGGCCTGGCTGTACGCGCAGTCGACCTTGATCTGCTCCATCGCGCGCGCGGTGAGGAAGCATCCTGCGCCGCTGACGAACGGAATCTTGCCGCCGTTGGCGAGGCCGGCGCCGACTCCCACCATATTCTGCTCAGCGATGCCGACGTTGATGAGCCGATCGGGGAAGCGTTCGCGGAAGGCGCCGAGCTTGGACGACCCGACCGAGTCGTTGACCACCGCAACGATGCGCGGATCGGCTTCGGCAAGCTCGCGCACCGCGCGGACATAGGCGTCGCGGCAGTCGAACAGGCCGGGCGCAGAGCTGGAAGCGCTCATGCCGACAGTTCCGCCAGCGCCTGCGCATATTGCGCGGCGTTGGGAACGCCGTGGTGCCAGCCCGCCTGATTTTCCATGAAGCTAACGCCTTTGCCCTTGATCGTATTGGCGATGATGCAGCGCGGCCTGTCGCGCGGCGCAGCGGTATCATCGAACGCGGCGAGCAACGCGGCGGGATCGTGCCCATCGACCTCGACCACATCCCACCCGAACGCCCGCCATTTGTCGCCGAGCGGTTCGAGCTGATTGGTATCCTCGGTGCCCGCGCCCTGCTGCAAGCGGTTCCGATCGACGATCACGGTGAGTTTGCCAAGGCCACGGTGGCCGGCGAACATCGCCGCCTCCCACATGCTGCCTTCTTGCAACTCCCCATCGCCGGTCAGCACGAAGACGCGGTATTCCGATCCGTCGATCTGCCCCGCCACCGCTATGCCGACACCGACCGGAAAACCGTGGCCAAGCGGCCCGGTGTTGGTCTCCACGCCCGGCAGGTACGTGCGGTTGGGATGGCCGTTCAGGCGCGACAGCGGCTTCAGATACGTATCGAGTTCCGCCTCCGCGAAGAAGCCCGCCCCGGCCAGAGCAGCATAGAGCGCGCCCGTACAATGGCCCTTGCTCATCACGAAACGATCACGCTCCGGCGCGGAAGCGTCGGTGGGGTCGATCCGAAGAATATCGAAATAGAGGCTGGCAACGATGTCGGTCGCCGAGAGGTCGCCACCGGGATGCCCCTGGCCAGCATCGACGATCATGCCGAGAAGCCGCCGGCGCATCCAGTTGGCGCGTTCGCGGACATGCGCCACGCGCGCCTCCGTCGTGCCCGCACCCATGCCGCCAACTGGCCGAAGCTGTTCCGATGATGCCATTGTGCCCCTCTCCTGCGCTGCTGAATACCGCAGCCCTCGCGCAACCGCAAGCTGTTTGCTTTCGATTTTTTACGTTTTAAAAGTTTACAGAAGACTATTTGACAGAAACCGAAACGAGAAGCTAACAGGTCGCAAGGCATGGCCGGCGTGGTGTTGCCGGTCCTTCGGAGTGATGATGTCAAAAACGGTCGGTCTGGACTTGCTATACGAGCGCGACCACGCGGATAGTCGTGCCATGCAACGCTCCCGCACCCCGCTCGACAGCACCCAGCCCAACAGCGCAGCCTCGCAATCGCGCGCGCTCGGCGAAACCCGGCGCCACAAGATCCTGGAATGGCTCCGCGAACAGGGCAGCGCCCGTGTCCGCGAACTGGCGCACGCCTTTTCGGTTTCGGAAGTCACCGTTCGGCAGGATCTCGAAAAGCTGGAAAGCGATGGTCACATCGTACGCGAACATGGTGGCGCCTATCTCAAGTCGGTGCGCCAGCAGGTCCGTGCGATGGCGCTCCAGCATCTCGACAATATGGACGCCAAGCGCCGCATCGGTCGCCGCGCCGCCGCGATGATCGGCGACGGCGAGACGATCATCCTCGATTCTGGGTCGACCACGACGGAAGTCGCCGCAAACATCCTCGGCCACCGCGACATGACAGTCATCACCAATGCGCTCAACATCGCGCTGATGCTGGGCGCGGAGCCGGGGTTCGAAGTGCATGTCAGCGGCGGCCAATTCAAAGCCCCGACCTTGTCGCTGAGCGGCGAGCGCGCCGCCGAATCGTTCCGCGGCATGTTCGTCCAGAAACTGTTCCTCGCCACCGCCGGCTTCGATCTCGACGCCGGCCTCACCTACCCTGCGCTGTCCGACATCGCGGTGAAGCGCGCGATGATCGACGCGGCGGAGAAGACCATCCTCGTTGCCGATTCGAGCAAGATCGGCGCGCGCTCCTTCTCCGCGCTTGGCGGGATCGAGCTGGTGGACATCCTCATCACCGACGAAGGCATCCGGGATGCCGATCGCGCGGTGATCGAACGGGCGGGCGTCGAAGTCATCATAGCATAATCCGCCGGAGCGGCGCCTTCGCGCGTCCTGCTTTCCGGCACCATTGGGAAGAGGACGAACGAGTGAGCAATCAACGCTACGGCGCAGGCATCTGGCATTTCGCGACCTATGTCGATCGGTATGCGACCGACGGCTATGGCGCGCCACGTTCGCTGATCGAGATGATCGATCTGGCAGGCCAGGTCGGCGATCTGTCGGTGGTCGATATCAATTATCCCTTCCCAGGCGGCGAGACCTCGCTGGAGGCGATCGGCACCGCGCTGGAGCGCAACAACCTGTCGGTGATTGGCATCACGCCCGAGATCTACACGCGCCAGTTCGCCAAGGGGGCGTTCACCAATCCCGATCCGGGCGTCCGCCGCCTGGCCAACGAAATGTGCAACGACGCCGCCAATATCGTGCGGCATTTCGGCGCCGATTATGTGAAGCTGTGGCCGGGGCAGGACGGCTGGGATTATCCGTTCCAGGTCGATCACCGCAAGCTGTGGCGGATGAGCGTCGAAGGCGTCGCCGAACTCGCCACGCAGAACCCCGATCTCAAGTTCGTGATCGAGTACAAGCCGCGCGAGCCGCGCAACCATATGAGCTACGACAGTGTCGCACGCACCTTGCTCGGCATCGAGAAGATGGGCGTGCCGAACGTCGGCATCCTGCTCGATTTCGGTCATTCGCTGTACGGTGGCGAGAGCCCGGCCGATGCGGCGCAGCTCGCGATCGATCATGGCCGGCTGTTCGGCATGGACGTCAACGACAATCTGCGCGGCTGGGACGACGATATGATCGCCGGCTCGGTCCACCCGATCGAATTGTTCGAATTCTTCTATACGCTGCGCAAGAACCGTTGGGAGGGCGTGTGGCAGCTCGACCAATTCCCGTTCCGCGAAGATTCGGTGGCGGCGGCACAATCGGCGATCGGCTTCCTCAAGGCGATCGAGCGCGCGCTCGACACGCTCGATTTCGAGGCGATGCAGGCCGCACAAGACCGACAGGATGCGGTCGGTGCGCTCAAACTGGCGCGCGAGGCGCTGTTCTCCTCCTACTGAATCAGGACGTCTGATGCGCGTCGTCGATCTCCGTACCGAATACATCACACGCCCGCTTGGTATCGAAGCGGCGCGCCCTCGCTTGTCCTGGCGCGTCGAGGCGACCGTGCCCGGGGTCGTGCAGACGCGCTACCGTATCCGCGCGGCGGCCACGCGAGAGGCTCTGGCGACGGGCGATCTGCTGTGGGACAGCGGCGGCGTCGACTCCGCCGCGAGCGTCGACATCGTATGGGACGGCCCAACGCTCGCGCCCATGCGACGCATTTGGTGGGACGTGGAGGTCTGCACGAACGACGCGACGTCACGGTCGGAGCCGACATGGCTCGAGACCGGGCTCCTCTCGCCCGACGACTGGCGCGGCGACTGGATTGAGGTCGAGGATGACATCGCCGCCGCCGACCGCAAGGCGGCCCTGGCATGGGTGTGGAGCGAAACGGCACTCGACGATCGGCCACACGCCTTCCGGCTCGACTTCGACGCACCGGCCGACCTTGTCCGCGCGGAGGTTCTGCTTGCGGGCAAGGACCATCTGCGCGGCGTGTGGATCAACGGCACCGCAGCGCCGCTCGATTGGCCCTTCGACTGGACTACCGAACTGCCGTTCTGTGGCACGCTCGGAGTGTATCGCGGCGAGGTGAAGCCGGGCGGCAACAGCATCTGTGCTCTGGTTGAGGCCGATACCACCGGCTTCTTCCCGGTCGATGGTGGCGCGTTCGCGGCGTTGATTCGGCTGTGGCGCGCGGACGGCAGCGTGGACCGGATCGTCAGTGGCGGCGGCTGGCGCGTGAGGCCCTCGCCGCCCGAGGGCTGGATCGAAGCCGCTTTCGATGCCACCGATTGGGCGTCTGCCCAGCGAAGCGGTGCAAACGTCCACAATGATCCACGTCCGCCCGAGCCGGCGATGCAGGTGCGAACGCGCTTCAGTGTGGATCGGCCAGTTACAAGCGCGCGGCTCTACGCCACCGCGCTCGGCGCCTATAATGCGCGAATCAATGGCGCCCCCGTGTCGGATGCGATCCTCGCGCCAGAGATCAGCGTGGCGCGCGATCACGTGCTCTATCAAGTCCATGACGTCACCGATCGTATCGTGCCGGGCGAGAACGTGCTGGCGGCACTGGTGGGCGACGGCTGGTATGCCAGCGCGTTCGGCTGGCGCATCGAACGCTACGGCTTCGGCCCTGCGCCGCGCCGGCTTCGCGCGGCCTTGCGGCTCGATTATGCCGATGGCGACAGTGATTGGATGACGACCGGCCCCGACTGGCGGATCGCGCCATCGGCGATCGTCACGTCCGAAATCTACGACGGCGAGACGTATGACGCGCGGCTGGAAACGCCGGGCTGGGACACGCCCGGCTTCGACGCCTCGGGCTGGCAGTCCGCCAAGATCGGCGAAGCGCCCGGCACGCGGCTGGTCGCGCAGATCGCACCAGCACTGGAACGGACCGGAACGCGCACGGCGGTCCGCGTAGATGTACCGGCGCCCGGCCGATACGTGTTCGATTTCGGTCAGAACACCTCTGGCTGGGTCCGCATCACCGCGACGGGTTCGAGCGGAACGACGATCACCGCGAAGTTCGCCGAATTGCTCTACCCCGACGGGACGGCCGATCTATCGAACCTGCGGCTCGCCAGAGCGACCGACCGTTTCACGCTGGCCGGAACCGGCCGAGCCGAAGTGTTCGAACCACATTTCACGTACCACGGCTTCCGCTATGTCGAAGTCGAGGGCTTCCCCGGCGTACCGACCGCCCAAGACATACTTGGCATCGTCGTTCACAGCGCCTGCCGCGAGACGGGCACGATGACCTTCCACGATGCGCCGCTGCTTCAGACGATCTGGAACAACGGGCTGTGGAGCCAGCGTTCGAACTTCTTCGCGGTACCGACGGATTGCCCGCAGCGTGACGAGCGGATGGGCTGGATGGGCGACATCCTCGTCTTCCTCGATGCGGCCGCGTTCAACATGGAAGTCGATCCGTTCATCCGCCGCTTTCTGCAAGAAGCGCGCGCGGCGCAGCGGCCCGACGGCGCCTATCCGATCGTGGTGCCGCAACCGCAATCCTTCCCCGACGTGGTGACCGCGGGATGGAGCGAGGCGGGCATCGTGCTGCCCTGGCTGCTGTGGCAGCGTTATGGCGATACCGCCGTGATCGACGAGAATTGGAAGGCGATGGAACGCTGGATGGCGTATGTCGCCGACCGCAATCCCGATCACGTCTGGCGCGACGGCCGCGGACTCGATCTCGGTGACTGGCTCTCGGTCGATGCGATCAAGCCCGATGACGAGACCACGCCGCGCATCCTGTGCGCGACCGCTTTCTGGGCCTGGGTAGCGCGACAGATGGCGGATATGGCCCAGGCGACCGGACGGACCACCGCGTTTCGACGCTATCGCGAGTTGCGCGCGAGGATCGGCGCCGCCTTCCTAGCCGAATTCGTCGCGGAGGATGGTACGGCCGGCAACGGCAGTCAGACAAGCCAGGTGCTCGCGCTCTACATGGATCTCGTGCCCCCAGATCTTCGTCCATTGGCGGCACGCCGCCTCGCGGACGACATCCGCGTACGCGGAATGAAGCTTTCCACCGGCTTTCTCGGTACCCCGTACATCCTCGATGTGCTCGCCGACGCCGGGCTGCACGATGAGGTCGCCGGCCTGCTGCTTCAGACGGGGTATCCGAGTTGGGGCTATATGGCGTCCAAGGGCGCGACGACGATGTGGGAGCGCTGGAACGGCGACACCGGCGATCTGTCGATGAACAGCTACAACCATTACGCCTTCGGCGCGGTGATCGGCTTCTTCTACCGCCGCCTCGCCGGCATCGCACCCGCCGCGCCCGGCTTCACGCGAATCGCGGCCCGGCCTTTGTGGTATCCGCGGATCGGTCGGGTGTCGGCGCGCTACGAATCGTGCATGGGGCTGATCGTCACCGAAACTGGCGGCGATGCGAGCGGCCTCGCACGATTCCGGCTCACGATCCCCGCCAACACCGTTGCCGAGGTCGAACTGCCCGACCGCGAGTGGCGCGAGAGCGGCCACTTGCTCGTCAACCATCCCGAGGTCCGCGCGCTGACTCGCGGCGATCGCATGATCCGCTTCGAGATCGGCTCGGGTGACCATCATTTCACGACTCCCGCCTGAGAGGATATTCCGTGCCGACGCTTGGCCTCATCCACAATTCGCCGGTGCTCGCGCCGATTTTCAATGAGATCGCGGCGCGGATCATGCCCGACGTGCGCATCCTGCACTTCGTCGATGAAAGCACGATCAAGAATACGATCGCCGCCGGCTATCTCCAGAAGGCGACCAAGCGGCAGGTGATCGGTCTGGTCGGCTCGGCGTTCAACGCCGGGTGCGACGCGGCGCTCGTCACCTGTTCGTCGATCGGCCCGGCGGTGGACATGGCGGCTGAGCTGTACGATCAGCCCGTGCTGCGCGTCGATCGGCCGATGGCGGAGAAGGCCGTCGCGATGGGTAGCCGGATCGGCGTGGTCGCGACGCTGACGACCACGCTCACGCCGACCGCCGATCTGGTGCGGCTGGTGGCGCAAGAGCAGGGCCGGACGGTCGAGATCGTCGAGCACGTCTGCGATGGCGCCTTCGCGGCGGTGATGGCAGGAGACGGCGCGACTCACGACCGCATCGTCGGCGAGGCGCTGACCGACGCGATGCGGGGCATGGACGTCATCATCCTCGCGCAAGCCTCGATGGCGCGGGTCGTCGCGGCCTTGCCCGAGGGAGCGCTGCCGGCGCCGGTGCTCTCCAGCCCCGAACTCGGCATGGCGCGCGCGAGGGATCTGCTCGCGGGCCTCGCGCAGTGAAGAAACGGCGCATCGTACTGGGCTTCCTCGCGACGCTATCGGTCATCACCTTCATCGACCGGCTCGCGATCGCGGTGACGGGGCCGACGATGCAGAAGGATCTGAACATCAGCCCCGCGCAATGGGGCTGGGTGCTGAGCGCCTATGTAATCGCCTATGCGGTGTTCGAAGTGCCCTCGGGCGCGCTCGGCGATCGGCACGGTTATCGTAAGGAATTGTCGCGGATCACGGTCTGGTGGTCGGTGTTCACGGCGGCGACCGCCTTGTGCCGCAACTTCTGGCAGCTCGCCAGCGCGCGTTTCCTGTTCGGGCTTGGCGCGGCCGGCGCGTATCCGAACATGTCGGGCGTGCTCTATCGCTGGTTGCCGGCGCGGGAGCGGGCGCGCGGACAAGGCGTGATCTGGGCCGCGAGCCGGCTCGGCGGCGGGCTGGCACCGTTGCTGCTGGTGCCGGCCAACGCGATGTTCGGTTGGCGGGCGGTGTTCGCGATCCTCGGCGCGCTCGGCTTCGTCTGGGCGATCGCGTGGTGGCGCTGGTTCCACGACCGCCCCGAGGCGCAGCCCGGCATCACCGCGGAGGAAGTCGCCGAGATCGGCGGCGATGCCGGCGCGGCGCATTCGGGGACGCCGTGGCGGCGGCTGCTGGCGTTGCCGCAGCTCTGGCTGATCGCGGCGGCCTATGGCTTCTATGCGTTCGGGAGCTGGTTCTTCTTCGGTTGGTTCCCGACTTGGATGGTGAAGGGCGCGGGCTTCACCGTCGGCGAGATGGGCGTGTACGGATCGATCCCGTTCCTGCTCGGCATCGTTGGCAACCTCGCGGGCGGCATCTTGTGCGATCGGCTCGCCGAGCGGATCGGCATCCGGCGGGCGTACAGCCTGATCGCGGCGGTGTGCCTGACGATCACCGCTGCGCTGCTGGTGGCGATGAGCCTGGCGGCGGGGAAATTCACCATCATCGTCCTTGCGGGGGCGGCGTTCATGGTGATGGACCTGATGCTGCCGGCGGCGTGGGCGATGTGCATGGCGATCGGCGGGCGGTGCGGCGGCACGGCGAGCGGCGTGATGAACACCGCGGGCAATATCGGCGGCTTCGTCTGCTCGGTCGCGTTCGGCTATGTCGTCGCGGCGACGGGGAATTACGATCTGCCGTTGCAGGGCGTGGCGGCGATGGTGCTGATCGCGGCGGGCATCTTCGCGTTCATCGACTGTACCAAGGGACTCGGCGCCGATAGCGGGGCGTGAAAGATGGCTAACGTCGCGCAGAGGCAGCGCGGTCGGGGCGCGTGGCTTTTGGGCCGGCGGGAGAGGCATTCGAGCGGCGCGCGACCGGCAGTGTGGCAGGTTTCGGGCGTGTAGGACAGGCCCGATGCCGCGCGCGTCAGCCCGGCGCCTTGGGGCCGGCGATCGGATCCTTGGTGGCTATCATCACGTAGAAATCGGCCTCCGCACCGCTTCGCCACACGACGCCGTCCTCGCTTTCGCGCGCGAGCACGACCTGGTCGGTCGGGCCGATCACCATGACGGTATAGTCGTTGGCGTAATTGACGGCCATCGCGTCGGCGGCGGCCTTGTCGGCATAAGCGAGTATGACGGTTCGGGACATCACATGGCTCCTGCGCAGGGGTTCAGGGGATGGTCCAGGCGGCGAAAGCGGCGTCGAACGCCGCCTTCCTCGCGGTGTAGAACGGTCGATAGGGATCGTTCTCGGTCACGGCCTTCCGGCACGGATCGACCGCGGTGCAATCGTCGGCGACACCCACGCTCGTCGCGCCCGCCGCCGCCTCGAACGCCTTCATCTTGGCGCCGAGCTGGCGCGGGTCGGTAAGCGTGATCTTGGCGAGCAGCCCGTCGCGGAAGGCGGAATAGGCGTCGCGCATCGCCACGCCCTTTGTGAAAGCGGTCTCGCCGCCGAACAACGCCGCGAGGGTGGCAGGCTCGGGCGGCCCCTTCCTGGCGGCCTCCTTGGCGGCGTCTCCCACCGCGACGACCGAGGCCCCGCCGGTGTAGGCGAGGATCTGCGCCGCCATGCCGGTCGCGAAATATTGCGCGAGACCGCCCTTCCCGCTCGATCCGTCCACGCGCGCCCCGGCATCGAAGGTCGCGCCGAAGCTGGCGAGCACCGAATAGCTGTCCTGCGCCTCGCCCTTCATCGCCACGAGCGAGCAGGGATGGACCGCAAAGCCGGACCCGCCGACGACCGTCACCGGCGTGGTCAGATCGCACGGTTTCTGGGTGTGGCCGTCGTCCGCGACGTTGGCGACGAGCGGCATGACCACCGCCTCCTGCCGCGAATAGCCGATGTTGACCTCGGGCACGCTGGTCGGGCTGGTGCCCGCGCGAATGCCGAAATGCGTGTTGGTCCCGAACAGCAAGGTGTTGCTGTGACGCGTCGATTGCACGCAGCCGCCCGCGAGGGCGACCGCCGTCAGTGCCGCAAACTTCCGGTATAATCCGCCACGCATGCGTTCCGCCCCTCCAGCGCCCGCAGCACCTCCGCCGCGTTGCGCGCCTCCACGCCCGACCGGATCACGACGAGAAGCTGACATTTGGCCGGATCCGCTTCGACCCAAGTGTCAGAACGCCAACCGAGCCAGGGGCCGCGATGCCAGCCCGCCCCCGCCGTCTTCACGGAATACGCCACAAGGTCTCCGGCTCGATCCGGCACCGTCACACGCACCACGCCGAGGTACACCCGGCTTTCACCCCGATCGGCCACCTGCACGCTCGTACAGCCGCAGAGCGCCAACGCCACGCAGATGACACCCCGCAGAACCGATCCCCCCGAGTCGCACATCAAGAGTAACACACTGACCAAGCTCGTCGATATGGGCCACGATACTATGACACGACTTTAGCGCCGATACGGGTATTCCACGGTATCACGATCCGCTACTCGCCCTATTCGGCATGGCATCGGGCACGGAAATGGGCCTGCTTGGATCAACCTTGGCGCGATGCGCGCGGCCCGTTCGCCGGACGCGTGCCGACCGAAGCGGGCGGCTTCACGCGTCGGCGCGCACCGTCGCGCCGTGGCCGACCAGCGCCGCCGTCTCCCGCGCGATCTGTTCCTCCTCGTCGGGGGCGCACACGCGAACGCCGACGGCACCGGCCTCGCCGGCGCGCGGCACGCCCGCCCAGGCGAGGTCCGCGCAGATCGCGTCGCGCGTGGCGGCATCATGCTCGCCGATGCCGCCGCTGAAGACGAGCATGTCGATTCCGCCGAGACTGACGATCATCGCGGCGATCTGCTTGGCGACCGACCGGCAGAAGATGTCGATCGCGAGCCGCGCCTCGGGCGCCGCCTCCCGCGCCTCCCGGAGCGTCCGCATGTCGCCAGAGCGATCCGAAACGCCGAGCAGACCCGATTTCTTGTCCACCAGTTCCTCGAGCGTCGCCGCCGTCATGCCCCGCTCGCGCAGCAGGAACAGCAGGACGCCGGGATCGATATCGCCGCTGCGCGTCGCCATCACGACCCCGCCCGACGGGGTCAGCCCCATCGAGGTATCGACGGAACGGCCGGCGCGAACCGCGGTCACGCTGGCGCCGCTGCCGAGATGCGCGATTACGAGGCGTTCGGGAAGATCGTCGCCGAGCTGCCGGACGATCGACCGGCACGACAGGCCGTGGAAGCCATACCGGCGGATGCCCTCGGCGCGAAGCCGCGCGGGCACGGGCAGCACCGCCGCGACCGGCGGCAGATCGCGGTGGAAGCCGGTGTCGAAACAGGCGACTTGCGGAATATCGGGGAAGCGCCGCCGCGCCGCGCCGATCAGCGACAGCGCCGCCGGGCCGTGCAGCGGCGCGAACGCGCACGCCGCCTCCAGCCGCGAAGTCACGTCCGCATCGACCACGACCGGATCGAACAGGTCGGGGCCGCCGTGGACGATGCGGTGGCCGATCGCGTCCGGCGTCGCGCCGTCGAGCCTGGCGGCGATCGCATCGAAGCCTTCGGCATGGTCCGCCCCCGCCACGGTGCCGCCCGCGACGGCTTCGCAACGGTTCCCGTCGATCGTGAAAGCGCCGTATTTCAACGACGACGAACCGGCGTTGAGCGCGAGGATCAGCGCGCCCATCGCCAGTCGCGCACCTCCGGCAGATCATCCCCCTGTTCGGCGACATGGAGCTTGTGCCGCTCCATCATCGCCCAATAGCGCGCCGTCGCGGCGGGCACGTGATCCTTGAGGCGTGGCACCCGTTCGATCGCATCGAGCGCGAGCCGGTAGCGATCGAGATCGTTCATCACCACCATGTCGAAGGGGGTCGTGGTCGTGCCCTCGCCTTTGTAGCCGCGGACGTGGAAATTGTGGTGCCCGGCGCGCGCATAGGCGAGCCGGTGGATGAGCGACGCATAGCCGTGGAAGGCGAAGATCACCGGCTTGTCGGTGGTGAACATCGCATCGAACGCGCGATCATCGAGCCCGTGCGGATGCGCCTTCTGCGGCTGCAACACCATCAGATCGACCACGTTGACGACGCGGACGCGGATGTCCGGCACATAGTCCCGCAGCAGCATGGCGGCGGCGAGAGTCTCCAGCGTCGGCACGTCCCCCGCGCAGGCGAGCACCACATCGGGATCGCCCTCGTCGCTGGCCCAATCCCAGACGCCCGCGCCGATGGTGCAATGGCGCACCGCCGCCTCGATATCGAGCCACTGAAGCTCGGGCTGTTTGCCGGCGACGATGACGTTGATGTAGCCGCGGCTGCGCAGGCAATGGTCCGCCACCGACAGCAGGCAATTGGCATCGGGCGGTAGATAGATGCGCGCGACGTCGGCGGTCTTGTTCGCGACATGATCGAGGAAGCCGGGATCCTGGTGCGACGACCCGTTATGGTCCTGCCGCCACACGTGCGAGGTGAGCAGATAGTTGAGCGACGCGATCGGCTTGCGCCACGGGATCACGCGCGTGGTCTTGAGCCATTTGGCATGTTGATTGACCATCGAATCGACGATGTGGACGAACGCCTCATAGCAGGAGAACAGCCCGTGGCGGCCGGTGAGCAGATAGCCCTCCAGCCAGCCCTGGCAGAGATGCTCGCTGAGCACCTCCATCACGCGGCCATCGGTGCTGAGATCGGTATCGTCGGGGAGCGTTTCGGCCATCCACCGCTTGCCGGTGACGTCATAGACCGCTTGCAGGCGGTTCGAGGCGGTCTCGTCCGGGCCGAACAGGCGCAGATTGGCGCCGGCGAGATTGAGCGCCATCGCGTCCTTGAGATACCGCCCAAGCGTCGCGGTGGCCGCCGCTTCGACGCAACCGGGCGTCGCCACCGCCACGGCATGCGCGCGGAAATCGGGCAGGACGAGCGGGCGCATCAGCTCACCCCCGTTCGCATGCGGGTTCGAGCCCATCCGGCGGTGGCCGGTCGGTGCGAGACCGGCGAACGCCTCGCGGAACTTGCCATTGGCGTCGAACAGCTCGTCGGGCCGGTAGCTGCGCAGCCATGTTTCAAGCTGGACGAGATGCTCGGGATCGTTGAAATCGGCGATCGGCACCTGATGCGCGCGCCACGTTCCCTCGACAGGCTTGCCATCGACGCGCTTCGGCCCGGTCCAGCCCTTGGGGGTGCGCAGCACGATCACCGGCCAGGCCGGCCGATCGCCCGCTGCGCCGGATCGCGCGTGCCGCTGGATGTCGCGGATGCGGGCGAGCGCGGTATCGAGCGTCGCCGCCAGCTCCTGATGGACGATCATCGGATCATCGCCGCCGACGAACAGCGGTTCGTGGCCGTAGCCGCGCATCAGGCTGGCCAGTTCGTCCTCCGGGATGCGCGCGAGGACGGTCGGGTTGGCGATCTTGAAGCCGTTGAGATGCAGGATCGGCAGGACCGCGCCGTCGCTCGCGGGATTGAGGAACTTGTTGCTGTGCCAGCTCGCGGCGAGCGCGCCGGTCTCCGCCTCGCCATCGCCGATCACACAGGCGACGACCAGATCGGGATTGTCGAACGCGGCGCCGTATGCGTGCGCGAGCGCATAGCCGAGTTCGCCGCCCTCGTGGATCGAGCCGGGGGTTTCGGGCGCGACATGGCTGGGGACGCCGCCCGGCCAGGAGAATTGCCGGAACAGCCGCTCCATCCCGCCCCGGCTGCGCTCGATCGCCGGATAGCGTTCGGTATAGGAACCTTCGAGATAGGTGTGTGCGACCAGCCCCGGCCCGCCGTGGCCGGGGCCGATGATCGCGATCATGTTCACGTCCTGCTCGACGATCAGCCGGTTGAGATGGACGTAGAGCAGGTTGAGCCCCGGCGTGGTGCCCCAATGGCCGAGCAGCCGGGGCTTGATGTCGGCGCGGGTGAGCGGCCGCTCCAGCAGCGGATTGGCGCGCAGATAGATCTGCCCGACCGAGAGGTAATTGGCGGCGCGCCAATAGCCGTGCATGCGGTGGAGCAACTCGGCGGAGAGCGGCCCCGCCGGCGCGCCGGGCGCCCGTTCCAGCTCCGCCTGTTCGACTCCGGTCTGTGTCGTCACGGTCAAGGCCCTGCTCCTCTTGCGTCTCGAACGGGCGCGCGCCGGACGCGGCAGCGCCGGCGCGAGACGGTACCCACGATGGGCGCTTGTACCACAGCGCGGGCGGCGGGCGAAAGCCGAAGCGGGGCCGAACGGCCGGGCCGGTTCGCGCGCGGGGTGGATGCGGCGCGGGCATCCGCGCTATGGCGCGGCGATGCGCCGCTACGAACACCCCCACCGCCTGCTCGCGATCGGGCTCGCCGCGCTGGCGGGCTTCGTCGATGCGCTCGGCTTTCTGAAGCTGGGCGGAATGTTCGTGTCGTTCATGAGCGGCAATTCGACACGGCTCGCGGTCGGCGTCGCCGGTGATCCGCGCGGCAGCCTGTTCGTGGGCGCGGTGATCGCGGCGTTCGTGATCGGGGTGATGGCGGGCGCGACGGTGGGGCGTGTGGCCGGGCGCTGGCGCAAGCAGGCGGTGCTGGGGTTCGTGCTGCTCGAGCTGATCGTCGCGGCATCGCTCGACAGCGGCCCGGTGGTGGCGCCGCTGCTGATGGCGAGCGCGATGGGGGCGCTCAACGCGGTGTTCCAGCGCGACGGCGAGGTCAGCGTCGGCGTGACCTATATGACGGGCACGCTCGTCAAGTTCGGGCAGCATCTCGCCGCCGCGCTCGCCGGGGGACCGCGCTTCGCGTGGGTACCGTATCTGCTGCTGTGGCTCGGGCTGGTGACGGGCGCGATCGCCGGCGCGGCGGTGTACCCCGCGCTGGGGCTGACGGCGCTGTGGATCGCGGTGGCGGCGACGGCACTGCTGCTGGCGGGAACGGTCGCGATCGGGCCGGTGCGGGAGGTTTGAGCCGGCTCACTTGCGGCAGGGATAGGCCTTCTTGAACGCGCGCAGGACGATGATGCTGCCCTGCCGGTCGCGATCCTCGGGATGCTTGTTCATATATTTGACGGTGACGGCGGCGAGCTTCTTGATCGTCGCCTTGGTGGGGATGCAGACCTGCCGCACGTTGCGCCGGTTGGACCATTGCGTGACGGCGATGCCGTCCGCCGCGCCCTCGACATAGCGCAGGCATTGCAGCCGCTCGGAGTCGTCGCCCTTGCACAAGGCGTACAGATCCTGCCCGTTCATGAAGGTGGCGCTTTCCGCCGCCAGAAGCATCATCAGGCCGATCATGTCGCTCTCCTCGCGCGCGCTGTTCGCATATCGCGGCGCGATCCACAATCGGACACGGGCGGCTTTGGCGATCGGGGCGATCCGGGGTAGAAGCGCGGCATGACTCGTTCGATGCCATCGCGCGCTGGCGCGATTCCGTTTGCGTTCGCCCTCGTCGCGGGGGTTTGCTGCTGGCCCGCTGCGGGCATCGCCCAGGCGCCCGAGCCGGCCGCACCGCCGCCAAGCGACACGATCCGGCTGAGCGATGCGGAGCGCGACGCGATCCTCGACAGCAACACCGTGGAAAGCGCGGCGGCGGCGCGCGGTGAAGCACGCGACGCCGGCGGTCCCGGCATCCACGGCGAGATCGGCGCGATGATCGGTTCGAACGGGACCCGCGGCGCCTATGGCGTGGCGGCGATCCCGCTCGGCGACAATGCCGGCGCGGTGGTGTCGTTCGAGAGCAGCCAGTTCGGCGGATATCGGCGCGGCCGCTGAGCGTGACGAGCGAATGGGACGGCGCCGCAGTGCGCACCTGGCTCGCGCGGCGGATCGTCGCCGCACGCGCCGAGCAGGTGCGGGCCGAGCGCGGCGGGTATGAGTTTCACGACGATTGCGACAAGGCGGCGGCGGAGGAGATGGTCTGCGCCGCGCTGAAGGACAAAGCCTCGGTCGATGCGCAGAGCGCGTTCGCCGAGGAGGTGCGCGCGCTGCTGGCGCGTGACGACTATATCTGGCGCGGCGTGTATGACGATACGCGGTTCGACCGGCATGTTCGCAGCTATCTGCGCAAGCTCGCCAAGATGACCAGGACCAACACCGGGTTCGGCAACGTCGCGCGTTATCAGTGACGCGCGGCGCTATCCGCCCCGCCGCACGGTTTCGAAAAAGCCTTCGCCCCCCATTTGCCCGCCCTTGAGAACCAGTTCCAAACCGTCGATCGCCGGATCGGTGGCGTGCGCGCGCACGAGCGGGGCGCCGCGTTCGATCGGCGCGGCCCAGGTGAGCGCGTCGATGCCGAGCTGGGCGACGCCGTGGCTCGATGTGTCACCGCCCGCGAACAGGATGCGCGTGAGGCCGGTGCGCTCGATCACCGCGCGGGTGACGCGGCCGAGCGCCGTCCCGAGCATACCGCCGGCGGCAGGCGCGGTCTCGCCGAGCGGGCCGTCCGCCGAGTGGATCACGCCGCGCCCACCCTGCCCCAGCGCGGCGACCGCGGCGGCGACCAGACGCTCTTCCTCGGCGCTCTCGCCGCGCAGCAACGCGGCAACATCAGCGCGCGCGGGCGCATAGCCATCGGCGATGCCGCGCGTGATCTGGCGGGCGGTGACGGGTGAGCAACTGCCGCTGACGACGAGCAGCCGATCGACCGGCGCGGCGCGCGGCGGTGGCGGCGCCGGTTCGATCAGCCCTGCCGCCTGCCAGGCGAGCACCAGCGCGCGCGTCACGCCCGAACTGCCGACCGCGAAGCGCACGCCGCGCGTGAGCAGCACGTCGCCGGTGGCGGCGAGATCACGCAGCGAGACGCCGTCGAACAGCACCGCGTCCGCATCGGCCGAATCGAACGCCGTGCCGGCCTCGCCCGCCTCAATCCGGTCGAGCGGGATGAGGGCGATGCGCGCCTCAGTCTGCGCGGCGAGGTGGCGGGTCAGGTCGGCCTCGTGCATCGGCGTGACGGGGTGGCGCGCCATCGTCGGGTGGCGGTCGATGCGGTACACCTCCGCGCCGGCCGCCGCGAACAGGTTTCCGAACGCGACGTAGCGGCGCAGGTGCGGCGCGCCGACGACGATCGCGGCGGGGCCACCGAATGCGGCGACACCGAGGTCGAGCGCGCGGCCGATCGAGCCGGTGTGCGGGCTGCTGTCGAAGGTCGAGCAGGTCTTGTAATGGACCACCGCCCCCTCCCCGAGCGCGCGATAGGCGGCGGGGAGATGCTCGGCCATCCATTCGGGCGAGCGGCTGCGGCTGTCGCCGGCGAGGCCGATCGCGCGCACATCGGGAAAGCGCGCGCGGAGCGCGGCATCGGGCGCGCGCAGGAACAGCACCGCCGGCACGCCGCCTTCGGCGAGCTGTTCGAGCACGTCGGTCGAGCCGGTGAAATCGTCACCGTAGAAGGCGTAGCGGAGGGTCATGGGGTGGGTGTCGTTAACGCGGCCCAACCGGGTCCGTTCGTGCCGAGCGAAGTCGAGGCACCTGCGCTCCTGTGCCGCCCCTCGACTTCGCTCGGGGCGAACGGAGTGGGTGTGGATGCAGCACGTGCTTCGACTTCGCTCAGCATGAACGGAGAACGGGCGGCTTCGTTCAGCACGAACGGAGTGGGTACCGATGCAGCACGTGCTTCGACTTCGCGCAGCACGAACGGAGAACGGGCGGCTTCGTTCAGCGCGAACGGAGTGGGTACGGATGCAGCACGTGCTTCGACTTCGCTCAGCACGAACGGTACGGACGCGAAGCTCATCCGCCGAACGCGCCGAGCGCGGCCGCGAGTTCGGGCGAATCCTTCGCTGCCTGTTCGACCGGCACCCCAGCCACGGCCGCCTCCCACGCCTGCATCAGCGCGCGTACCCCCGCCGCCGGGCCGCCGGGGTGCGCCATGATGCCGCCACCGGCCGCGAACATGCAATCGACCGAGCCGAGCGCGGCATAGGTCGGCGCGGCCTGGCGCGCGGACTGGCCGGAGGAGAACACCGGCATGATCTCGCAGCCGGGATGGGGCGCGTCGAACATCGGCGTCAGGCACTCGCGCGCCGAGGCGATGACGCTGTCATTCGGTTCGCAGAACTTGTTGTCGATGCCGTTGACATGGGTGTGGTCGATCCCGGCGAGCCGCCACAGTTTCTGATAGGCGATGAAGCTCATCCCGATCGCCGGAGACCGCCCGAGCATCCCCCAGCCGTTGCGATGGCCGTGGATCGGCAACTGGCTGTGCGCGCGCAACACCTTCATCGCGGGCAAGCCGATCGAGTTCATGCTCGCCATGATGCAGGTGCCGCCGTGCGCGACGACATGATCGTGGCGGGCGAGCATCTCATCGATGTCGCCGGTGAGGTTGGCGGCGTACATCACCTTCTTGCCGGTCTTATCGGCGTGATCGTTGATGACGCGCATCACGGCGGAGATACGCGCGTCGAACGGGCAATGCGGGCCGTCGGCCTGAAGCTCGTCATCCTTGATGAAATCGACCCCGGCCTCAACCAGCACGCGGACCTGATCGGCGGTGGCTTCGGGCGAGAGGCCGACGCTGGGCTTGATGATCGTGCCGATGATCGGACGATCGTACACGCCGGCCAGCCGCCGCGTACCGGCGACGCCGAATTGCGGCCCCTGATAGCGGTCCAGGAAGGCTGGCGGGAGGGTGAGATCGATCAGCTTGAGGCCGGAGAATGCCTTCAGCTCGGAGAGATTGCCCGCCACCGTCGCGAGCAGGTTGGGGAGCGACGCACCTAAATTGACGAGCGGCCACGACAGCACCACGCGCGCGGCGCGGCGCGTCGCCTCGCCCGACTTCGGGAGGCCGCTACCAGGCAAGGACGGCGCGGCGACTTCGCCCAGATCATCGATCGCTTCAACGCGGGCGGCGTGCGCCTCGCGCAGCGCGTCGGTCTCGCCGGGAACGCGGACGAAGGTGCCAGTCGATTGCTCGCCCGCCATCGTCGCCGCCGCCTGTTCGAGCGGGAAAGCGGTCTCGATCCAATAGGTCGCGAAAACGCGGTCGTCGCTCATCACGCCACCTTGAAATAGGTCGCCGATCGTTCGGTATCGACGGTATAATAGGGCACGAAGACGAGGTTTCGCCCGCCGACATCGGTGCGATAGGCCTGCGGGTTCTCGGGCATCGCCTCAAGCGCCTGCGGCAGCGCGATCGGCTGGGTTTCGATTCCGGCCCAGGGGTTGATGCCGACGTACATCACCGGCCCGCGCAGCACGGCGGCGAGTTTAGGGTTCTGGTCGTCGATCGGGAGCGTGCGCAGCGGCTGCGGGATGACAAGATCGATCACGTCGCCGGCCTTCCATGTGCGTGTCACCACCGCGAGCGTGCCGGGCGTGACCGGTTGGGGCTTACCGTTGACCTTCAGCGTGGCGTCGCGGGTCCACGCCGGGATGCGAAGCTTGACGCCAAAGCGGCCATCGCCCGCCTTGCGTACCGTAAGTCGAACCGTATCCGCGGCGGGGTAGCCGGTTTCCTGCACGAGTTCGACCGTGCCGCCCGGACGATCCCAGCGCACTTCGGAGGGCGTGTAGAGATTGACCAGCACGCTCGCGTCGTCGTGGAAATAGGCGTTGAGCCCGTAATCCGCGACGCCCTGCACCAATGTGCCCGAGCAGCATGGCCATTTCTGGTGATAATAGCGTTTCTCGCCGGCCGGACCGTAATCCGAATAATACGGATAGCCGCCGTCGCTGTCGGGCATGCGCGCGGCGAGCATGGTGTTGTAGAGCGTGCGCTCCAGCCCGTCGCCATACTGCGCCTCTCCCGTGAAGCGGATCAGATAGCGCGCGAGCTTGAGATCGGCGAAGCTGCCGCACGGCGTCTCGAAATGCGCTTTCGAACTGGTCAGGCTGGCGGCGAGCTTGCCCTGATGGAGCGGAACGAACTGCTCCTCGGGCCCCCAGCCGCCGCTGGCGAAGCGCTGCGGCTCCATGAAGCGATACGCGTTGACCAGCGCCTTGCGGTATTTGTCGTCGCCGAGGTGGAGATAGGCCTGCGCGCCCGAGCTGAGCGCGATCGTGTGGCTATAGGCGTGCTTGCCGGGCAGCACGTCCTGCCCCGCCGCGAGCGGATCGAACCACTCGGGATCGAGCATGTAATGTTTGGCGAGCTGGCGGTATTTGTCGTCACCGGTGATGTCGGCGACGAGGAACAGGTTCTCGGGCAGGACATAGGTTTCGTCATAGGGCGGATCGAGCTTGCCGATCCGGTCGCGCGAGACCGGGGAGATATAGGGCAGGCATTTCGCGACGATGATCGGCAGCAACGTCTTGGCCTGCTCGACGCCGCTCAGGCGATAGGCGTCGATCATGCCGACGATATATTTGTCCATGACGTATGCGGCCCACTGCGCCTGCGCCTTGGGGCCGACATAGGGGTTCTTGGCGGCGACGAACGCCTTGCCGAAGCCATCGACCAGCGCCGCGACTTTCGCGTGGCACGCCTTGTCGCCAGTCGCGGCGCCGAGCCGGGCAAGGCCAGAGATATATTGGCCGAGCGTGAGGCCGGGGACGAAGCCGTCCTTGTCGTACCAGCCGCCCATATCCGGCCCCGGCGCGGGCAGGCCGGCATTCTCGCGGAAGACCTTGAGGATGCGATCATTGTCGAGCGCGAGATAATGCGCGTGGATGCGATCGAACTGCGCCTTGAGCGGGCCGCCGGTGAGCGTGACCGCGCCATATGGAAACTCGCGCATCGCCTCGCGACCCGGCTGGGTGGCGGATGCCGGGACCGCCGCGCGGCCGACCGACGCGGCGCCGAGCGCGGTTCCCGCCGTCGCGCAGGCGGCGCATTGCACCATCGTTCGGCGCGACAGCTCCAGATCGAGCAATCCTCTCAAGACCATTTCCTTTTCGCAGGGACCGCTGCGCGGTGGCTTCGACTCGTGATTAGCGGCAGACAAATACGAAGGCAATCGAAAGCGATTCGAAATTAAAGCCAAACATGCTATGCCGGCGCGACAGAACCATAAACCGGGACGGGAGAGGATGATGCGGAGATCGGCGATGTGTTTGGCGGCGCTGGCGTGCGGCGGGGCCGCGCCCGCGCCGATCCGGCTGTTCGACGGGCGGACGCTCGCGGGCTGGGAACAGGGCACGGCGGACAGTTTCCGCGTCGAGAACGGCAGCATCACCGGCGGCACGATCGACCAGGTGCTGACCAAGAAGACCTTCCTGTGCACGACGCGCGACTATGGCGACTTCCGTTTGACCGCACGCTTCCGCATCGACGGCGGGCAATATGCCAATACCGGCATCCAGTTCCGCACCGCGCGCGTCGATGCGGGGGCGACGCAGGTGATCGGCTATCAGGCCGATGCCGGGCATATCTATTGGGGCACGCTGTATGACGAGGGCCGCCGCAAGGTGACGCTCGCCGATTTCGACCAGAGCAAGATCGCGCGGCATCTGAACGACGGCAAATGGAACCGCTATGCGATCGTCGCCAAGGGGCGGCATATCGTGCTGACCTTCAACGGCGTGAAGACGGTCGATTATGTCGAGCCGGACACGAGCATCGCGCAGACCGGCAAGATCTGCCTGCAATTGCACGACAAGGTCGCGATGACGGTGGCGTTCAGGGATATCGTGCTGACGCCGTTGTGAGGGGGCGTGCCGGCATAAACCTGCTGGCCTTCCGCCGAGCCTTGCGCCACAAGCGCGTCGAAACGATCCCCAGGGGTCTTTTCGGCCTTTGGCTGTTGGGAAACGGCGGACGTTCTGGATTTTTCGATGCACCCCGCGCTGCGACACATAAGCAACTGGATCTTCGATCTCGACAACACGCTGTATCCGGCGAGCGCGGACCTGTTCCGCCAGATCGACGCGAAGATGACCGCCTATATCGCCAACCGCTTCGCGGTGGATACGGCGGAGGCGTTCCGGTTGCAGAAGAGCTATTTCCTCGGCCACGGCACCACGCTCGCCGGGCTGATGGCCGAGCATGACGTCGATCCGCACGATTTTCTCGACTTCGTCCACGATGTCGAGATGGACGTGCTGGAGGAGAATGCGCCGCTCGCCGCCGCGATCGCGCGGTTGCCGGGGCGCAAGATCGTCTTCACCAACGGCGACGGGCCGTATGCGGGCCGCGTGCTCGAAAGGCTCGGGCTGTCGCAGAGCTTCGAAGCCATCCACGACATCCACGCGATGGACCTGATCCCCAAGCCGCAGGCATCGGCCTATGCGGGGCTGTGCGCGGCGTTCGATCTCGATCCGGCGGCGTCGTTGTTCGCCGACGACATGGCGCGCAACCTCGCGCCGGCCAAGGCGATCGGCATGACCACGGTGTGGGTCGATAACGGCTCCGAACAGGGGCATGACGCCGACCGCGGCTTCATCGACTTCACCACCCACGACATAACGCACTGGCTGCACGACATTCTGGAGGACCAATGAGCGACGACCTGCAAGCGACCATCGAGGCGGCGTGGGACGCGCGTGACACCATTGGATTCGATACAGGCGCGCCGGTGCGCGATGCGGTGGAAAGCGCGCTGGCGCTGCTCGATGCGGGCAAGGCGCGGGTCGCCGAGCCGTCGGGCGATGGCTGGGTGGTCAACCAGTGGCTCAAGAAGGCGGTGCTGCTGTCGTTCCGGCTCAACGACAATAGCCTCGTCGATAGCGGCGCGGCCGGCGCGCCGGCGTTCGACAAGGTGCCCTCCAAATTCGCCGGCTGGGGCGAGGCCGAGTTCCGCGCGGGCGGGTTCCGCGTTGTGCCGGGCGCGGTCGCGCGGCGCGGGTCGTTCATCGCCAAGGGTGCGATCCTGATGCCGAGTTTCGTCAACATCGGCGCCTATGTCGGCGAGGGCACGATGGTCGATACCTGGGCGACGGTCGGCTCGTGCGCGCAGATCGGCAAGAACGTCCATCTCTCGGGCGGGGCGGGGATCGGCGGGGTGCTCGAACCGCTGCAGGCCGATCCGGTCATCATCGGCGACGGCGCGTTCATCGGCGCGCGCGCGGAAGTGGCGGAGGGCGTGCGCGTCGGCGAAGGCGCGGTGCTGTCGATGGGTGTCTATCTCGGCGCATCGACCAAGATCATCGATCGCGCGACCGGCGAGGTGCATGTCGGATCGGTGCCGCCCTATGCGGTGGTGGTGCCCGGCTCGATCGGCGGCGGCGAGGGCAAGCCCGCGCTGTACTGCGCGGTGATCGTCAAGCGCGTCGATGCGCAGACGCGGTCGAAGACCAGCATCAACGAACTGCTGCGCGACTGATGCGCGGGGCCGGTCGCCTCATCGGGCTGCTCGCGCTGCTGGGGCTTGCCGCCCCGGCGGCGGCCGACCCATTGCCGCTCGAACCGGCCAAGGTGATCGCCAGCTTCCCGCACGATACCAGCGCCTATACCGAGGGACTGTTCTACCGCGACGGCGATCTCTACGAGAGCACCGGCTTCGAGGGACGCTCGACGATCCGCCAGGTCGACATCAAGACCGGCGTGGTGCGGCGCAAGGTCTCGATCCCGCCGTCCGATTTCGGTGAGGGGATCGTCGACTGGGGCGACCAAATCGTCAGCCTGACCTGGAAGGGCGGCCACGGCTACCGATGGACGCTGGGCGGGTTCAAGCGCATCGGCAGCTTCCGCTATCCGGGGGAAGGCTGGGCGCTGACCAAGGACGCGCACCACATCATCATGTCGGACGGGACGCCGGTGCTGCGCTTCCTCGATCCCAAGACGTTGCGGATCGTCAAGCGCGTCAGGGTGACGGCGGACGGCAACCCGGTCGAGAACATCAACGAGCTCGAATATGTCGATGGCGAGATCCTCGCCAACATCTGGATGACCGACCTGATCGCGCGGATCGACCCGGCGAGCGGGCATGTGCTCGGCTGGATCGACGTGAGCGCGCTGACCAAGCAGGCCGACGCCGGCGGCGGCGATTCGGTCGCGAACGGCATCGCCTGGGACGCCAAGACGCGCCGGCTGTTCGTGACCGGCAAGAACTGGCCGCTGCTGTTCGAGATCGCGCCGCCGCATGCGCGGTAATCGGCGCCTGACACATGATTGGTAACGCTACCGTCTTTTTCGGCCGCAGCAAAGTCTTGCCGACACGCGGCGAAGAGTAAAACGCCGAGCGAAAGCTTTCCGCCCGAGCCGGACAAGAAGACTCCCGCCACGCCTCGACAACGTCACATCCGCTGCCTATCCGCAGGTCACACGCAGCAGGGGAAATCGTTCATGTCGACCGTCAGCAATGTTCTGGACCGCGTCCTAGTCCTGGAAATGGTCCGCGTGACCGAAGCGGCGGCGATCGCCTGCTCTCCCCTGATCGGCCACGGCGACGAGAAAGCGGCGGACGCGGCGGCGGTCGATGCGATGCGCACCGCGCTCAACGGACTCTACATGGACGGCACCGTCGTGATCGGCGAGGGCGAGCGCGACGAGGCGCCGATGCTCTATATCGGCGAGAAGGTCGGCTCGGCGATCGGCAAGGGGCCGAAGATCGACATCGCGCTCGATCCGCTCGAAGGCACGACGATCTGCGCCACCGCCGGCCCGAACAGCCTCGCGGTGCTGGCGATCGCCGAGGAAGGCGGGCTGCTCAACGCGCCGGACGTGTACATGGACAAGATCGCGGTCGGCCCCGGCTATCCCGACAACATCATCGATCTCGACAAATCGCCGAGCGAGAACGTCAAGGCGGTGGCGGCGGCGAAGGGCGTCGAGCCGTCGAAAATCATGTGCTGCGTGCTCAACCGCCCGCGCCACGAGGCGCTGATCGCCGAATTGCGCGCGCTCGGCTGCGGCGTGATGCTGATCGGCGACGGCGACGTGGCAGGCGTGATCGCGACGACCAACCCGGAAACGACGATCGACATCTACATGGGCTCGGGCGGCGCGCCGGAGGGCGTGCTGGCGGCAGCGGCGCTCCGCTGCGTCGGCGGCCAGTTCAAGGGCCGGCTGCTGTTCCGCAACGATGACGAGCGCGCGCGTGCCGCGAAATGGGGCGTCACCGACCTCGACAAGCAATATGACCTGACCGAACTGGCCAAGGGCGACTGCATCTTCGCGGCGACCGGCGTGACCGACGGCTCGCTGCTCGCCGGCGTGAAGCGCAAGAAGGGCGTGATGACCACCGAGAGCGTGGTGATGCGCGCGTCCTCCGGCACGGTGCGCTGGGTGAAGGGCGAACACCGGATCTGATGTACGCCCTCCCGCTCCGGCGGGAGGATTGCCCGGCGGACTGCGGAAGGGGGCGCGAACGGGCGGCTTCGCCTGGGGAAGCGCCCCCCGCCCCGTTCCGGGGAGGATCAGAGCGTGCGTTGGAGGAAGAGGACGTCGAGCGAGCGGCCGAATTTCTCGCCGATGTCGTGGAGCCGGCCGACTTCGCGGAAGCCGAGCTTCCCGTGAAGCGCGACCGAGGCGGGTTCGGGGCCGCCGACCACGGCGACCATCTCGCGGAACCCCGCCGCCGGCGCGGCGGCGATCAGCGCGCCGAGCAGGACGGTGCCGACGCCGCTGCCGCGCGCTTCCTCGGCGATGTAGATGCTGTCCTCGCACGCGGCGCGGTACGCCGCGCGATCCCGGAACTGCGCGGCATAGGCATAGCCGAGCACCCTGCCCGCGCGCTCGGCGACGAGGAACGGCCAGCCGCGCGCGCGAATCTCGGCGATCCTGTGCCGCCAGTGCGCGACGCCGGGGGGATCGATATCGAACGTGCCGGTGCCGTGCAGAACGTGGTGCGCGTAGATCGCGGTGATCGCGTCGGCATCGGCTTCGGTTACAGGGCGGATCGTCGTCATGCCCGCGCTTTGGCAGAAATCGGCTCGGCATCAAACCACCGAGTCCGCGGGTACCCGCCCTCCGCTTTGGACGCCGCGCGCGGCAGCGCGTGCCGCATCAGGGCATGAATCGTCGCTTTTCCGGTATTTCCGTGCCGCCAACGTGATATGAGGCGCGCGTTGAGGACAAGGTCGTCATGATCGATACCATTATCGAGCCATCCGACCCGGAGGCGGGTTGGTCGCGACTGGCAGCGGCGAGCGAGCGGCTCGCCACGACGCGCTCGCTCGGCGAGGTCGTGGCGGTACTGCGCGAGACGGCGCGCGCGATCGTCGGCGCGGAGGGCATCGCGGTCGTGGTCCGTGAGGCCGGCACCTGCTTCTACGCCGCCGAGGATGCGGTCGGCCCGCTATGGGCGGGGAAGCGCTTCCCGATCGAAAGCTGCGTTTCCGGCTGGGCGATGCTGCACCAGGAAACCGTGGTCATCCCCGACATCCGTACCGACGACCGCATCCCACGGGATGCCTATAGCCCGACATTCGTGCGCAGCCTCGCCATGGCGGCGATCGGCCGGCCCGAGCCGATCGCCGCGATCGGCGCCTATTGGTCGCGGATGGGCGAGCCCGATCCGGCGGTGGTCGCGCGGCTCGAGGCGCTCGCCCGGTCCGCCGCGATCGCGATCGAGAATGCGCGGCTGCTCGCCTCGATTCGCGAGAGCGACCGTCAGCGCGAGATGGCGCTCGCCGCCGGGCGCATGGGGGTGTGGTCGCTCGATCTGCCGAGCCGCACGCTCAAGACCTCGGCGATGTGCCGGATCACCTTCGGGCGCGATCCCGACCGGGATTTCTCCTTCGCCGAACTGCGCGCGGCGATCCACCCCGATGACCGTGAGCGCGTGTTCGCGACGATCTGGGAAAGCATCGCCAACGCCAACGACTGCGATCTCGAACATCGCGTGGTGACGGCGGCGGGCGAGACGTGCTGGGTCGCGATCCGCGCGCAGCCGACCTATGCGGCGGACGGAACGCCGCTGATGCTCGTCGGCGTATCGGTCGACATCACCGCGCGCCAGCGGATGGAGGAGGCGCTGCGCGACTCCGCCGCGACGCTCGAACATCTCGTCGCCGAGCGCACGCGCGAACTGATCAAGACGCAGGAGGCGTTGCGCCAATCGCAAAAGCTGGAGGCGATGGGCCAGCTCACCGGCGGCGTCGCGCACGATTTCAACAATCTGCTCACCCCGATCATCGGCAGCCTCGATCTGCTGCAGCGCCGCGCGGTCGGCGGCGCGCGCGAGCAACGGCTGATCTCGGGCGCGATCGAATCGGCGGATCGCGCCAAGACGCTCGTCCAGCGGCTGCTCGCCTTCGCGCGCCGCCAGCCGCTCAACCCCGGCGCGATCGACGTCGCGACGTTGCTGATCGAGATGAGCACGCTGATCGGCACCACGATCGGTCCGCAGATATCGCTCCGTCTCGATATCGCCGAGGATCTGCCGCTCGCCCACGCCGATGCGAACCAGGTCGAGATGGCGATCCTCAATCTGGCGGTGAACGCGCGCGACGCGATGCCCGAGGGGGGCACGCTGACGATCGCGGCAAAGCTCGACAGCGCCGGCCGCGACCACCGCGCCAGCCTGAGCGAAGGGCAATATATCCTGCTGTCGGTGGCGGACACGGGAACCGGCATGGACGAGACGACGCGCGCGCGCGCGATCGAACCGTTCTTCTCGACCAAGGGCGTCGGGCGCGGCACGGGGCTTGGCCTGTCGATGGCGCACGGCCTCGCGCTGCAGCTCGGCGGCGCGCTCGCGCTCGACAGCGCGGTCGGCGCGGGAACGCTGATCGAATTGTGGCTGCCGGTCTCGAATGTCGCCGTGCTCGCCGTCGCGGCGGTGCCGGCCGAAGCGGCGCCGCACCGGCACTCGGGCACGGCGCTGCTGGTCGATGACGAGAATCTGGTCCGCGCCACCACCGCCGACATGCTGACCGATCTCGGCTTCACGGTGATCGAGGCGCGCTCGGGCGAGGAGGCGCTCGCGCTGCTCGACGCGAACCCCGACATCGACATCCTCGTCAC
Organism: Sphingomonas pollutisoli; assembly: GCF_029167165.1. Lineage (NCBI taxonomy): Bacteria > Pseudomonadati > Pseudomonadota > Alphaproteobacteria > Sphingomonadales > Sphingomonadaceae > Sphingomonas > Sphingomonas pollutisoli. Next base: position 236,238 of record NZ_JARFNJ010000002.1, read on the forward strand.
CGACCATGTCATGCCGCACATGACCGGGGCCGAGCTGGCGCGCGCGGCGACCGCGCGGCGCCCCGGCCTGCGCGTGCTGGTGGTTTCGGGCTATTCCGACGCCGGCGGCCTGTCGCCCGACCTGCCGCGGCTGGAGAAGCCGTTCCGCCAGGCCGACCTCGCGCTGCATATCGCCGCGGCGATGCAGATGCCGGCGGCGGCCTCGGTCTGAATTGGTCAATCCGATCAAGACGATGATCGCGCGATTGGAAAGAACCCGAGACAGACCCGCTTCGATTATGGCAGAAGACGCGGTGGGCCGCGAAATCGCAAGGGGCGCGGGCGGCCACGGCATCGGAGGGGGGCATGAAGGCCGAAGGCGAAACACAGGCTGAGGGCTCCGGCGAAGGCCGCGACCGGCTGTATCAGCAGCTCGCGCGCAAATTGTTCGAGGAACTGGCTTCTGGCCGCTACGCGATCGGCGACCGGTTGCCCGCCGAACGCGATCTCGCGATCGAGCATGGCGTCAGCCGTCCGACCGTCCGCGAGGCGATCATCGCGCTCGAGGTGCAGGGCTTCGTCGAGGTGCGGATCGGTGCGGGCGCCTATGTGCGGCGCATTCCGGGCACCGCCGAGACGCCCGGTTTCCACGTCACCGGCTTCGAGCTGATGGAGGCGCGGATCGCGATCGAAGGCGAGGCGGCGGCGCTGGCGGCGGTGCAGATCACCGATGCCGAACTCGATCTGCTCGACGAGCTGGTCGAACGGATCGACCGACAGAACCGGATGAGCGCCAACCCCGACGACGCGGACAATACCGACCGCGAGTTCCATCAGGTGATCGCGCGCGCGACGCGCAACGCGGCGATGGTCAATACGGTCGAGCATATGTGGCATCTGCGGGCGAGTTCACCCGACATCGCGCTGCTGCTCGCCAAGGCGCGGGCGGCCAAGGTGAAGCCGGTGGTCGAGGAACATCGCGTGATCGCCGAGGCGCTACGCTCGCGCGACCCGCAGCGCGCGCGCGGGGCGATGCGCGCGCATATCGCGGCGGTGCTCGACCATCTGCTGTTCGCGACCGAGGAAGCCGCCGTCGCCGAAGCGCGGCGCGCGGCGCAGACCACGCGCGAGCGGTTCAGCCGGCTGAGCGGGCTGTAGCGAGCCGGGCGCGGGATCCGACGAACGGTTTCGAGACGAACCGTTCGCACTGAGCGAAGTCGAAGGGCGTGCCGCAAGCGCCGTGCTCGCGGTACGGGCTTCGACTTCGCTCAGCCCGAACGGGGTTGAGGGTTACTCCGCCGCCTGCGCGAGCGCCGCGTCCTTCCACACCAGCACCGGCTTGCGCGCCGCCTGCGTCTCGTCGAGGCGGCTGCGCGGCGCGAAATGCGGTGCGGTCTTGAGCGTGGCGTCGCCCGCGCGCGCACGCTCGGCCACGCTGCGCAGCGCGGCGACGAACTGGTCGATGCCGGCCTTGCTCTCGGTCTCGGTCGGCTCGACCAGCATCGCGCCGTGGACGACGAGCGGGAAATAGACCGTCATCGGGTGGAAGCCCTCGTCGATCAGCCCCTTCGCCACGTCGAGCGTCGAGAAGCCCTCGGGGAAGCCGTCGTCCGAGAACAACGCCTCGTGCATGCACGGCCCCGACGCCGCGTAGGGCGCGGAGAGCGTGCCCTCGAGGCTGCGCAGGATGTAATTGGCGTTGAGCACCGCATCCTCGGCGACCTGCTTCAAGCCGTCGGCGCCGTGGCTGAGGATATAGGTGAGCGCGCGCGTGAACATGCCCATCTGGCCGTGGAACGCGACCATCCGGCCGAAGCTCTGCGGATGATCGTCCCCCGCGGTCTCTTCCTCGACCAACGCGAAATGGCCGTCGGCGTGCTTGGCGACGAACGGCAGCGGGCCGAACGGCGACAGCGCCTCGGACAGCACGACCGGGCCGGAGCCGGGGCCGCCGCCGCCGTGCGGGGTCGAGAAGGTCTTGTGCAGGTTGATGTGCATCGCGTCGATGCCGAGATCGCCCGGACGCACCTTGCCGACGATCGCGTTGAAGTTGGCACCGTCGCAATAGACGAAACCGCCAGCGGCGTGGACCGCGTCCGAGATCGTCTTCATGTCGCGCTCGAACAGCCCGCAGGTGTTCGGGTTGGTGATCATCACCGCCGCCACATCCGGCCCGAGCCGGGCGATCAGCGCGGCGCTGTCGACACGGCCTTCGTCAGTGGCGGGGATGTTCTCGACCGTATAGCCCGCGAACGCCGCCGTCGCGGGGTTGGTGCCGTGCGCGCTCTCCGGCACCAGGATGACCTTGCGGTGCCCCTCGCCCTTCGCGTCGAGCGCCGCCTTGATCGCGAGGATGCCGCACAGTTCGCCGTGCGCGCCCGCCTTGGGGCTCATCGCGACGCCGTGCATGCCGGTGAGCGTGATGAGCCACACCGCGAGTTCCTGAATCACGCCGAGGGCGCCCTGCACGGTATCGACCGGCTGGAGCGGATGGACGTCGGCGAAACCGGGCAGCCGCGCCATCTTCTCGTTGAGGCGCGGATTGTGCTTCATCGTGCACGAGCCGAGCGGGAACAGGCCGAGGTCGATCGCGTAATTCTGGCGGCTGAGCCGGGTGTAGTGCCGCATCATCTCGGGCTCGGACAGGCCGGGCAGGCCGATCGCGGTGGTGCGTTCGAGATTGCCGAGGCGCGGCTTGCCGGCGGGCGGCTCGGCGAGATCGACGCCGGTGGTGCGGGTCGAGCCGACCTCGAAGATCAGCGGTTCCTCGAGCATCAGCGCGCGGTTGCCGGTGACGGTGGTGGGCGCCGCGTTGGCGGCGGTCTCGGGGCGCTCGGGGCGCCAGCCGGCGGGATTGATGCTCATGCCAGTTCCTCCGCGAGCGCCTGCGCCAGCGCTTCGACATCGTCTTCGGTGGTGGTTTCGGTGACGGCGACGACAAGGCCGTTCGCCAGCGCCGCCGCGCCCGGATAGAGCCGCCCGAGCGACACGCCGGCGAGAATGCCGCGATCGGCGAGCGCGCGTACGACCGGGCGGGCTTCCTTGGTCAGCTTGAGCGTGAACTCGTTGAAGAACGCGCCGTTCACCAGTTCGACGCCGGGCACTTCAGCAAGCCGGTCGGCGGCCGAAACCGCGCCCAGGTGATTGAGATCGGCGAGTCGGCGCAGCCCCGCTTCGCCCAGCAGCGTCATGTGCGCCGACATCGCCAGCGCGCACAGAACCGAGGAGGTACAGATGTTCGAGGTCGCCTTCTCGCGGCGGATATGCTGCTCACGGGTGGAGAGTGTCAGCACGAAGCCGCGCTTGCCCTCGGCATCGACGGTCTCGCCGCAGAGCCGGCCCGGCATCTGGCGGACATATTTGTCCTTGCAGCCGAACAGCCCGACATAGGGGCCGCCGAACTGGAGACCCACGCCGAGCGACTGGCCTTCACCCACGACGATATCGGCGTCCATCTCACCCGGCGAGCGGATCGCGCCCAGCGCGACCGGCTCGGTGACCACCGCGACGAGCAGTGCCTTGTTGGCGTGGCACGCATCGGCGAGCGCGGAGAGATCGGCGATGCGGCCGAGGATGTCGGGATATTGCACGACCACGCACGAGGTTTCGCCGTCGATCTTGGCGATCAGCGCGTCGATGCCGAAATCGTCGTCAAGCGTCGGCAGCGCGGTATCGAGCGCGTCGCCGGTGTATTTCGCCATCGTCTTGGCGACGGAAACGTAATGCGGGTGAAGCCCCGGCGAGAGGATCGCCTTGGCGCGCTTGGTGATCCGCCGCGCCATGCCGATCGCTTCCCAGCACGCAGTCGAGCCGTCGTACATCGAGGCGTTGGCGACGTCGGTGCCGAGCAGCCGCGCGACCTGCGTCTGGAACTCGAACATCACCTGCAACGTGCCCTGCGCGATCTCGGGCTGGTACGGCGTATAGGCGGTGAGGAACTCGCCACGCTGGATGATGTGATCGACGCTCGCCGGCACGTGATGCCGGTAGGCGCCGCAGCCGAGGAAGAACGGCACCTGCCCGGCGACCGTGTTGCGCGCGGCGAGCGCGCTCATGTGGCGTTCGACCGCCATTTCGCTCGCGTGCAGCGGCAGGCCGGCGATCGGACCCGAGAGGCGCGCGGCCTCGGGCACATCGACGAACAGATCGTCGATCGTGGCGGCGCCGACCACGCTGAGCATCGCCTGGCGATCGGTGTCGGTGAGGGGCAGATAGCGCATTCGAATCTCCTCCCCTCCCGCTTGCGGGAGGGGCTGGGGGAGGGCTTGTCCGCAAACAATCGGCCGGAGGGGTGGACAGGCCCTCCCCCGACCCCTCCCGCAAGCGGGAGGGGAGGCAGGTTATTGCTTCGCGACGAACGCCGCGTAGGCCGCTTCGTCCATCAGCCCGGACAGTTCGGACGGGTCGCTGAGCGTCAGCTTGAAGAACCAGCCCTGCCCTTCGGCATCCTCATTGACGAGCGCGGGATTGTCGGCGAGCGCGGGGTTGCCCTCGGTCACCGTGCCGGAGACCGGCGCATAGACGTCCGACGCGGCCTTGACGCTTTCGACCACGGCGGCGTCGCCGCCCTTGGTCAGCGCCTTGCCCGCCTCGGGCACCTCGACGAACACGATGTCGCCGAGCTGGCCCTGTGCGAATTCGGTAATGCCGACCGTGCCGGTGTCGCCCTCGACATCGACCCACTCATGATCTTCGGTGAAATAGCGGCTCATGGCACGGGCCTCCTGTTAGCGGACGTAGCGATGGGGAACGAAGGGCATTGCGGTGACGGTCGCGTGATGGACCTTGCCGCGTTGCGAAAGCTGGATGCGGGTGCCGGCAGCGGCGAGCGCGGCGGGCACATAGGCCATCGCGATCGGTGCGCCGAGGCTGGGCGCGAAGCCGCCCGAGGTGACGCGGCCGACTTCGCCGCCATCGGCACCGAGCACGGCGGCGCCCTCGCGCACCGGCTGGCGACCCTCGACCAGCAGGCCGACGCGCTTCACCGCCGGGCCGTTCTCGCGCTCGGCGAGGATGCGCTCGGCACCGGGGAAATCGGCGGCTTCCCGGCGGCGCTTGGACAGCGCGAAGCCGAGATCGGCGACCACCGGCGTGATCGTCTCGTCGAGATCATGGCCGTAGAGCGGCAGCCCCGCCTCCAGCCGCAGCGAATCGCGCGCGCCGAGACCGATCGGCTTGACCTCGGGCTGTTCGCACAGCGCATCCGCGAGCGCCTCGGCATGCTCGCCATCGACCGAAATCTCGAAACCGTCCTCGCCGGTATAGCCCGAGCGCGCGATCCACAGCGGCTTGCCGTTCCATTCGAACGCCCCCGCCGTCATGAAGACGAGATCGCGCACGCCCGGCACCAGCCGCGCGAGCGCATCGACCGCCTTCGGCCCCTGCAGGGCGAGCAGCGCCTGATCCTCCATATGGTTGATGAGCACGTCCTCGGGCAGTTGATCGAGGAAATAGGCGATGTCGTCGAACTTGGTCGCGCCGTTGACGACCATGTAGAGGCCGCGCACGTCGAACGGATTCTCGTCGGGCAGGCGCGTCACCATCAGATCGTCGAGAATGCCGCCATCTTCGGCTAGCAGCAGCGAATAGCGCTGGCGGCCCGGCTTCAACCCGGCGATGTCGCCCGGCAGGACCGATTCGAGCGCGCCGTCGAGATCGGCCCCCGCTTCGGCGGGTTCCTCGATGCGGAACAGGAGCTGGCCCATGTGGCTGACGTCGAACAGCCCCGCCGACTCGCGCACCCAGAGGTGCTCGGGCATCACGCCTTCATACTGGACGGGCATGTGATAGCCGGCGAACTCGACCATGCGGCCGCCGCGCGCGCGGTGCCACGCATCGAGCGGCAGCGGCAGGATGGCGGGTTCGCCGCCGTCGTCCGGGCCGGTATCATCGATCAAATCCGCTTCGCTCATCCCGGTCTCCATGCGTAGGTTTGACGGCGAACATGGCGCGCATGCATGCCCGCCACGATTCACCGCCCCCTCTGTCACGGAACCTGAGAGCTTTCACCAACCGCACGACCGGATGGTTTACCCCTTCGGTGGGCCGCGCGAAACGCGCTGGGCCGCTTTCCAGAGTGTCGATTCGGCCGGCACGGTCCGCTTTGCCTGAGAGATTCCGGGGCGGTTGCTCCTTCGGCGGCGGGTCGCCCCGCACTCTCCCGTGCCTACCCATGCCGGTCACCCGGCATCGACCGCGCCGGTGTGGCGTGGTGCGGCAACGGTGTCAATCGGCGTTGGCGCGGGTGGTGTGAAATTGCCGACGCCGTTGCGTTCCCACCCAAGCCGTTCGTGTCGAGCGACGTCGAGACACACGCGCGGCGCTCGGGGCGCGTCCCTCGACTTCGCTCGGGACGAACGGTGTGGGAGTGGCGCTCGCCGCCGAATGGTCGGTTCGGGGCGGGAGTGGCGCTTGCCGCCGCATGGTCGACTCCGGCCGGCGCCTCGACTTCGCCCCGGGGCGGACGGGTGGGTTGGTGAGGTCAGATCTCTCACCGCCCCCCCATCCCGGCCCCATGTTACCGGGTCGCGTTATACTTGAGCTGATCGTCGGTGAGCTGGAAGCCGACCAGCGCCTCGAAGGTGGCGCGGGCGACGGCCTGGCGGATCTCCGGGCGGGTCAGCGGGTCGGTGGCGGCGTCCTGATCGCCGGCCTTGCGCTTCTCGGTCAGCTTGGCGCGGACCTCCTTGGGCAGGGTCGCGGCCGAACGATCGACGCTGGCGCCGCCGGTTCCGGTCGCGCTCGCGCGCAGGCTGCCGGCATCGAAGTGGAGCGTGACATGGCCGATACGCTTGGCGACCACGGCGGTGCCGCCCTGCATCACCACCACGAAGAACGGCAGCGTCACGTCGCGCGCGCCCTCCGCGCTGGCGCGGCGCGCGCGCACCTCGAAGGTGACGGTGGTGGCGATATCGTCGCTCTGGTCGTTGCAGGTCGAGCGGACGTTGGTGAGCGTCGCCGTGACGTCGATCGCCTTGGCGTCGCGGCTCTGCGGCGGGTTGAAGAGCGTGATGTCGCCCGTCGCCGCCGGGACGCCTACCGTGGGGCAGGCCGAGCGGATCGCGGAGATGCCGCCGGTCTCGTCGAACTCGCCGACCGAGGAGCACCCCGCGAGCAGCGTCAGGAGGGCGGAAGCGGCGAATTTGCGGCCTGTCAGGAACATACGCACCTTAGTCACGAAGGAAGGGGCCGCGGCTTGTGATCGCCCGGCCCCGATGGCATGGCACCATAGGAAGCGGCTTCCGCCCGTGCAAGCAATCGCGTAGAAGGTTCGCTAATGACTCCCTCACCCCTCCAAACGCCCGGCAAGCCCCGGCTCGAACTCGTCATCGCCGCCCCGCGTGGCTTCTGCGCGGGTGTCGACCGTGCCATCCAGATCGTCGAACTCGCGATCGAGAAGCATGGCGCGCCCGTCTATGTCCGCCACGAGATCGTCCACAACAAGCATGTCGTCGATGCGCTGAAGGCCAAGGGCGCGGTGTTCGTCGAGGAGCTCGACGAGGTGCCCGATGCGGCGCCGGTGGTGTTCTCGGCGCACGGCGTGCCCAAATCGGTGCCGGTGGAGGCGACCGTGCGGGGGCTGTCGTGGCTCGACGCGACCTGTCCGCTCGTGTCCAAGGTCCACCGTCAGGCCGAGCGGCATGTCGCCAACGGCCGCCACATCGTTTTCATCGGCCATGCCGGCCACCCCGAGGTGATCGGCACGCTCGGCCAGGTGCCCGAGGGGGCGATGTCGCTGCTCGAGACCTGCGCGGACGTGGCGGCGTTCGAACCCGCCGACCCCGACAATCTCGCCTTCCTCACGCAGACGACGCTATCGGTCGACGACACGGCGGAGATCGTCGCGGCGCTGAAGGCGAAGTTCCCGAACATCCAGGGGCCGCGCGGCGAGGACATCTGCTACGCCACGTCGAACCGGCAGGAAGCGGTCAAGGCGATCGCGCAGGATTGCGACGCGATGCTGGTGATCGGCGCGCACAATTCCTCCAACTCGGTGCGGCTGGTCGAGGTCTCGCGGCGCGAGGGCACGCCGGCGCAACTGATCCCGTGCGCGGACGAACTCGACTTCGCGTTCCTCGACGGGGTGAAGACGCTCGGGATCAGCGCGGGCGCGTCGGCGCCCGAGATACTGGTGCGCGATCTCGTCGCCAAGCTGGCCGAGCGGTTCGACATCGTCGAACGCGAGGTCGAGACGACGCGCGAGACGATCGCCTTCAAGCTGCCGCGCGGCCTCGAAGCCGTCGCGTGACGCGCCTCAGCACACACCGGTAATTTCCCATGGCCGTCTATACAGAGGTGTCAGCCGAGGCGCTGGCCGCTTTCCTGTCGCGCTATGATTGCGGCGCGCTGATCTCCGCCAAGGGCATCGCCGAGGGGGTGGAGAACACCAACTACCTCGTCGATACCACCAGCGGGCGCTTCATCCTGACGCTCTACGAGAAGCGCGTCGCGGCGGACGATTTGCCGTTCTTCATGGCGCTGCTCGATCATCTCGCCGCGAAGGGGCTGAACGTGCCGCCAGCGATCAAGGATCGTTCCGGGCGCGAGATACAAGAGCTCGCGGGGCGGCCCGCGTGCCTCATCAAATTCCTGTCGGGCGTGTCGGTGTCACATCCCACGCCGGCGCAGGCCGAGGCGGCGGGCCGGGCGATGGCTGAGATGCACGTCGCAGTGGGGGATTTCACCGGCACGCGCGACAATTCGATGGGCGTGGCGAGCTGGCGCCCGCTGTTCGAGCGGTGCGGGCGCAGTCTCGATGAAATCGCGCCGGGGCTGTACGACGATCTCGGCCGCGCGCTCGACGTGGTCACCGCCGCCTGGCCCGATGCGGGGTTCGACCGGATCGCGATCCACGCCGACCTGTTCCCCGACAACGTGCTGATGCTCGGCGATACGGTCTCCGGGCTGATCGACTTCTATTTCGCCTGCACCGATCTCCGTCTCTACGATCTCGCGATCATGCACACCGCATGGAGCTTCGATGCGAGCGGCGAGACGTATCACGCCGCGACCGGCGAGGCGCTGATTCGCGGGTATGAGAGCCGCTTCGCGCTCCAGCCGCTCGAGCGCGCCGCGTTCGACACGCTGGCGAGCGGCGCGTGCATCCGCTTCGCGCTGTCGCGGGCGTGGGACTGGCTCAACACGCCGGCCGACGCGCTCGTCACGCGCAAGGATCCGCTCGCCTATCTGCGCCGGCTCGCCCATTATGACCCCTCGCTGGTGACACACGTACGATGAGCGAACTCGACAAGGTTGAAATCTTCACCGACGGCGCGTGCAAGGGCAATCCCGGCCCCGGCGGCTGGGGCGTGGTGCTGCGCATGGGCGCGGCCGAGAAGGAGCTTTCGGGCGGCGCGCCGCTCACCACCAACAACCGCATGGAGATGACCGCCGCGATCGAGGGCCTCAAGGCGCTCACCCGGCCGTGTCAGGTCGTGCTGTCGACCGATAGCCGCTATGTGATGGATGGCCTGACCAAGTGGATCAAGGGCTGGCAGAGGAACGGCTGGAAGACGGCCGACAAGAAGCCGGTCAAGAACGCCGAACTCTGGCAGGATCTGCTCGCCGCCGCCAAGCCGCACCGGATCGAGTGGAAATGGGTGAAGGGCCACGCCGGCCACCCCGAGAACGAACGCGCCGACCGGCTGGCGAGCGACGCGGCGGTGGCGGCGGGGCGGCGGGGGTAAGCCTCGACCACGACCAACCCCTCCCCGTTCGTGTCGAGCGTAGTCGAGACACCTGCGCTTGGTGCCATCCCTCGACTTCGCTCGGGACGAACGGGTCGGAAGTTTATACCTGCCCACGCCGGCCATGTATCGCTCAGCACGAACGGAATGTCCGATGATGGTGACGAACCCGCCGCGTGCCGCTATGGGCACGCGCATGAGCCAGATCACCCCCGAGATCGTCGCCCAGCACGGGCTGTCCGAAGATGAATATGCGCGCGTGCTGAAGGCGCTCGGGCGGGAACCGAACCTGACCGAACTCGGCATCTTCTCGGTGATGTGGTCGGAGCATTGCAGCTACAAATCGAGCCGGATCCATCTCAAGAAGCTGCCCACCACCGGCCCGCAGGTGATCTGCGGCCCCGGCGAGAATGCCGGCGTGGTCGATATCGGCGACGGCCAGGCCGCCATCTTCAAGATGGAGTCGCACAACCATCCCTCGTACATCGAGCCGTATCAGGGCGCCGCGACCGGAGTCGGCGGCATCCTGCGCGATGTGTTCACGATGGGCGCGCGGCCGATCGCCAATCTCAACGCGCTGCGCTTCGGCTCGCCCGACCACCCCAAGACGCGCCATCTGATCGCGGGCGTGGTCCACGGCATCGGCGGCTATGGCAATTGCGTCGGCGTGCCGACGGTCGGCGGCGAGGTCAACTTCCACAAGGCGTATGACGGCAACATCCTCGTCAACGCGATGACGGTCGGCATCGCCGATACCGACAAGATCTTCTATTCCGCCGCGAGCGGGGTCGGCAATCCGATCGTCTATGTCGGATCGAAGACCGGGCGCGACGGCATCCACGGCGCGACCATGGCCTCGGCCGACTTCGGCGAGGATGCCGACGCCAAGCGCCCGACCGTGCAGGTCGGCGATCCTTTCACCGAGAAGCTGCTGATCGAGGCGTGTCTCGAACTGATGGCCTCGGATGCGATCGTCGCGATTCAGGACATGGGGGCGGCGGGCCTCACCTCCTCCTCGGTCGAGATGGCGTCCAAGGGCGGCGTCGGCATCGAACTCAACATGAACGCGGTGCCGCAGCGCGAAACCGGCATGACGCCCTATGAGATGATGCTGAGCGAGAGCCAGGAGCGGATGCTCATGGTGCTCAAGCCCGGCCGCGAGGATTTCGCCGAGGCGATCTTCCGCAAGTGGGAGCTGGATTTCGCGGTGATCGGCCATGTCACCGACACCGGGCGGATGGTGCTGACCTTCAACGGCGAGACCGTGTGCGACATCCCGCTCGCGCCGCTCGCCGACGAGGCGCCGCTGTACGACCGGCCTTCGGTGAGCCGCGAGGAATACAAGGCCTGGGCGGGCGTGAAGCCGCTCGACGACACGCCCACGACGACCGATCTCCGCGCCGATCTGCTCAAGCTGATGGCTTCGCCCGACATCGCTTCGCGCCGCTGGATCTGGGAGCAATATGACACGCAGGTCGGCGGCGACACCGTCCAGCGGCCCGGCGGCGACGCGGCGGTGGTGCGCGTCCACGACACGCAGAAGGGCATCGCGATCAGCACCGATTGCACCCCGCGCTATTGCTATGCCGATCCCTATGAGGGCGGCAAGCAGGCGATCGCTGAATGCTATCGCAATCTCTCGGCGGTCGGCGCGCTGCCGCTGGCGGTGACCAACTGCCTCAACTTCGCCAATCCGCAGCGCCCCGAGATCATGGCGCAGATCACCGGCTGTCTCGACGGCATGAGCGACGCCTGCCGCGCGCTCGACTTCCCGATCGTGAGCGGCAACGTCTCGCTGTACAACGAATCCAAGGCGACCGGCGGCGGATCGGCGATCCTGCCGACCCCGGCGATTGGCGGGATCGGGCTGCTCAAGGACTGGTCGAAGTCCGCGACGATCGGCTTCAAGGGCACTGGCGACGTGATCGTGCTGATCGGAAGCCGCACCGGGCATCTCGGCCAGTCGCTGTGGCTGCGTGAGCTTCATGGCCGCGAGGACGGCACGCCACCCCCGGTCGACCTCGACGCCGAGCGCGCGGCGGGCACGTTCGTGCGCGAAGCGATCCACGCCGGCGCGCTGACGGCGGTGCATGACGTCTCCGACGGCGGCGTCGCCGTGACGATCGCGGAAATGGCGCTGGCCGGCGGCTATGGCGCGATGCTCAACGCGCCGCTGCCGTGCGGCGTGGCGTGCGCGCTGTTCGGCGAGGACCAAGGGCTGTACGTCGCGACCGTGGCCGACCACCTGCTGATGGAGACGCTGAAGCGCGGCTATGCGGCCGGAGTGGAGATCGAGCGGATCGGGCGGACGATCGCCGACCGGATCATCTTCGAGCTGCCCGATTACGATCATGTCGTTACGCTCGCCGAGTTGCGCACCGCGCATGAGGGTTTCTTCCCGGCGCTGATGGGCGACACGATCGCCTGAGCGTTCCGTCGCCGCTGGATGGTTTCCACGGCCGACGCTGGCCGGGCGCGGGCGGGCGCGACGTTTACCGCCGCCGCGCGCTCGCCTATCCTCGCGCCCGCATTGAACGATCAGGGCCACGGCATGACACCTTATACCCAATCGGGCACGTGGCGCGGGCTGGTGCTGGCGACGGCGGTTTCTGGCACGTTGCTGCTGCTCGCGGGGTTCGCGGGCGCGATCTGGTCGGGGGGCAGCCCGCTGGCGATGCTTACCCATATCGCGAGCGGTGTGATCGGCGACGCCGCGTGGCGTGGCCCCGTCATCGGGCCGCTGCTCGGGCTGCTGGTCCATTTCGTGCTGATCGGCGTGATCGTGAACCTGTATGTGGTCGCCGTTGTTCGGGTGCCCGCGCTGGGCCGGCGTTGGCGGCTAAGCGGGGTGGTGTTCGGCGCCCTCGCCTGGATGGTGCTGGCCGTGATCGCATCGCCGCGCGACTGGCCGCCGTCGTTCCTCGCACTCACCCCGCGCGAGGCGAGCGTGCAGATCCTGCTCCATATCCTGCTGCTCGGGCTGCCGAGCGCGGCGCTGCTCCGGCGGGCGAACGGCTGGCGCGGGTGATTCTTATTGCGAGCGCGCCGCAATAGACTTGCGATGGATTCGCATTATCGCTACTTGAGCGCCAGCGGAGGATCCTTCGGATGGTCGTGTGTATCTGTAATGCGATTCGGGAAAGTGACGTTCGGGCAGCGGCGCGCCAAGGCTGCGCGACGCCGTGCCAGGTTCACCAGGCGCTCGGCCGCCCGCCCAAGTGCGGAAAATGTGCCGCCTTCACGCGCACCATCATCGACGAAGAACGCGCGGTCGCCTAAACAGCCCGCTTTCTGAACGGGAGCGGCATATGCGCGGCGACGACAAGGTTATCGAGTTCCTCAACGAGGTGCTCAAGAACGAACTCACCGCGATCAACCAATATTGGCTGCACTATCGGATGCTCGACCATTGGGGCGTCGGTCGCCTCGCCGAGTTCGAGCGCCACGAGTCGATCGACGAGATGAAGCACGCCGACTGGCTTTCGGAACGCATCCTGTTCCTCGACGGGCTGCCCAATTTCCAGTTGCTCGGCCGGCTGCGCATCGGTGAAACGGTCGAGGAAGTGCTCAAGGCCGATCTCGCGCTCGAAATGGACGCGCTGCCGGTGCTGCGCGAAGCGATCGCGCATTGCGAGGCCGTCCACGACTTCATCAGCCGCGACCTGTTCAAGAAGATCCTCGCCAGCGAGGAGGACCATGTCGACACGCTGGAACGCCAGTTCGACATGATCGCGCGGATGGGGCTGGAGAATTACATCCAGTTGCAGAGCAAGCCCGCCGACGAGCAGGCGTAAGCGCGCCGGCGGCGTTCCCCGATCGACGCCATCAACACGCGGCGCGCCTCGCTACGAGGTCGCCGCGTCGTTCCACGTATCGAGCACATCGAGCATCTGCGGCGTGATCCAGCCGTAGCGATAGTTGAGCATGAACAGCCCCCACAGGACCGAGCCGACGATCACCACGCGCAGCGCGGTGCGGCCGGGGCGAAAATCATGCGGCGCGCTTTCGGCCTGACCGGGGACGCGCTCGGCGCCCGCCTCCTCGGCGGTACGGACGCCGAACGGCAGCACGAAGAACACCGACAGCGCGCAGAACAGGAACCAGATCGCGAGCGCCGAGGTCCACCGCATAGCCAAGTCCCATCTGCTCGCTAGCCGTTCGCGCCGGGCGAGGTCGAGGCGCCTGCGCTGGGCAGCCCCTCGGCTTCGGTCGGGACGAACGGCGGGAGTATGTTACGCCTCGATCACCAGCACGTCGACGATCGGCTTCTTGCCGGTCCAGCGCGTCGCGACGCGGCGTGCGGCGAGGCGGATCGCCTCGCGCAGCTTCTCACGGTCCTTGGGCGGCTGTTTGGCGACGGCGGCGATCGCCTCGACGGTTTCCTCGATGAACGGCACCCGATCCTCCTCGACCGGGATGCCGCTATAGCGGACCTGCGGCGTGCCGATCAGCCCGCGCGCGCCGACCGCCACCGCGACCGCCATCTGGCCGTTGACGGCGAGCTTGCGCCGCTCGTTGATCGTTCCCCCGTCGCCCGGCAGGATGACGTCGCCATCGAGCACCAGCCGGCCGACCGGCGCGTGGCCGATCTTCGTGGGCGCGCCGGGCGCAAGCCGGACGATCTCGCCGTTCGTCTGCACCATCGCCTGCGGCACGCCTTGCGAAAGGCCGAAGCGCGCCTGTTCCATCAGGTGCCGCATCTCGCCGTGGACGGGCATCAAAATGTCCGGGCGCAGCCAGCCGTACATCTGCGTCAGCTCGGGGCGGCCGGGATGCCCGGAGACGTGGACATGCGCCTGACGATCGGTGACCATCTCGATGCCCTTGGCGGCGAGCTGGTTCTGGATGCGCCCGATCGCGACCTCGTTGCCGGGGATCTGCTTCGAGGAGAACACCACCGTGTCGCCCGCGTCGAGCTTGATCGGGTGATTGCCGAATGCGACACGCGACAGCGCGGCACGATCCTCGCCCTGCCCGCCGGTCGCCACGATCATCACCTTGTCACGCGGCAAGCGCATCGCCGCCTCGGGATCGATCGTCGCGGGCAGATCGCGCAGATAGCCGGTCGCCTTGGCGACCTTGATGATCCGGTCGAGCGAGCGGCCCGCCACGCACAGCGCGCGGCCGGTCTCCTGCGCGACCTGGCCGAGCGTGTGCAGCCGCGCCGCGTTCGACGCGAAGGTCGTCACCAGCACGCGCCCGCGCGCCTTGGCGATCACCTCGGTGAGGCCGACGCGCACGTCCGCCTCCGAGCCCGACGGCTCGGGGTTGAACACGTTGGTCGAATCACACACCAGCGCGAGCACGCCCGCATCGCCGATGGCGGTGAGCGCATCGGGCGCGGCGGGCTTGCCGATCACCGGCGCGGTATCGAGCTTCCAGTCGCCGGTGTGGAACACGCGGCCATAGGGCGTCGCGATCGACAGCGCGTTCATCTCGGGAATCGAGTGCGACAGCGGGATGAAATCGATGCCGAACGGCCCGAGCTTGAGCGTCTTGGCCGGATCGACGACATTGAGCTCGATCCGCTTGACGTTGCCTTCCTCCTCCAGCTTGCCGCGGATCAGCCCGGCGGTGAAGGGGCTCGCGTAGAGCGGCACGCCGAGATCCTCGGCGAGGTACGGCAAGGCGCCGATATGGTCCTCATGCCCGTGGGTCAGCACGATGCCGAGCAGATCGTCGATCCGCTCCTCGATGAACTGGAGATCGGGCAGGATCAGCTCGATGCCCGGATAGTTCGGATCGGCGAAGGTGATGCCGCAATCGACCATCAGCCATTTGCCCTGGCATCCGTACAGATTGACGTTCATGCCGATTTCGCCGGATCCGCCGAGCGCGACGAAAAGCAGTTCGTTCTTTGGGGTAGTCACTAAGTTTCTGTTCTTTCAAATGACGGCTTTTGGCCGGGGAATTTCGTGGTCATCGCCGGGGAACCGGCATCCCGTCCCGCCGGGCGCTGGGCAGCAGCCTATGGGCGATGGAGCCTGACGTGCGTCAGGATGACGTGAGCGCGATATCGACGCTGGCCGACATGCTTCACCGCACCATATGGGCGCGATCCCACAGCATCGCCAGCCCCTGAATGGTCAGATCGGGTTCGATCGCGTCGAAAACCGGCGTATTGCGCTCGAACAAGGTGGCGAGGCCGCCGGTCGCGATCACCTTCACGGGGCGGCCGATCTCGACCTTCATGCGCGCGACCAGCCCCTCGATCATCGCGATATAGCCCCAATAGATGCCGATGTGCATCTGGCTGACCGTGTCGCGCCCGATCACGCTGGTCGAGGCGGGCGCCTCGATCGCGATGCGCGGCAGCTTGGCGGCGGCGGTGACGAGCGCGTCCAGCGACAGGTTGATGCCGGGCGCGATGATGCCGCCTTTGTACGCGCCGCGATAATCGGCGACGTCGAAGGTGGTGGCGGTGCCGAAATCGATGATGATGAGATCGCCGCCGTGCAGCGCGTGGGCGGCGATGACGTTGACGGCGCGGTCGGCGCCGACCGATTGCGGCTCCTCGACATCGAGCGCGATGCCCCATTCGGCCACGCCCTGCCCCGCGATCAGCGGCTCGAAGCTGAAATATTTGCGCGACAGCGTCTGCAGGTTGTGGAGCGCGCGCGGCACGACGGTGGCGATGATGACGCCGGTCACCGCCTTGCGATCATAGCCTTCGAGCGCGAGCAACTGATTGAGCCACACCGCATATTCGTCCGCGGTGCGGCGCGCATCGGTGGCGATGCGCCAGCGCGCGCGAATGATGCCCCGGTCGAGCAGGGCGAAGACGACATTGGTGTTGCCGGCGTCGATCGCGAGTTGCATGGCTTATCCTCCCCGTTCCCGCAGCCGCGTCAGGACGCGGTCACAGCAGGAATATGTCGGCGGCATGAATGACACGCCGCCCACCATCCGCCAAGCGCAAGACGAGCGCGCCGGTCGCGTCCAGTCCGTCGAACAGCCCGTCGATGGCGCTGCCGTCGGGTAGCCGCGCGGTGAGCGGGGTACCGGGCGGGTGCGCGCGCTCCAGCCAGCGCGCGCGGACCGGCGCGAGCCCCTGCCCGCGCCATACGCCGAGCCAGCGCGCGAATGCGTCGGCGAGCGTCTCCTGAAAGGTTGCGGGATCGACGGCTGCGCCATGCGCGGCGAGGCTGGTGGCGGCGCGATCGAGATCGCGGGGATGATGCGCGAGGTTCGCGCCGATGCCGATCACGACCGCGTCACCGGCGCGTTCGAGCAGGATGCCGGACACTTTGGCGCCATCCAGCAACAGATCATTGGGCCATTTGAGCGTCGGTGTCGCGGCGCCGCCGAGGTGCGCGCGCACCGCCTCCTCGAGCGCGACCGCCGCGACCAGCGCGAGCGACGCGGCGTGCGGATCGGTCGGGCGCAGGCGGACGAGCGTACTGGCGTAGAGATTGCCGGCGGGCGACGCCCATGCCCGCCCCTGTCGACCGCGCCCGCCGGTCTGGCGCTCGGCGCGCAACCACAACCCTTCGGGCGCGCCGCTGCCGGCGAGATCGAGCATGTCGGCGTTGGTCGAGCCGGTCTCGGCGAGGGTGCGGATCATCGCGCCGCACCCCATGGACGCTCGGCGGTCAGAACAGCGACCTGGCCGCCGCCATCGTCGCCAGCCCCAGCGGGGCGAGCAGCAGCCAGCCGATCGGCGACACGAACACCGCCGCGGCGGTGATGAGGCCGCCCTCGACGATATCACCGCTCTTCGGGAAGCCCGCGCCGACCGGCTCGTCGAAATACATCACCTTGACGACGCGCAGATAATAATAGGCGCCGATCACCGAGGCGACGAAACCGACCACCGCGAGCGGATAGAGACCGGCGGCGGTCGCCGCGTCGAACACCGCCAGCTTGGCGTTGAAGCCGAGCAGCGGCGGGATGCCGGCGAGGCTGAACATGAAGATCGCCATCGCCAGCGCCAGACCGGGCCGCGTACGCGACATGCCCGACAGGCTGGCGATCGTCTCGACCGGCTGGCCATCGGCATCGCGCATCTGAAGCACGACGAGGAAGCTGCCGAGCGTCATCACGACATAGACGGTGAGATAGAACAGCACCGCCGCGACTCCCGCCTGCGTGCCCGCCGCGAGGCCGACCAGCACGAAGCCGACATTGTTGATCGACGAATAGGCGAGCAGCCGCTTGACGTTGGTCTGCCCGATCGCCGCGACCGCGCCGAAGATGATCGAGGCGAGGCTCGCGAAGATCACGATCTGGCGCCATTGATCGACCGCCGGACCCATCGCCTCGACCGCGACGCGCACCGCGAGGCCCATCGCCGCGACCTTGGGGGCCGAGGCGAAGAACGCGGTCACCGGGGTCGGCGCGCCTTCATACACGTCGGGCGTCCACATATGGAACGGCACCGCGCTGATCTTGAAGGCGAGGCCGGCGAACACGAACACCAGCCCGAAGACGAGGCCGAGCGAATGGCCAGCGCCATAAGCGGTCGCGATCTGCGGGAACACCGTCGAGCCGCTGAACCCGTACACCAGGCTGATGCCGTAGAGCAGGATGCCGCTCGCCAGCGCGCCGAGCACGAAATATTTGAGCCCCGCCTCGGCCGAGCGCGTATCACGGCGCATGAAGCTCGCCAGCACATAGGCCGCCAGGCTCTGGAGTTCGAGACCGACATACAGCACGAGCAGATCGCCCGCCGACACCATCATCCCCATGCCGCATGCCGAGAGCAGCAGCAGCACCGGATATTCGGGACGGAGATCGTCACCGCTGGTCTGCTTGAAGAAGCGCGGCGCGAGCAGGATCGCCACCGCGGTCGCGCCGTAGATCAGCACCTTGGAGAAGGCCGCGAACGCATCGGCGCGGAACAGCCCGTCAAAGGCGACCCCGCCGCTCGACGCCGGCCCGAGCAGCGCGATGGTCGCGCCCGCCAGCACCGCCACCGCCACCCAAGAGATCATCCGCGTCGAGGCCTGCCCGCCCCAGGCGGCGATCAGCATCAGCACGATCGATCCGATCGAGAGGATCTCCTCGGGGAGCACCATCATCAGCGAATCGGTCATTAGCGTGCCTCCCCGTGCGCGGCAGGGATCACCGCATGTCCAGCCGTCGGCAGCGAGTCACCGGCGGGCTTGGCGCGATCGACGCGCGCGACCAGCGTCGCGACGTCGCCGCGCATCGGCGCGAGGAAGCTCTCCGGATACACGCCCATCCACAACACCACCGCCGCGACCGGCGCGAGCAGCGCGATTTCACGCAGCGAAAGATCGGGCATCACCCGCACATCATCCTTGGTCAGATCGCCGAACACGACGCGGCGATAGAGGTAGAGCATATAGGCGGCGCCGAGAATGATGCCGGTCGTGCAGATCGCGGTCGCCACGGTCGAAACCTGATAGGTGCCCATCAGGCTGAGGAACTCGGCGACGAAGCCGCTCGTCCCCGGCAGGCCGATCGAGGCCATCGTGAAGAACAGGAACAGCACGGCATAGCGCGGCATGTTGATCGCCAGACCGCCGTAGCGGTCGATCTCGCGGGTGTGGAGCCGATCGTAGATCACCCCGACGCACAGGAACAGCGCGCCCGAGACGAGGCCGTGGCTGAGCATCATCACCATCGCGCCCTCAATGCCCTGCTGGTTGAAGGCGTAGAGGCCGATGGTGACGATCGCCATGTGCGCGACCGACGAATAGGCGATCAGCTTCTTCATGTCGGACTGCACCAGCGCAACGAGCGAGGTGTACACCACCGCGATCGCGGAGAGGGCGAGGATCAGCCAGGTCAGTTGCGACGACGCTTCGGGGAACATCGGCACCGAGAAGCGCAGGAAGCCGTAGCCGCCGAGCTTGAGCAGCACGCCCGCGAGGATCACCGAGCCGGCGGTCGGCGCCTGCACGTGCGCGTCGGGCAACCAGGTGTGGACCGGCCACATCGGCATCTTCACCGCGAACGAGGCGAAGAAGGCGAGCCACAGCCATGTCTGCACCTGGCGCGGGAAATCGGTCTTGAGCAAGGTCGGGATGTCGGTGGTGCCGGTGTAATGGATCATCCACAGCATCGCGATCAGCATCAGCAGCGAGCCGAGCAGCGTGTACAGGAAGAACTTGTACGACGCGTAGATGCGGTTCGCGCCACCCCAGATGCCGATGATGAGGTACATCGGGATCAGGCCGGCTTCGAAGAAGATGTAGAACAGCAGCAGATCCTGCGCCGCGAACGTGCCGATCATCAGCACTTCGGTGATGAGGAAGCACGCCATATATTCCTGGACGCGCTTCTCGATCGCGACCCAACTCGCGCCGATGCAGATCGGCATGAGGAACACGCTGAGCATGATGAGCATCAGCGCGAAGCCGTCGATGCCGAGCTTCCAGCCGAACACGCCGACGCTGCCGGCATTCTCGACGAACTGCCACTGCGCGCCGCCGATATCGAAATTGGCCCACAAGCCAATGCCGAGGACGAAGTCGATCAGAGTCGCGATCAGCGCCAGCCACCGCGCGCCGGCGGGGCTGAGGAACAGGCATCCGACCGCCGCGACCGCGGGGATCGCGAGCATCAGGGAGAGAATGGGGAAACCGCTCATCGTGTGATCGCCCAGGTCATCGCTGCGGTCAGCCCGATAAGCATGACGAACGCATAGGTGTAGAGATATCCGGTCTGCAGGCGGCCAGCCACTCGGCTGCCCAGCGAGACCATCCAAGCGGAACCGTCGGGCCCGAACCGGTTGATCGTCTTCTCGTCGCCGCGATGCCAGAAGAACCGGCCGATCGCGAAGGCGGGCTTGACGAAGATCAGGTCGTACAGCTCGTCGAAATACCATTTGTGGAGCAGGAAGTCGTACAGCACGCTGAACTGCCGCGCCATTTGCGCCGGTAGCTCCGGCTTCGCGAGATAGGCGTACCAGGCGCTGAACAACCCGAGCAGCATCGCGATCGACGCCGACAGCTTCACCCACACCGGCACGCCATGCATCGCGTGCATCAGATGCTCGTTGAAGGCGATGCTGCCGCGCCAATAGCTCTCGCCCGCGCTCGGCTCGATGAAGAAGCCGTGGAAGACGTAGCCGGCGAGCACCGCGCCCATCGACAATATGATGAGCGGGATGAGGATCGGGAACGGACTTTCGTGCGGATGGTAACCGCCCGTCCCCGCTGGCAGCTCGTGCGCGCCCGGCGCGTGCGTGTCAGGTGTCGCCCCCTGCCCTTCCTCGGCGCTTTCGCCGTGGTGGGCATGTGCGGCCTGGGTTCCGTGATCGTCATGACCATGCGCGTGGTCGTCATGGCCGTGGCCGTGGCCGTGCGCGTCGTGGATCGCGTGCTGGATATGCTCGGACTGCGCCCAGCGCGGCTTGCCCCAGAAAGTGAGGAACATCAGGCGCCACGAATAGAAGCTGGTCAGCAGCGCGACGAGCACGCCGACGAACCATGTACCTGTCTGGCCAGCGGCGAACGCCACTTCGATGATCGCGTCCTTCGAATGGAAGCCGGCGAAGCCGATCTGCGGCAGGCCGAAAATGCCGGGGATACCGACGCCGGTGATCGCGAGCGTACCCGCCATCATGCCCCAGAAGGTGATCGGGATGCTTTTGCGCAGGCCGCCGTAATAGCGCATGTCCTGCTCGTGGTGCATCGCGTGGATCACCGAACCCGCGCCGAGGAACAGCAGCGCCTTGAAAAAGGCGTGCGTGAACAGGTGGAACATCGCCGCGCCATAGGCACCGCAACCCGCCGCGAAAAACATATAGCCGAGCTGCGAACAGGTCGAATACGCGATCACGCGCTTGATGTCGGTCTGCACCAGGCCGCAGGTCGCGGCGAAGAAGCAGGTCGCGGCGCCGATCGTCATCACGACGTGCATCGCGAACGGCGAGGTCTCGAACATCGGCGACAGGCGACACACCATGAACACGCCGGCGGTGACCATCGTCGCGGCGTGGATCAGCGCCGACACCGGGGTCGGGCCTTCCATCGCGTCGGGCAACCAGGTGTGCAGGCCGAGCTGCGCGGACTTGCCACACGCGCCGACGAACAGCAGCAGGCAGAGCACCGTCATCGTGTCGAAGCGCGCGCCGAAGAAGCCGATCGTCGAGCCTGCCATATGCGGCGCCGCGGTCAGGATCTCGTCGATCGACACCGTCTTGAACACCAGGAAGGTGCCGAAGATGCCGAGCATGAAGCCGAGATCGCCGACGCGGTTGACGACGAACGCCTTGATCGCGGCGGCGTTGGCCGAGGGTTTGCGGAACCAGAAGCCGATCAGCAGGTACGACGCGAGACCGACGCCTTCCCAGCCGAAAAACATCTGGACGAGATTGTCCGCCGTCACCAGCATCAGCATCGCGAAGGTGAAGAGCGACAGATAGGCGAAGAAGCGCGGCTGGTCGGGATCGTCCGACATATAGCCCCAGCTATAGAGGTGAACCAGCGCCGAGACGCTCGTCACCACCACCAGCATCACCGCGGTCAGCGCATCGACGCGAAGCGACCACGATACATGCATCGTGCCCGAGTTGATGAAGCTCAGCACCGGGGTGACGATCTTCTCGCCGCCACCGAGATAGTGGATGAACACCGGCCACGACAGCGCACAGGCGATGAACAGCGCGAGCGTCGTCACGATCTTCGGGAAGGCGGTGCCGAACGCTTTGTTCGAGAAGCCCGCGAGGATCGATGCCGCGAGCGGCAGGAAGACAATGAAGAGGATCGAAGTCACGCCGGTATCACCCCTTCATCCGGTTGACGTCGTCGACCGCGATCGTGCCGCGACCGCGGAAGTAGATCACGAGGATCGCGAGCCCGATCGCCGCTTCGCCCGCCGCGACCGTCAGCACGAACATCGCGAACACCTGGCCGACGAGGTCGTGGAGGAACGCCGAGAAGGCGACGAGGTTGAGGTTCACCGCGAGCAGGATCAGCTCGATCGCCATCAGCATGACGATGAGGTTCTTGCGGTTGGCGATGAGCCCGAGCACGCCGAGCGCGAACAGGATCGCCGCGACGACGAGATAATGCGTGAGGCCGATCATGCGGTCACCCCGTCGCCCCGGCGCAGGCCGGGGCCGCTGTGTTGTTGAACGTTGCGCGCGGCAACGCGGCGATCCCGGCCTGCGCCGGGATGACGATGCAGGCTCACAGTTCGATTCCCTGTCCGACGGTCGGCCGGGCGTTGCGCGTCGCGTCCTGCGGACGGCGCTTGACCTGGCGATTGATGTTCTGCGGGCGAACCCCGCTACGCTCCCGGTGCGTCAGCACGATCGCGCCGATCATCGCGACGAGCAGCACCAGCCCGGCGCCCTCGAACACGAAGAGGTAGCGCGAATAGAGCAGCAGCCCGAGCGCCTCGATGTTGGGCACCGTATCGGGCGTCGGCGCAGCGCGGCGGCCGAGTTCGATCGCGCCCGCACTCCACGCGCCGAAGGCGATCATGATCTCGGCGGCGAGCGCGACCGCGAAAGCGAGCCCGATCAGCGCGTAGCGGACGAAGCCCGCGCGCAGTTCGGCGAAATCGATGTTGAGCATCATCACGACGAACAGGAACAGCACCGCGACCGCGCCGACATAGACGATGACGAGCAGCATCGCGATGAACTCGGCGCCGACCAGCACCATCAGTCCGGCGGCGTTGAAGAAGGCGAGGATCAGCCACAGCACGGCATGAACCGGGTTGCGGGCGGTGATCGTCAGCACGGCTGACGCGATCACGATGATCGCGAAGAGATAGAAGGCGAAGGCCTGGATCACGATGTTACTTCGAACCCCCGTTCGCCCGAGACTGTGAGATCGCCGTCGCCTCGCCCGTTGGCGATGGCAGCGCGTGCGCCGACGGCATGGAATCGATGTGGCTGCGCATTACCGGTACGGCGCGTCTGCGGCAAGGTTCGCCGCGATCGCGCTCTCCCAACGGTCACCGTTATCGAGCAGCTTGTTCTTGTCGTAGATCAGTTCCTCGCGCGTCTCGGTCGCGAACTCGAAGTTCGGGCCTTCGACGATCGCATCGACCGGGCACGCCTCCTGGCAGAAGCCGCAATAGATGCACTTGGTCATGTCGATGTCGTAGCGCGTGGTGCGACGCGAGCCGTCGTCGCGCGGCTCGGCCTCGATCGTGATCGCTTGCGCGGGGCAGATCGCCTCGCACAATTTGCACGCGATGCAACGCTCCTCGCCGCTCGGGTAGCGACGCAGCGCATGTTCGCCACGGAAGCGCGGGCTGAGCGGGTTCTTCTCGAACGGATAGTTGATCGTCGCCTTGGCCTTGAAGAAATACTTCAGGGTCAGCGCGTGCGCCTTCACGAACTCCCAGAGCGTGTAGGTCTTGATCAGATGGCCGATGCTCATGCCGGTACTCCAACCCGCACGAGCATGAGATAGCCCGACACGAGGAAAACGAAGATCAGCGACATCGGCAGGAAGATTTTCCAGCCCAGCCGCATAAGCTGGTCGTAGCGATAGCGCGGGACGGTCGCCTTGACCCAACTGAAGAGGAAGAAGAACGCCGCCATCTTGAGCAGCAGCCAGATGATGCCCGGCACGACGTACAGGAAGCCGATGTCGAGCGGCGGCAGATAGCCGCCCCAGAACAACGTCGCGTTGAGCGCGCACATCAGGATGACGTTGGCATATTCACCGAGCCAGAACAGCGCGAAGCTCATCGACGAATATTCGGTCTGGTAACCGGCGACGAGCTCGCTCTCCGCCTCGGTCAGATCGAACGGCGCGCGCTGCGTTTCGGCGAGCGACGAGATGAAGAACACCACCGCCATCGGGAACAGCAGCGGGTTCGCCCAATGCCCGTTGAGGAAGCCGTAATAGCCCTTCTGGTTTTCGACGATCGCGCCGAGATTGAAGCTGCCCGAATAGAGCACCACCGAGATCAGCACAAAGCCGATCGCGACTTCATAGCTGACCATCTGCGCCGCCGCGCGGATCGCCGAGTAGAACGGATATTTGGAGTTGGACGACCAGCCGGCGAGGATGATGCCGTACACGCCGAGCGACGAGGCCGCGAGCACGTAGAGCAGCGCCACGTTGATATTGGCGACCGAGGCATCGCGCGCGAACGGCACCACCGCCCACACGATCAGCGCGACCGTGAAGGTGATGATCGGCGCGAGCAGGAACAACGTCTTGTTCGCGGCGATCGGGATGATCGTCTCTTGCAGGAAGACCTTGAGACCGTCCGCGAACGATTGCAGCAGCCCGAACGGGCCAACCACATTGGGTCCGCGCCGCAGCGCCATCGACGCCCAGATCTTGCGATCGACGTAAATGATCATCGCGACGGCGAGCATCAACGGCAGCGCGATGACGAGAATGTCGATCAGCGTCGCGACGAACCACGCCCAGCCGAACGGCAGGCCGAGATAGGTGAACCAACTGGTCATTCGGCCGCCTCCGCGAAATCCTGGCCGTGGAGAATTTCGGCCGAGCAGCGCTGCATCGTCGGGCTGGCCCGGCAGATCGCGTTGGTCAGGTAGAAGTCCTTGATCGGATAGCTGACCTCACCCGAGCCGGCTACGTCGAGCGACGGCGGGTTCCAGGCGAAGGTCTTGAGGCCGAGCGTGGCGAGATCGGGCGTATCGACGCCCATCGCCGCGCGCAGCTCGTCGAGCGTGTCGAACGGCAGCGTGTGGCCGAGCACCGCCGACAGCGCGCGCAGGATCGTCCAGTCCTCGCGCGCATCGCCGGGCGGGAACACCGCGCGATCGCCACGCTGCACACGCCCTTCGAGGTTGACGTAGGTGCCCGACTTCTCGGCGTAGCTCGCACCGGGCAGCACCACATCGGCCGCCGCCGCGCCCTTGTCGCCGTGATGCCCGATGTAAACCTTGAAGCTGCCGGCGAACTTCGAGAAATCGACTTCGTCCGCGCCGAGGAAGAACGCGAGCTTGGGGTTCGCCGCCGCGACATCAGCGATGCCGCCCTTCTGGGCGAAGCCGAGCATCAGCCCGCCGTTGCGCGCCGCCGCCGCGTGCAGCACGTTATATCCGTTCCAGCCGTCGCGGACGAGATTGAGCGTCTTGGCCAGCGCCAGCGTCGCGCCGTGGCCACCCTTGAGCGCGGCGCCACCGACGATCACCATCGGCCGTTTCGCGGAATCGAACGCCTGCGCGACCTCTTCGGGCAGCTTGCCGAGCAGCGACAGATCGTTTCCGAGCCACGTCGCCCGATAGGTCAGGTCGACTTCCGGGCCGATCGCGAAGACCTTCGCGCCCTTCTTGATCGCCTTGCGGATCCGCGTGTTCACCAGCGGCGCTTCCCAGCGAAGGTTGGTGCCGACGAGCAGGATCGCGTCCGCCGTTTCGGTGCCGGCGATGGTGGTGTTGAAATTGACCGCGGCCAGGCTCGACGTGTCGTAATCCATGCCGGTCTGGCGGCCTTCGAGCAGGCTCGAGCCCATCGACGCGAGCAGCGCCTTGGCGGCGTACAGCGTCTCGCAGTCGACCAGATCGCCGTGGATCGCCGCGACGCTGCTACCGGCGTCAACCGCCTTGATCGCCGCGAATGCCTCATCCCAGCTCGCCGCGACGAGCTTGCCGTCCTTACGGACGTACGGCCGGTCGAGCCGCCGGCGGACCAGACCATCGACCGCGTGGCGGGTCTTGTCCGAGGCCCATTCCTCGTTGACGTCGTCGTTGATGACCGGGAGCGCGCGCAGCACCTGCCGCCCGCGCGAGTCGAGCCGGATGTTGGTGCCGACCGCGTCCATCACGTCGATCGTCAGCGTCTTGCGCAGCTCCCACGGGCGCGCCTCGAACGCATAGGGCTTCGAGGTGAGCGCACCGACCGGGCACAGATCGACGACATTGCCCGACAGCTCGCTCGTCACCGCATGTTCGAGATACGAGGTGATCTGCATGTTCTCGCCGCGATAGACCGCGCCGATCTCCTCGACCCCGGCGACTTCCTCGGCGAAGCGGATGCAGCGCGTGCACTGGATGCAGCGCGTCATCACCGTCTTGACGATCGGCCCCATATATTTCTCGGTGACCGCGCGCTTGTTCTCGTCATAGCGCGAATGGCCGCGACCGTAAGCGAGGCTCTGGTCCTGCAGGTCGCACTCGCCGCCCTGATCGCAGATCGGGCAATCGAGCGGATGGTTGATGAGCAGGAACTCCATCACGCCTTCGCGCGCGTTCTTCACCATCGGTGAGTTGGTGAAGATTTCCTGCTTGTCGGCGGCCGGCAGCGCGCACGATGCCTGCGGCTTGGGCGGCCCCGGCTTCACCTCGACCAGGCACATCCGACAATTGCCGGCGATGCTGAGGCGCTCGTGATAACAGAAACGCGGGATTTCCTTGCCCGCGAGCTCGCACGCCTGAAGCACGGTCGCGCCCTGCGGCACCTCGACTTCGACGCCATCGACTTTGACTATCGGCATTATTCGGCAGCTTCCATCATCGGCGCGTCACCGCCGCCGTTCCGGGCGAGGATGCGACGCTCCATCTCGGGGCGGAAATGCTTGATGAGGCCCTGGATCGGCCATGCGGCGGCGTCACCGAGCGCGCAGATCGTATGACCCTCGACCTGCTTGGTGACCTGATACAGCGTATCGATCTCGGAGATGTCGGCATCGCCGGTGCGCATCCGCTCCATCACGCGCCACATCCAGCCGGTGCCCTCGCGGCACGGCGTGCACTGGCCGCAGCTCTCATGCTTGTAGAAGTAGGACAAGCGGCTGATCGCGCGGACGATGTCAGTGGACTTGTCCATCACGATGATCGCGGCGGTGCCGAGGCCCGATCCGACCTTCTTGAGCCCATCGAAATCCATCGGGCAGTCCATGATCTCGGCGGCGGGCACCAGTGGCACCGACGAGCCGCCGGGGATCACCGCGAGCAGATTGTCCCACCCGCCACGAATGCCGCCGCAATGCTCTTCGATGAGTTGGCGGAACGGGATGCTCATCGCCTCCTCGACCACGCAGGGCTTGTTCACATGCCCGCTGATCTGGAACAGCTTGGTGCCCTTGTTGCCCTCCGCGCCGAAGCTGGAGAACCAGGCCGCACCACGCCGCAGGATCGTCGGCGCGACCGCGATTGATTCGACGTTGTTGACCGTGGTCGGGCAGCCGTAGAGGCCCGCGCCGGCCGGGAACGGCGGCTTGAGACGCGGCTGGCCCTTCTTGCCCTCGAGGCTTTCGAGCATCGCGGTCTCTTCGCCGCAGATGTACGCGCCGGCGCCGCGATGGACGAACACGTCGAAATCATAGCCCGAGCCGCTGGCGTTCTTGCCGATCAGCCCCTTGTCATAGGCCTCGGCCACGGCCGCGAACAGCACCTCGGCCTCGCGGATATATTCGCCGCGAATGTAGATGTACGCGGCGCGCGCGCGCATCGCATATCCCGCGATCAGCGCGCCCTCGATCAGCTTGTGCGGATCGTGGCGGATGATCTCGCGATCCTTGCACGAACCCGGCTCGGATTCGTCGGCGTTGATGACGAGGAAGCTCGGGCGGCCGTCCTTCGATTCCTTGGGCATGAAGCTCCACTTCATGCCGGTCGGGAAGCCCGCGCCGCCGCGCCCGCGCAGACCCGACGCCTTGATGATGTCGATGATGGCATCCTGCCCCAGCGCCATCAGATCCTTGGTATTGTCCCAGTCGCCGCGCATGATCGCCGCGTCGAGGTTCCACGGCTGGAAACCGTAGACGTTGGTGAAGATCCGGTCCTTGTCGGCGAGCATCAGAAGCGCCCCCCCTTGTTCTTCGTAAGCGCGAGATAGATGACCACGCCGAGCGCGATCACGATGACCGGGCCAAGCAGCGCGAAGGTCAGCTTGAGCAGCCAGCCGAGCACGACGATCCCGCCGATGATCGCCAGGATGGTGACGATGAGGTTCTTGTCGCGCTGGCTCACGACGCCCACTCCCCGCGATAGTCGTGGTTCTCGTCGACCATCTGCTTAAGGCTGGTCGGGCCGCCGGCGGGGCACGAATCGCGACGCCCGGTCTGCGATCCCGGCGTCACCGCCCTGCCCTCGGCCAGCGCCTCGAGCAGCGCGGTGGTCTTGTCGTAATCGAGATCTTCGAAATTGTCGTCGTTGATCTGGACCATCGGCGCGTTCGCACAGGCGCCGAGACACTCGACCTCGGTCAGCGTGAACAGGCCGTCCGGCGTGGTGTGGCCCTTCGAGAGCCCCTTGTTCTTGCACGCCGCGAGCACATCGTCCGAGCCGCCGAGCAGGCACGGCGTCGTCCCGCAGACCTGGACGTGATATTTGCCGACCGGCGCGAGATTGAACATCGTGTAGAAGGTCGCGACCTCGAACACGCGCATGTATGGCACGCCGATCTGGCGCGCGACATATTCGATCACCGGCACCGGCAGCCAACCCTGCGTCTGCGTCTCCGCGCCGACCTGACGCTGCGCGAGATCGAGGAACGGGATCGACGCCGATTGCTCGCGGCCCTTGGGGTAGCGGGCGAGGATCTCGTCGGCCTTCGCCTGGTTCTCGGGCGTCCACGCGAACGCGCCCCAGCGCGCGCGGGTCTCTGCCTCGTCTGGGATCTTTGGGGCGTCGGCCATTACCGGATGAACTCCACGCGGTCGACCTTGTCGCCGACGAACGAATAGATGGACATGACTTCAAACGTCTCGCCGCCGGGCGCGCGCGAGACGTCCTCGTGCAGCACGATGGTATCGCCGAGGATGTAGGATTTGAGGATCTCCGCGCGATTCTCGGGGAATTGCGCGAACATCGCCTTGAGGCCCGAACGCACGCCTTCTTTGCCCTCGCGCAAGACCGCGCCGCGATACATGGCTTCGCAGGCGGTGTCGGTCATATGCTCGACATAGCCGTCCGCATCCTGCGCGTTGTAGAGCGCGATCATGCGGTGGGTGGTCTCAAGCCGCGCGTCAGTCATGGCGCGCTCGCATCCGCGCGCCGCGCTGCGCGACATAGGCGGTCCACAGCGCCGAACCGACACCGGCGACGATCATGCCGGCGCCCGCGTGAAGCTGCCCGACCGCGAACGCGGCGGCGGCGATCGCCAACGCCACGGCGACGAACACCCACGTCGGGAACACCGCGCCGCTCACCGGTCGCACTCGCCGAACACGATGTCCATCGCGCCGAGGATCGCGGTGGTGTCGGCGAGCATGTGACCCTTCGACATGAAATCCGCCGCCTGGAGGTGCGAGAAGGCCGTCGGGCGGATCTTGCAGCGGTACGGCTTGTTCGAACCATCGGCGACCAGATACACGCCGAACTCGCCCTTGGGGCTTTCGGTCGCGACATAGACGTCGCCGGCGGGGACGTGGAAGCCCTCGGTGTACAGCTTGAAGTGGTGGATCAGCGCTTCCATCGAGCGCTTCATCTCGCCGCGCTTGGGCGGCACCACCTTGCGGTCGAGGCTCGCGATCGGCCCTTCGGGCATCTCGTTGAGGCACTGGCGCATGATCCGCGCCGACTGGCGGACTTCCTCGACGCGCACCATGAAGCGATCGTAGCAGTCGCCGCGCGTGCCGACCGGCACCTCGAAGTCCATCTTGCCGTACACGTCGTACGGCTGCGCCCTGCGGATATCCCAGGGGATGCCCGAGCCACGGATCATCGGGCCGGAGAAGCCCCATTTGATCGCGTCCTCGCGGCTCACCGTCGCGATATCGACGTTGCGCTGCTTGAAGATGCGGTTGTCGGCGACGAGGCTGATCGCGTCCTCGAACAGCCGGGGCAGCCGCGTGTCGAGCCATTCGCCGATATCGGTGAGCAGCTTGAGCGGTACGTCCTGATGAACGCCGCCGGGACGGAAATAGGCCGAGTGCATGCGTGCACCCGAGGCGCGCTCGAAGAAATTGAGGCAGTCCTCGCGGATCTCGAACAGCCACAGGTTCGGCGTCATCGCGCCGACGTCCATGACGTGCGAGCCGAGGTTGAGCATGTGGTTCGAAATGCGCGTCAGCTCGGCGAAGAACACGCGAAGATATTGTGCGCGGATCGGCACTTCGAGGTCGAGCAGCTTCTCGACCGCGAGCACGTAGCTGTGCTCCATGCAGAGCGGCGAGCAATAATCGAGCCGGTCGAAATACGGCAGCGCCTGCATGTAGGTCTTGTATTCGATCAGCTTCTCGGTGCCGCGGTGGAGCAGACCGACGTGCGGATCGACGCGCTCGATGATCTCGCCGTCGAGCTCCAGCACCAGACGCAGCACGCCGTGCGCGGCCGGGTGCTGCGGGCCGAAGTTGATCGTGTAGTTCTGGATGTCGATATCGCCGAGCGTGGGGTCGGCCGCGTCGGTGACGCCCTCCAGCTTTTCGAGATAGTCGCTCATAGGTTCTGCCCCTTGCCCGGCGTCGGCGTCACGTCGGGGTTCTGCGGCTTTGGCGTCGCGTCAGGCTCGGCCTTGCCGGCACCGGTCTGCGCCGGGGTGTCGGTGGTCTTGGTCTCGGTCGGCGCGACCTTGGCGGATTGCGCGGCGTCAGCCTTCTGGATCTCGTCAGCCTTGAGCGGGGTCGGTGCACCCTTTTCCTCGGGGAGCTTGGCCTTCTCGTCGCCGGGGAGGATATATTCCGCACCCTCCCACGGGCTCATGAAATCGAAATTGCGGAAATCCTGCGCGAGCTGGACCGGCTCGTACACGACACGCTTGGCCTCTTCCGAATAGCGCACCTCGACATAGCCCGTGAGCGGGAAGTCCTTGCGCTGCGGATGGCCGCGGAAGCCGTAATCGGTGAGGATGCGGCGGAGATCGGCATTGCCCGAGAACAGCACGCCGTACATGTCGTACACCTCGCGCTCGAGCCAGCCGGCGACCGGCCAGATCCCGGTGACCGACGGAACCGGCAGCGTGTCGTCGGTGCGGACATGCACGCGAATGCGATGGTTGCGCGTCAGCGAGAGCAGGCAATACACCACCTCGAAGCGCTCGACCCCGCGATCGGGATAGTCGACGCCGGCGATTTCCATGAGCTGCTGATATTCGAGGCCGGGCGTGTCGCGCAGCGCGGTCATCGTCTCGACCAGGCTGTCACGCGCGACATGCAGCGCGACTTCGCCGACCAGATCGGTCGCGAGATCGAGCTTGGCGCCGAGCGCGGCGGTCGCCGCCTCGATCACACCGTCGTTGGCGGTGTAGGCTGGTGCGGGCGCCCTCACCGTTCCACCGTTCCCGAGCGGCGAATCTTCCGCTGCAACTGCATGATCCCGTAGAGCAACGCTTCCGCGGTCGGCGGGCAGCCCGGCACATAGATGTCGACCGGCACCACGCGGTCGCAGCCACGCACGACCGAATAACTGTAATGATAATAGCCGCCGCCATTGGCGCACGAACCCATCGAGATGACGTATTTGGGCTCGCTCATCTGATCGTACACGCGGCGCAGCGCCGGCGCCATCTTGTTGCAGAGCGTGCCCGCGACGATCATCACGTCCGACTGGCGCGGTGACGCGCGCGGTGCGGCGCCGAAGCGCTCGAGATCATAGCGCGGCATGTTGACGTGGATCATCTCGACCGCGCAGCACGCGAGGCCGAAGGTCATCCACCAGAGCGAGCCGGTGCGCGCCCACTGGAACAGCTCCTCGGTCGAGGTGACGAGGAAACCCTTGTCGGTCAGTTCGCCGTTGAGCCCGTCGAAGAAGCTCTGGTCGGGCGGCAGCATTACGTCGCCGCGCGCGGGGCGGGTGAGTTCTACTCCCATTCGAGAGCTCCCTTCTTCCAGGCATAGACGAGGCCGAGCGCCAGTTCGCCGATGAACACCATCATCGCGATCCACGCAGTCCAGCTCGCCCAGCCGCCGAACTTGAAGACGCTGACCGCCCATGGATAGATGAAGGCCGCCTCGAGATCGAAGACGATGAACAGGATCGCGACAAGATAGAAGCGCACGTCGAACTGGCTGCGCGGATCTTCGAACGCGGGGAAACCGCATTCATACTCGCTGAGCTTTTCAGGACTGGGCTTGTGCGCTCCCGTCAGCCGGCCGACGATGATCGGCAGGACGACAAAGGCGGTGGAAAGCGCCAGCGCCACGCCGAGGAACAGCAGGATCGGCAAATATTGCAGCGGATCGAACAATGGGGTTCTCGCAGGTGCGAAGTGGATGACCGGGGCTTTAGGACGATGGTTTCGGCCGGGCAAGGGTATCGGACGGTGAGAATGAATCGCAACAAGCGACACACTTTCGACGCGCGCCATCGACGCCCGCTCATAGGCCGCTAAGCGCTTGTATGCTTTAACATTTCTCAACTATCGCGGGGGCGCGGACGGCCCCCGCGCACGATCAGCGCAGGGCGCCAGCGATCAGCTTGTGAAGGCGTGATTGCAGCGCGTCGTTCGCCGCGAGAAATTCGTTGCGTTCCATCATCTTGTCGCCACCACGGAAATCGGTGACGAACCCGCCGGCTTCCTTGACGAGCAGCATCCCCGCGGCAACGTCCCACGGCTTAAGACTCGACTCCCAGAAGCCGTCGAACCGACCCGCCGCGACCCAGGCGAGATCGAGCGCCGCCGAGCCGAGCCGGCGGATGCCGGCCACTTCCGGCGCGACCGCGCCGAAGATGCGGCTCCACTGGGCGAAATCGCCGTGGCCGAGAAACGGGATGCCGGTCGCGATCACCGAGTCGGCAAGATCGCGGCGCGCCGAGACGCGCAGACGCTGCTCCTGCACCCAGGCGCCTCGCCCCTTCTCTGCCCAGAAGCTCTCGTCGGTGAGCGGCTGATAGACCACGCCCGAGGTGATCTCGCGCTTGCCGTTCGCCATCGGCTCCTCGACCGCGATCGAGATCGAGAAGTGCGGGATGCCGTGGAGGAAGTTGGTGGTGCCGTCGAGCGGATCGACGATGAAGCGCGGCTTGGACGGATCGCCGGCGATCTCGCCGCGCTCTTCCATCAGGAAACCCCAGTCCGGCCGCGCCTTGGACAGTTCCTCGTAAATCGTCTGCTCGGCGCGCTGATCGGCCATCGAAACGAAATCGGCCGGGCCCTTGCGGCTGACCTGGAGATGCTGGACCTCGTTGAAATCACGCCGCAGCCGTGGCGCGGCCTTGCGCGCGGCGCGGTCCATGACGGTGAGAAGGCCGGAATGGGATGGCATTGTTCATTCTCCTCCCCTCCCGCTTGGCGGGAGGGGTCGGGGGAGGGCCAGTCAACACACGCGAAGCCGGAGACACGCCCTCCCCTAGCCCCTCCCGCAAGCGGGAAGGGGAATTAATCCGCGCGCTTCACATAGGTCTGTTCGTACACGTCGACGACGATCCGCGTGCCCGCGCCGATATGCGGCGGCACCATCACGCGCACGCCATTGTCGAGCACCGCCGGCTTGTAGCTCGACGAGGCGGTCTGCCCCTTCACCACCGCGTCCGCCTCGACGATCGTCGCTTCGATCTGCGAGGGCAATTCGACCGAGATCGGGCGCTCGTCGTAAAGTTCCATCACGACATCCATGCCGTCCTGCAGGAAGGCTGCGGCATCGCCGAGGATGCCGGCGTCGAGCGTGATCTGCTCGTAATTGTCCTTGTCCATGAAGGTCAGCGCGTCGCCGTCGCGGAACAGGAACTGGAAATCCTTGGTGTCGAGCCGGATGCGCTCGACCGTCTCGGCCGAGCGGAAGCGGACGTTGTTCTTGCGGCCGTCGATGAGGTTCTTCATCTCGACCTGCATGTACGCGCCGCCCTTGCCGGGCTGGGTGTGCTGAATCTTGACGGCCTTCCAGATGCCGCCTTCATATTCGATGATATTGCCGGGACGGATGTCCACGCCGCTGATTTTCATTGGATGTACCTGTGGAAAGAGCGAAGGCTGCGGGCTTTACCCTCAGCCGCCCGATCCGGCAACCCGCCGCTCGGTGAGATGTGGGAACGGATCGACATCCTCGCCTTCGTACCAATGCTGATCGGGCGTGGTGCGGGTGAGGCCGAAATGGAGGTGGTAATTCCCTGCCCCCGCATCGCCGGTGTCGCCGACATAGCCGAGCGGATCGCCGGTACGCACCGCCTGCCCCTCATGCAGGCCCGGTGCGTAGCCGGCGAGGTGCGCGTAATAATAGGTCCAGTCGCGCGCGGGCGAACGGACATAGACGGTGGTGCCCCCGGCCTTGCTCTCGAACAGCTTTTCGACCGTGCCGGGCGCGGCCGCCGTGACCAAGGTTCCGCCCGCGGCGGGAATATCGGTGCCGTGGTGCTGGCGCGCGCCATTTTCGCGCGGATCGCCCCAGCTATCGGTGATCTGGCCGCGCGCAACGCCAGCGACGGGGACGGCGAGCGCCGCCACGCCTGTGCGCGTCGCGTCCGCCGGCGGACCATACCGCCCGGCTTCCGAACCGGCGGACGTGGCCGATACGGGCGCCTTCGCCGTCGGCGCGTCGGGAAGGCTCAGCAACCCCAGCCACGCCGCGATCAGCAGCGCGGCCAGCAGGATCAGGATGAGGACGAGCCGCCGCATGTCATTCCTGGAAAACGGCGGGCGTGCCGGGCTTGACCATCAGCGACAGCCGCGCGACGTCCCAATTGGTCAGGCGGATGCAGCCGTGGCTCTCGGCGCGGCCGATCGTCGAGGGTTCGGGCGTGCCGTGAATGCCGTAATGCGGCTTGGAGAGATCGAGCCACACCACCCCGACCGGGCCGTTCGGCCCCGGCGGCAGCGTCGCCTTCTTCTCGCCCTTCTTGGCATCCCAGAACAGCTTCGGGTTGTAATGGAACGGCGGGTTGTACGCCGGACCGAGGATCTTCCACGTGCCGATCGGCAGCGGATCGTGCTTGCTGCCCATCGTCGCCTGGAATTGTGCGACGAGCTTGCCGTCGGCATCGAGCACGCGCAGCACGGAATCGGACTTGTCGACGACGATCTTGGCGCCTTGCGGCTGCTTCGAATCGACGTTGAGGCCGCTCAGCGTCTGGCGCCATTTCTCGGGCAGCTTGGGATCGTAATCGCGCGCGGTGGCGATCGCGTTGGGCACGACGATCTTGACGCCGGGCGACAGCCGGGTGTCCGGGCTGTTGAGCGCGACCAGCACCGCCGGCGTGGTATGGAACATCTCGCCGAACTTCTCCATCGCGTTGCGATAGCCGAGTTCAGGCAGGTCCGCCTGCTTTGCCGGACTCTTGGGCAGCGGGTTGGTGTACGGCCCCGCGAGCAGTTCCGGGGTCAGCGTCACCGTCTGCGTGGCGGGGATGTTCTGGTATTTCGACAATGCTGCCTGGGTCGGCTTGTCGAGCGTTCCGTTCACATCGAGGCCGTTCGCCTCCTGAAACCCCTTCACCGCCGCCGCCAGCGACATGCCCGATTTGCCGTCGAGCACGCCCGGCGAAAAGCCGAGACGATCGAGGATCACCTGCGTCTGGAGCACGCCTTGATCGACAGCCGCAGCGGCTTTGGTTCCCGCTGCGCCCGCCGGAACAGGCCCAAGCGAGGCAGACGCCAGACAAGCCGCGAGCAGCGCTATTCTTCTCATCGTTTCAACATCCTACAAGGTCTTCATGCCATCAACGACAAACATGGCGGTTGTTTCCGCGCCGCAACGGTCTCTCTCGCGCCGCGGGCTTCTGGGCGGCCTTGCCGGGCTGGGCGCGATCGCGGCGATGCCGGGGCCGGCGCGCGCGCTTGCCGGCACCCGCGAGTGGCGGCTGGCGATCCGCAACGTCCACACCAACGAGAGCGTCGATGCCGTGTTCGCGCGCGGTGGGCAGTTCGTGCCGGAAGGACTCGCCGAGCTGAACCACGGCTTGCGCGATTGGCGCACCGGCGAAGCGACGGTGATGGACCGCAAGCTGCTCGCGCTGCTGGTCAGCCTGCGCCGCACGCTCGATGTCGGTGACAATCGCAAGATCGATCTGATCTCCGGCTATCGCTCGCCCAAGACCAACGCTTCGCTGCGCGCACGCGGCGGCGCGCATACGGGCGTTGCCAGCCAGAGCCAGCACATGCTCGGCAAGGCGACCGACATCATGGTGCCCGGGGTGTCGCTCGACCGGCTGCACAGCGCGGCGCTGGCGCTTGGTGGCGGCGGCGTCGGCTTCTATCCGCGCGACGGCTTCGTCCACGTCGATACGGGCCGCGTGCGCCACTGGTAGGTTTCGGCGCGTCGGGAATCGCGCCGTTAACTTTCTTCATACTTTCGTTGCGCTTGATCGTCGCGGGGGCACGCGCCAAGTGCCGCGCCGCGGCAACGAACCTGTCGCGCCAATGGTTACGAAGCGGCGAGATGAACCAGGCTGCGGCGCATTATGAGGTGATCTTCGCGCTCGACCGCGTGTTCGTCGGGGGGCCGTTCCGCTGGTCGTGGGTCAGGATCGGTGGCGATGGCCTGGTCGCCGTGCGGGGCAAGGCGCACGAGACGATGCGCGCGGCGATCGATGAAGCGGCCCGGCATCGGCGCGACCATGGCGGCGGCGAAATTCGCGTCAACCTGAAGGACACGCCCCACGAGGATGCGCGGGACGTGACCTATCTGGCGTGAGCACCGCGACGGCGTGAGCTGGCCGGGCCGGTGCGCTACCGGGCGAGCACCGCCTCGAACGCCTTCACGGCGGCGGCCTCGTCGCCGCCCCAGACCGCGCCCGACACCGCGAGGAAATCCGCGCCGGCGCGCACCAGCGGCGCGGCATTGGCGGGGGTGATGCCGCCGATCGCGACACAGGGCAGTTCGAACATCGTCGCCCACCAGCTCAGGATCACCGGTTCGGGCCGATGCTCGACCGCCTTGGTGGTGGTCGGATAGAAAGAGCCGAACGCGACGTAATCCGCACCCGCCTCGCCCGCTTCCATCGCGAGGTGGCGGCTGTCGTGGCAGGTCACGCCGATCTGCGCATTGGGGCCGAGCACGCTGCGCGCCTCACGCGGATCGCCGTCACTTTGTCCGAGATGGACGCCGTCCGCACCGAGTCGCTTGGCGAGCGCGATGCTGTCGTTGACGAGGAACGCGACATCGCGTTCCGCGCAGATGCGCTGAAGCGGCTCGGCGAGCCGCGCCGCCTCGTGCTGATCGATATCCTTGACGCGGAACTGGAACGCCGCGACCGGCCCCGCGTCAAGCGCGCGCGCCAGCCGGTCGGCGAAGCCGCCGGTCACGTCGAGCGGCGAGATGAGGTAGAGCTGACACGGGGGCCGGCGGTCGTCGCGCCGGAACTGGTCGGCGAAATCGGGATCGAGCGGGCCGAGCGGATCTTCTTCTGTCATGCCGCCGCCCTAGCGCGCGGATCGCCGCAACGAAAGCGGCGGCGCGCTTACTTCGCCAGTTCCGCCTCGATCGCGGCGACCAGCGCGGGATCGTCGGGCGCGGTCGATGGCGCGAAGCGCGCCGCGACGGTGCCATCGCGGGCGATCAGGAACTTCTCGAAGTTCCACAGCAGTTCAGGCGCGTCGTTCGGGGTCATGCCATAGCCGCGCAGCCGGGCGCGAAACGCCTCGGCATCCCCCGCCGCATCCGGCGCGGCCGCGATCAGCGCGGCGTATAGCGGGTGCTTGCCCGGACCCGTGACGGCGATCTTCGAGAACATCGGGAAATCGACATCGTAGGTCGCCTTGCAGAAATCGGCGATTTCGGCGTCGCCACCCGGCTCCTGCCCGGCGAAGTCATTGGCGGGAAAGCCCAGCACCTTGAAGCCGCGCTCGCGATACTGGCGGTACAGAGCCTCCAGCCCCTCATATTGTGGGGTCAGCCCGCATTTGGATGCGACGTTGACCACGAGCAGCACGTCGCCCGCATATTGGGCGAGGCTGGTGTGCTGGCCGTCGATCGTCTTGAGCGGGGTTTCGAGCAGGGTCGTCATCAATGTTCTCCGGGGCGTATCCATAACGCTCGTCCGACACGCGGGGGTCGGTGCCGGGCGGGCGGCGAGCTTCCTTACTGGGCGGCCCCGGCCTTCGCCGGGGCGACGATGACTGGGCTCACGCCGCGACCGGCTGGGCGACCTTGTCCACCGAGGCCGCATAGATCTCGTCGATCGCCGCCGACAGCGCCGCGTCGAACTCGGCATCGCTCATCTGGCGGCGCAGATCGGAGAGCAATGCGCGGCTGAAGCTGGCGATGACGCCGCGATTCTTGGCGAGCTCGGCGCACGCTTCGCCGCGCGAATAGCCGCCCGACAGCGCGACGACGCGCAGCACGCGCGGATGATCGACGAGCGGATCGTACAGCCCAGGCTGCTCGGGAAGCGAAAGCTTGAGCATCACCTTGTCGTCGCCTGTCAGCGCGTCGAGCGCCTTGAGCAATTCGTCGCGCAGGATCACCTCGGCTTCGGCGCGCTCGGGGCTCTTGATGTTGAGTTCGGGTTCGAGGATCGGCATCAGCCCGCCGGCGATCACCTGCGCGCCGATTTCGAACTGCTGCGCCACGATCGCGGCGATGCCCTCGCGGTTGGCGAGGTTTATCACCGAGCGTTCCTTGGTGCCGAACACGCCCAGCGCTTTCGATCGCGCGAGCAGCGAATCGAGGCCGGGGATCGGCTTCAGCAGTTGCACGCCGTTCGCTTCGGCCTCAAGCCCCTTGTCGACCTTGATGAACGGCACGATGCCGCGGTCGATCAGCGCGGCGGGCGCGCTCTTGCCGGCGACCGTGCCGTCCATCGTGCGTTCGAACAGGATCGCGCCGATTACCTTGTCGCCGGTGAAGCTCGGCGCGGTGATGATACGGCTGCGCATCTCGTGGATGAGCGCGTACATCTCCTCGTCGTTCGACCAGGAGCCCTCGGCGATGCCATAGCCGGTGAGCGCCTTGGGCGTGGACCCGCCGCTCTGGTCGAGCGCGGCGATGAAGCCTTTTCCGGCGGCGATCTTGGCGGTCATCTCGGCGGTGTTCATGGCGTGCCACTCCTTGCGTGCTGCGCTGCGTCATGACGTGTTAGCGAGACAGTCGGGGTCGAGCAACGGCCAAGCGCGTCGCTTGACCGAAGCTTCGCAAAGTTTCAGCGTCATGTCGTCTCGGGGGGAATAATATCATGGCCGGAACATCGCAGGTCTTTCGACATCTTGCGCTCGTCTTGGTAGCGCTAGCATCAATTGGCGCGAAAGCGCCCGAAGTGGGAGGCCAGGCGCCGCCGTTCGAACTGACTTTGGTCGATGGCACCAAAGTGTCCTCGGCGGACCTGCGCGGTCAGGTGGTGGTGCTCAATTTCTGGGCGACGTGGTGCGTGCCGTGCAAGCAGGAACTGCCGACGCTCGACGCCTATTATGCGGCGACCAGCAAGTTCGGCCTGCGCGTGTTCGCGGTGACGACCGAGGATTCGGTGCCGCTCTCCCAGTTGAAGCGGCTGTTCGCCGCGATGCACATCGCCCCCGTTCGTAAGGTTCGGGGGCCCTATGCCACGATGAGCGGCGTGCCGACCAACTATGTTATCGATCGCGCGGGCCGGCTACGCTATGCGCGCGCCGGCGCGTTCGACCTTGATGCGCTCAACGCGCTGCTGATCCCGCTGCTCAAGGAGCCGACGCCGCCAGCAGCCGCCCCGACGGCCTGATCGCTCAGCGCGCCAGCGCCGCAACGCCGGGCAGTTCCTTGCCTTCCATCCATTCGAGGAACGCGCCGCCGGCGGTCGAGACGAAGGTGAAGTCGTCACCCGCCCCCGCCTGGTTGAGCGCGGCGACGGTATCGCCGCCGCCCGCGACCGAAACGAGCGATCCGCCGACCGTGAGCGCCGCCGCCGTCTTGGCGAGCGCGACGGTCGCCGCGTCGAACGGCGGAGTCTCGAACGCACCGAGCGGGCCGTTCCACACGAGCGTCTTGCAGGTCTTGAGCACGTCGGCGAGCGCTTCGACCGCCGCCGGGCCGATGTCGAGGATCATCTCGTCGGCGGCGACCTCATGGACGTTGCAGGTCCGCAGGCTCGGCGGGTTGGGTGCGAATTCCTTCGACACGACCACATCGTACGGCAAATGAATCGTGCAGTTCGCGCCCTCGGCCGTGGCGAAGATTTCCTCGGCGGTGCCGACCAGATCATGCTCGCACAGCGACTTGCCGACATCGACCCCGCGCGCGGCGAGGAAGGTGTTGGCCATGCCGCCGCCGATGATGAGGTGATCGACCTTGGTGACGAGGTGCTTGAGCACGTCGAGCTTGGACGACACTTTCGCACCGCCGACCACCGCCGCGACCGGATGCTCGGGATTGCCGAGCGCCTTGTCGAGCGCGTCGAGTTCGGCTTCCATCGCGCGGCCGGCGAACGCGGGCAGCACATGCGCAAGTCCCTCGGTCGAGGCGTGCGCGCGGTGCGCCGCGGAGAAAGCGTCGTTGACGTAGAGATCGCCGAGCTTGGCGAGGTCGGCGACCAGAGCCGGATCGTTCTTCTCTTCGCCCGCGAAGAAGCGGGTATTCTCAAGTACCGCGATATCGCCCGGTTGAAGGGTTGCGACCGCGTCTTGCGCGCCATCCCAGTCGATGAAGCGCACCGGGCGGCCGAGTACCGCCGAATAGGGCTTCACCACCATCGCCAGCGACATCTCGGGGTTGCGCTGCCCCTTGGGGCGGCCGAAATGCGCGAGAACAAGGACGATCGCGCCCTTGTCCGCGAGCTCGCCCACCGTCGCGACGGTGGCGCGAAGCCGGGTGTCGTCGGTGACGGCGCCCTCGGCCATCGGCACGTTGAGATCCTCGCGGACCAGCACGCGCTTGCCGTGGATGTCGCCCATGTCGTCGAGCGTCTTGAAGTTGCGCGCCATCGTCACCTCCCGTCGTCTATCATCACCCTCACCCTTCCCACTCGCCTTCGGCTCGCGGGCCCCTTCCCTCTCCCGGCGGGAGAGGGAAGGAGGAGCGTAGCGACGGAAGGGTGAGGGCGATTTGCTCTATCGATTACAGGAACTTCGCCATCGCGCCGGCGGTGTCGATCATGCGGTTCGAGAAACCCCATTCGTTGTCGTACCAGCTCACCACGCGGACCAGCTTGCCGTCGATGACCGCGGTTTCGAGGCTGTCGACGGTCGACGAATAGGGCGTGTGGACGATGTCGATCGACACCAGCGGTTCGTCCGAGAAAGCGAGGATGCCGGCGAGCGGGCCGCTTTCCGACGCCGCCTTGAGGATGCTGTTGATCTCATCCTTGGTGGTGTCGCGCTTGGGGGTGAAGGTCAGATCGACGAGGCTGCCGTCCGCGACCGGCACGCGCACCGCCGAACCGTCGAGCCGGCCCTTGAGCTCGGGCAGCACCTCGCCCACCGCGCGCGCGGCGCCGGTGGTGGTGGGGATGATGTTCATCGCGGCGGCGCGCGCACGGCGCAGATCGGGGTGGATCTGGTCGAGGATCTTCTGGTCGTTGGTATAAGCGTGGATCGTCGTCATGAGCCCGCGCTCGATGCCGACCGAATCGTTGAGCACCTTGGCGATCGGCGCGAGGCAATTGGTGGTGCACGACGCGTTCGAGACGATCGTGTGCCCGGCTTCGATCTTGTCGTGGTTGACGCCGTACACGACGGTCAGATCGACGTTCTTGCCCGGCGCCGAGATCAGCACCTTCTTGGCGCCGGCGTCGAGATGCTTCTGGCAGCTCGCCTTGTCGGTGAAGAAGCCGGTGCATTCGAGCACGATATCGACGCCGAGTTCAGCGTGCGGCAGGTTGGCGGGATCACGCTCGGCGGTGACGCGGATATGCTTGCCGTCGATGACGATATCATTGCCCTCGGCGACGACGGTGCCGGGATATTTGCCGTGGACGCTGTCGCGGCTGAACAGCCAGGCGTTCGATTTCGCATCGGCGAGATCGTTGATCGCGACCAGTTCGAGGCCGGTGTCGGCACGTTCCATCAGCGCCCGCGCCACGAGACGCCCGATCCGCCCGAACCCGTTGATCGCTACCTTAACCGTCATCGCATGCGCTCCTGTCGCCAATGGCGGAGACGGGCTGCAAGCGCAGCAGGCTTCCCCGCCGATTCCCTCGTGTTCGCGGCGTCTTTGCGGTGGGCGGAGGCTGGCGTCAACCAGTGCGAAACAATTCGAATATTGTCAGACAACCCTGTCATGCTAGGCCTGCGCGATGGCAGAAGTACCGTCCCCTGCCGCGATCGACCGGATCGAACGCGCCATCGCCCGTATCGAAGCAGCGGTCTCGGATCGCGAACATGCCCATGCCGCGCTTGCGAAACGGCATGAGGCGCTGCGCGCGCGAATCGAGGCGGCGATCATCGCGCTCGACGCGGTGACGGCGGCGGAGGAGATCGACTGATGGCCGACGTGACGCTCACCATTGGCGATCGGCGCCACGTCGTCGCCTGCCGCGACGGTGAGGAAGAGCGGCTGATGAAGCTCGGCGCGCTGCTCGATTCGCGCTGGGCGGATGCGGCGCGCGCGTCGGGCGGGATGAGTGCGGAGCGCACGATGCTGTTCATCGCGCTGCTGCTCGCCGATTCGCTCGACGAGTCGGAGCGCCGCCCTGCCGAACTGGCCGAATCGCATGCGCTGGACCGTGTCGCCGAGTGGCTGGAGGATCTTGCCGATGCCCTTGAGAATCGCAGCATCAACGCCTAGATTGGTCGGTGGCGGGCACTGCCCGGTACGAGCCTTACCGAACATCCCTGAGGCGATTAAACTTCCTAGGGAGTTGTCCCTGCGCTGGCCTTGGCCTGTCGTACATGATCCCCACCTGATGCTTACGGCGTCAGAGGATATTCAGGCAAACGGCCACGGCGGTCCCGCCACCCGCTTCCCCGGCCGCGCGGCATGACGCTCGACAAACGCGCCTTGCGTGCGCGGATGCGCGCCGTACGCGACGCGTTCTTCGCGACCTCGCCGCCGCCGATCCGCGCGAGTGCGGAGTTCGCCGCGCTCCTCCCCCACGCCGCGACCGTCGCGTCCTACGTGCCGATCGGCAGCGAGGCGGACCCGATGTGGCTCGCGCGCGCCGCCGCCGACCATGGGTGCGCGATCGCGCTCCCGCATGTCATCAGCCGCGCGGACCCGATTCGTTTCCTCGCCTGGGATGCCGAGGACGATCTCGCCCCCGGCCCATATGGCCTGCAACAGCCGCACCACGCCTCGCCCGCGCTCGCGCCCGATCTGGTGCTGACGCCGCTGGTCGCGTTCGATTCGGCGCTCAACCGGCTCGGCCAGGGCGCGGGGCATTACGACCGCGCGTTCGCCGCGTTTCCGAACGCGGTGCGAATCGGGGTGGCGTGGAGCGTGCAGCAGGTCGATACCCTGCCCGCCGACCCGTGGGACATGCCGCTCCACGCGATCGCGACCGAGACAGGATGGATCACGCGATGACCCCAAGCT
The DNA here is from genome assembly GCF_029167165.1 of Sphingomonas pollutisoli. Classification (NCBI taxonomy): domain Bacteria; kingdom Pseudomonadati; phylum Pseudomonadota; class Alphaproteobacteria; order Sphingomonadales; family Sphingomonadaceae; genus Sphingomonas; species Sphingomonas pollutisoli. The sequence goes on from NZ_JARFNJ010000002.1 coordinate 280,010, forward strand.
GGCGCAAACCCTTCGGTATGTTCGCCATCCTCGCGCTGATCCTGGTGTGGGTGGCGACCGTCGCGAGCTTCTCGGGCTGGGTCGGGCGCTGGCCCGCGCTGGTCCAGGCGCTGTTCTACGTCGTCACCGGGGTGATCTGGATCGCCCCGCTCAAGCCGCTGTTGGCGTGGATGGAGACCGGGCGCTGGCGGTAGCCACCGAGGTCATGCCGGACCACCCCTAAGCCGTTCGTGCTGAGCTTGTCGAAGCACGTGCCAAAAATGCGACGTTTGCGGCACGCCCTTCGACAAGCTCAGGGCGAACGGTGACTATCGATGCTCGGTAACCGCTTGATCCGCCAACCCTTTTTGGAAGGGTGGCGCGAGTGACGGGGCTCGAACCCGCGACCTCCGGCGTGACAGGCCGGCGCTCTAACCAACTGAGCTACACCCGCTTGGAAAGCGTGAGGCGCGCCAACTAGGTCAGGGGTTCATGGCTGTCAACAGACTTCGCCAGACTTTCTTCAACCTCGCCACTTTTTGGCGGCGCGCCCTTGGCCATCGCGCCATGTTCGAACAGAAAACCGGCGATGTCGGGCTTGCCGACCGCGCCCAGCACGGTCTGCAGGATGATGAGCAGCGGCACCGCCAGCAGCGCACCGGGCGTGCCCCACACCCAGCTCCAGAAACTGATCGAGATGAGAATCAGGATCGGGTTGATCGTCAGCCGCCGTCCGACGATCAGCGGGGTGATGGCATTCGCCTCGACGAGATGGCAGCCGATCATCAGGAACGCCGGGAACAGCGCCGCCCAGATATCGCGGAAGGTCATCAGCCCGCCCAGCCCCAGCAGCAGCGCCGCCGCGATCGGCCCGAAATAGGGCACGTAGTTGAGCAGCGCGACGATGCCGCCCCACATCAGCGGATAGGGCATGCCCATCGTCCACAGCACGCCCGAGACGAGCAGCCCGAGCGCGAGGTTGATGACCGTGATCGTGCCGAGATAGGCGGCGGTATCATCGACGACATGCTGGATCACCCGCGCGGTCGCCATCGCGCCGCCGAAACTGGAACGGCTGGTGATCGTGCGCCGCCGCAGCCGCGTCCAGCCGGCGAGGAAGAAATAGATGACGAGAATGCCGAAGAACACCTGTACGATCGCGGTCGGCGCCGAGGTGGCGGCGAGTTCGAGGATCGAACTCGGCGGCGCGACCGCGGTGGTCTGTGCCGTCCGCACCGGCCCCGGCGAGGCGAGATGCCGCACCGCGCGGTTGAGATAGCGCTCCAGGCTCGAATACAGGTCGATCAGCGGCGCGATGTTCATCTGGATGCGGTCGATCCGCTCGGGCAGCTTGCGGAAGAACTCCACCGCCGGCACGACGATCGCGGCGAGCGCGATATTGGCCGCGAGCAGGAACAGCAGGATGCACACCAGCGCCGCCAGCGCCGAGGGGACACGATGCCGTTCGAACCATTCGAGAATCGGCACCAGCGCGATCGCGATCACCAGCGCCGCTGTGGTCGGCAGGAAGAATTCCGCCCCCGCCTTGAGCGCGAACGGGGTCGCCAGCGCGAGGCCAATGCCGGCGAACAGCGTGAGCGTGGCGAGGATGCGGTCGCGCCGCATCGCCAGCACCATCATCATCTCGTCGGGATCGGCGGCGGCCGGCAAGCGCGGGAACGGGCCGACCGTCGGGGGCGCCAAACGCGCTTCCTCTTCCCGCATGTCGATACTGGTGTCGTCCACGCCTACCCGCTCCCTTAGACCGCAGGCGAAACCCTAGCGGCATTCCCCCTTCATGCAATCGGCGCTACGGGGCGAAATGACCGTTCCGCCCCACCCTGCGCGCGACCGCTGAGCGATGTCGGTGCGACTCCGCCTTGTCCGGCCGGTGAACTGGCTGCGGCGCCGCCTGCGCGCGAGCGAGGCGGTGTTCATTCTGCTCGCGATCGGCATCGGCGGCGCGGCGGGCGCGCTCAGCGTCGCGCAGGGTGCGCTCGCGCGGACGCTGCAACATTGGTTCTTCGCCCTGCCCGGCACCTCGCGGCTGAGCGCACAGCCGGATCTGTCGCTGGGCGCGCTGCTGGTGCTGCCGATCGGCGGCGTGGTGCTCGGGCTGTTCACGCTGGCGACGCGCGCGCGCAAGCGGCGGCTGGTCGATACCGTCGAGGCGAACGCGCTGCACGGCGGACGGATGGCGATCGGCGACAGTCTGGTGATCTCGGGGCAGACGATCCTCTCGAACGGGTTCGGGGCGTCGGTCGGGCTCGAGGCGGCCTACGCCCAGCTCGGCGGCGCGGTCGCCTCATGGACCGGCGGGCTGCTCAACCTGCGGCGGTCCGATCTGCGCAACCTCGTCGGCGCTGGCGCGGGGGCGGCGATCGGGGCGGCATTCGGCGCGCCGCTGGCGGGCGCGTTCTACGCATTCGAGATCGTGATCGGCGCGTACACGCCGTCGGCCATCGCTCCGGTCGCCGCGGCGACATTGTCGGCGGTGCTGGTGTCGCAGACGCTCGGCGCGCACCCCTATGTGCTCGAAACCGCCTCGGGCGCCGTCACCGAGACGCATCATTACATCGCTTATGCCGGGCTCGGTGCGGCGTGCGCGGGGTTCGGCATCGTGCTGATGAACGCGGTCGCCTTGCTCGAACGCGGCGTGCGGCGGCTGCGCATCCCCGATTGGGCACGGCCCGCGATCGGCGGCGCGCTGCTGGTGCCGATCGCGCTGATCTCGCCGCAGGTGCTTTCGGCGGGGCACGGCGCGCTCCACAACGATCTGATGGCGGGCGTGCCGCTCAGCTTTATCGCGGTAATCCTGGTGGCGAAGTCGCTGGCGTCGATCGTGTCGCTCGGTTTCGGGTTTCGCGGCGGGCTGTTCTTCGCCTCGCTGTTCCTCGGCACGCTCGCCGGCACGCTGTTCGCCGCCGGATTGACGGCAGTGGCGGGGTTCCAGATCATCGACCCGCACAATGCCGCGATCGTCGGCATGGCGGCGCTCGGCGTCGCGGTGATCGGCGGCCCGATGACGATGGCGATGCTGGTGCTCGAGGCAACGCATGATTTTGGATTGACCGGCGCGGCGATCGCGGCGAGCCTCGTCTCCTCGACGATCGTGCGCGAGCTGTTCGGCTATTCGTTCTCGACGTGGCGACTCCACTTGCGCGGCGAGACGATCAAGAGCGCGCGCGACGTCGGTTGGGTCAAGATGCTCACCGCCGGGCGGATGATGCGGCGCGAGACGCGCGAGACCCCGGCCGAGACGACGATCGCCGAGTTCCGCCGCCGCTATCCGCTCGGCTCGGCGAGCCGCGTGGTGCTGATCGACACCAACGCGCATTACGCCGGCATCGTGCGGACCAGCGACGCCTATGCCGAGACGCTCGACCCGGCGGCGCGGGTGGCGAGCGTCGCGGTCAACACCGAGGCGGCGATCAAGCCCGACATGGACATCAAGCAGGTGATGACCGCCTTCGACGCGACCGGCGCCGACGAACTCGCGGTGCTGGCGGCGGATCGGACCGTGCTCGGCGTGCTTTCCGAGACCTATGTGCGGCGGCGCTACGCGGAGGAACTGGAGAAGGCGCAGCGGGAGTTGTTCGGGGAGCGGTGATGCCGAGGCTCCTGCCCGTCACTCGGCCGCATCGTCCTGACGCGCGCCCGGCGGATGGTAGAGCATCGCCACGTTGCACCGCTCGTACCGCCTGCCGAACGCGTCCATGATCCCGACGTCATGGACGAAGCCGATCTTCTCGTAGAGATGGATCGCCGCCGCGCTCTTGGTGTTGCTGAGCAGATAGAGCCGGTCACAACCGAGCGCGTGTGCGCGCGCGACGATCGCATCGAGCAGGAACGCGCCGACCTTCTTGCCCCGCGCCTTGTCCAACACGCCCATCTTCGTCAGCTCGAACTGGCGCGCGCCCGTCTTCTGCAACGCGCAGGTGCCGACGATGCCAAGGCTCGGGTCTTCGACGAACAATATGTCGCCACCCGGCGCGATGATCCGTTCGCGCGGGTTCTTGAGAACATCGATATCGGTCTGCTCCAGCCGATACATATCCCCGATCCATTCGGCATTGATGCGATAGAACGCGTCCGCCAGATCGTCGGTGAAACGCCGGATCGCGAGACCACCGGCGGGCCGCTGGTCCAGCGGCTGTTCGGCAAGGGCGCGCTCGGTCGCCTCGATCATGGCGAGCAGCGCCGGCGCGTCGCAAACCTCCCCCACCGCGGCGCGCAGACGCGGCCACAATATCGTCGTGGCCAGTTCCATCGCCTCGACACCAGCGGGGGTGAGCGAAATCGTCTTGCTGCGCTGATCGCGCACGTCCCGGCTGGTTTCGACCAACGCCATCTCGACCAAGCGAGACAGGATCCGCGTGACGGCGGGCTGGCTGATCCCCAGCACCTGCACGGCATCGCCCACCGTCATCGGCCCCCGGCGGTATAAAGCGGTGAGGAGCGGCATCTGGCTCGGCTGGGTCGGCAGGCCGCAATCCGCAGCGATCCGTTCGGCGCCCGCCTGGAGGCGTTCGGCCAGCCGCTTCAAGCGGCTGCCGAGCATCACAGCGCCTTCGTGTGCCAGTACGTCCGTCATGAGCCATTCCTCTCGATCTTCATAACGCGTTATATATCACGTTATGAATCTCCACCAGTAGATTTGTGGATATTTCTCGGCTCGCTTGTATCGTCGCGATTTGGCGCGAGCGGTGCGAACCTGTACAGCCCCGCGATGCTCCGTCTCTCCGGCCTATACCTCCCGCTCGATCATCCCCCCGAGGCGATCGCGCCCGCGATCTGCGCGCGGCTCGGCGTCGCGCCTGACGATCTGCGCGGCTACACGCTCTACCGGCGCGGAAACGATGCGCGGCGGCGGAACGCGGTGCAGCTCGTCTATACGTTCGAGGTCGATCTCGCCAACGAAGCCGACGTTTTGGCGCGCTTCGCCGGCGACAAGGACGTCCGCCCGACCCCCGACATGACCTACCGCCCGCCCGTCACTGCGCCCGTGGGCTGGTCGGGCACGCGGCCCGTGGTGATCGGCGCGGGGCCGTGCGGATTGTTCGCGGGGCTGATCCTCGCGCAGATGGGGTTCCGCCCGATCATCGTCGATCGCGGCAAGGCGGTGCGCGAGCGGACCAAGGACACGTGGGGGCTGTGGCGGCGCGGCGTGCTCGACCCCGATTCGAACGTCCAGTTCGGAGAGGGCGGCGCCGGCACTTTCTCCGACGGCAAGCTCTATTGCCGGGTGAAGGATCCACGCTTCCTCGGGCGCAAGGTGCTCGAGGAGTTCGTCGCCGCTGGCGCCCCCGACGATATCCTGTGGGAAGCGCATCCGCATATCGGCACGTTCCGGCTGGTCTCGATGGTCGAGGCGATGCGCGCGCAGATCGAGTCGCTCGGCGGAGAGTATCGCTGGCAGACCCGCGTCGACGATCTCGAACTGGAGCGCACCGGCGACGGCCAGCAGCGGCTGCGCGGGCTGCACCTGCACGACGGCGGCTTCCTTGAGGCGGAGCATGTCGTGCTCGCGGTCGGCCACAGCGCGCGGCCGACGTTCGAGATGCTCCATGCGCGCGGCGTGCATATCGAGGCCAAGCCGTTCTCGATCGGCGTGCGGATCGAGCATCCGCAAAGCTGGATCGACCGTGCGCGCTTCGGCGCCTGCGCGGGCCATCCCGATCTCGGCGCGGCGGCGTACAGTCTTTCGCACCACTGCGCGAACGGGCGCACCGTCTATAGCTTCTGCATGTGCCCAGGCGGGCGGGTGGTGGCGGCGACCTCCGAGGAGGGCCGCGTCGTCACCAACGGCATGAGCCAATATTCGCGCGCCGAGTTCAACGCCAATTCGGGCCTCGTCGTCGCGATCGATCCCGCGCGGGATTATCCAGGCGGGCCGCTCGCGGGGATCGCGTTCCAGCGGCACTGGGAGTCGCTGGCCTATGTCGCGGGCGGATCGTCGTATCACGCACCGGGGCAGCGGGTGGGGGATTTCCTCGCCGGCCGCGCGTCCACCGCGCTGGGCGCGGTGACGCCGTCGTACAAGCCCGGCGTGACGCCGACCGATCTCGCCGAATGCCTGCCCGATTATGCGATCACCGCGATCCGCGAGGCGCTGCCGGTGTTCGGCCGGCAGATCGCGCGCTACGACGATCCCGATGCGGTGATGACCGGCGTCGAGACGCGCACCTCGTCGCCGATCCGCATCACGCGCGGGGCCGATTTCCAGAGCCTCAATTGCGAGGGACTGTACCCGGCGGGCGAAGGCGCCGGCTATGCGGGCGGGATTCTGTCGGCGGCGATCGACGGCATCAAGGTGGCGGAGGCGGTGGCGGCGCGAATCGTGGCGGGATAGCGGAGGTTCGGCTCGATCGCGGCGATGCGAACGGCACGGCGAAACAGCGCAAAAGTTGTCCATCGGAGGCACGGTGCGCGGGGTGTCACTTTTGAGCTTCTCCCACGGCGGGGCATACCCCGCGCGCGCCGCGAAGGTGACCGGATACGATGGCGCTGACACTGTCAAAGAGCTTGGCCGGGAGTTTGCCACGCGCGGCGCGCGTAGGACAGGCCGGACGGTAACGCTGATTAGGCGTCCAGAGGTGAGGTCAGCCGTCGTTCCGCTTCAGGCTGTTCTCGATCAGCCAAAAGTGAAGGAGATGCATACCGACGAAGCTAGCCCCTATCAGCATCGTCACGGGCAACACGATGCCCCCTTGGCCAACCCGCGGCGCAACGTCGAGCGCCAAAAGCGCGATAAACCCCAAGATGACAGCCGCCAAGGCCGGGGTGAAGCTGAGCGCAAGAACGCGAGGCGCGGTCCAGTTTACCGTTCCCGCAAGTGACCATTGCATCGGCAATCGCTCATGCGGGCGGAACCGGGCATTGGCCCACATCGATAAGCCGATGAGGACGGACGCGAAGATGCATGCGATTGCGAACACAAACATCGCGACTTGATATCATCAGGCTGCGTGGCGGCAAATGGGCGGCTGCCGATAGACCGCTTCGGCCCGGCACCGGTCGTCGGCGGGAACGGGCGAAAGTGGTGGTGGGCAGCTCGACCGCTTTCGGGCGGGCAGAGAATAAAGCCGCCAAAACGGAAGCCGAGTCAACCGTTAATCGGCCGGCGGGAAAGCTCGGAGATGTCTGATTGCTACGGTCATCATCAACACACCAAAGCCGACCACCCAAACGAGCGCTCCTACGCTGTGGTCGGCTTCAACATAACGGCTTGCGGTGAACAGGCCGAAAGCGGAGCCAGTAACTGCAAATTTGGCCAACGGAGGGAGGCTTTGTGATCGCGCCACCATAAACACGATGACAATCACCCCGCCGAGGACTGCCGCCAAACTCAATAGATCATCGACCATCACTGCCATCTCCGAGCGGCCTACGTGCGGTTATCGGATCAGACTTTCGAAGGCGCAAGGTCGGATTGTGGGCGACTCCCGCCCCCCGCTCACATCCGCTCCACTCCCCGTTCGCTTCCCTGCCCGCGCCGCAGCAGCCGTGCGATCATCCAGCCGGCGGCGAGGATCAGGAACGGCATCGCCGGATAGTGATAGCGCACCTGTCCGGTGAAGACGAAGGCGGTGAGCGTCACGAACGCGGGCATGCAGCCGAGCAGCAGGATCGGCCGCCGCTCGTCCGCTCCACCCCGGCCACGCCACAGCGACGGCAGCGCGACCGCCAGCCCGGCGAAGCCGAACAGCAGCACGCCGAGATAATAAAGCTGGTTGCCCACCTGCGCGATGGCGACCCGGCCGCGCAGCCCCGGATAGCTCGCGTCGATCCCCCACAGCCCGTCCGTATCCTTGCGCCACACCAACACGACCTTGCGGACGCCGAGCGCGATCCATTGCCGCGGATGACGGGCGATCCAATCGCGGGCGAGCGCCTTGAAACGCCGGTCGAGCTCGACCTGGCGCTGGACGTGCTCGCGGTACGGGATGCCGACGCCGGTCGCGTCCCAGATCGGCGTGCGCTCCCATTCATACCAGTCGCCGGTCGCGCGGTCGTTGGCGCCGTAATAGAGCGCGATGCCGCCGTTGGTGGAGACGGGGATGAACGCCCCCATCTCGGCGCTGTTGCGGATGGTCCACGGCAGCACCACCGCCGCGAGCGCGAGATGAACCGGCAGCAGCGCGCGGAGCAGCCCGCGCCAGCCGAAGTCGCGCAAGCACAGCGCCATCGCGATCAGCGCGCCGATCGGGAAGAACAGGATCTGCGCGCGCATCAGCGTCGCCGCGCCGAACAGCAGCCCCGCCACCACCAGCCCGCCCGCGCGCGCTCGTCCCGCGACCATCACCGTGAACGCCGCCATCACCAACGCGGTCGACACCGTTTCCGAGAAGGGCGCGCCGGCATAAGCGATATGCGCGGGGTAGAGCGCGTAGAGCAGCCCCGCGATCCGCACGCCGAGCGGCCCGATCCCGAGCAGCGCGCCGAAGCGGACCATCAGCGCGAGGATCGCGGCGGCGGCGGCGAGATTGAGCGCCAGCGGGCCGAGCGGCGACGGGCCGGCGACGATCATGCTCGCGGCGAGCGCGGCGGGATAGCCGACCGGCCAGAAGGCGGTCGGGCGGCCCTGCTCCTGGAAACCCAGCCCGCGCGCCATCTCGCCCGCGCGGTCCATGTACCATAAGCCGTCGGACATCGGCTGCTGCGGCATCAGCAGCATCAGCGCGAGGCGCAACCCGATCGCGATCGCGAAGATCGCCGGCATGACCCAGCGCGCGGTCTCGAACGTGCCCGCCCAGCCATGCCGCGCCTGCGGGCGCGCCGTCACGTTCGCTGCCGCCATGTCCATCGCCACCCTCCCGCTTCTGCACGGCGACGGTAGCGAAACTGTGTTAACGGAAACGCCTGCGGGCACGGCACCGGCTTGACTCGCGCCGCGCGGGCGCGGACGGCGGGGTATCGCAGTGGGGAAGCCTTCGATGACCGTTCCGCCTTCCGACGATGTCGCCTCCGAACTCGTGACCTTGCTCGACGTGGAGGAGATCGACACCGATCTGTTCCGCGGCCGCCGGCTTGCCGGTGCTGTCGGTCGCGTGTTCGGCGGCCAGGTGATCGCGCAGGCGCTCCAGGCCGCGCAACGCTCGACCGAGCCGCCCAAGACCGCGCATTCGCTCCATGCCTATTTCATGCGGCCGGGCAATGACGATTATCCGATCGTGTTCCGCGTGGTGCGCGATTTCGACGGGCGCAGCTTCGCGACGCGGCGGGTGATCGCGACGCAGAAGGGCGTGCCGATCCTGACCATGACGGCGAGCTTCCAGCTTCCCGAGGACGGGCTGCACCACCAGGATGCGATGCCCGACGTGCCCGGCCCCGAAGCGCTGCGCAACGAACGGCAGCTCCGGGGCGGGCTGGCCGTGCCCGAGGGCACGCCGCCGCCCGCCTTCGCGCGCGCGATCGAGGTGCGGCCGGTCGAGCCGGCGCTCTGGGCCTCGCCCGAGGCGGGGCCGGCGGTGCTCAACATCTGGCTGCGCGCGATCGGCGAGATCGGCGACGATCCCGCGATGCACCGCGCCGTGCTCGCCTATGCCTCCGATCTCGGGCTGATCACGGCGGCGCGCTCGCCGCACCCGATCACCTTGTTCGACCCGCGCGTCCAGGGTGCCAGCCTCGACCATGCGCTGTGGCTGCACGAGCCGTTCCGCGCCGACGAATGGCTGCTCTATTCGATTCAGTCGCCGTGGTCGGGGCACGCGCGCGGGCTGGGCCTCGGCCGCATCTTCACGCGCGACGGGCGCCTGGTCGCGAGCAGCGCGCAGGAGGGGCTGATGCGCTGGCGCGGGTGATCGGGCGGGGCGCGGCGGCATCCCCTGTCCCATTCGTGTCGAGCACAATCGAGATGGCCGCGCTCCGGTCGGCCCCTCGACTGCGCTCGGGGCGAACGGTTGGGAGTGTGAGCGCGCCCCCGCCCCACCCGTTCACGCCGGGCGCGGGTGCTCCGGTCGTCGCGCTCGCGCGCGGGGTAGAGACGCGCGCGGGGTAGAGATCAGCGCCCGCTTGCCGCCAACGCGCGGTCGCGCAGGCGCGCGGAGGCGGCGGCGTGGATGCCGGGGGCGGTGGCGAGGATGCCGAAGGCTTCGGCGGCCTCGGTGTTGAAGGCGAGCGCGCCGCCAAGCGCATCGGTGATGATCGCGCCGGCCTCGGTCGCGATCAGCGCGGCGGCGGCGATGTCCCATTCGTTGCCCCAGCGCGCGGTGGCGACCAGATCGGCCTCGTCGGCGGCGACCATCGCGATGCGGAGCGCAATCGAATTGGGCTTGTCGACGATGACGAGATCGCGGTCGCCCTTGGGCAAGGCGTCAGTCGGCACGCGCGCGCCGACGAGATTGGTGCGCGCGCTCGCGCGCAGGCGCGTGTCGTTGCGATGCGCGCCGCGCCCGCGCGTCGCGCGCCACACCTCGCCGCGCGCCGGCGCGTCGAGCACGCCGATCACGGGCGCGCCATTCTCGATCAGCGCGACCGACACCGCCCAGCCGGGCCGCCCGCGCAGATAATCGCGCGTGCCGTCGATCGGATCGACCACCCACAGCCGGCGGCACGACAGCCGCGCGGCGCTGTCGGCGGTCTCTTCCGAGAGCCAGCCCGCATCGGGATCGAGTTCGGACAGCCGCGCGTGGAGCAGCGCGTTGACTTCGAGATCGATGTCGCTGACCGGATTGCCGGGCGATTTCTCCCAGCGCGCGAAATCGGTTCGCCAGCGCGCCATCGCCAGCGCGCCCGCCTCCGCAGCGATGTCGGCGATCCGGTCGGCGAGCGCGTCAGCCACTCGCGACCGTCATACCGTCGATGCGGATGGTCGGCACGTTGGTGGCGTAGCGGAATTCGAGGTCGTTCGCCGGGGTCAATTCGCGGAACATATCCCTGAGATTGCCCGCGATCGTGAACTCGGCGACGGGCGTGGTGATCTCGCCATTCTCGATCAGGAAACCGGCGGCGCCGCGACTGTAATCACCGGTGACAGGGTTGACCCCCATGCCGATCAGCTCGGTGACGTAGATGCCGCGCGCGATGTCCGCCGTCAGCGCCTGTACCGACATGTGGCCGGCCGCCATGTGGAGGTTGCTGGTCGCGACGCCCGGCGCCCCGCCGACACCGCGCGCGGCATGGCCGGTCGGCTCCAGCCCGAGCTGCCGCGCCGAGGCACTGTCGAGCAGCCAGCTTTCGAGCACCCCGTCCTGGACGATCGCGAACGGCGACACCGGCAGCCCCTCGCCGTCGAACGGGCGCGACCGCAGCCCGCGCGGGCGGTGCGGATCGTCCTCCACGCGGACGCCGGGCGCGAACACCGGCGTGCCGAGCGCATCGAGCAGGAAGCTGGTGCGGCGCGTGACCGCCTGACCGCCGATCGCGCCGATGAAATGCCCGAGCAGGCTGGAGCCGATGCGCGGATCGAACACCACCGGCATCGCCCCGCTTTCGACCCGGCCGGGATTGGCGCGGGCGACGGTGCGCTGCCCGGCACGCGTGCCGATCACCTCGGCGCTGTCGAGGTCGCGGCGGCGGCGCGTGGAGTGATAGGCGTAATCCCGCACCATCAGGCCGCCCTCCCCCGCCAGCACGCTCGCCGACAGGCCGTAGCCGGTCGCGGCATAGGCGGCGGCGAAGCCGTGGCTGGTGGCGAGCGCCCAGATCGAGCGCGACGCGTTGGCCGAGCCGCCTTCGCTGTTGGTGACGCCCGGCACCGCGCGCGCGGCATCCTCGGCCGCGAGCGCGGCTTCGCGCAGGGATTCGGGGGAGACTTCGCCGCCGTCGTCGAGATCGAGTTGCGGCGGCGCGCCGCGCATCAGCCGTTCCTTGGGGGCGAGCCCGGCCCAGGCATCCTCGGGTGCCTCGCGCGCCATCGCGACCGCGCGTTCGACCAAAGCGGCGAGCGCATGCTCGCTGAAGTCCGAGGTGGAGACGCTGGCCGAGCGCTTGCCGGCGAAGACGCGCAGGCCCAGTTCCTCGCTCTCGCTGCGGCCGACATCCTCGAGCGCGCCGAGCCGCACCGACACGTCGAGCGCGGTATCGGCGGCGAAGACTGCATCGGCGGCGTCGGCGCCGGCGGCGCGGGCGCGGTCTACGATGGCGGCGGCGCGATCCTGCGCCTGTTCGATGGTCAACATGGGTCGGACTTAGGTGCGCGATCCGCCAAGGTCAAAGTGTCGCGACGGTTGCGACGACGAAACACGCGCAGAACACGAGAAATCCAGCGAAGCGATTGGACCGGAAACGGGCGAGCGCGCCGGCGCCATCGTCAGGCGAGAGCGTGCCGACCTGCCAACCGAAATGCGCGGCGACCGGCAGCAAAGCGGCGAGCGCAAGCGGATCGGGGCGGACCAGCCACAGCGCCACGCCCCACAACAGCAGCGCGCCCACGTAGAACAGCCCGACGCCGAGCCGGACGCGCCGGCCCATCCGCAGCGCCGAGGAGCGCACGCCGATCAGCGCGTCATCCTCGCGGTCCTGCAGCGCGTAGATCGTGTCATAGCCGATCACCCACGCGATCGACCCGGCGTAGAGTAGCAGCCCCGGCCACATCAGCCGGCCGGCGATCTCGCTCCAGCCGACGAGGCACGCCCAGGAGAACACCATGCCGAGCCATGCCTGCGGCCACCAGGTGATCCGCTTCATAAACGGATAGCCGGCCACCAAAGCGAGGCTGAGGAGTGCCACGATCGCGGCGTAGAGGTTCAACTGGAGCAGGACGACGAGGCCGATCAGGCAAAGGGCGACCAGCCAGACCCACGCCGCCTTGAGGCTGACCGCGCCGCTCGCGAGCGGGCGGCTGCGCGTGCGCGCGACCTTCCGGTCGAGATCGCGATCGACGATGTCGTTATAGACGCAGCCCGCGCCGCGCATCGCGATGCTGCCGAGGAGCAGCCACAGGATCAGATCCCAGTGCGCGATCGCGCCGCCGGCGAGCGCGACGCCCCAGGCGCCGGGCCAGAACAGCAGCCACCAGCCGATCGGCCGATCGAACCGCGCAAGCAACGCGAACGGGCGCGCGGCGGCGGGGAGCAGCGCGACCAGGCCGCGATGTTCGGTGTCGGGGGTGAGATCGGTGGCGGTCATGCGTCCCGCACGCCCCTTCCTTCTCCCCTCCCTGGAAGGGAGGGGTCGGGGGTGGGTCGGTTGCGGCACGCGTCACGCTCCCATGCCAGCAACCCACCCCCAGTTTCGGGTGAACAGTGCCCCGCACTGTTCAGGTCATGCCGGGGGCATGACCGACCCGAAACTCCTCCCTTCCAGGGAGGGGAGCCGGTTGCGTTCTCGGACAGCCCCATCCTCACGCCGCCTCGCTGAATTGCAGGCTCGCCAGCCGCGCGTACAGGCCGCCGGCGCCGATCAGCTCGGCGTGGCTGCCGCTTTCGACGATGCGGCCTTCGTTCATCACGATGATGCGCCGCGCCGCGCGCACGGTGGCGAGGCGGTGCGCGATGACGAGCGTGGTGCGGTTGGCCATCAGCCGTTCGAGCGCCTGCTGGACGAGGCGTTCGCTCTCGGCGTCGAGCGCGCTGGTCGCCTCGTCGAGCAGCAGGATCGGGGCATCGCGCAGCAGCGCGCGCGCGATCGCGAGGCGCTGGCGCTGCCCACCCGACAGCCGCGCCCCGCCCTCGCCCAGGAACGTATCGAGCCCGTCGGGCAGCTTGCGGAGGAATTCGGCGGCGTTGGCGGCCTCGGCGGCGGCCCAGACCTGCGCGTCGCTGGCGTCCCAGCGGCCATAGCGGAGATTGTCGCGCGCCGACGCGCCGAAAATCACCGTATCCTGCGGCACCATCGCGATCCGTTCCCGGACCTTGGCCGGATCGGCGGCGGGCAGCGCGACGCCGTCGATCCGCACCTCGCCGCCATCGGGATCGTAGAAACGCTGGAGCAATTGGAACAATGTCGATTTGCCTGCGCCCGACGGACCGACGATCGCGACCGTCTCGCCCGGCGCGACGCTCAGCGTGAAATCGTGCAGCGCCGCCACGTCGCGGCGCGTAGGATAGCGGAATTCGACGTGCGAGAATTCGACCGTGCCGCGCGCCGGCTCGGGCAGCGCGAGCGGCGCGGGCGGCGCGGCGATCGTCGGCCGCTCCGCGAGCAGTTCGGAGAGGCGCCCGGCGGCGCCCGACGCGCGGAGCAGATCGCCATAGACCTCGGTGAGCGACCCGAACGAGCCGGTGACGATTCCCGCGGTCAGCACGAAGGCGGCGAGCGACCCGCTCGACAGCCGCCCGCTCGCGACATCGTTGACCGTGTCCCACATCAGCAGCGTCACCGCGCCGAACAGCAGGCCCATCACCAGCGCGGTCATGATCGCGCGCAGCCGGAAGCGGCGCTTGGCCGACTGGAAGCTCTGGTCGACGGCGGTGCGGAAGCGCTCGCCCTCGCGGCGCTCCTGCCCGAACGCCTGGACGATCTTCATCGCGCCGAGCGTCTCGACCGCGAGCGCGCCGATATCGGCGACACGGTCCTGGCTCGAACGCGAATATTGCCGCACGCGCCGGCCGAGCAGGAAGATCGGCGTGATGATGATCGGGATGCCGACGATCAGCGACAGCGCGAGCTTGGGCGCGAGCGCGAACAGATAGACGATGCCGCCGATGCCGATGACGAGGCTGCGCAGCGCGACCGAGATCGTGCTGCCGACCGCATTCTCGATCTGCGCGGTGTCCGAGGTGAGCCGCGACGCGATCTCCGACGGGCGATTCTCCTCGAACCACGCGGGCGACAGCGTCAGCAGGTTGTGATGGACGGCGGTGCGGATGTCCGCGACCGTGCGCTCGCCGAGCCAAGAGACACTGTAGAAGCGCACCGCCGTCGCGACCGCGAGCACCAGCACGACGATGATGAGGTGGTGGAAATAGGGCGCGACCGCCGCCGCGTCGGCGTGTTCGGCGAAGCCGTTGTCGACGATCTGCTTGAAGGTCGCCGGGAACGCCAACGTCGCCCCCGCCGCCACCACGAGCGCGACCAGCGCGGTCGCGATCCGGCCGGGGTAGCGCGTGGCATGACGCCACACCATGCCGAGATTGCTCAACTTGCGCGATCCGCGCGGCTCGGCGTTGTCGACTTCAGCCATTGCCGTCGCCTAGCAAAGCCGCCGCGCGCGCGCCACTGCCCCGGCGATCGATAGGGTCGATCACCGAAACAAAAAATCGGCGTGGACCCACATTGATGTTGCGTATGTTTATTTCGCTGAAAACAGCTTACAGGGCACCCCATGCTGTACAATGCCTATGAACTGCAACGTTCCCTCCTGGCCGGCGCGAGCGCGATGGCCGATTTCAGCGCCGAGCTGCTCCAGAACCCGGTCAACCCCTTCGCTTATTTCGGCGGCGGTCCGGTGATCGCCTCGGCATTGGAGGTGTTCGCCCATGCCGCCGCGCCGCGCGGCAAGCCGCATTTCGCGCTCGACCGCACGATCGTCGATGGCAAGGAGGTCGATGTCATCGAGGAGATCGTGCTGCGCAAGCCGTTCGGGCAGCTCAAGCATTTCGCGCGTCGTGGTGTCGAGGGCGGCCCCAAGCTGCTGATCGTCGCGCCGATGTCGGGCCATTTCGCCACGCTGCTGCGCGGCACGGTCGAGCGGATGCTGCCGGTCGCGGACGTGTACATCACCGACTGGCGCGACGCGAAGCTGGTGCCGATGTCCGACGGCGCGTTCGGGTTCGAGGATTATGTCGATTACGTGATCGCCTTCCTCGAGGCGATCGGGCCGGACACGCACATGCTCGCGGTCTGCCAGCCGTCGGTGCCGTGCTATGCCGCCGCGTGCGTGATGAGCGCGGACAAAAACCCCTGCCGCCCCAAGACGCTGACGATGATGGGCGGGCCGATCGACACGCGCGAGGCGCCGACCGCGGTAAACACGCTGGCGACCGAGCGGCCGCATAGCTGGTTCGAGCAGAATGTGATCGTCAAGGTGCCGCTCACCTATCCGGGGGCGGGCCGCAAGGTCTATCCGGGCTTCCTCCAGCTCGCCGGCTTCATGTCGATGAACCTCGGCAATCACCTGATGTCGCATTGGGAAATGTTCAAACATCTCGTCCAGGGCGACGACGAGAGCGCCGATGCGACCAAGCGCTTCTACGAGGAATATCGTTCGGTCTGCGACATGACCGCCGAATTCTATCTCCAGACGATCGACCTGGTGTTCCAGAACCACGCGCTGCCCAAGGGCGAGATGACGCATCGCGGGCGCAAGGTCGATCCGGCGGCGATCACCGACATCGGCATCCTCGCGATCGAAGGGCTGCGCGACGATATCTCGGGTGTCGGCCAGACGCGCGCGGCGCTCACGATCGCGACCAGCCTGCCCGAGGAGAAGAAGCGCTATTTCAGCGTCGATGCCGGACATTATGGCATCTTCAACGGCAGCAAATGGCGCAATCAGGTGGCGCCGGTGGTCGAGCAGTGGATGGCCGCGAACGCGTGATTGGCGGGGGTGGCGTGGCTCGCGCACCCCAAGATCCCGTTCGTCCTGAGCGTGGCGAGGGACGGCCCCACACGGTGACACCTGGGGCACCCACTTCGACAGGCTCAGTGCGAACGGGCTTTAACGGTTAAGCGAGGGCGGGGTTTCCCCGCCCTAACCCATTCAGACCGCGGTCGTCTCGACTACCGCGTGGCTGCTGTCCTCGTCGCTCTTGATCGTGCCGCCGAACAGCATCTTGATGCGGCCGGTGAGCGAGATGTCCGTCTCCCAAAGCTCCGCGCTTGCGATGTCGAGGCGGATCAGCGCGAGGTTGGGATCGTCCTTGCCGCCGGGAAACCAGGCCTCGACCTGATTGTTCCACAGCTTGTCGATCAGCGCGCGGTCATTGTCCTGGCGGATTTCGCCAGCGAGGCAGGCGAAGAAATCATGACCCTTGGACACGAACTGCGCCATCGCGCCGCCGCCGCCGGCGAGGCGGTTGTCCTTGCCGACGAAGAAGAACAGCGTGTCGACCTGATCGCGGTCGAGCTGCGCGGTCAGCGGCTCGCTGTGCTCGCTGGTGCCGGTCAGGCCGACCATGAGGAACGGGCTTTGCGCCATCTTGTCCCACATCGTCTGCTTGATCGCGTGCGTATCGGTCATGTCGCTCTCCTTGCCTCGGATTTCGTCCAATGAACGACGCAACCCCGGCTTGGTTGCGAGGGCGCGGCGCGCGGACGATCAAGCCTTGTTCGCCTCTCCGTCCACCCGCTCGACCTTCTGCGGATCGGGATAGGGCATGATGAGCGTACCGTCGGGCGCGGCGGTGAAGGTGGTCTGGGTCGGATAGGCCAGCGAAATGCCCTCCTTGGCGAAGCGGCGCAGGATCGTGACGAGCAGCCGGTCGCGGGTGGCGTGCGCGGTGGCCCAATCGTTGCCGGCGGTGTCGAACTGGACCGCGAAATCGAGCGTGCTCGCGCCGAACGATTCGAAGCCGGCGCGCGCCACCGTGGCGCCCTCGGCCTGGATCAGTTCCTTGAGGATACCGGGCAGCTGCTCCAGCGTCTCGTGCGGCGTCTCATACGCCACGCCGAGCGTGAAGCCGATGCGGATGTGGTTACGCTGCGAGACGTTGAGGATTTCCTTGTCGAGCAGGTTCTTGTTGGCGATTACGCGTTCCTCGCCGGTATAGGCGCGGATGCGGGTCGATTTCAGCCCGATGCTCTCGATCACGCCGCTCGAATCGCCGAAGCTGATCTGATCGCCGCGTTTGAACGGCCGGTCGAACAGGATGGCGAGCGCGGCGAACAGATCGGCGAAGATGCCCTGCGCGGCAAGGCCGATCGCGATGCCGCCGACGCCGAGCCCCGCCACCAGGCCGGTGACGTTGACGCCGAGATTGTCGAGCACGACGATGAAGGCGATCGCGAACACGGCGAAGGTGACGAGCAGGCTGATGATGCCCATCGCGCTCTGTAGCGCCTCGCCCGAATAATTTTCCGAATGGGTGCGGTGCTCGATCGCGCCGAGGATGATCTCGCGCGCCCAGATCGCCACCTGGAACACGCTGGCGATGGTGAACAGGAAGCGGATCGTCGTCGCGACCTCGGGCGGCGCGCCGGCATAGCCCTGCACCAGCTTGGCGGCGACCATGACGATGAAGAAATTGTTGGTCTTGACCACCGCGCGGCCCAGCACCGTGCCCCATCCGGCGATGCCGATGCGGGTGCTGCACAAACGCTGGCCCAGTTTGCGCGCGGTGGCGAGCGCGATGACGATCACGGCGCCGATGGCGAGCGCGATCAGGATTTGCAGCCAGTGCGTGGCGAGCCAGTCCACCGTCGCGCCGACAAGGTCGCGCAGTTGGGCGTTGATATCGCGCACCTTCACCGGCGGAAGGATCGCTTTCGTCGTGTTGCTCATGGCGGTTACGCTGCCTCTGCGATGTCGGGGGCGCCGCCCTTTTCGAGAAACGCGATCAGGCCGCGCTCGGCGCGAGTGAGATAGCGGGTCGCGCGCGGCAGGCGCGTCGCGCGCAGCGCCGCCTGCCCATCCTTCACCGCCGCGATCAGCAGCGGGTGGACATAGGATTTTCGGCTGATCGCCGGCGTGTTGCCCAGCGCCTCGGCGACGGGTTCGAGCATCGTCTTGAGGCCGATGTCGTGCGCCGCGCAGAGCAAAGTCTCGAACGCGATCACGCTCGCGCCCCAGGTGCGGAAATGCTTGGCGGTGTACGGCCCGCCCATCGCCTCGCGGATATAGGCGTTGACGTCCGACGAGGTGACGGGATGCGTCGCGCCGTCGTCATCGACCCAGCGGAACAGATGCTGGCCCGGCAGATCCTGGCACTTCTTGACGAAGCGGCTGAGCGAATGGTCGGTGATCGTCAGCAGCCGGATCTTGCCCGATTTCGCCTTGTACTGGAGCTTGATCGTCTTGCCCTTGAGCACCGCGTGGCGGCGGCGCAGCGTGGTCGCGCCGTAGCTCTTGTTCGCCTTCACATAGCCTTCGTTGCCGATGCGGATATGGCCGAGATCGAGCAGCCGCACGATCGCCGCGACGGCGACGGCCTTGCCCAGCCCGCGCCGCGCCAGATCGGCGTCGACACGCGCACGCAATTTGGGCAGCGCATGGCCGAACGGCGCGCACAGATCATATTTGGCGCATTCCTGCGCGGCGCGGAATTCGAGGTGGTAGCGATATTGCTTGCGGCCGCGCTCGTCCCAGCCGACCGCCTGGATGTGGCCATAGGGGTCCGGGCTGAACCAGGCGTCGCGATAGGCGGGCGGCAGGCCGATGGCGTTGAGCCGGTCGATCTCGTCGCGATCGGTGATGCGCTTGCCCGCCGCATCCCAATAGCCCCAGCCGTGGCGCAATTTCCGACGGGTGATGCCCGGTTCGGTATCGTCGCAATAGGTGATCTCGCCGTCCATCGCGCTCCCTCGTCAAGTCTCTAAAAATGCGCGGTCGGTCGCTTCGTTCCGGAACGGGCGGCATCGGCCGCGGGTTTGGACGGCATTCGCGACGCCATTTGGCAAGGAGACTTCCCCGTGACCGACCTATCGCAAGCGCACGTCCTGATCGTCGCCACCAACGGCTTCGAACAGTCCGAACTGTTCGAACCGCGCCAGGCCCTGCTCGATGCCGGGGTGAAGGTGACGCTCGCCTCGCTCTCGACCGATCCGATCCAGGGCATGAAGCACGACGAGAAGGGCGACACGATCACGCCCGACCTGACCGTCGATGACGTCGATACGCAGGATTACACCGCGCTGCTGCTTCCCGGCGGTGTCGCCAACCCCGACACGCTGCGCACCAGCGACCGCGCGGTCGAGATCGTCGAGGAGTTCGTCGACGACGAGAAGCTGGTGGCGGCGATCTGCCACGGCCCTTGGCTGCTGGTCGAGGCCGATGTGGTCGATGGCCGCACCGTGACGAGTTGGCCCTCGATCCGCACCGATCTGGAAAATGCCGGCGCGGACGTGGTGGACGAGGAAGTCGTTCGCGACGGCCAGTTCATCACCAGCCGCAAGCCGGATGACATTCCGGCGTTCAACAAGGCCATCCTCGCGGCGCTGGCGGAAGAAACCGCCGACGCATAAGCGGCACACGCAGTTCTGAGCCGCTCGGGTCGAGCGCGGTCGTGACACCGCGCACGGCACGCGGGGCATATCCCTCGACTTCGCTCGGGACGAGCGGAGGTTTGCGTTAGCCTGGTCCGGGGCAGAGCGTCCGTTTGCTCCTGCGGAACAGTTGCCGCCTCGCTTGCACACGGCGATGGCGGCAGCGCGATATCCAAACCGTTCGTGTCGAGCGTAGTCGAGACACCACAAGGCACGCGGGGCCTCCCTCGACTTCGCTCGGGACGAACGGAGGTTTGCGTTAGCCTGGTCCGGGGGCAGAGCCTCCGTTTGCTCCTGCGGAACAGTTGCCGCCTCGCTTGCACACGGCGGTGGCGGCAGCGCGCGATCCAAACCGTTCGTGTCGAGCGAAGTCGAGACACCATGCGGCACGCGGGGCCTCCCCCGGCTTCGCTCGGGACAGGCGGATATCATGTGAGCGCGGCGTCGGCCAGCGGCTGTTTCGCCTTTCGGAACGGGCGCCATGCCGCCTCCGAGCGTTTGCGCGCGAGATAGGTGTCCAGCCCGATCTGCGCGCCGATCAACTGGTAGATGAACGGCTGGAACGCGATGCCGACGAACGACGCGCCGAGCAGGTAGATCAGCAGCGCCGATTGCAGCGCGCCGGCCAGTGGCGCGATCCACTGCTCCTCGGGCGGCGCCTTGCGATAGCGGCGGCGCAGCATCTCCATGCGGATGATGCCGATGACGTTTAGCCCGCCCCACAGGATGATGCCGGGCCAGCCCTGCTCGCCGAGCATCTCGAAATAGGAGCTGTGATAGGCGCGCGCACGGTCCGTGGTCGGGGTGTGCTTGACGATCAGGCTGTTGCCGCTGCCCTCGGTCGTGACGAGATCATAGTTGAGCACGTCCTGCCGGTACATGTCGAAGCCGCCGCCGAACGGATGCGTCTTCGCGTAATTCCACGTCCATTGCCACACGGCGAGCCGCGTCGAGGCGGATTCGTCGGCCTTGTAGGTCTTGATCGTCCCCATCCGCGCGACGAAGGCGGAAGGGAGGAACGGCACCGCGACCAGCCCGATCGCGGCGATCAGCCCGAGGTAGAGCAGCTTGCGCTTCACGTCGCGTAGCATCAGCACCGCCGCCAGCACGACGCACAGCAGCCCGGTGCGCGCCGAGGTGCCGACCGGGATCATGCAGCACGCGAACACCAGAGCGTAGCAGAAGATCTTCACCTTCCAGTCGGGCTTGAAGACGGTGCCGTGGTTGGAGAACCACAGCACCAGCGGCACGATCGCCACCGCCACGGTCGAAATGATCGAGCCTTCGTACAGACCGCTGTTGTTGGACACCATCAGGTTGAGCGAGCCGTACCCGCCGCCCGACACCACCGTCTTGATGCCGCCGACGATGATGATCGACGAGGCGGACAGCACCATGAACAGCAGCAGCGATTCGATCCTGAGCCTGGTGCGCAGCGTCAGCGGCAGGAAGGCGGCGAACACCAGCGCCTTCCACACCCAATCCCATTTATCGAGCGCTTCCAGCGGGAAATCGGCGTTTCGCGTGGTGATGCCGCAATAGAGCAGCAGCAGCAGGATGATGATCTGGCGCGGCGCGATCCGCACGTCGCGCTTGTCGTCGATCAGCGCCCAGCTCAGCACCGCCGCGCAGAAGGCGATCAGCGAGATCGGCATCGCATTGAGCAGCAGATAGGTCAGCCGCTGCGGGCTGACGATGTCGATATAGATATAGGCGAGGATGAAGATGAACGGCTTGCGCAGGCCCGCCAGGAAGAAGGCGCCGAGGAACGCGACGAAGACGAGGTCACGCACCGGGCCGGTCCTCTTCCGGTCGCCGGGCGGCACGCGGGCGGCCGCGGATGTCGCGGTCGAACGGCCCCGGTTCGTGATCGAGATCGGGCCGCTTGAGCAGTGCCCAGATCGCGAGCAGCATCAACCCGTGGCTGATCAGAAGCGCGAAATTGTCGATCATGCTTGATACCCCTGGAACGCGCTTCGCGGCTTCGCCGGCACCGCGAATACGCGCCGCGAGTTGAGGCTCCGTTAAGCACTGGCGTGCGAGGGTGGCGGTGATGAAAATCCTCCACGTTCTCGACCACGGTTTGCCGTTGCAGAGCGGCTATACCTTCCGCACCCGCGCGATCCTGAGGGCGCAGCAGGCACGCGGCTGGCAGGTCGCCGCCGTCACGGGCACGCGCCAGGGCGCATCGGCGGCGGCGGCCGAGACGGTCGACGGCATCGACTTCCACCGTACCGCGCCGATCGGCGCCTCGCCGCCGGTGCTGGGCGAGCTGCGCGAAATCCGGGCGCTGTCGCGCCGCGTCGCCGAGGTGGCGGAGACGTTCCGCCCGGACATCCTCCACGCGCATTCGCCGGTGCTCGGCGCGCTGGCCGCGCTCCGCGTCGCGCGGGCGACGCGGCTGCCGCTGGTCTATGAGATTCGCGCCTTCTGGGAGGACGCGGCGGTCGGCAATGGCACCGGGCGCGAGGGATCGGCGCGCTACCGGGCGACGAAGATGCTCGAGACCTGGGCGGTGCGCCGCGCCGATGCCGTGTCGGTGATCTGCGAGGGCCTGCGCGGCGACCTCATCGCGCGCGGCATCGCGCCGGACAAGATCCTTGTTTCGCCCAACGGGGTCGATCTCGCGCTGTTTGGCACCCCGCTCGCCTATGACGATGCGCTTGCGCGGCGGATCGGCGTCACGGGGGCCGAGGTGATCGGCTTCATCGGCAGCTTCTATGATTACGAAGGCATCGACGATCTGATCGCGGCGATGCCCGCCCTCGTCGCGGCGCGCCCGACCGCGCGGCTGCTGCTGGTCGGCGGCGGGCCGATGGAAGCGGCGCTGCGCGCGCAGGCGGCGGCCTCTCCGATGGCGAGCCATATCCATTTCGTCGGCCGCGTGCCGCATGATGAAATCGACCGCTATTACAGCCTCGTCGACATCCTCGCATATCCGCGCAAACGGATGCGGCTGACCGACCTCGTCACGCCGCTCAAGCCACTGGAGGCGATGGCGCAGCGCCGGCTGGTCGCCGCGTCGGATGTCGGCGGGCACCGCGAGCTGATCCGCGATGGGATCACCGGCACCTTGTTCCCGCCCGGCGATCCCGCCGGGATCGCCGCCGCGCTCGCCGGTCTGCTCGGCGACCGCGACGGCTGGGAGGAGCGCCGCGACCGCGGCCGCGCCTTCGTCGAGGCCGAGCGCAACTGGGCGGTCAACGTCGGTCGTTACGAACCTGTTTACCAAAAACTTACCAGTGCGGTGGCATCACCCCGCCCATGGTCGCGTCCCCCCGTCAGCGTCTGATCCTGCCCATCGCGCCGCTCGGCGCGGGCGTGACGGGCGCGTTCATCGCCTTGCTGTTCCTCCTGATGCCGACGGACGCGCTCGAATCGCTCGTCGTCGACAGTGGCGTCGCCACCCTGCTCGACGCGGCGCGGCCGCCGCTCGGGCTCACCGCGCGCGCGGTGCTGGCGCTCTCGGGCGGCGGCGCGGGCGCGCTGTTGGCGTGGATCGCGCTGTTCGTCGCGTTCGGCACGCGGCTGGTGATCCTCAACGGGTCGATCGCGAACGGCGATGCGGTGCCGCCCCAGCGCCGTGCGGACGCGCATCCCGACGCGCCGCCGCGCCAGCCGGTATTCGCCAACCGCGATCTCGGCACGCCCTTCCTCGATGTCCGCGCCGAGGCGCCCGCCGCGGTGCCGATGGGCGCGGCACGCGCGCGGCCGCTGCCTGCCAATCTCGACGTGCCGCTGGCGCTGTTCGATCCGGTCTCGTTCGCCGCGCGCACCGTGCCCGGTCCGGTCGAAATCCCTGAACCCATCCGCGAACAGCGTGACACCGCGCCGATCCCGATCCGGCGCGACACCGCCGACGTGCTCGGCCTGATCGCCGTCTCGATGCGATCCGCCCCGCCGGTGCGCCGCGCCGAGGCCGAATCGCCCGCCTCGATCCGCGCGCTGCTCGACCGGCTCGAACGCAGCGTCGCGCAGCGCGGCACCGCTCCTACGCCGGGCCGGCCGGATTCGATCCGCGATACGCTCGATACGCTGCGCGGCCTCGCCACGCGCGCCGGCTGATTTGCCCGCCACGGCGCGCGCGGCTAAGGCGTGAGCGATGACCGGCAGCCCCCTCACCCTCTACAACAGCCTCACCCGCGCGACCGAGACGTTCGTGCCGATCGACCCGGCCAACGTGCGCGTCTATTCGTGCGGGCCGACCGTCTACAATTACGCCCACATCGGCAACTTGCGCGCCTATGTCTTCACCGACACGCTGAGCCGGGTGCTGACGTGGAAGGCCAAAGAGTCAGGATGGGGCCCCCTCACCCATATCATCAACATCACCGATGTCGGCCACCTCACCTCCGACGCGGACGCCGGCGACGACAAGATGGAAGCCGCAGCACGCGCCCGCGCGATGAGCATCTGGGACATCGCCGCGCATTATACCGCGGCGTTCAAACAGAACCTGCGTGACCTCAACATCCGCGAGCCGGCCAAATTCCCGCTCGCGACCGATCATATCGCCGAGATGATCGCGTTCGGCGAGAAGATCGCGCCCAAACATTGCTACCGGCTGGAAAGCGGCCTGTATTTCGACGTGTCGACCGTGCCCGATTACGGCCGGCTCGCGCGCGTGGCGGACGATGCGCGTGAAGGCCGGATCGACCCGGTCGCGGGCAAGCGCAACCCGCAGGATTTCGCGATCTGGCGCACCTCGGCACCCGGCGAGAACCGGCAGATGGAATGGGATTCGCCCTGGGGCCGCGGCGCGCCGGGCTGGCACCTCGAATGTTCGGTGATGAGCCGGAAATATCTGGGGGACGGGTTCGACATCCACACCGGCGGAATCGACCACCGCGAGATCCACCACCCCAACGAGATCGCACAGAACCAGGCGCATTGCGACTGCGCCGACACCGGCGCGAGGGTGTGGATGCACAACAATTTCCTCGTCGAGCGCGCAGGCAAGATGTCGAAATCGTCGGGCGATTTCACGACGTTGCAGACGCTGGTCGATCGCGGCTTCCACCCCCTCGCCTATCGGCTGATGTGCCTGTCCGCGCATTACCGCAGCGAACTTGAATTCTCATGGGAGAATCTGGCGGCGGCGTTCACCCGGTTGAAGCGGCTGGTGATGGCGGTTGAGGCGCTGCGCGCGCGTGACGACGGCACCGAGAAGGGCGACGCCGCGCCGTATCTCGCGCGGCTCGACGAAGCGGTGTCCGACGATCTGGGCACGCCGCGCGCGCTGCCGGTGCTCGATGAACTGCTCGCCGACAAGAAGCTGTCGCCCGCCACGCGGCTTGCGGCGTTGGGCGCGTTCGTCGATGTGCTCGGCCTGCCGCTGCTGACGCTGGCGCGCGCCGACCTGCGCGTGATGCCAGCGGGCGCGACCATCATCCCCGCCGAAATCGAGGACCGCCTCGTCGAGCGCAAAGCCGCGCGAGTCGCCAAGGACTTCCCCCGCTCCGATGCGCTGCGCGACGAACTCGCCGCCGCTGGCGTCGAGGTGATGGATGGCGATCCGCTGGGGTGGGACTGGAAGCCGATCATCGATTAGGTTCGCGCAGAGGCGCAGAGGACGCAGAGAGGTCGGAAATCGCGCGATGGAGCGGAGAAGAAAATCAAAGCGGCCGAAGGCCGCATCTCCTTCTCTGCGTCCTCTGCGCCTCTGCGCGAACCAATTTACCCTATCCGCGTAAACGCCCTTGTACCGCTTACCCTATTCGGGTAATGGCCGCCTCCCATGACGACACTCGCAGGCATCAAGATCAAGCGCTTCCGAGAGGAACGCACCCTCAGTCGGGCCGCGTTCGGCGCGTGGTATGGCGCGCCCGGCAGCACGGTGCAGGGCTGGGAGGAAGACGGCAAACGCGCCGGCAGTCAGATCGTCAACCAGATCGCCGCGAACGGCATCGCCACGCACGCCGACTGGTACGTCCAAATTCGAACGGAGAACGACATGAGCACCTGGTCGCCCGATAGCTGGACGCGCGCCGAGGCCCGGCAGATGCCGACCTATCCCGATGCCGCCGCGCTCGACGCGGCGACCGACACGCTCGCCAGCTTCCCGCCGCTCGTCTTCGCGGGCGAGGCGCGCAATCTCACCGCCGATCTCGCCAAGGTCGCCGAGGGCAAGGCGTTCCTGCTGCAAGGCGGGGACTGCGCCGAATCGTTCGCCGAGCATAGCGCCAACAACATCCGCGACACCTTCCGCGTCATCCTCCAGATGGCGGTGGTGCTCACCTATGCGTCCAAGCTGCCGGTGGTGAAGGTCGGCCGCATGGCGGGCCAGTTCGCCAAGCCGCGCTCGGCCGACATGGAGACGGTCGGCGGTGTCGAGCTGCCGAGCTATCGCGGCGATATCGTCAACGACATCGCGTTCACGCCGGAAAGCCGCATTCCCGATCCGCAGCGGATGGTGCGCGCCTACAGCCAGTCGGCGGCGACGCTCAACCTGCTGCGTGCGTTCGCGGGTGGCGGCTATGCCAATCTCCACCAGGTTCACCGCTGGACGCACGACTTCATGGGCCGCAGCCCGTGGTCGCAGAAATATGCCGACGTCGCCGACCGGATCGGCGAGGCGCTCGACTTCATGGAAGCGTGCGGGATCAACCCCGAGACGGTGCCGCAGCTCGCGCAGACCAATTTCTACACCAGCCATGAAGCGCTGCTGCTGCGCTACGAACAGGCGCTGACCCGGCAGGATTCGCTGACCGGCGACTGGTACGACACGTCGGCGCATATGCTGTGGATCGGCGACCGCACGCGCTTCGAAGGCAGCGCGCACGTCGAATATCTGCGCGGCATCGGCAATCCGATCGGCATGAAGTGCGGCCCGAGCCTTGAGCCCGACGCGCTGCTGCGGCTGCTCGACACGCTCAATCCGGGGCGCGTGCCGGGCCGGATGACGCTCATCACCCGCTATGGCCACGATACGATCGAAAAGGGCCTGCCCAAGCTGGTGCGCGCGGTGATGCGCGAAGGCCATCCGGTGGTGTGGAGCTGCGACCCGATGCACGGCAACGTCGTCAAGGCCGCCAACGGCTATAAGACGCGGCCGTTCGACCGCATCCTCGCCGAAGTGCGCGGCTTCTTCGCGGTCCACCGCGCCGAAGGCTCGATCGCGGGCGGCATCCACGCCGAGATGACCGGACAGAACGTGACCGAATGCACCGGCGGCGCGGTCGACGTGACCGAACAGTCGCTCGCCGATCGCTACCACACGCATTGCGACCCGCGCCTCAACGCGGGGCAAAGCCTGGAGCTCGCATTCCTGCTCGCCGAGATGCTCAACGCCGAAATGTCCGAACGCCGCCGCGCAGCGGCGTAACCGCGACAATCCATCTTGACCGTTGGCGGCGCGCACCGTAAAGCCGCGCCTCCAACGCATACGGCCCCTTCGTCTAGCGGTTAGGACGACGCCCTCTCACGGCGTAAGCACGAGTTCGATTCTCGTAGGGGTCACCATCGCCATCAACTCGTCGGACATGCCGCGACCATGATCGCGGACGCCTATCACAATCCCACCTCTGTCCCTGCGGCCAAGCCCGAGGGGCGCAAGGTCGGCGACTAGCTACGCCCCACCGTGGGCTCACATCTGCATCAATCGAAACTCGTTGTTTCTTCGCTCTTGCTCGACGCGGACTCTGAACTCACCAGCGGGGTCGGAGCCCAGATCAACACACGTCGCTGTCATGTGGTTCTACGCAATCAACACGTTCGTTTTCGAGGACGTACCGGAACCCGCCGAGTGTCAGGTGAATGGAAGCAAATCCTACAGCCAAGCCGAATCGAACGGTCTTTCCGGTGAAGCCGAATGTGAGGCGTTGGGCCTCCGGCAAACCCGGCGCGGTTCACGGCAGGACACCCCTGTCCGCTTGGCCTCGAGACAAATTATGAGATCAACCTCGGCACGGACATCTCGCGGATCGAGAAGCGGGCGTCGGGATGCTCCGAAGCGCCGTCGCGGCTCTGGGCACGGTGCTGGACCACGCCGTTCTTGCCGAAGCCGGGGACGACTGGGCGGTCGGTATGGCTCGACAGCCACAGCCTCAGCAGATGCCGCTTGCGCTGCGGCTCGGGCCAGTCGTCGAACGCGGTGCGCGCGTGCAGCGCCGCATAGTTGGAGAGCCATTGGATATCGCCGGGGCGGAAATCCATCTCGATCGCCATGCCGGGTTCGTAGGTGATTTCATCGAACAGCCGCAGCACCTCGATCTGGTCGTCGCTCAGCTTGGGAACGCCGGGATACTCCTGCGCGGTGAGGATGTAGAGTGACCCCGCGTACATGCTGAATACGCCTTCCTCGACACTCACTACCGGCGACGTGTAGGTGTCGGCGGGCGCGTTATGGTCCTGCCGGCGCCAGTCCCAGTGGAACGGCTCGAGCAACAGCCCGGCGAGATCCGGCCGCCGACGCAGGATCTCGTTGTAGATTTCCGCGCCCGACACGAGGCAAGACAGGCCGCCCTGCTTGGCCCCGCGCAGGCACATCAGCGCGACGATGTCCGAACTGTCGGAATGATACACCAATTTGTCGCGCACCTTGGAAGACAGCGCGGTCGGGTCGTCCATCGTCTTGTCGGAGGTGGCATAGACATGGTCGAGCAGATCGCCCATTTCGTTCTGCCGGATCGGATCGCCCATGTGGAGGCCGAGCACATAATAGATCGCGGCGGAGAGCGCGTCCGAATAGAGGTGCGACTTCAGCCCGCGCACCAGCACGAAGCCACGCCCGAAATCGACATCGCGCCGCCATGACCGCACCGCGTCCGCGGCCGCATCGAGCGGATAGTCGGCCGCCTGCACGAAACGCAGATCGGGATCGTCGGCGAGGAAGCGCGTGCCGAGCGCCTCGAGTTCGGCGACTTGCCGGTCATCGAGCGTGTAGACCCAGTCCTCGCCTGTCATAAGCCGGTCACCACGCCAGGCTGCTTCGGTGTGGACGGGGTCAGGGATGTCGGCAACGCGCATGATGGTCTCCATTTGCCAGCCTGTATCGAGCGGCAGCCCGACCCAGTCTTGTTCCACCGCGCACAGTGACATTGCAGCAGCGCCAAACATGCATCGAAGCTGCGGCTGCGGTGCGCGATGCCCCGGAAAAGCGAACCTTGGCTGGAATTTCTACGCCTGGCGACAAGTTTTGCCGCGCGCGGCTCGATAGCATCCCCACACGCCCCATGATCCGTCGCGAGCGAAGCGGCGCCTAGGGACGGTGCATGGCGGTGCCGGCTGGCCGAGTCTTGGCGGTGGCGGGCGCTGGGGATCAAATTTTGCGGCGTTGCCCCCAGCTTGGCCCTCATGCACGTTTACCGGCGAATCACAAGGCAGTTGCCCGGTGGTTCGTCGCAAGGACGCGGCATGCTGTCGCCACGGGCAGCGAGCGGTCAAGCCGGCGGGACAGCGGGCTGGGCGCGATACTGGGATGAGGGCCTGGAGAAGGCGCTGGCATGCGTGGCCGTGAAGGCTGCGCACGAGAGTGGGGGATTTTTGTGATCACGAAATATCGAATTGTTGGATCCGCAAGCGTCTCCATCCTGGCGCTGATGGCGGCGGCGTGCCCCGCGATTGCGGCGGCGGAGGATGTTCCGGCGGCGGCTCCGATGCCGGCGGCCGTGGCACCAGAACCCGATACGTCGGAGGCGGCACCGCCCGAGATCGTCGTGACGGCGGAACGCACCAACGTCACGCTGCAAAAGACCAATCTGTCGGTGACGGCGGTGACGGCGGACACGCTCGCCAAGAGCAACATCACCGAGATCACCGGCCTCAACGGCGCGGTGCCGGGGCTTGTCGTCGCCAAAAGCGGGGGCGGCGAGCGGCAGATTTCGATCCGCGGGATCGGCTCCGAAACGCCTGAAAATCCGCAAACCCAACCGGGCGTCTCGGTCCATGTCGACGGCGTCTACATCTTCAACTCGATCGCCGCGAACGCCGCGTTCATCGACGTCGCGCAAGTCGAAGTGCTGCGCGGACCACAGGGCACGATGTACGGGCAGGGATCGACCGGCGGCACGATCAACATCGTGTCGAAGCAGCCCGAGCTCGGCAAATGGACCGGCAACGTCGATGCCGGCTATGGCAATTACAACCTCGTCAAGACCGATGGCGCGCTCAACGTGCCGATCGGCGACACGATCGCCATCCGTGGCGCGATCCAATATTACAATCACGACGGGTACGCCAAGGCGACCAAGGTCGCCGGCCAGCCCGATTACCAGCTCGACAACGCCAACGATCTCGGCGGCAAACTGTCGCTCAAATGGCAGCCGGCCGATAACGTTTCGCTGCTGCTGAGCACGATCCAGTATCGCGGCGACGCAAACGCGCCGGCGCAGAAGAACATCCTCGATCCAGAACCCGATCCCCGTGTGCTGACGCAGGATTATCCGGGCAAGTCATACATCCGCACGCAGCTTTATTACGGCGTGCTCAAGTTCGACATGGGGCCGGTGGTGTTCAACTCGATCACCGGGTATCAGAAGCTGCGCAGCATCCAGTCCTGGGACGGCGACGGTCTCGACACCGATCTGTTCTACGCGCTGACCAACGCTCAGGCGCCGGGTGCGGGGGTAAAGTACGATCACATCGCGACATGGACGCAGAACACCGAAAGCTGGACGCAGGAGTACAATCTCGCTTCCAACACGGACGGACGGCTCCGCTGGATCGTCGGCGGCGTGTATCTGCATTCGACGAACAACAGCTATATCAACGAGTTCCGATCGAATGAAGGGAATGGGCTGAATGCCGCGTTGCCCGTCTCGGCGGCGTATAACGACCCGTTGGTGAAGACCATCACATATGCCGAACTCTCGGCGGTCACGCGGGAGGCCTATGCCGGTTACGCGCAGGGCACCTACAAGCTGACCGACCGGCTCTCGTTCACGGCGGGCATCCGCTACAACCATGACACCTATAGCGGCGTCAGCGCCAGCCAGTCGGGGCCGACCTCGAGCAACACGTCCGGCGCTTATCTCCAGCCGAAGCCCGGGGTCGGCACCAGCACCAATCGCGTCACCGGCAAGGCGGCGCTGAACTACGATATCACCGGCACGAGCATGGTTTACGCGAGCTATACACGTGGCTTCAAACCAGGCGGGATCAACAGCTCGGCCGCGGTCGGCAACAGCTCCTATACGATTTTCGGCTTCAAGGACGGGACCAAGCCGACCTTCAAGCCCGAAGAACTCGATTCATTCGA
Organism: Sphingomonas pollutisoli; assembly: GCF_029167165.1. Classification (NCBI taxonomy): domain Bacteria; kingdom Pseudomonadati; phylum Pseudomonadota; class Alphaproteobacteria; order Sphingomonadales; family Sphingomonadaceae; genus Sphingomonas; species Sphingomonas pollutisoli. The sequence goes on from NZ_JARFNJ010000002.1 coordinate 311,211, forward strand.
GATCGGTTCAAAGAACCGCTTCTTCAACAACACACTTCAGCTCAACGCATCGGGCTTCTTCTACCTGTACCACAATATGCAGTTCCTCGAGGAAGATGCGGTGCTCTTCGGCAACGGCGTCAGCAACGCGCCCGAAGCGCAGGTGCTCGGCGCCGAGATCGAAGCGGACTGGCACCCCACCCGGCATCTGCGCTTCGAAGGATCGCTGTCGCTGCTGCACAGCGAGTTCACCAGCGATTATTACGCGCTTGATCCCACCAAAGCGCGCAACGCGCAAATCGCCGCTGGCTATGCCGGCGTCGGCGGGTTCTACTCGAACTTCTACATGGCGACGCTCGCGCGCGAAGCGGCACGGGTCAACATCAACGGCAACAAGCTGCCCAAGATGCCGACGGCGCAAGGGTCGGTGGCGGCATCCTGGACCGGCGAGGTCGGCCCCGGCGAGTTCACCGCACGCGCGCAATACATCTACCGTGGCGGCTACAATTCACGCGTGTTCGCCGATCCGGTCGCCGACAAGACGCCGAACTACTCGCAGGTCAACCTGTTCGCCAATTACGACTTCGCCAACAGCGGATTCCACGCCTCGGTGACGGTGACCAACCTGTTCGACGAGGCGGGCGTCAACTCGCGCTTCACCGATCCTTATGGCAGCGGCCAGGTGTCCAACACCTACATCCCGCCGCGCCAGGCGATCTTTTCGCTCGGATACCGGTTCTGACCGACCCGCGGGAAGCCTGCTCCCGCGTCGCTTATGGCCGCCGCCTTCGGGTGGCGGCCACTCTTTTTTGGGGCGCGGCGGCCGATGGTCTGGCGTTTTGATGGTAACGGAATTGAAATTTGTCGTGATCGGCACCGGCGGTGAATCGCGGATGGCGACCGGGAATGATCCCATTGTCTCGAAGGGCTTCGCATGAGCGTCACGGTGTTCGGCTCTCTCAATCTCGATATCGCCCTGCGCTTGCCGGCAAGGGCGGCCTGGGGGCAGACCCTGCTGGTCGATGAAAGCGCGCAGGCTGTCGGCGGCAAGGGACTGAACCAGGCGATCGCCGCCGCGCGCTTCGGGTCACCGACGCGGATGGCGGGCGCGGTGGGCAAAGACGCGGCCGGCGAGATGCTGCGCGCCGCATTGGCGGCCGAGGGTGTCGATATCGCGAATGTCGAGACGCTCGATGGTGTCGGCAGCGGACGCGCGACGATCCTGATCGAACCGGCGGGCGACAACATGATCTTGGTCGAGGCCGCCGCGAACGCGCACGCGCGCGCCAAGGCCGGACTGGCCGCGCTCGATCGCGACAGCCGGGTGCTGCTGGTCCAGTTGGAGACCGACGTGGATGCGGTCGCGGCGATGTTCGCGAACCCGGCGGCCGCGTCGTTGTGCAAGATCCTCAACGCCGCGCCGGCGATTCCCGCCGGCGCGGCACTGTTCGGCCTCGCCGACATGCTGATCTTCAATCAGACCGAGTTCGCCGACTATCTGGCGCTCGATCGCGAGCCGGCGAGTATCGACGACGTACTGGTCGCCCGCCGCCTGCTCACCCGTCCCGACCAGGCGGTCATCGTCACGCTCGGCGCGATCGGATCGGCGATGGTCTGGGCCGAGCGCTCGGTCTTCGCACCGGCGTTTCCGGCGGAGACGGTGATCGACACCAGCGGCGCGGGCGACTGCTTCTGCGGCGTCGTGGCGGCATGCATCGACCAGGGAACCGCGCCGGAACAGGCGTTGCGTCTGGCCAACGCCGCCGCGTCGATCGCGGTCGGCCGGCACGGCGCCGCGCCATCGATGCCGAAGCGCGCCGAAGTGGCGGCGCTGCTCGGCGAGGCGATCACACATTGATGGTGGGAGATGAGATGATGGACATTGCCCTGCACGAACGCCCGCACGCCGCCACGCGCTATCGGCACATCAGCGTGGCACCGCTCAATCCGACGATCGGCGCGGTGGTGGGCGGAGTGGACCTGACCATGCCGTTTGGCGAAGATGTCGCCGATGAGCTTCGCCGTGTCCTCGCCGAGCATCTGGTGATCTTCTTCCACGATCAACCGATCGATTTCGACGCGCATCGCCGGCTCGCGGCGGTGTTCGGCGAGGCGCATGTCGCGCCCAGCACGGTGCCGTGGCAGGTGCCGGGCTATCCCGAGATCACCCGGATGCACGCCGACGCCAACTCGACCTTCGTCGCCGGCGAGGACTGGCATTCGGATATGAGCTGCGATCCCGCTCCGCCGATGGGATCGATCCTGTACCTCCACACATTGCCCACGCTCGGCGGCGACACGGTGTTTTCGAGCATGTACGCCGCCTATGATGCGCTGTCCGACGGGATGAAGGCGCGGATCGCCGGGCTGCGCGCGGTCCATGACGGCGTAAAGGCGTTCGGCGATATCGTGCCCGAGGGCATGGCGCTGCCACGCTCGTCGCATCCGGTGGTGCGCACGCACCCGGTGACGGGGCGCAAGGCGCTCTACGTCAACCGCAGCTACACGACGCGGATCGAAGGCCTGTCCGAGCGCGAGAGTGACGCGCTGCTCGCCTTCCTCAACGAGCATGTCCAGAACCCGATGTTCCAGTGCCGCTTCACCTGGCGCCCCCACGCGATCGCGGTCTGGGACAATCGCTGCAGCCAGCACATGGCGATCTGGGACTATTTCCCGCAGGTGCGGTCGGGTTACCGCATCCAGGTCAAGGGCGAGGTTCCCGAATAACGTACGCGATCGCGCGTCGCTCAAAGGAGGGCAGCCGGCACGATCCGGCTGCCCTCTTTCGTTTCAGCCCTCCAGCGGTTCGGCGGCGCCGAACCCGGCGAGATGCGCGGTTACGCCGCGCGGCTGCGGCTTGCGCAACATCGCGACCAGCGCGAACAGGACCAGGCTCACGCCTGCCAGCGCATAGAAGATGCCCGAGAAACTGCCGGTCTGATCGCGGACCATGCCGCCCAAGGCCGGTCCGAGCGCGGCGGAGGTCGAAACCGCGGTCATGATCGAATACAGCTCCAGCGCGGCGCGACGGCCGAAATATTCCTGAAGCAGCATGATCGTGCTGACATAGCTGAAGCCGAGGCCCCCGCCGAACGCCAGCAGCCAGACGACCAGCACGCCTGAGCCGTTGGCCAGCGCCAATGTCGCCGCCGAAAGCGCGAGCGTGCCGAGCGAGAACATTGTCAGCACGCGCGGCGAGGTCTTCTCGCCGATCACGCCGGCAAGCGCCGAGCCGATCGCGCAGACCAATGCCGACAGGCTGATGAACTGGGTCGCCTGATCCGCCGCCAAGCCGTGCTCGAGCAGATGCTGATAGGCGAAGCTATGCGTCGTGGTGTTGATCGCGAGGCACGCGGTATAGGCGAAGATCACCACCCAGAATTGCGGCGTTGCGAGCGCATCGCGGACTTTCCAGCCGGAGGACGCGGGCGCCGGCTCGGCGCTTTGCTCGGCCGCTGGGCGGGCGATCGCGAGCCGGCTGGTGATGAGTACGGACAGCCCGCCGATCACCACCGCCCCCAACCCGAGCATAAGCCAGTACAGCCGCCACGACAGGCCGGCGGATTGCGACACGTAATAGAGCAGCGGGCCGAACACCGCGCCGAGGTTGCCGATCGTGAAATACACGCCCAGCGCGGTCGAGCGGCGGTTGAAGATGCTGGAGAGCACATGCACCGCCGGCACGGTGCCGCAGAAGCAGAACCCCACGCCCAGTAGCGTCGTGCCGAGATAATAAGCGGCGACGCCGGTCGCGAGGTACAGCAACCCGAACCCGGCCAGCAACACCGCCGTACCGGCGAGCATGGTCCGCGCCACGCCGAGCTTGCGGACGGTATAGGCGGGCGCGAGGCTGAGGAGGCCGCACGCCACCCCGAGCAAGGTGAAGCCGAACCCGGCTTGCGCCCAGCTCATGCCGAAATCCTTGACCATCGCCGGCAGCACCATGCCCAGCGAGTTGAAGGTGCCTGCGGTCAGCAGGAAATAGAGCAGGCTGAGGATCAGCAGAACGGCGTAGTTGATCGGCTTGCTACTCATGCCTGGCGCCTTTCACAGCGGGTCGAAGAAGGAAGTTTCGGTACATCACAGCACCGGCCATGCGCTTGGAACGGTCTTGCCCGCCCGCGCGAGCAGAAGCGGAGCGATCGCCTCGACCTCGGCGAGCAGTGCGGCTTCGTCGATCAGCGTCGCGCGATAGTTTTCGACGACGCGCCTGCCATCGACCCAAACGCTATGCACGCCACGCCCGTCCGCCGACCAGACGAGCTGGTTGACGGCATTGAGCAGCGGCATCCATTCCGGCCGGTCGCGATCGTGCGCGACGAAATCGGCCTTCTTGCCGGGTTCGAGCGAGCCGATCAGGTGGCTCATCCGCGCTCCGGCGGCGCCGTTGAGCGTCGCGCATTCGAGCACGTCATAGGCCGAGAACAGGCTGCCATCGCGGCGCGAATCCTTGAACAGCCCGGCGGTGACGAACATCGCCCGCATCATGTCGGCGGAATTGCCGTTGTTGTTGCCGTCGGTGCCGAGCTGGATCGGCACGCCGGCCGCCGCCATTTCGGGGAACAGCCCCGAGTGGCTGGCCCCATAGGCGCCCTTCATCGCCGTCATCGGGCAATGCGTGACGTGCGTGCCGGTCTGCGCGAGCAAATCGACCTCGTGCGCGTCGAGATAGATCGCGTGCGTCAGCGAGAGATGCGGGCCGAGCGCGCCGATATCGGCGAGGTGGGCGATCGGGCGCTTGCCCGTGGTGGCGAGATAGAAGTCGGGATCGGCGGGATCGGGACTCATATGCGCGGTGACGCCAGCGCCGAATTCATGCGCGAGCGCGGTCGCGGCGCGCCACAGATCGTCGGTCGCGAGCGAATGGCCGACCAGCGCGGGCCAGGCGGCGAGCAAGGGATCGCCGTGGCACGGATAGCGCTCGACCTCGCTGTGCAGACCCGCGATCGCGGCGCGGGTGAGCGCGGCCTGGTCCTCGTGCGGCGCGAAAGCACGATCCTGCGTCCAGCGCCCGATCCGGCCGCGAATGCCGGTCTCGGCGAGGCCGTCATGGACCGCGTCGAGATCGAGGATCGTGCCCGCCTCGATGAAACAGGTCGTGCCGGTACGCAGCATCTCCAGCGCGGCGAAACGCGCCGACAGCCGCTCCTCCTGCGGGGTCTGCGCCTGATAGGTCGGGATCAGCCAGCCGAGCACGTTGGCTTCCCAATCGGCATCGTCGGGCACCGCCCCGCGCGTGATCGGCTCGCCGGTGATATGGACATGGCAATTGACGAAGCCCGGCGTCAGCACGAAGCGCGATCCGTCGATCGTCTCGCGCGGGGACACCGCCGCCGCGACCTCGGCGCTCGGGCCGACCGCGTGGATGCGGTCGCCGATCACCGCGACCGCGCCGTCGCGGTAGATGCGACGCTCGGCATCCATCGTCACGACCCACCCGCCGCGGATCAGCAGGTCCACGGGCGTGGGGTGCGGATCGCTCATGCCGACCATGCGGCGACCACGGCATCGGTCGTGACGAGCAGCGAGGTGTGGCTCGCCAGCGCCTTGAGCGCGCCGGCATGAACATCCGGCTCGAAACTGGCACAGGCGTCCGACACGACGAAGGTGTGGAAATCGCGGTGGAACGCGTCACGCGCGGTCGAATCGACGCAGCAATCGGTGGTCAGCCCGGTCAGCACCAACGTGTCGATCCCACGCGCGCGCAATTTCTGCTCGAAGTCGGTGCCGTGGAAGCTCGAATAGACGAGCTTTTCGACCTCGATATCGCCCGGCTCGGGATGGACGCGGTAATAAGCCTCGCCGCCGCTGCCGACACGGCAGATGCCCGCATCGCCGGGCGTGCCCTTGCGCGCCATCCATGTCTTGAGCGCGTTCGAATCGGTTTCCGGCCGCGTCATCACCCGCATGAAGCCGACCGTCGCGCCAGCGCGGCGCGCCGCCGCGATCAGCGCCTCGATCCGGTCGATCGCGTCTTCGGCCGGGCTCATGTCGGTGCCGTAGCGGCCGATCAGTCCGTCTTTCGAGGCGAAATCGACCTGAACATCGACGACGATGAGGGCGGTGCGCGCGGGCGCGATCATGTCGCCCAGGTCGGTGACGTGCGGCAGGGCGGTGTCAGGCATCGGCCGCTTCCATCACCTTCGCCGGGAAGCGTTCGCGCAGCACCGGCAGCACCTTTTCGCCGAAGATCGGCAGCGCTGTGAGGTAATCGGGGAAGATCAGCATCAACCCGTCGAGCGAGGTCTTCTCGAAGATTTCGCTCAGCCGCGCGATCACCGTCTCGGGAGTGCCCATCACGTGCGGCGTCATGAAGGTCGAGCGCGCTTTCTGGACGAACGCATTTTCCTTGCCGATCTCGGCGTCGAGGAAGCCATAGGCGCGCATCATGCCGTAGAGCGCCTCTTCGTCGAGCCCGGCGCGGAAATGCTCGGCAGTCGCGGCGGCGGCGGCGTCGGTCCCGCCGAACACGATCGTCATCATCGAATAGGTGCGGATCGTCTCGCCAAGCTCGGCGGCGCCGGCCTTGGCGTCGGCGCTGGCCTTGGCGAGTTGCGCGACATCGCCGCCCGAAAGGAACAGCGCGTCCATCTCCTGTGCGGTGAAACGCACGCCGGCCTTTGACGTGCCCGCGCACACCAGGAACGGCGGCGTCTTGGGCTTGGGATCGGACATGCAATCCTCAAGCGTGAAATACTTGCCGTGCTGCGTGACCGAATCCTCGTTCCACAGCGCCTTGATCGCCTGAATCCATTCGGTCGCGAGCACATAGCGTTCGTCATGATCAACGCCCTCGGGCCAGGCGCCCATCTGCGCGAACTCGCCCTTATAGGCGCCGGTGACGACGTTCAGCCCGGCGCGGCCGTGGCTGATCTGGTCGAGCGTCGCGATCATCTTCGCGGTGACGGCGGGGTTCTGGAGCAGGGTGTGGACGGTCGCCCAAACCTTCACCCGGCTGGTCGCCTGCGCGAGCGCCGCCATCATCATCGGCGAATCGAGCGTATGGCGCCAATGTTCGGTCCGGCCGCCGTAGCCCCGGTATTTCGCCATCGCCATGATGAAATCGAGCCCGATCTCGTCGGCGAGCCGCGCCGCCGCGAGATTATAGTCATAGGAGCCGTCGAGCGGCGGGGCGTTGGAGGACAGAATCCAGCCGCCATTGGCCATCGGCATGAAGATGCCGAGATCCCGCCCGCCGCTGTCCGAGGGCAGGCCGAAGGTTGCGGGCCGTGGATACGTCTTTGACACTCTAGTCCCCTGCTTATCGCGTCGCCGCGGCAAGGTATGATGGGATGCGGCGCGGTTCTTGTCGCTGCACGCCCATGCTGTTGTCTCGCCCACGTCGCGGCCGATAGGTCGGCGAGATACACGTCGGGATCAAGCCTTGGGGCGTGGCGGGGCAAGATGCGGCGGCCCCGCGCGCGGTAACGCGGCAAGGGCAGACAAGAAGGGGGCGGCGCGTATGCGGAACTGGTTCATCACGGGCGTGAGCACGGGGCTCGGCAGGGCGCTCGCAAAGGCGGCGCTCGCCACCGGCGATACGGTCGTGGGGACGGCGCGCTCGGCCGATGCGCTGGCCGCGTTCGAAGCGCTCGCGCCCGGTCGCGCGACCGGACTGCCGCTCGACGTGACCGATCTCGATGCCATCGCCGTGGCCGTGAACGAGGCCGAACGGCGCACCGGCGGCCTCGACATCGTCGTCAACAACGCCGGCCTCGGCTATACCGGCGCGATCGAGGAGACCCCCATCGCCGATGCCAAGGCGTTGTTCGACGTGAACGTCTGGGGGCCGCTCGCGGTGATCCAGGCGGCGCTCCCGCACCTGCGCGCGCGCCGCGCCGGGCATATCGTCAACATCGGTTCGATCAGCGGATTGGCGTGCTGGCACGGCACCGGACTCTATGGCGCGTCCAAATTCGCGCTCGACTGTATCGGCCGCACGCTGGCGCAGGAGGTGGGGCCGCTCGGCATCAAGGTTACGAACGTCGCGCCGGGCGGGATGCGCACCGAGTTCGCCGCGACGCGACTGTGCGGCGCCGATCCGACGATCGCCGATTATGCCGAGACCGCGCACTTGGCGCGCGAAGTGCTCTTGGGCCATTACGGCGAGGAGCCAAGCGACCCCGATCTGATCGCGCACGCGATCCTGACCGCCCTCGCCGCACCCGAGCCGCCTTTGGTGCTGCTGCTCGGCACCGATGCCCTGGGCTACGCGCAACGCGAGTTCGCGATGCTCGGCGGTGAGCTGGAGCGGTGGGTCGGCCTCACCACCTCGGTCGCCGTGCCGCGCTGACGGGGCGCTTGGCGGTACATGAACTTCTGGCCGAAGTTGGTAAGGCGAAAGAGCCCGCGAGTGTCGCCTATTGGCTCCTCAAGCAGCTCGCGCCAGATCAGTCGCTGAGAAATCATCACCGACGAACAGGAGTGGCGCCGCCATCTCGTTTGCAAGTGCGTAAGCGAAACAATCGCCGAAGTTGAGGCCGGCTGGGTTGATACCTTTGCCCCATCTACCATAGGCGTCTGCAACCTGACGGGCCATCGCGGGAGTGACGGGGGAGATGTTGATGCCTAAGCCGTCAAGCAGGCGGCGCATCTCTTGGCCGCACCCGCGGCGGTCTGCGACGATTAGCGCTTCCGCAACGGTCCCCGCCGACATCGACAGGGCTTCCGCGGTCGAAAGCGCGTCCATGCAGTCTGCCGCTGCAGGCTCGTCCAGCAGGACTGCCATCAGCGCCGAGGTGTCGACTACAATCACTGCGGCAGCCCGTCTTCACCGTACAACTCGTCCTGGCTATGGGCAGCGCTCGGCCCTGGTGTGACGTGGCTCGCGGCGCTGTGTCGCACTGCCTCCAGAAGGGCGCGGCGATCGGCCGCGGTGCGTTTTTGCGCTACGGGCACCAATCGCACGGCGGCACGACCGTGTCGTGTGAGCACAATCTCATCGCCTGCCTCCGCGCGACGAACGAGGTCCGTCAGTTGCCCCTTCGCTTCACTCACAGAAACTTCCATGATCCTAACTCCTGTACTGCCAGGATAGACCATCTGATAGTCCAAATCAATGACCGGCCTTGCGCCCCTACTTACGACGACGGGCGCAAAGTGCTTGAACAAGAGTCCGCTCCCGGGGCGCCTAAGCTCCGCTGACAGGCCCTTTCTGCATCTTCGTCACCGGCAGCAGACGACCAAAACGCGCCATTCGGCTTTCCTGCCTCACTCTGCAAAACTGCCGCTCGTTCATCAGCGAGTCCGACTTCAGAATTTTCGCATGCTTGCGTCACGTCGTTGAAATATTATCACAAATCCTGGCGCTTAATCACAAGATCACCGCGAAAGTATTTGCGCGGGTCCACCCCGACGATACGCTGCGTGGTAGGCCCTTTCCGGCTCATAAACACAACTTCGACAGTGACGGGTGCAAGCTTCGCCAGCCCGAAATGCACCGGCTGTTCATTCTGCACGCCATAGCCACCGCCGGTCGAGACCTGCGCGGCACCGAGGAGCTTGCCCGCCGCATCGTAGAGCCGCACTTCGGCGCCCTGCTGATTGTATCGGCCATTCGCGCCCAGCACGAGCACGTTCAGGCTGCGCCGCGCCGCCGCGCGCGGCAGATCGTTGTGGAACAGATAATGGCCGCCGACCGGGCTGTAGCCGCGCGTGATCGACAGATCGAGCGCGCCGTCGCGATCGTAGTCGATCCATTCGACACCGTGGTCCCCCGCGCTGAGCAGATCGCCGGGTTTGAGCACGTTGACGAAGCCCTTGCCCTTCAGATTGTGGAACAAGGCGTCGGCCGGCTGCTGCTGTCCGGGCTCGCCGTGATACGACATCACCATCAGGTCGATATAGCCGTCATTGTCGTAATCGCCCCATGACGCGCCGACCGCATGGTTCTCGACCCCGACGCCCATCGACTCGGCGACGTTGGTGAAAGTGCCGTCGCCATTGTTGTGCCACAGCACGTTGCGGCCGTAATTGGGGACGAAGATATCGAGATTGCCGTCATTGTCGAAATCGCCGATCGCGCAGCCGACGCCGCCTTCGTCCTTGGTACGGCCAGACATCGCCATGCCGAGCGCCGGCGCGACATCGGTGAAGCCCTTGCCGCCGTCGTTGCGCCACAGCGCATCGGTCTTGCCCGACTGGTTGGCGAGGAACAGATCGAGATAACCGTCCTTGTTATAGTCGAGCCAGCACGCGCCGACGGTCGAGCGCGCGTCGGTCGGCCCCGCGCCGGGAAAGGCATCGACGAACCGTCCGCCGTCGTTGCGATAGAGCCGGTTCGCGCCGGTCCGGTCGGTCGCGTAGAGATCGAGGTCGCCGTCATTGTCATAGTCGATCCAGGTGTTCTGGCGCGACGAACGGCCGGGCATGGTCAGCCCGACGGCGGGCGCGACATCGACGAAACGCTTGCCCGCGAGATTGTGGAACAGCATGCTCGCACCCGTCGGCACCGACGAGCCGACCAGCAGATCGGGGTAGCCGTCACCGTCGTAATCGCCCCAGCTCAGCCCGCGCGCCTCCTGCTTGGGTGCCGCGCGCGGCAGTCCGACCGCAGCACCGACATCGACGAGCGTGCCGGCATCGTTGCGGTACAGCCGGATCTCGCCGCTCTTGAGCGAAACCGCGAGATCGAGATCGCCGTCGCGATCAAAATCCGCCCAGGCGTTGGAAAGCGAGCCCGGCACGTGAAACGTCTCGGGCTGCCGCTCGGAAAAGGGCGGCGGCTGATCGGCTGGCGCCGCCGCGATCGCATGCACGCCGACGAAAGCCGCCGCGATCGCCGCCGCCGCGCAGCCGATCCGCGCGCGTGTCCATGCCTTGCCCATCCTGTGCTCCCCTCGCCTTATGCCGGATGCCACTTCGATTAGTTGGTAACGGGAATCTTCGGCACCGCCACCGGATCGGCGAGCGCCTGCGCCTGACGCAGTACGCGCAGCGCGTTACCGCCCCAGACCTTGCCGACGTCCGCCGGGGTGTAGCCCGCCTCCAGCAACGCCGCCGTCACCTTGGGATAGTCGGTGATGTCGTCGAGGCCGTCGATGCCGCCGCCGCCGTCGAAATCGCCGCTGACGCCGACATGGTCGATCCCGACCAGTCGGATCGCATGGAGCAGATGCGCCATGAACATCTCGAACGTCGCGCGCGGCGCGGGATAGCGCGCCTCGAACGCCTTGCGCTGCGCCATCAGCGCGCGCTTGTCGGCAACGCTCATGCTGTCCATCCGCATGAAGCCGCCCATCAGCGCCTTCATCGCGGCATCGCGCGCCGGATCGGGCGGAGGCGCCGCGACCATATAGGCGCTATAGGCGTTGATCTGGATGACGCCGCCGTTCGCGGCGACCAGCTTGGCATCCGCGTCGGAGACGTTGCGCGGATGGTCGTGGATCGCGCGCATCCCCGAATGCGACAGGATGATCGGCGCTTTCGAGAGTGCTACCGCCTGGCGCAACACCTCGTCCGAGGCATGCGACACGTCGATGACGACGCCGAGCCGATTGGCCTCGGCGATGAACTGCTTCCCCTTGGGCGACAGGCCGTGCCACTCGGGGGTGTCGGTCGCGCTGTCGGCGAGGTCGTTGTTTTTGAAGTGGACCGGGCTCATCATCGTCACGCCGAGCGCGCGGAAGGTGCGCATCAGCGTCAGGTCGCCCTCGAACGGATAGCCGTTCTCCATGCTCAGGAACACGAAGCGCTTGTGCGCCGCCACCGCCTTCGCCGCATCGTCGGCGGTGAGCGCGAGGCGGAACACGTCGCTATGCTTCGCCACCATCTCGCGAATTTGCACCGCGCGCTGGATGCCGAAATCGCGCGCGGCCCAGTCGCCCTCGGGCGTGCGCGGGCCGGACGGCGTATAGATCGCGAAGAACCCGCCATCGACGCCGCCATCGACCATGCGCGGGTAATCGACCTGATCGCCATCGGTCACGGTGGCGTGCCGATCCATGATGCTCCAACCGGGACGGCCGAGGTTGGCGGGCGTGTCGAAATGCGTGTCGAGCACGATCAGCGCCTCGTGCACCGCCCGCGCCGGGTCGGACGCCTTCGCCGATCCGGTCGCGGCGCCGCCCAGCATCAACGCGGCACCGGCCAGCGACGCCGCCGTGCGGCGGGAGCGCCGTCTCATTTCACCTTCTCGAACCATTCCAGGAACGCCTTGGACTTGCCATCCGGCGCCTTGCCGACGCCCCAGCGCACCAGCGATTTACCGTCTTTCGAAAATTCCCAATATTGCCCGACGATCACGTCGCCATCCTTCTGCTCGAGCACCTGGTAGGTGTTCGGCCCAAGCGTCTTGATGCGAATCTGGTTGAAGCGCGCATTGTCGTTGAGCGGCCCAACCTGATCGTCGAGCGTGGCGACGAAATCGTTCTTGTACGGCGGCTTGCCCTTCACCGTGTCGTTGACGGCGTGGTATTCGAGTGTGTTGGGGCTGAACTTCAGATCGATCGTCAGGCTGAACCCCTTGGGGAATTCCCCGTTGCTCCAGAAGCTTTTCGACTCGACCGAATGATACGTGCCGCTGTGATCGGCGGCGAACGCCGGCGAGGTGATCGCGGCGGCAAGCAGTAACGGCGCAAAGAGCATCTTCATGGGTTGGGTCCTGTCCTGAGAGATTAGAAACGATCGGTCGCTTCGAGGTTCTTCTCCACGTCCGCGCGATTGATCCACAGCGTGCGGAACGTCTTGCTGGCGAGGAACTTCAACTGGTCGCTGGCGTGCTTCGAGCCCGGCTGGCTGCTGTTGCCGTAGCTCATCACGCCGACCGCCTTCATCGGCGTGCCGAATTCAACCATCGACACCCAGGTTTCACCGGCGACGGGCGTGCGCTCGCCGTTCTTCATCGGCCCCCAGGTGATGGTGCGGAAGATGCCGGTGTTGCCCATGCCGCCGTTGGCCGGCAAATTGACGTCGCCGATGTGGAAGCGCGAAACGTCGCCATAGGGTCGATCGATCGCACCATAGAGCTGTTTGGTCTTGGCGACCGCCTGCTTGAGCATCGCCACGGCGGCGGCGGGGTCTTTCAGCCCGCGCGGGGTCTCCAGCGGATTGTCGAGCGTCCACTTCTCCGCATAATTCGCCTGGCTGGTGAAGTTGTTGGGCGCGAAGATCAGCGCCCAGGTCTCGAACAGCAACGCGCCGCGCGCGTCCGGCTCGTCGCGGTGGTCCCAGGCCGACAGCACCGCGACCGCCTGCTTGATGTCGGGATCGTCGCTGGTCGATGCGGCCTTGAGCAGATCGGGCAGCATCCGGTCCGCCATCAGCGCGGTGGTCGTCACCTTCTTGGCGACGAAATCGTCGAAGCTGATCGTGTTGGTGCCGGCGAGCAGCCGGTTCGACATTTGCGAGCGCTGGCTCATCGGTCCGACGACGGCGACATAGGCCGGGTACTTTTTGGGATCGAGCACGCGCGGCCAGGTCGAGACCCAGGGCGGATCGTTGGTGTTCTGGACGAACCCGCCCGCCGGATTGAACACCTTGGGCATGTCCGCATACGGATGGACATCCTTCCACAGCGTCGCCGAGGTATCGCCGGGCACCGGATGGCTCCAGTGCGCGAAATCGCCGCCGTCGGGGTGCTTGGGCAGGATGCCGTTGTCGAGATACAGGATGTTGCCGGCGCGGTCGCCATAGACGATGTTGAACATCGGCACTTGCAGCGTCTTGAGCGCCGCCTCGAACTGCGCCCAAGTGTGCGCCTTGCCCATGTCGAGATATTGCTGGAGCACGCCGGGCCGGTCGAGCCCGGCCACCTTGAGCGCGATCGTCGTCTTGCCGTCGGGCAGATCGAACACCGGCCCCTGCACCGTATAGCGCTGGGTGAAGCTCACCGTCTTGAGCGTGCCGTCGGGCTGCTTGACCTTGTAGCTTTTCGCGACCGTCTTGAACGGCAGCACCTTGCCGTCGAACGTATAGCCGCCATCGGCGAGCTTCAGGATGTAGCTCGTGTAGCCCGAGATCGTGTTGACAGTGTTGGTGAAGCCGAGATCGTTGTTGAACCCGAAGCGCAGCACCGGCAGCCCGACCTGCGTGGCGCCGTAGATGCTGATCCCCGGGCCGGTCATCTGCGCCTCGTAATAGGTGAGCAGGCTCGGCGCCCAGGGCAGATGCGGGTTGGCGAGCAGCATCGTATGCCCGCTCGCCGAGCGCGCCGGCGCGACCGCCCAGGCGTTCGACCCGCCCGCCTCGTTGACGGCGGGGCTGACGAGGACGCGCTTGTCGGAGGCGATGTAGAGATAGTTCATCAGCCGGTGCGCGTGCTGGATGACATCCAGCCCGGTGATCGGCAGGACGACCTTCACCGCCGGGTCGATCTTGTCGGGATGCGCGGCGGCATAGGCGTTGATCCCGGCGGCGAACGCGTCGAGATCGGCGCGCATCTGCGGGGTCTGCGCCTTGTACCAGGTGATCGAGCGGCTCGGCACGTCGTTGGCGACGATCCACTTGTCCTGGCTTTCGAAGCTGGCGCCCCAATATTCCGCCGCCCGGCCCCGCGATTCGCCATACATATGAAGCAGCAGATCGCCGTGGCTCTGCGCCTGCGCGTAGCCGAAGCCGTAGAAGGTGCCCGCCTCGGTCTTGGCGTAGATGTGCGGCACGCCAAAGCTGTCCCACAGGATCTCACCCCCCGCCCACGCCGGCGTGGCCGTCTTCGATTGCAGCGGCGCCGAGGCCGCGCCCAGCGCGACGCCGGCCAACGCCAGGCTCAAGAGCATTTTCCGCATCGTCTCGTCCTCGTGCTTAGAAGCCGACCGTGATCCGGCCATAATAATAGCCGCCGGTGAAGCCGTAGCCGCCGGTGGTGGGATATTGACTGGACCCGAGCGTCGCGTTGAACGACGCCGTGGTATAGTCGGGGTACACGTTGAACAGGTTGTTGCTGCCGACCGCGAGATTGATCTTCGGCGTCAGATCATAGCCGACTTCGAGATCGGTGATCCATTTGGCGCCGAAGTGACGATCGTTCGCGGTCGGATTTGCCCCGTTCACCAGATTGGCGATCCCGTCGAACTTCCCGTACCGCACCACACGCGTATTGATCGTGAACTTGCCGAGATTGGTGAGGTTGCCGATGAACAATTTTGTGCGCGGCAGGTTGGTGGTCAGATTCGCTTGCGACAGCCGATCGAACAGCACGAAGTTCGAACCGAGCGCGGCGAGCTGCGACGGGTTGGCCTTGATGTGGGTGATGTCGGTCTGGTTGTAATTGTAGCCGACGTTCCACGACATCGTCGCGAAATCCGCGACCTTGTGCCGGTACGTCGCGACGACGTCGATGCCGCGCGTGCGGGTGTCGATTGCGTTGGTGTAATATTGCGCGCTGATATCGGGCGACAGCCCGTTGGCGACGAGGATCTTCGATACCGCCGTGCCGGTCAGCGTCGAAGTGATCGCGATGCGGTCCTTGACCGAAACCTGATAGCCATCGACCGTGATGTTGAGGTTGCGGATCGGGTTCAACACGAACCCAGCGCTGAAGTTGGTCGAGGTCTCGGGCTTGAGTGGCGTCGCGCCGAGCGCGATCGCGGCGGGCGAACCGACCGGCAGCGTCTTGATCTGCAACAGGTTCAGGCTGCCATCGGGGAGGTTACGGAATTGGCCGGTGGTGGACGCATAGATTTGCTGCGCCAGCGCCGGCGCGCGGAAGCCCGAACTGACCGCCCCGCGGAGCGCGAGCCAGGGCGTGATCGCCTGCCGAATGTTGGCCTTGCCGATCGCGGTGTCGCCGGAGGCATCGTCGTAATGCTCGAACCGGCCCGCCACGCCGATCGTCGTGCTCGGCGTCGGATCATAGGCGAGATCGACATAGGCGGCGATGTTGTTGCGCTTCTTGCTGCCGGCGTCGGCCGGGGTGAAGCCCGCCGCCGCCTGTGCGCCCGGTGCCGGTCGGATCGTGCGCCCGTTGACGACATAGGTGTACGTCCCCGCCTGATAACTGGCGAGTTCCCCCGCCATCACGGCATAGGTTTCGAGCCGATGCTGCAAGCCGGCCGACACCTGAAGGTTGCCGCCGCCCAGCGCATAGCCCTTGGTGATATCGAACGAATTGACCCATTCGGTCGATTTCAGCGTGCCGACATAGACGTCGTGCGGGCTGGTCGGCCCGAGCGAGGGGTTGAGCGTCTTGCTGCCATATTGGCCGGCGCGGTTACTGCCATAGGTGCTGCTGATGTCCCAGTTCCAGCCCGACAGCGTGCCCTTCACCCCCAGCGCGAACTCGAAATCCTCCTCGGAGATGTTGAGCCGCGGGCGGAAGCCGTCGGGATAGACGTTGGGCAGCGAGGCCGCGTTGTTGGGGTAGCGGAAGGTGAAATCGAGCTGCGAGTTGCGCTGGCTATAGGTGCCGAACGAATACACCTGCACCCCGCCCAGATCATAGCCGGCATTATAACCGAGGTTCATCTGCCGGGTCGGGAACGCGCCGTAATTCTTGGTGACGAGTCGGTCCGCGCTCGCCTCGCGCGGATCGATCGCGGTGTCGCCGGCGCGGTAATAGAGGCAGGTCGATCCGCCGAGCGTCGTGCAGCCCGCGATCGGCACCGCGCGGTTCGAGGCTTCCTGCTTCTTCAGGTTGACGAAGACGTCCGCGAACCCGGCCTCGCCGAGCTTGGTGCCATAGCTGAGTTGCGCCAGGTAATTCTCGCCGTCGGAGCGGTCCATGTTCTGCCCCGCCGTGAAGCTGGCCGAACCGCCGCTGGTGCCGTGCTTGAGGATGATGTTGATGACGCCGGCGATCGCGTCCGAGCCATATTGCGCCGCCGCGCCGTCGCGCAGCACTTCGATATGATCCACCGCCGAGGTCGGGATCATGTCGAGGTCGGCCGGGACCGAGCCATTGTACAGCGACGACACCGCGTTGATGAGCGAAGTCTTGTGGCGGCGCTTGCCGTTGACGAGGATCAGCGTCTGATCCGGGTTGAGCCCCCGAAGGCCGCCGGTCGAGATCACCGTGGAGGTGCCGCCGCCGGCGCGGGTCGGCACGTTGAACGAGGGCACCAGCGAGTTCAGCGCGGCGAGCACGCCGGGCTTGCCGGTCTTCTCCAGTTCGGTCGCGGAGATCACGTCGATCGGGGTCGGGCTTTTGGCGACGCTGCGCTGGATACCGCGACTGCCGGTGACGATGACGGTCTCAGGCTCGTCGATGGTGGCGTCGGCCGCCTCGGGCGCTGGAGCGGAGGTCTGCGCCGCGACCGGCGCCGGGGCGAGCGCCGCGACGCGACCGCCCTCGATGTCGAGGCTGGCCTTTCGGATCGCGCTCGCCATGCTGGTGTCGGCCGTCGCGGCGAGCGCCACGACACCCTTGCCCGAGCGCGCGACCTTGAGGCCGGTCCCCTCGATCATCTGGTTGAGCGCCACCTCGGGCGTCATGATGCCGCTGACCGTGTGCGTGCGCATGTTTCGCACCCGATCGTAAGGGAACAGGATCTGCACGCCCGATTGCCGGGCGAAGACGCTCATCGCGCTCGCGAGCGGCTGTGCCGGAATGTCGAACGAGCGCGCGCTGACCTTGATCGTAGCTTGCGCCGCGACCGGCGTCGCGACGATGGCGGTCGAGACCAGCATGGCCGCGACGATGAGTGACCGATTGCCCCGCTTCATGATTGTGACCCCCCGAATTTGCTATGTTCGGGTTGCTATAACGGAGGGCAGGCGCACTTCTGCCAATGCGGATTTCAAATATGTTGCACCGCATTGCAAATAGGTCGCCGCCGCAAAACGCTGGACAACGCATTCATCCGCGGCAACCATGTTGCCTCGTAATAATGTTCGGGTGGTGCGAATCGCGGGCATGAGATGGGGCTTACGGTCAGTTGGGGGTCGCGGTGGAGTTGGTCAGAAAGCGTCTGGACTGGTATAAGGCGACGATCCTGCCGCATCAGGCGGCCTTGCGCGAACGGGTTCGCCG
The DNA here is from genome assembly GCF_029167165.1 of Sphingomonas pollutisoli. Lineage (NCBI taxonomy): Bacteria > Pseudomonadati > Pseudomonadota > Alphaproteobacteria > Sphingomonadales > Sphingomonadaceae > Sphingomonas > Sphingomonas pollutisoli. The sequence continues at coordinate 329,095 of NZ_JARFNJ010000002.1, forward strand.
CATCCTGCCGCGCCGTGACGATCTCGACGATCTCGTCTCGGAGGCGATGACGCGGGCGTTCGCCACCGTCGAGTTCGACCATATCGTTCACGGCCGCGCCTATCTTTTTCAGATCGCGCGCAACATGATCATCGACGAGGTCCGCCGCGACAAGATCGTGTCGCTCTCCCTTGTCGCCGATCTCGATCTGATCGCGATCGACAGCGGCGCCGAGGCGCGGCTACAGGCGCGCGACGAATTGCGGCGGCTGGAAGCGATCATCGAAACCTTGCCGATCCAATGCCGTCGCGCGTTTATTTTGCGGCGCGTCCACGATAAATCGGTCCAGGAGATAGCAGACGAGATGGGTCTGTCCGTTTCGACCGTAGACAAGCATATCGGCCGCGCCGCGTTGAAGATCATGCAGGCCATCGGCCAATATGAGGATCTGGGTTTTGGATGGTCGATACAAAAACGCCGAGGAACGGCAAGCGATCGACCAGGAAGCGGCACGGCGCTTTCTTGAGGCGCGCACGCTCGACACGCCCGATGCCTGGAACGCCGTTTACGCCTGGATCGCCGAAGATCCCGCGCATGGCTTCGCGTTCGCGCAAGCCGAATCCGCGTGGGAATTCAGCGAACGCCTGAGTGAGATCACCCCCTCGGTCGCACCGGAGGAGATCGCCGGGCCGGCGGGCCGCTTCGAAGCGTTCTTCGATCGCCGGATCGTCGCCGGCATGGTCGCGGCGATGCTGGTCGCGACCGCCGGGACGATCGGTTTGCAGAAATGGGCCGCGGTCGAGCGCCTGCACACCGCCGTCGGCCAGGAGAAGAGCTACCGGCTCGAGGACGGCAGTCTCGTCCATCTCAACACCGACAGCACGGTCGAGGTCGCGATGCGCGACCGGGAGCGGCTCGTCCATCTGCTCAAGGGCGAGGCGCGCTTCGATGTGGCCCACAACACGCAACGCCCGTTCATCGTGCAGGCCGGCGACGCCACCGTGCGCGCGGTCGGCACGGCCTTCGCCGTTCGCCTGCGCAACGATCTGACCGAACTGACCGTGATCGAAGGCCGGGTCGCGGTGCATGAGGGCGCCGCGCCGACACAGATGGTCGGTGCCGGCACCGCGGCGGCGATCCGCAGCGGAACCGTCTCGACGACGGCGCTGTTGCCCGGTCAGATCGCGCAGCGCACCGCCTGGCAGGACGGCGTGATCCAGTTCGACGGGGAGACGCTCGCGCAGGCGGTCGAGGAGTTCAACCGCTATCGCACCGCGCCGCTGGTGATCGGCGATCCGCAGATCGCCTCGCTGCGGGTCGGCGGCACCTTCAAGGCCGGCAGTTCGGATCAGTTCGTGACCGCGCTGTCGCAGAGCTTCGACATCCGTTCGGTGTCGGGCAAGGACAATTCGGTCATTCTGCTGCCTGCCGGAAATCCGCCACGGGCCGGGGCGGGCGGTGGCAGAGATCGCTGAGCCATCCGTTCTGGGGCGCATGACAGTTTCACCTCCGCCCGCGCCCGGCGCCCCCGCCCCTTCGACCTCCAGCCGCATCCGCTCGATCTTCGGCGGGTCGATGGGAAACCTCGTCGAATGGTACGACTGGTACGTCTATTCGGCCTTCACGCTCTATTTCGCGCCGGTCTTCTTCCCGGCCGACGATCGCACCGCGCAGTTGCTCAACGCCGCGGCGATCTTCGCGGTCGGCTTCCTGATGCGGCCGCTCGGGGCGTGGCTGATGGGCATGTACGCCGACCACCATGGTCGGAAAGCCGGGTTGACGCTGTCGGTGATGCTGATGGGCGGCGGCTCGCTGCTGATCGCCGCGACGCCAGGCTATGCGACGATCGGCGCGGGCGCGCCGGCGCTGCTGCTGCTCGCCCGGCTGTTGCAGGGTCTGTCGGTCGGCGGCGAATATGGCGCGAGCGCGACCTATCTGTCCGAAATGGCGCAGCGCGAGCATCGCGGTTTCTTCTCCAGCTTCCAATATGTCACGCTGATCGCCGGGCAATTGATGGCGCTGTGCGTGCTGCTGCTGCTTCAGACGATGCTGCCCGAGGCGGCGCTCGAGCAATGGGGCTGGCGCGTTCCGTTCGCGATCGGCGGGGTGCTGGCGATCAGCGTCTTCTACCTGCGGCGCGGCCTGCTCGAGACGCAGGATTTCAAGGCCGTCGAGGCCGACGCCGCCGCGCCACGCTCGAGCGGGCTGCAACTGTTCCGACATCACCCCAAGCAGGTGTTGATCGTGATGGCGCTCACCGCCGGCGGCACGCTCGCCTTCTACGCCTATTCGACGTACATGCAGAAGTTCCTCGTCAACTCGGTCGGGTTCGCGCGCGATACCGCGACCGGCATCATGGCGGCGGCGTTGTTCATCTACATGCTGCTGCAGCCGGTGGCCGGCTGGCTGTCCGATCGGGTTGGCCGCAAGCCGCTGCTGATCGGCTTCGGCGTTGCCGGCATGACGCTGACCGTGCCGATCTTCATGCGGCTCGAAACGGTCGCGAACTCGTTCGAGGCGTTCCTGCTCGTGCTCGGCGCGCTGGTGATCGTGACCGGCTATACGGCGATCAACGCGGTGGTGAAGGCAGAGCTGTTCCCGGCCAACATCCGTACCCTGGGCGTCGCCCTGCCCTATGCGCTGGCGAACACGATCTTCGGCGGCACGGCCGAATATGTCGCCCTGGCGTTCAAATCGGCGGGGCTGGAGCGCGGCTTCTACTGGTACGTCTCGGGCATGATCGCGATCTCGTTGACCGTCTATTTGCGCATGAGCGAAACCAGCGAGATCGTAGTCGATCGACAGCTCAAACGGGCGCGCGAGGCGAGCGGGCCTAAGGCGTAGGGATGGGATAGTCATGGCAGCTCCTCCCGGTGAAGCCCCGATGCTCTGCCTGTCTCCCTGAGCGCTCAAACGTCGCGCGGCACTCAGTCTGTCACCTCTACCGTGCCCCGAGCGCCCCTCCGCGCAGCGGTTTCGTGCTTCCAGCAACTCTCCTCGTTCAGGACGCGCCCGTGTTGGTCTGTCCTACACGCACAGCTTCGGCCATATTCCCGCGCACTCTTGGACATCGTCGGCGCCCAACATGACGCCCGTTCAGGCCGAGAACAGGCTCTTGCGGATGATCGCGTGGACGCCCCAATTGCCGTTGGCGACCTGACTGATCCCGAAATCGACCGCGACCGACAGCAGTGAGATCGCCTCGTCCTCGGTGAGATCGCGCAGCGTCATCAGGAAGCGACGCGCCTTGCGGAAACAGTCGCGCATGGCGAGGTCGATCGAGGACTGCTTGTACACCTCGCTCTGGGCGTTCGGGCCGAATTCCTTGAGGTAATCGGGGTTCGAAAAGCCCAGGATCACCCATTCGTCGCGCGTCTCGATCATCGGATAATCGAGGTCGCGGATAAATTTGGCGCTCGCCTTGGCGGGGTGAAGGATGACCTGGATCGTCGCGGTCATCGAACATTCGATCGCGGTGCCGCACAGTTCGGAATCGCCTTGGCTGGCATGCGGATCGCCAAGCGACAGCAGCCCGCCCGGCACGCTCACCGGCAGGAACACGCTCGCGCCCGCGCCGAGCCGCCAATTGTCGATGTTGCCGCCGAAATTGGCGGGCGGCACCGAATCGACCAGTTCGGAATGCGCCGGCGCGAGCGCGACCACGCCGAAATGCGGGCGCACCGGAATGGTGATGTCGCGCAGCACGTCGTAATTGCGCGTGATCGTCTCGGGATCGACCGGGATGCCAGGATAGTCAATCCGGTCATGCACCACGCCCGACGGGTCGGTCTGCGGAGTCCAGCGGTACGAATAGACCGCCTGCGCGGTGGTGCGGCCCGGCTCGTTGCCGATCTCGTAGATCGTGACGACCTCGCGCTGCTTAGGCTCGGTGATGAGATCGCTGTAGTGGAAACCCCAATAGGCGGCGGCGTTGCTGCCGAACGAGCGCCCGGCGAAGCGCGGGTTGGCGCTCGGACGCGTCGCCATGTCGAGGATGCGGACTTCGACGACATCGCCGGGCCGCGCGCCCTCGATCGCGATCGGGCCGGTGCAGATATGCACGCCATACCCTTCGCCGGGGCCGCGCCCGAACGCGGAAGCGTCGATCGGACCCGCGCCGCGCCGCTCGACCGCCTTGCCGTCCGCCGTCCAGTGATAGACGCTTTCCGCGCCGGCATCGCCCTCTACCATCCTTTCGGCATCGTCGTTGGCATGGTGGGTCAGCGTCTCGACCGTCACATAATCGCCCGAGCGGATTTCGAGCACGGGCTTGAGCGATCGGCTGAAATACCCCCAGTGGATCGTGTCGGGGCGGACCGGCAGCAAGTGATGCCGCACGGTACGCGCGGCATCGTCGAGCGGCGGCAAGGTGGCGATGGCGGCGCCGGTCTTGGCGGCGTCCAACCGCACGTCGCGGGCCTTTTCGGGGCGTCCGCGCCGGGGAAGGCCGGCGGCGGTGGCGTCGGCCTCGGGCGATTTGCGATATTCGCGCGGGCTCATGCCATATTGCTCGCGGAACGCGCGGCTGAACGAGGCGCTGTCGTTGAAGCCCCATTGGAACAGGATTTCCGAGATCGAACGCTGCGCGTGCAATGGGCTGTGAAGGTCGAGCCGACATCGCTCCAGGCGGCGAAGCTTCACGTAATGGCCAAAGCTCTCGCCATGCGCCTCGAACAGCTTCTGGAGGTAGCGCGGCGAGATGTCGTGCTCGGCGGCGATCTGGTGGGTGTTGAGATTGGCGTCGGACAATCGCATCTCGATCGACTGGAACACGCGCTCCAGGATCGCGGCGCGTCCGCCCGCCGCGCCGCCGAGCGCCTTGGTGGGCGCGCGGTCGAGCAGGGTCGCGGCGATCAGTTCGGGCAGGGCGAGTTCGACCGGTCGGATCTGATCGTCGGAAATGTCGAGGATCGTGTCGGCGACGGTGCGCAGCAGACCGGACAGCATCCGCCCGGTCGCGGTATCGGAGATGAGGTTGCTGATATCGGTCGGCAGCGGCGAGCGCGCTTTCAGCGCGGGCAGATTGTGCGGGACTTTGACGACGAGCAGCCGGAATTCTCCGGTCAGAGCGATCTCGCACGGCGTATCGCCGCTGCCATAGACCATGTCGCCCTCACCGATCTCCAGCCTCGCGGCACCGCCGGTCGCGCGCAACGCGCCTTCGAGCAGGAGAACGAGCCAGAAGCAGCGCGCTTCCTGCCGGAAGTCGATCGCGATCGTCTGCGCGGTGCCGGTGATGCGAATGAACTGAAGCCGCTGCCCGCTGGTGAAGCTGACAAGATCGCCATAGATGTCCTCTGCGGCCATCTCGAGCGTCAGCGAAACCCGGCGCAATGCGAACCGCCATGCCTCCAACCGCTGGTCGTGCGGATAGGCATTGGTCGTCAGTCGCACTCCGGTCATGCCCGCATTTCCCCTTCAGCAGCCCCACATCGTCCACAGGGGACCGTCGCGGAAAAATATGGTGGCAGAATGTCCACGCGTCGCCGGGACGCTAAATCTACGCGATTCCGTCCTGGGCACCCAGACGCTGGTGCGCCGCGCGGTAGCGGTGGACCAGCCATTTGTTGAACTGGCCCTGCGCGCCCTCCTGCCAGGAATAGCGACCGCGCGGCGCGAACCGAGACCGCAACCCTTCCTGCACCAAGGCGTCGACGTGCATGTCCTGCGCGATGATCTTGCCCGATGCGGCGATGTTCATGTCGAGCAGGTTGTCGAAATTGGGCGCTCGCATCGCGCCGGGGGCGAACAGGAAGCCGGTTTCCAGCTCATGCGATTCCGGGCCGTCGGGGCGCAGGATCAGGTAAATCACCATGTCGCTCATCATCACCAGGCTGAGCGAGGGCGGCACGTTGGCGAAGGTCATCCGCGACCGGTCCGCGTCGGTCAGCCCGGGGAACACCGGCAGCACCGCGCGCTGTGTCGCGTTGAAGCTGGCATCGGGGTGCAGCGTGCCGTTGAAGCGCAGGAAGCCGGCATCCTCCGGCTCCGACGGCGGGAATTCGGCGCGGCCCGAGGGGACGAAATCGTGCAACGGCCCCTGGTGCAGCCGGCTCGCGTGATAGCCGTCGTTGTTGTTCTCGAACATCACCTTCCAGTTCCACGGCAGCTTCGCGGCCGGCTCAGGGCGCGGGCCTTCGGCGCTCGCGAGATCATAGCCGGCGATGGCTTCCGCGACCTTGGCGAGACGCGGCGCGAGCGGCGCGGCGTGCTTGTCGAAGTTGATGAAGACGAAGCCGTTCCAAACCTCGACCGCGAAGGCGGGCAGGCCGTTCGCCTTGCGATCGAAATCGCAGGTCTTGTTCATCGCCGGCGCGCCGACCAGCGCGCCGTCGAGCGAATAGCTCCAGTGGTGATACGGGCACAGGAAGCCGCGCGCGTTGCCGCTGCCTTCCGCCACGAGCATCGCGCGGTGCTGACACACCGCCGACATCGCCTTGATCTCGCCCGCCTGGTTGCGCGCGACGATGATCGGCTCGCCGATGATGCGCGTGGTGAAATAGTCGCCGCGTTCCGGGATCCAGGATTCACGGCCCGCGCACAGCCATTCGGCGTAATAAAGCGCTTCCTTTTCGAACTCATAGAAATCCCGGCTCGTGTAGCAGGCCGGCGGCAGCGTCACCGCCTCCGCGAGATCGACCGCGGAAGACGAGAGGGATTCGATGAAGCTATCGGACAGGCGCGCGGGCATCGGGATGTTCCTGGGAAAAAGCGGTATGTGGATCGACTGCCAACCTGCACGACGGCGGCGGGAAGGCAATCGGGTGATCGAGGCGGCGTACTTACTCGCGTGTATAGTCGGCGGGTATGACGGGCGGATCGCCCGCCTTCCCCCACAGGATGATCTCATTGCCCCACGGATCGCGGAAGGCGTGGTTGAGGCCGTTGAAGGTCGACCAGAAGTGGTTGCGCCACAGGATCGTCGCGCCGCGTTCTTCGGCCGCCGACAGGATGCGTTCGGGCGTGTCGTCGTCGCTGATGAGCACCCAGATGCGCGGCTTGCGGCCTTCGGTCGAGAGTTCGCGCGGAGCGACGCCTTCCGCTTCGGGATGCGGGCGAGCGTTGTCGGCCTTGAAAATGCCGAGGTGGAGGTTGCCGATCGCGCTATCGCTGCCGTCGGGGTTGGGGAACATGCCCCCCGGGACCATGCGGTGATAAACGCCCGCCGGCTTCTCGTCGTCGCGCCAGCCGAACACCTCCGCGTAGAACCGCCCGGCGGCAGCGGGATCGTCGCTCGGCATGTCGACGAAGATGAGCGTGTTGGGCATGGATTGTTCCTCGTATCGCGTACCGCCAGCGGCGCCGGCTCGGGTGATCGGACTGTGCGCGAGGCGTGCGCCGCGCGCTTGGTCTGGGACGATCACTTTGTTGACCGAGTTCATCGCTGCCGCCTGCTCCGCAAATTCTAGGGCGCGCCGGCGCAAGACCATCGGAGGCATCGGTTCGACATCACCATGGTCGATCCTGCAAGCAACAAAGGGGCAGTTAATGGCTTCCGTGACCACTCTAAGCGTGGCGAAGGCGCAAAGCCGGCCAGCCGCGTTCTGGCATCTCAAAGCCACACCGGAGACCATTCACTGGGGGTATTTTTCCCCGGATATCAAACCGGCGCTGCGCGTCCGCAGCGGCGATTTGATCCACGCGGAAGCGGTGACCCACCACGCAGGCGACGCGCCCGAACTGATGTTCGACGCGGGCATCGAGCGGATCTTCCGGGAGGTCGACCCCGCCACCCGCGCGCCGGGCGTCCATATCATGACCGGGCCGATCTACATCGAGGATGCCGAGCCCGGCGACATGATAGAGGTGCGTTACCTCCAGATGGTGCCGCGCAACGCCTATGGCTCGAACCTCGCGGCGAACTGGGGGCATCTCTACGAGGAGTTCGGCCGCAAGGAGCGCGTGACGATCTACGAACTCGACGCCAACGCCAACACCGCGCACGCGCTCTACGCCTACGATTTCCCCGGTGATTATCTCGTGCCGGGCACCATCACCAATTGCCCGGTGTGCGATCGTCAGCCGGCGCTACCGGGCATCACGATTCCGGCGCGCCCGCATCTCGGCACCGCCGGGGTGGCGCCGGCGGTCAACGAACCGGTCTCGACGATTCCCCCCGGTCTGCACGGTGGCAACATCGACAACTGGCGGATCGGCGCCGGATCGACGATGTTCTACAAATGCCAGGTCGAAGGCGGGCTGTTCTCGATCGGCGATCCGCACGTCAGCCAAGGTGACGGCGAGATCTCCGGCACCGCGATCGAGGCGTCGCTCGACTGCCTGTTCCAGATCATCCTGCGCAAGGATTTCGATTTCCCCTCACCACTACTGGAAACGCCCGAGAACTGGATCGTCCACGGCTTCGGCGCCGATCTCGATGCGGCGATGAAGGCGGCATCGCTCGATATGCTGCATCTGCTCCACGAGCATCAGGGGCTAAGCAAGAACGACGCCTATTCGCTGATGAGCGTCGCGACCGATTTCGGCGTGACCCAGGTGGTCGATGGCACCGTGGGTGTTCACGCACGGGTGGAGCGGCGGATGTTCCCGCAGAAGGGCTCGGTCATCGATCCGGGCTGAGGTGGACGTAACGACGAGAAAGGCAAAGGCCCGGTCGGTTCGATCGGGGCTTTTTGCGTTCGAATGTTGATCCATCCCACGCCCCTGTCACGGAGGCGTGATGCTCATTGCGCCGCGACAAGCCCCGGCATCTCCGCGTCGCTGCCCCGCCGGCCGAGCGAGGGCAGGAAGAACAGCAGCACCATGCCCGCCGCCAGCGTTCCGATCAGCGCGGTCGCGGCCTGGTCGTACGAACCGGTGCGGTCATAGCTCATGTCCATCAGCGCGGGGGTCAGCCCCTGCGCGAGAATGACGGCGGCGTAGAGGATGCCGTTGATGCTGCCGAAATGCCGCAGCCCGAAATACCGCGAGCAGAAATACGATAGCGCCGCATATTCCGCGCCCATGCCGATGCCGAGCAACACCCCCGCCGCCGTCATCGTCATCCCGCCATGTCCGAATTCGAGCAGCGCGAGACCAAGCATCGCCGCGACGTACATCGGCACGATCAGTATCGGCGATCGGAACGTGTCGAGCAGACCTCCGGTCACGACCTGCCAGGCCGCCGTCACCAGCGCGAAGATCACGACGATTCCGGTCGCCTCGCCGAGTCCGAAGCCGCGGTCCATCATCATCGGCACGACATGGGTGAAGACTGCGGTCATCGCGCCGGCGCCGCTCGCCACCGCGATCAGCAGCAGCCAGAAGCGCGCGGTTCGCGCCGCCTCGGCCGGCGTCATGCCTTTCGCCAGCGTCTGGGACTTCTCGACGCGGTGGCGCTCGACATCCGGGCTGTCGCGCAGCCACAGCCACAGCACCGGCGCACCCACCACCAGCACGATCGCCCCGATCGCCACATAGGTGCCGCGCCAGCCGAGCAGCGGCAACAGCACGCCAGCGACGATCGGCACGACCGTCGCACCGACACCGTTGCCGACGCCGGCGGTTACGCCCAACATCAGCCCCCGCCTTTCGTCGAACCAGTTGGAGACGACCTTGGCGATCATCGGCGACGCGCACATCGCGCCAGCGAGGCCGACGATGCCAAACTGGAAATAGAAGAGCCAGATGTTGCCGTTGGTGAGCGCAAGGAGTGCGATCGACAGCGCCAGCAGCGCGTTGCCGGTAAGGATGATCGGCCGTGCGCCGACGCGGTCCATCGCCCGCCCGATCAGCGGATAACTCAGCGCCGACAGGATCGCGATCAACCCGAGCACGCCCGACACCGCCGCGCGCGGCCAGCCGAATTCTTGCGAGATCGGTACGAGAAAGGTGCCGAACGTCGCGCTGATGGCGGCGGTGATGCACACGAGGTTGCCAGTGGTGGCGGCGATGGCGAGCCGGGTCGCGGTTCCATCCCGAGCGGCAGTCTGCAAGGCGCGTCCTCCGTTGTCCAGGCGACAAGTACATCCCCGATCGGCGGCGATCCCAAGCGAATAACGCGGCTCGCAAGATTTCCTTCGCGCGCTGTCAAGTCTGTGGACTTGCACGCGAACGCGCGTCCACCGAAGGGTAAGCGTACCAGATGCGAGATCGCGCGAAGGGACCGATATCATGACCGCACAAACCAGCGCGACGCGTAATCCGGCATCCACGATGCCGACCCTGTTCATCCCCCACGGCGGTGGTCCGTGCTTCTTCATGGACTGGAGCGCGATGATGGGTGGTCCCGCCGATACCTGGGACAAGACCGAGGCGTGGCTGCGCGCGCTGGTCTCCACCCTGCCCGAGCGGCCTAAGGGGATCGTTATAATCTCGGGCCATTGGGAGGAGCCGGCCTTCACCGCATCGACCGCGGTCGATCCCGGCATGATATATGATTATTACGGCTTCCCGCCGCACACCTACCAACTGCAATATCCTGCACCGGGCAACCCCGCGCTTGCGGCACGAGTGGTCGCGTTGCTCCAACAGGCAGGGCTGCCGGCGCGTACCGATCCGGCACGCGGCTTCGATCATGGCGTGTTCGTGCCGTTGCTCGTCGTCGATCCCGATGCGACGATCCCGGTGGTGCCGCTGTCGCTCAAGGCCGATCTTGATCCGGCCGAGCATCTCGCCGCCGGCCGCGCGCTCGCGCCGCTGCGCGACGAGGGCATTTTGATCGTCGGGTCGGGCATGAGCTATCACAATATGCGTGCCTTCCGCACGCCCGCCGCGACGCGGCCCTCAGCGGCGTTCGATCAGTGGCTGACGCAGGTCATCGAGGCGCCGGTCGCCGAGCGCGATGCCGCCCTGGTGCAATGGGCCGACGCACCGGCAGGTCGCGAATCGCATCCACGCGAGGAGCATCTTCTGCCGTTGATGGTCGCGGCCGGAGCCGGCGCGGATTCGTCGGGTGCCAGAGTGTTTACCGACAACGTGATGATGGCTGATATCTCCGCGTTCCGCTTCGGCTGACCCCCCTTCCGGTGGCTTGCCGCCGCGCGCCAAGGTTGTAAGAGGTGGGCGCCAGTGTGCCAACAGCTTGCAGTCAGGAGGGCGCCCGATGGCCGAAACCAAGCCCAACGCGGCCCGTCCCACCGAGGCGAGCGTAAGGACGCGCCTCGCCGAAGCCGGCCTCGACGTGCCCGACCCGTGCGTTACCGAAACGCTGGCCAATCTGCTCGTGTTGCAGGATCACGTCGCGACGCTGCGCGCGTTTCCGCTCGATCCGCGCAGTGCGAGCGCGTTGCGCTTCGAGGCGTGAGCATGGCAACGCGGCCGCCCACCGCGATCACGCTCGCGCAGGCGGTTCGCGACGGCCAGCTCAAGGCCGCCGATCTGTGCCGCCAGGCGCTCGACCATGCGGAGGCGCTGGGTAGTGAGCGTAGCGGGTTCACACGGCTGTTGCGCCGGCGCGCGATGCTGCGCGCCGAAGCGATCGACAAGCTGGTGGAGGCGGGGCTTGATCCCGGGCCGCTGGCCGGGGTGCCGTTCGGCGCCGCGGATCTGTTCGACGTCTCGGGCGAGATCACCACCGCCGGTTCGGGCACGCGCCACGGTGCCCCGTTCGCGAGCCGCGACGCCACCGCGATCCGGCTGCTGGAAGCGGCAGGCGCCGTGCTGATCGGCACGCAGAACATGGACGAATTCGGCTATGGCTTCGTCACGATGAACGCCCATTTCGGCACGACCCGCAACCCGCACGATCCCACGCGGGTCGCAGGCGGTGCCGCGGGCGGGTCCGCCGTGGCGGTGGCGACGCAGGTGGTACCCTTCTCGCTCGCGTTCGACACCAACGGGTCGCTGCGCGTTCCGGCGGCGCTGTGCGGTGTGATCGGGCTGAAGCCGACCTATGGCGCCTTGCCGCGCGGCGGCTGTTTTCCCTTCGTCGAAAGCCTCGATGTGGTGGGCGCACTCGCCCGCGATCTCGACGATCTCGCTTTGGTTTACGCCATCCTCCGCGACGGCGCGTCCGAGCGCGAGGCCGGGCGCGAGCCGATCCGGTTCGGTCGGTTGATGAGCTGGTTCGACGACAATATCGCCGAGGAAATGCGCGCACCGCTGCACGCCTTCTGGAACCGGCTCGGCCGCATCACCTTCGAACTCGAACATTCGGAAATAGCGCGCGCGGCCGCCTCGGTCATCATCGCCGCAGAGGGCGGGAGCCTGCACCGACCGGGGATCGAGCAAGACCCGATGGCGTTCGAGGCGCCGGTGCGCGGTCGCATGCTGGCGGGCATGCTGCTGCCGAGCGAGGATTATCTGCGCGCGCAGCGCTTCCGCGCGTGGATCCAGGAACGGCTGCGGCGCCAGTTCGAGCTGTGCGACGTGCTGTTCACGCCGGCGGCGCCAGGCTACGCGCCAACCATCGCCGATCCGGTGATGCTGTTCGGGGGCGAGCCGATCCCGGCGCGCAGCCATCTCGGCATCTATACCCAACCGATCAGTCTGATGGGGCTGCCCGCGCTGGTGCTGCCGCTCGCCGGGGACTTTCCGATGCCGCTCGGCATCCAGTTGATCAGCGCGGCGGGCAACGAGCCGGTGCTGTTCCGTGCGGCGCGCGAGCTGATCGACCAGGGGCTGTGCGCGGTGCCGGGCCTGCCGGCGCGGTGATCGCCGATCAACTATTGGGCCGCTCGTGCTCAAGCGTCGTGGCGGTCGGTCGCTAAGGTACGACATCGACCGGCGGCTTTGGGGGCGCGAATGCACGTGGATACGCTCATCAGCGGCGCGACCGTCATCACGGTCGATGCCGAACGCCGTGTCATCGCCGACGGTGCGGTGGCGATCGCCGACGACACCATCGTCGCGGTCGGCAAACGCGCCGATGTCGCGGCGCAGGTGCAGGCGCGCGAGACCGTGGACGGCCGACGCTTCGTGCTGACGCCCGGCTTCATCAACGGCCATGTCCATGTCACCGAGACGTTGATCCGCGGATTCCTGCCCGAGGCGCTGCCGTTCGATGAGGAGATCGGCCGCTGGGTGATTCCGCTGTACGAAGCGCACACCGCAGCCGAGCAGATCGTCAGCACCAAGCTCGCGATCGCGGCGATGTTGCGATCGGGCACCACCACCTTTCTCGAGGCCGGCACGATCATCGCGTTCGACGATGTGATGGACGCGATCGCCGACAGCGGCATCCGCGGCATCGCCGGCCGCTGGACGATGGACCGCGCGTTCGATCCCAATGCAGACCAGATCGCCTTGACCGAAACCGCCGTCGCCGCGCTGGCGGCCGATATCGCCCGCTATCCGCAAGACGGCAGGTTGATTTCGGCATGGCCGATCCTGATTGGCCACAACACCGCCTCCGATGCCTTGTGGCAGCGGGCGAGCGCGCTGGCGCGTGAGACGGGGTGCGGCGTCTCCGCGCATATGAGCCCGGTCGCCGACGATTCGAAGTGGTACCTTGCGAACACCGGCAAGCGGCCGATCGTGCATCTCGATGCGCTCGGCGTGCTCGGCCCGCATCTCAACCTGGTCCATATGGTTCATGTCGATGCTGCCGAAATCGCGCTGCTCGCGGCGACCGGCACCAATGTCACCCATTGCCCCGGCGCGGCCATCCGGACCGGCCTTGGCACCACGGCGCACGGTCTGTTCCCCGAAATGGCGAAGGCCGGGATCAACGTGCTGCTCGGCACCGACGGCGCCGCCAACCACGACATGATGCGCGTGATGATGTTGATGGCCGGGCTGTTCAAGGATGCCCGCGAAGATCGCGAGATCTTCCCGGCACATGAGGCGCTGGAGATGGCGACGATCAACGCCGCGAAGGCGGTGGGCCGTGCCGGTTCGATCGGCAGCATCGCGGTCGGTATGCAGGCGGATATCGTCGCGCATGACAGTTTCCGGCCGGAATGGCAGCCGATCAACGATCCGGTGCGCCAGCTCGTGTGGTCCGCCGACGGGCGCAGCGTGCATTCGGTCTGGGTGGGCGGCCGGCGCGTCGTCGATGGTTTCCGCTGCACGACGATCGACGAGGAAGCTTTGTACGCCGAGGGGCGGGCCGCCGCCGCCGCCGTGATCGAGCGCGCCGGGCTGCCGCTCCGCACCGCATGGCCGATGTCCTGACGAACAAGAGGAAGACAGACGTGGAATATAACACCATCACGGTTCGCCCGCTCACGCCGACGATCGGGGGCGAAGTGTCGGGCATCGACCTCAACCGCCCGTTGTCGGACATGGAGGTGGAGGATCTGCACCGCGCGCTCGACGATCGGCTCGTGCTGTTCTTCCGCGATCAGCCGATCGACCATGCCGCGCATATCCGGTTCTCCGAATATTTCGGCGGGATCCACATCGCGCCGAGCACCAAGCCGTGGCAGGCGCCCGGCCACCCGGAAGTCACCATCATCCATGCCGACAAGGATTCCACCTTCGTCGCGGGCGAGGACTGGCATTCCGACATGAGTTGCGATCCCGAGCCGCCGCTTGGATCGGTGTTGTACCTGCACACCATCCCGCCGGTCGGCGGCGATACCGTGTTTTCGAGCATGTATGCCGCGTACGACGCCCTGTCCGAGCGGATGAAGGCGCATCTCGAAGGGCTTACCGCGATGCACGACGCCGCGGTCGGGTTCGGCGGCATTACGCCCGAGGGCATGAAACTGCCGCGTACCAGCCATCCCGTCATCCGCACCCACCCCTCGACCGGGCGTAAGGCTCTGTTCGTCAACAAGGGCTTCACCACCTATATCGAGGGCGTTCCGCGCGCCGAAAGTGATGCGCTGCTCCAATATCTGTTCCAGCATCTCCAGCATCCGGCCTTCCAGTGCCGCTTCACCTGGACGCCGCACGCGATCGCCTTCTGGGACAATCGCTGCGCGCAACATTCCGCGATCTGGGATTATTTTCCGCAGACCCGCTCAGGCTTCCGCGTCCAGATCCGCGGCGACGTGCCGCGTTGATGCAGAGTGACGAACGCCGGGGCCGGAGCCGTGCACTGGCGGTACTGACGGCGACGTCGCTGGCACTGATAATCGCGCAGTCGGTTGTATTCGCGTCGTTCGGGATCGTCCTATTCGCAACTGCCCCCGGTCTCGGCTTGTCGGCGAGTGACAGCGGATTCGCCTATACAGTTGTGGTGCTGGGCGCGTGCATCGCCGCGCCGGCGCCAATGCTGCTGATCCGATGGATTGGTGGCGGCCGCACGATCATACTTGGTCAGGCGGTGTTATGCGCCGCGTTCCTGATTCTGGGGGGTGCGCACGCCTTGGGCGAGCTTTACGCGGCCGCGTTGCTCGGCGGCGTCGGGTTCTCGCTCAGCGGCAATTCGCCGGCGGTATTCCTGCTGTCGGGCTGGGCCGGCACGCGGGCCGCGCGCTGGATCGGCATATACATGATGATCGGTATGCTCGGAAACGCGGTCGGTCCGCCCGTTGCGCAGGCGCTGATCGCGGAGGTGGGCTGGCGCGGGTATTGCGGCGTCGTGGCGCTGGTTGCAGCGACGATGGCCGGTACATGCGCAGCCTGCCTACGCGAGCCACCTCTCGATAATCCACGAGAGGACAGCCGATCACCTTTGAGGAGGCTTGGTCGGATGCTACGCTCCCCGATCTTCCTGACGCTGGCGGCGGCGGTCGTCGCCAGCCAAATCTGCATCATCACCGTTGCAAGCGTCGCACCGCCTTATCTGGCGGCACAGGGTCAGGGAACCGTGATTGCTGCGCGGCTGCTCAGTATCGAGGGGCTTGCCAGCGCGCTGGCGACCGGTTTGCTCGGGTTCGGCGTCAGGCTTATTTCCGCGCGGCGTCTGCTGCCGATCTCGCTGTTGGCAGGCGCGGCCGGGCTGGCGATCCTCGCCAGCAGCGTCGATACCGCTCTTCTAACAGCGTTTGCGATACTGGTGGGCGTCAGTGTCGGCGGCGCGACGCTGGCGGTCACATTGCTGCTGGTGCGATATTTTGGGCCGGTTCAGGGCGCCGCCGCGCTCGGCGCGGTCTGGACGCTTGCTGGGCTCGCCGCGTTCGGCCCATGGATCGCCGGGATCATCGCCGACTCGAGTGGCAGCTACGCGCCCGCCTTCTTCGGGATCGCCCTTTTGCTTCTTCCGATCGCGGCCGGTAGCGCGCTCCTGCTTCCTCGTGACGTACCGGATGGGCGCCTTGCCGCATGCCGTGACTGATTGCGGTCGCAGGTTTTTGCTTCACCTGCGGCATGCACGGCCAGTTCATCTTCAAATCACGCCCGATCCCGTCTGAGACCAGGCGCACGGACCTGCACAAGCCGGGCGACAGCCACAATCCCGACGATCCCTTCTTCAAGGCGTTCAAGGAAAGGACGCTGCGCCAATATGGCGTGACCCGTGTAGAAGCTCTGCCGGTCAATCATAACGGCCTGCTGGCGACGGAGGGCGAGAAACGCACTATGATGTCGATGTCGTTCAAGTCGGCGCGTTCCGCGATCGCGATGTTCTATACACCCCGGCAACGGTCAACGTCGTGACGCGCGCGCTCCTGACCGATCAGGGAGCGCTCGGATTGGACGATGCGCTGCGCAATACACCGGGCGTCACGCAGCAAACCACCAGCCCGTTCAACACGAACACGTTCCTCGCCCGGGGCATCGCGATCGATGCGCAGACTAACTATCGCCTCAACGGCGGGCGGCCGATCATCAACTTCGCGCCGATGGAGTCAGCGACGATCAGACCACCCGCGCTGTGCGCGCTACGCTTCCGTTGTCACCAGCAGTGTTCCCGCATTCAGCCCGGAGAACAAACCCGCGAACGCGGTCGGCAGCAGCGTGAATCCCCTTCGCAGATCGACCCGGCATTGCAACTGGCCACTAGCGGACCATGCGCGGATCGCCGCCGCTGCCTCGTCATACCGTTTTGCGAAATCCCCAACGACAAAACCTTCCATGCGAATGCGACCATAGACGAGCTTCATCATATCGCTCGGGCCTGCCGCCGGCCGGCCGGTGTCGTAGGCGGAGATCTGGCCACACAGCACAATTCGGCCATGTGGCACCATCTGATCGATCGCATCCTGCAGGATCTGACCGCCGACGTTGTCGAAGAAAACATCAAATCCGTCAGGGCTGGCGGCCTTCAACCGCGAGGCCAAGTCGCCCACGCGGTAATCGATCGCGGTGGCCACTCCGCAATGCTCTTCCAACCACCGGCATTTTTCCTGCCCGCCTGCGACGGCGACCACGCGGCACCCCGCCAGCCTCGCCATCTGGCAGGCCATCGCGCCGACCGAGCCGGCGGCGCCAGAAACAAGGACGGTCATGCCCGGCTCGGGCTCTCCGACCGCGAACAGACCGAAATAGGCGGTCAGGCTGTTCGGGGAATAGAGCGTCATCGCATCGACGGGATCCATGCCACGCGGCACCGTGGTGACGGGAACCGCCGCGGTCTCGGGTCGGAGCACGGCATAATCCTGCCACGGCGTCACCGCGGTGACGAGATCGCCGACCGCGAAGCGGGGATGACGCGTGGCGAGGATTTCGGATGCCGCCATGCCCCGGATCGCTTCGCCGATGCCGATCGCGCCGCGGTAACTCCGGCCGGGCGGGTTGAGCCAATTGCGGATCGTGGGCGCGCAGGAGAAAATCCGGGTTCGGACGAGCAGCTCCCCGTCGTCGAGCTCCGGCGCGACATAGTCCTCTTCGCGATACGCGAAATCGGAGGCGGCGACCGGCCCTTCGGGTCGCCGCGCCAGAACCCAGGCGCGGTTGCGGCTCACGCCCTGTCGCCGAAACCAAGCCCTTTTTCGGCGAGCCTGAGAAGCAGATCCGAGGGGCGGAACGCCTCGCCATGGCGGCTTTCCAGCGCGCGCATGTCCGCGACGATCCTGCTGAGCCCGATCTGATCGGCCCAGAACAGCGGCCCGCCGCGATACACCGGCCAATTGTAGCCGAGAACAGCCGCGATATCGATATCGGACGCGCGAAGCGCTATGCCTTCGTCGAGGATCTTCGCACCCTCGTTCACCACCGGATAGAGCAGCCGCGCCAGCAACGCCTCGTCGCCGACGGTGGGACTGGGCGCGACGTTCCGCGCCTTCGCGACCGCGTCGATCATCTCGGCGGTCGTGTCGGACGCGCTGGGCCGCCGCTTGTCGTCGTAATCGTAATAACCGGCTCCCCGCTTCTGACCGAGCCGGCCCGCCGCGACGAGATCGCCCATCACGGTTCGCTCGGTCGCATCGCGGCCGATCACGTCGAGGCCGACCAGATCCATCATCTGGAAATGGCCCATCGCGAAGCCATACTCGACGAGAACGCGGTCGATCTCCGCGATCGGCGTCCCCTCCAGCATCATCGCCTCGGCCTGCGCGCCGCGCGGCGCGAGCAGGCGATTGGCGATGAAGCCGTCGCAGACACCGCTCAACACGGCCACCTTGCCGATCCGCTTGGCGAGATGCATCGAGGTCGCGATCACCGATTGCGCCGTCTCTCCGCCCCGCACGACCTCGAGAAGCCGCATCACATTGGCGGGCGAGAAGAAGTGGAGACCGACGACGCTCTCGGGCCGCCGCGTCGCCGCCGCGATCCGGTTTAGATCAAGGAACGATGTGTTCGACGCCAGGATCGCACCGGGCTTGGCGATCGTGTCGAGCTTGCCGAAAATCTCGCGCTTGACGTCGATATTCTCGTACACCGCTTCGATGACGAGATCGGCGTCGGACAGCGCCACCATATCGAGCGTGGGCGAGATCAGGCCGATCCGCTGTTCCATCTGCTCGGCACGCATCCGGCCCTTGCTGACCGTTGCTTCGTAATTGCGGCGGATCACCGCGACGCCGCGGTCGAGCGCCGCTTGCGTCGTCTCGACCAACGTCACGGGGATGCCAGCGTTGAGGAAGTTCATCGTGATGCCGCCGCCCATCGTCCCCGCGCCGATCACGCCGACCGATCGGATCTCGTGGACCGGCACGTCGGCGGACAGGTCGGGCACGCGCGCCGCTGCGCGCTCCGCGAAGAACACATGGCGCTGCGCTGCTGATTGCGGGCTTGCCACGAGTTGCTCGAACAGCGCGGTCTCGTGCGCGAGCCCTTCCTCGAAGGGCAGTTCGACGGCAGCTTGGACGGCCGCGATGATCGCCTGCGGCGCGGCGAGCCCCTTGAAGCGGCGGGCGTTCGCGGCGGCAAAGTCCGAAAACAATGCGGGATTTTCACGATCCGCGGTGATCCGGTCCGTCCGGTCTCGCGCCTTCGGCAGAGCAGAACCCTGCGCGACGACATCGCGCGCATAGGCGATCGCGGCCTCACGCAAGTCCGCGTCGGGAACGAGCGTATCGACGAGACCGAGGGTAAGCGCCTCGCGCGCGCCGATCTGGCGGCCGGAGGTGATGATATCGAGTGCGGCTTCGGCGCCGACGAGACGGGGCAGCCGCTGCGTTCCCCCTGCCCCCGGCAGCAGCCCGAGATGAACCTCGGGCAGCCCGACCTTGGCGCTCTCCGTCGCGACCCGGTAATGGCAGGCGAGCGCCAGTTCGAACCCGCCGCCGAGCGCGGTGCCGTGGATCGCCGCGATCACGGGTTTGGGCGCCTGTTCGATCGCAGCGAAAAGATCGGGGAAGCTCGGCGGCTGCGGCGCCTTGCCGAACTCGGTGATGTCGGCGCCCGCGATGAAGGTCCGCCCTGCGCAGATCAGTACGATCGCCGTGATCCCGGCGTCGGCCGAGGCCTGCTCCAGTGCCCGTAGCAGACTGGCCCGCAGCGCTGCCGACAGCGCGTTCACCGGGGGATTGTCGAGCGTGAGGATGGCGATGCCGCCGGCCCCGGCGGTCTCTACCGGTTCGGTCATGTGCTCTCTCCTAAACCCGCGGGGAAGCCCCGCGCCGCAGCTCGACCGCGTCGATCGCGACGGCGGCCATCGCCTTCTTGTCCAATTTGCCCGTGGCGGTGACGTGCATGGCGTCGACGATCACCAGATGTTCAGGCCACTTCTTCCGCGACACGCCTTGCGTCGCCATGTGATCGAGCAACGCGGGAAGATCGATTTCGCCTTCGGCCGGGCGCAAGCGGCACACCGCGCACGCCTGTTCGCCGAGCTTGCGCTCCGGAACCGCGACGACCGCGACCTCGGCGATAGCCGGGTGGCGCAGCAAGGCCGCCTCGACTTCCGCTGGATCGATGTTGAAACCGCCCCGGATGATCTGATCCTTGATACGGCCTACCACGCGGACGAAGCCGGCTTCGTCGCGGATGATCTCGTCGCCGGTCAGGTAGAAACCGTCGGCGGTCTTGCATTCCTGCCCCGCGCCCAGTCCCTCGGCATAGCCCAGGAACAGCGACGGCCCGCGCACGCCCGCCTGCCCGCGCGAGCCTCTCGGCAAGACGCGCAGGTCCGAATCGAACGCCTCCTCCTCGGTACCGGGGAACGGGATGCCGTCGAACATCTGCCGATGCTCGAGCGGATGATCGGGCCGGGTCGATGCATGGCCCATACATTCGGACATGCCGAACATGCGGAGCGCCTTGAGGCCGAGCAGCGCGTCAGCATCCGCGATCAGGTCTGCGGTCATCGCGCTGCCGCCGACCGCCATCGCCCGCAGCGGCAAGCGCCCGTGCCAATCGCCCTGCCGCGCCGCCTCGACCATCGAGAACAGGTGCGTCGGCACGGCGATCGCCCAGCCGCAGCCATAGCGCTCGGCGCGTCGCAACGCTTCGGCTGGCACCCACGGATCGACGAGGACCAGCGGGTGCCCGAGCGAGAGCGCGAAATGCGCGGTGAAGGTGAAGCCGGGCGCGCTGTCCAACGGCACGATGCCGAGGATCGCGTCACCGGCCTGCAAGCCGGCGATGGCCGCGCAGGCGCGCGTCGCATAGTTGAGCGCCCCCGGCCCGTGCATCACGCCCTTCGGAATGCCGGTGCTACCGGAGGTGAAACCGATCAGAACCGTGTGCGCATCGCGCGGATCGGCGGATCGAACGCCCTTACCCGAGGTCACTTCGATGCGGCTCGCGTTGGTCGGCAGGACTTTGGCGACGTGGCCGATCCGCGCCTCGATCAGAGCGAGATCGGCGGGCCCGAGCTTGGGCGACACCGGGCAGAACACCGCTTCGAGCGACGATACCGCCAGCGCGGTCGCGATCGTCGCGGGGGCCTTGTGCGCCGCGACGAGCACGCGTGAGCCGGCGGAGACCCCCGCGTTCGCGAGCTGAACCGCGATGTCGCTGGCCAGATCGTGCAGCTCGCGGCGGCTCCACAGCCGGTCCTGACAATCCGCCATGGCGAGCGCATCGGGACTGGCGGCGGTCAGCGCTTCGAACTGCGGCCAGAGCCGCGCCTCGCCCCATTCGAACGCGGGATGGGTCGCTTCATCGGGCAAGGGATTGTCCCCCATCGACGAGGAAAGTCTGTCCGGTGATGAAGCTACCCGCGTCGGATGCGAGCAACGCCAGCGTGCCGGTCACTTCCTCGGGCTTGCCGAAGCGGCGCAGCAGGATACCGGCGCGGGTCTTTTCCTGCGTCGCGGCGTCAAGCGTTTCGGTCATCCCCGTTTCGATCGAGCCGGGCGCGATCGCGTTCACGCGGATGCCATGCTGCGCCCATTGCGCGGCGAGATCGCTGGTGAGGTGGACGATTGCCGCCTTGCTGGTGGTGTACGGCACGACCTGACCGGCATCGGGCTGGTAGGAGATGAACGCGCCGACCGAGGCGATGTTGACGATCGCGCCGCCGCCCGCAGCGATCATGTGGCGGGCG
This sequence comes from Sphingomonas pollutisoli, assembly GCF_029167165.1. Classification (NCBI taxonomy): domain Bacteria; kingdom Pseudomonadati; phylum Pseudomonadota; class Alphaproteobacteria; order Sphingomonadales; family Sphingomonadaceae; genus Sphingomonas; species Sphingomonas pollutisoli. The sequence goes on from NZ_JARFNJ010000002.1 coordinate 350,720, forward strand.
GCGTGGCGGCAGGCCAGGAACGTGCCGGTCACGTTGACGTCCATCACCTTCTGCCAGCCCTTGAGCGGGATGTCCTGCGGCAAGCCCCACCAGGAGGCGCCGGCGTTGTTGATGAGGATGTCGAGCCCGCCCAGCCGATCGACGACCGTGGCGACAGCGGCCTCCATCGATGTTTCGTCCGCGACGTTGCAAGCGAGCCCGATCGCAGGAACACCGAACCGCTTAGCGATGTCCTTGGCGACGCCGCTGCAATCCGCCTCCGATCGCGACGCGAGCGCGACCGAACAGCCGAGGTCGGCAAGCGTCGCCGCCATCGCCTCGGCGAGCGCACCGCGCCCGCCCGTAATCAGCGCACGTTTGCCGTCGAGGCGGAACTGCCCGGTCGAAAAGCCGCGAACCATCTCAGCCATCACTTTTCCCCGCCAGCAGATCGACCTCTTGCGTGATCAGGATGATGCGCCGCCCGCCCATGCCCTTGGTCTGAGCGGTCGCGGCCTTCCATTCGGGAGACGCGAAGGCCGCATCCAGCGCGGCCTGATCGGCGAAGGTCAGCACGGCATGCCCGTCCCAGCCCGGCGCCTGGGGATTGTCGTAATCCTTGGTGACCGCGCCATGCCGATATGCTGTCAGCCCGGGCAGGACTCTGGCGGCGTCGGCGTGAGGCCCGCGCCACCAGATCGTGAACTGCTCGTGCGTCCAGTCCGTCGGCCGGCTGGCCAGGACGACCATGCTGACCGACATCGCTTAGTTGCCCGTCCAGACGGGTTTGCGCTTTTCGAGGAACGCGGCGACGCCCTCCTTCGCATCGGCCGAGTGATGAACGACGTTGCAGGTCATCGTTTCGAGCGTGATGAGCGAGTTGGTATCCGCGTCCATGCCGCGGTTGAGCGCCATCTTGGTCATCCACATGCAGAACGGACTCTTGTCGATCAGCGGCGCGCAGAAATCCTCGATCAGCTTGTCGAACTCGGCGGCCGGGGCGGAGGCGTTGCACAGATTCCACTCGACGCACTCGTCGCCGGTGAGGAGCTTGCCGGTGAGCATCAGTTCTTTCGACTTGCGCATGCCGATGTAGCGCGGCAGCCGGTAGATCGGCCCGGCGCCGCCGAACAGCGCGCGGCGAATGTGGAAGTCGCCGATCTTCGCCTCGGACGCCGCGAGCGCGAAGTCGCACGAGATCATCAGCTCGAAACCGCCGGCGACGGCATAGCCTTCGACCGCCGCGATCGTCGGTTTGCTCATGTTGTAGATCTTGTCGTAGGTCCGCGCCGAGTCGATCGCGAGCTGGAGCGATACGGTCGTCTCATGCAGCACAGGGCCGACAAGCTGGTCGAGATCCGCGCCCGAGCAGAAGGTGTTGCCGCGGCCGCGGAACACGACGGCGAGCGCCTTCTTGTCGGCAGCGGCACGATCGACCGCGACTTCCAGTTCGCGCAGAAGCTGCGGGCTGACGCAGTTGCGCTTGTGCGGCCGGTTGAGCCAGATCGTGCAGATGCCGTTATCGGCCAGCTCGTACTGGATGACGTCCTTTTCGGGTTCCACTGATTGTCTCCTTGGTGAACGGTTGGAAAGATCGGCCCGTGCGTCAGCGCGGGATGCCGCCCTCCTCGGGGGGCGCCAGCATGCCGCCGACCGCCATCCAGGCGGCGACGCCCGCCGCGGGCACGGCACACAACACGGCTTCGGCAATCTCTTCGTCGGACGCGCCGGCGTTGCGGGCGCCGCGAACATGCGTCGCCGCCATCGGGCTGTACCCGGCTGCGAGGATCGCCAGCAGCAGCAGTTCGCCGTGCTTCGGCGAAAGCGGGTTTGCGTCGATGCTGCCGCGCCGCATCAGATAATAGGCATCGGCGGCTTTAGGGCTCAGGCGTAGAAGTTGCTGGAGCGGCGGCGGTATCGTGCCGAAATAGGCGGTGAAATTGGCTTCGGCCTCGCCTGCGGCGGCGGTCGGAAGTTCGGCCGGAGCGGGCGCCTGCACATCCTCGAACGCCGTGTCGAGGATATCGGCGAAGTCCATCGCCGCTGCCTCGCCGCGCAGGCTGGTCAGCACGATGAGCCCCGCCGTCGCTTCAAGCGGCGTCAGCCCGAGCATCACGCCGCGCGCGATCTCGCGTCGCGCCAGCCCCAAATGGCGCCGGTCGATCGCGGCGACGGCAACGAACAACGCCTTCAGCCGCGCAGGCACCGCGCCATCGGTATCGATAACCGACCGGAAGGCCGCGAACCCGGCCAGCGTATAGGGCGCATGCCCTTTGAGCAGCGCGATATCCATAAGCGGACGTTTTGTCATTCTGCCCTCTCCTGCTCCAACAGATGCTCGACCGACTGGTCGGGCGTCAACCGAAAAAAATCGACACTGACCTATTTGACAGCCGACCGGTCGGTCGAGTAGCGAAATAGTCGACCGGTCGGTCGGGCGAGTCATAAGAAGGCGGACGAAACGAGTCGTGTCACGCATCGGGAGGACAACGAGTGATATTCGAGCAGTCTGCACGGTCCAGGGAGTGGATGGGGCGGGTTCGCGCCTTCATGGACGAGCATATCGTCCCAGCGGTGCCGGTCTACCAAGAGCAACTCGCCGCGATCGACCGCTGGAGCGAGATTCCGCCGATCTTCGATCAGCTCAAGGCGAAAGCTCGCGCCGAGGGGCTGTGGAACCTCTTCATGCCGCCGTCGGAGCATGACGACGCCTTCTTCACGAGCGTTGGGCTCACCAACGTAGAATATGCGCCGATCGCCGAGCTGATGGGCCGCATCTCGTTCGCGAGCGAGGTGTTCAACTGCATGGCGCCCGACACCGGCAACTTCGAAGTGCTGCACCGCTACGGCACGCCGGCGCAGAAAGAGCGCTTCATGGTGCCGCTGCGCGACGGCGAGATTCGGTCCGCCTTCCTGATGACCGAACCGGCCGTCGCCTCGTCCGACGCGCGCAACATCCAGACCGAGATGCGCCGTGAAGGCGACGAGTATGTCATTAACGGCCGTAAGTGGTGGTCATCGGGGGCAGGCCATCCGCGCTGCGCCTTCTTCATCGTGATGGGCAAGACCGATCCGGATGCCGCGCCGTACAGCCAGCAATCGATGATCCTCGTGCCGCGCGACACCCCCGGCGTCACGCTTGTCCGCCACCTGCCGGTGTTCGGCTACGATCACGCGCCGCATGGGCATTTCGAAGTCCTGCTCGAAGACGTGCGAGTGCCGGCCGAGAACATCCTGCTCGGCGAAGGACGCGGCTTCGAAATCGCGCAAGGCCGCCTCGGGCCGGGGCGCATCCATCATACGATGCGCAACATCGCGACGATGGAGGTCGCGCTCGAGAAGATGTGCCGGCGGCTGTTGTCGCGCCGTGCCTTCGGAAAGGCAATTTCCGAACACTCGGTTTGGGAAGAGCGGATCGCGCGCGCGCGGTGCGAGATCGAGATGGCGCGCCTGCTGTGCTTCAAGGCGGCGCACATGATGGACACGGTCGGCAACAAGGAAGCCCGTGCCGAGATCGCGATGATCAAGATCGCCGCGCCCAAGATGGCGCAGCAGATCGTCGACGATGCCATTCAGGCGCACGGCGGCGGCGGCGTCAGCGATGATTTCGGCCTCGCCGAACTGTGGGCGAACACACGCATCGTCCGGCTCACCGATGGCCCCGACGAGGTCCACGAACGTCAATTGGCGCGGATGGAACTCGCCAAATATCGCGACGAGACGCGTGGAGCACACGCATGAGCGCGCCGCAGCCTGCGGTGATGATCGGCGGCACCGTCGATGTCGCCGCCAACAGCGCCTTCGACGAAGCACGGCTCCGCGCCTATCTGGCCGGGCGTATCCCGGCGTTTTCGGGCCCGATGCGGGTCCAGAAGTTCGAGGGCGGTCAGTCGAACCCGACCTTCCTGCTTTCGACCCCGGATGCCCGCTACGTGCTGCGCCGCAAGCCGGCGGGCGTCCTGCTCAAGTCTGCGCACGCGGTCGATCGCGAGTATCGCGTCACCAGGGCGCTGTTCGAAGCCGGCCTGCCCGTCGCCGAGCCGCTCGTGCTCTGCGAGGACGATGACGTGATCGGCACCATGTTCTACGTGATGCGGCACGTTCCCGGACGGAGCTTCTGGGATCCGCGCATGCCGGGTCTCGATCCTGCCGAGCGCGCGGCGATCTATGATTCGGCGAACGAGACTTTGGCCCGGTTGCATCTGGTCGATTACGCCGCGCTCGGGCTCAGCGATTATGGCAGGCCGGGCAATTACTTCGCGCGCCAGATCTCGCGCTGGACGCGCCAGTACGAGGCTTCGCGCACGCGCGACATCCCCGAGATGGAGCGACTGATCGCATGGTTGCCCGGCGCCGTGCCCGAGACCGGGGATCGCACAACGATCATCCACGGCGATTATTCCTTTCACAATCTGCTCGTGCATCCGACCGAGCCCAAAGTTTCGGCGGTGATCGATTGGGAACTGTCGACGCTGGGCGATCCGCTCGGCGATCTGACCTATCACATGATGGAATGGTCGCGGCCCGACGGCGTCGATGTGCGGGGCACGTTGCAAGGCGCCGATCTTGGCGCGCTGGGCATTCCGACCGCGCTGGAATATGCGCGAAGCTATTGTGAGCGCACGGGTTTTGGCGGCGATCCGACCCACCCCTTCTACCGCGCCTTCAACCTGTTTCGCGTGGCCGCGATCCTGCAGGGAATCGCGGGGCGGGCGCGTGACGGCGTTCAGACCGGCGCGAACGCGGAAGAGATCATCTTGCGTGTCGAACCGCTCGCCCGCGCGGCCTGGATCGCCGCACAGGAAGCGGGAGCGAGCTGACCCGGATCATCCGAAGGCGAAACGATCATCATGGCCGCTAAAAGGTCAGTCGTAGGGGAGAAAAAGATGTCCAAGAAAGCGCAGTACATCCGTGCAATGCTACTCTGTGGAGGCGCCGCCGCGTTCGCCACCCCCGCGCGCGCGCAGACGCCGCCGGCAGCCCCAGCGCCCGGCGGCGCACTCGCGCAATCGACGATCGACGACATCGTCGTAACCGCAACGCGTCGCGCCGAGCGCCTTCAGGACGTTCCGATCGCGGTCAGCGCGCTCGACGGCGCCCAGATCCAGGCGCAGCGCATCGACAATTTTGCCTCGATCACCAAGATCGCACCGGGGCCGACGTTCGTGCCGGTGAAGGGCACCTCGACCATCTCGGTCCAGATCCGCGGGAAATATTCGAACAACGACGCGCCCGGTCTCGAAAATCCGGTCGGAGTGTACATCGACGACCTCTATTATGGCTCGCTCGCATCGTTCGATGCCAACCTCTTCGACGTCAGCCAGGTCGCGATCCTGCGCGGACCGCAAGGTACGACCTTCGGCCGCAATGCGGTCGGCGGCGCCCTCCAGATCACCAACAACGTCGCCGAACTGGGCAGGACCGACGCCCGGATCACGCTCACCGGGCTCGGCAATGCGATGGGCCAGTTGGGCATCGAGAGCGACGGCTACGTCAATTACGCGCTCGGCGACTCGCTCGCCGCGCGCGTCGCCTACAGCGTGAAGAGCGACGGCGGCTATCAGAAGAACCTGCTGAGCGGGAATTACCTCGACGACAACCGCGTGCAGAGCGTACGCGGCTCGCTCACCTGGCAGGCGTCCGAGCGCCTCCGGGTCACCGCCAGCGCCGCCTATACGCACCGCGGCGGCTATGGCGATGGCGCGGTGATCGTCGGGCAAGGAAACCTCGTCAAACAGGTTCGGGCGGCGAATGGCGGCGACCTCCACAAGACCCTGCTCGACGACGACGGCGAGACGCGCCGGCACCTGTTCGCAGGCACGATCAAGCTCGATTATGATACCGACGTCGGAACGATCACGTCGATCACCGGCTATCGGTCGCTCAACGCTTACTATCGGGAGGATTCGGACGGTGGCCCGCTGCCGGCCAATTACCCGTCGATCAATCTTAACCGTGAGAAGCAGGTCAGCGAGGAGCTCCGCTTCACCTCGAAATTCGGCGGCCCGTTCGACTTCGTCTCGGGCGTCTATTTCGGCTACGAGGATCTCTACAAAGGCATCCAGTTCAATTTTAACGGGACGCTGCCGCAATCCTATCTTTCGGTCCTCTCGCCCGGACGCGTCGCGTCGCAGTTCGTCGCGGGCCGGATTTCGAACTACAGCGTCGGGCCGTTCGTGGAAGGCAAGTACAAGCTCACCCCGCAGCTCTCGCTGACGGCCGGGCTTCGCTACAGCTATGAACGGAAGAACGGCTATACGTCGCATGTCGGCTCATCGCCCTTTTATGGCGCGCCCTATTTCGTCGATCTCGGCAAAGACGGCTCGACCAATTCGTGGCAGTCGTTCACGCCGCGCTTCATCGTCGATTACAAACCGACCCGCGATATCTCGTTCTACGCGTCTGTCTCCAAAGGCTTCCAAGGCGGCGGCTGGGTGCTGACCGCGACCAGCGCGGCCAAGGCGCTCGTCCCGCTCGCGGCGGAGACCACCTGGAGCTACGAGATCGGCACCAAATCCAATTTCTTCGATCATTTCCTGACGACGAATGTCGCGGCGTATCTGTCCGATACGAGCAACCTTCAGGTCCGCTCGCTCATCAACGGCGTGCTGACCGACAGCAACGCCGGCAAGGAACGCGTCAAGGGCGTCGAGGTCGAGGCATCCATCCATCCCGCGAAGGGGCTCTCGATCGGCGCGAATTACGCGTATACCGACGCGAAATACCGAAGCTTCCAAGGCTGCGCGGCCGGCGGGCTGGATTGTACCGGCAACCGCGTGCCGTTCGTTTCGAAGCACGATTTCACCGCGATCTTCGACTATAAGCTGGACATGAACAGCGGCGCCAAACTCGCCTTCCACGCCGACGACAAGTTCGCCAGCCCGTATCAACTGATCGCCACCAACCTGCAGCAGATCGGCGTGCCCTATACGCGGCGGCGCAACGTCGCCAATGTGTCGCTAACCTATACGCCGCCCTCGGGCGCATGGGATCTGCGGCTGTGGAGCACCAACCTGTTCGACAAGACCTATGCGAGCAACGGCTTGAATTATTACTTCTACCATCTGTCACCGGCGGAAGTTGCCAGCGTCGGCGGCCCGGCCAACGCGGATGTTGAGCGGCTGACGATCGCCCCACCGCGCGTCGTCGGTATCACCTTCACCGCGCGGGTCGGAGGTTAGGCATGGAGGGCGCCGTGTCTCTGACGTCGGAAACGGCGCCTCCGGTCGTTCCGACCCACCGGACCCGACGGCTCGTGCTGCTGATGCTGGGGCTGGTGTCGATGTTCAACTACATCGACCGCACCGTGCTTTCGATCCTGCAGGAGCCGATCAAGCGCGAACTCAGGCTCAGCGACACGCAACTCGGTTTGTTGACCGGCCTTGCGTTCGCGCTTTTCTACGCGACGCTTTCGCTCCCGATCGCGCGGTTGGCAGACCGGCTCAACCGGCGCAACATCGTGACCGCCTCGCTCGCGGTTTGGAGCGGGATGACCGCGCTCAGCGGGCTCGCCACCGGCTTCGCGACGCTGGTCGCCTTCCGGATCGGCGTCGCGCTCGGCGAGGCGGGGTCGGTGCCGGCGTCGCACTCGATCATCGCCGATTATTACCCGCCCGACAAACGCGTGACCGCGCTCGGCCTGTGGGGTCTGGCGCTGCCGGCGGGAATCATGCTCGGTTATGCGTCGGGCGGCTGGATCGCCGCGACGCTCGGTTGGCGCGCAGCGTTCGCGGTGATCGGCGGAGCCGGCCTCTTGCTCGCACCGTTCGTCATGCTGCTGGTGCGCGAGCCCGTGCGCGGCGCTTTCAGCACGCGTCCGCTAGAAACCGAGCCGATATCGCTCGGTGCTGCGCTCGCCACGCTCTGGAAGCTGCGGACCTACCGCTACATGCTCGTGGGAACGACGCTTCACGCCTTCGCGCAATATGCGATGATGAGCTGGACCGCGCCCTTCTACCTGCGCGTGCATCACATGCCGCTGTCGGACGTCGCCGCCTGGCTGGCGCTGATGAACGGAATCGGCGGCGGGGCCGGCATCTATCTGGGTGGGTGGCTCTCCGATAGGATGGCGCAGACCAAGCCGTCGGCGCGTGTTTGGGTCAGCGCGGTGGCGATGCTCTTCATGGTGCCGGCGGCGCTGGTCCAGTTCCTCGTTCCTTCGCTCGGCGTCTCGCTGGCGTTCGGCTTCCTCTCGTCGATGTTGATGTTCTTCTATTACGGCCCGATCGTCGGCGTGCCGCAGTCGCTGGTGGCGCCGCAGATGCGGGCGGTGACATCGGCGGTGACGCTGCTCGTCTTCAACCTGTTCGGGCTTGGCCTCGGGCCGGCGGTCACCGGCGTCATCAGCGATCGACTGGCCGCGGGCTACGGCATGCACGACACGTCGCTGCGCTATGCGCTGGCCGCCGTGCTGATCTTCTCACTGGTCGGCGCGCTCAGCATCCTACGCGCCAGCCAGTTCTATCGGTCCGACATCCGCGAAGCATGAGCCGCGATGGCCGGACAGTGGCACCCGCCCGCATCATGCCGGCGGGCACAAGCTCGGCGATCGGCGGCGCCTGTTCGGCGCCATAGATCGCACGCTCAGGCGGCGAGCGCCATCCGCGCTGCCGCACTGCCGCCATGAAGTCGCGACAGCAGCAGCACGCGGCGCAGCCCTCGGCCGACCGCGAGTTCATCGGTCACGCCCATGCCGCCATGAAGCTGCACGACATCCTCGGCGAGTCGCAGGGCCGCATCGCAGACATATGCTTTGGCTTCGGTAACGGCCTGACCTCGCGCGTCATCCCGGACGAGCGCGGCGCGGAGCATCATCGAACGCGACTGTTCGAGCAGGGTATAGAGCCGCGCGCAGCGATGCTGGATCGCCTGGAAGCTACCGATCGGCTTTCCGAACTGCTTGCGCTGCCGAACATAGTCGATCGCGAGATCGAGCAACGTACCCATCGCGCCGGCCAGTTCCGCGACGATGGCCAGTTCCGCCAGCTCGACCGCGGCGCTCAGATCGCCCTCCGATATGTCCAGCGGGACGCAGCGAGCGCCTTCGAAGCGGAGGTCGGCTGCAATGCTGCCATCGACCAGTCGCACCGGCGATCGCGCGACGCCCGGAGCGTCCGCTTCGACCAGCGTGACACCGCCGGTCTCACACGCCACGACGAACACCGACGCCGCCATCCCGCCTGGAACGATACCGGCGGCGCCGGAAAGCGCGCCCGCTCGGGCGATGCCGCCGCGTGCGAAGCCGAGGACGGCATCACCCTGCGCGAGCGGTTCACTCCAATGCGCGCCGGCAGCACCGCCGCGCGCGATCACGTGTCCACAGAGCACAACGCTGTCTGAGAGTGGGGTGACGGCCAGCGCGCGGCCGAGCTCTTCAGCAACGATCATTACCTCCATCGCGCCGCCGCCCATTCCCCCGGCGGACTCGGGAAGCAGGAAGGCGAACAGCCCGAGTTCGCCAAGCGCGCGCCAGTCCTCCGCCGGCATCGGCCCGCTGGCCATGCTGGTCGCATCATAGCGGTCGGCGAGGAAGCGCCGCACCATGTCGCGGACCATCACCTGCTCGTCGCCGGGCGCGATGTTCATCGTCAAAGCACCTCGATGATCGACGCGTTGGCGATGCCGCCGCCTTCGCACATCGTCTGCAGCCCGTAGCGGCCACCACGTGCCTTCAAAGCGTGGATCAGCGTCGCCATCAACTTGGTGCCAGTGGCGCCGAGCGGATGGCCGAGCGCGATGGCGCCGCCGTTGACGTTGAGCTTGGCCGGATCGGCGTCGAGCGCCTTGGCCCAGGCCATCGGGATCGAGGCGAAGGCTTCGTTGACTTCGAACAGATCGATGTCGGCCATCGACAGCCCTGCCCGCTCCAGCACGCGGCGCGTGGCGGGGATCGGCTCTTCGAGCATGATGACCGGATCGCCCGCCGTCACCGCGAGATTGACGATCCGCGCGATCGGCGTGAGGCCGTGTGCCTTGACCGCGGCTCCCGATGCGACCAGCACGCCGCTCGCGCCGTCGCAGATCTGGCTGGCGGTCGCAGCGCTCAGCGTGCCGCCCTCGCTCAGCAGCTTGACCGAGCCTATCGACTCCAGCGAGGCATCGGCGCGGATACCTTCGTCGCGATCGTGCATGACCGTCTCGCCATCGGGCGTCATGACAGGGAGCGGGACGATCTCCACGGCGAACGCGCCGGCGGCCGTGGCGGCAGCGGCCTTCTGGTGGCTTTGCAGAGCGAAGCGATCATGGTCTTCGCGGCTGAAGCCATATTTGTCGGCGATCATCTGCGCGCCGACGAACTGGTTGAAACCCTCGACCCCGTAGCGCTTCTGGATGGACTCCGCGAACGGGTTGGCACCAATGCCGCCGGCCTTGGCGAGCGCGATCGGCGAGCCCATCGGCACCCGAGTCATGCTCTCCACGCCGCCCGCGATCACGATGTCCTGCATGCCCGACATCACCGCCTGGGCCGCGAAGTGGAGCGCCTGCTGCGACGAGCCGCACTGGCGATCGATCGTCACCGCCGGCACACTGTCGGGCAGCGACGACGCCAGGACGACGTTGCGGCCAAGCGCGAAAGTCTGCTCGCCGATCTGGCTCACGCACCCGATGATGACGTCATCGATCGCCGCCGGATCGACACCGGCGTCGGCGACGAGCGCGTCGAGCACCGCAGCGCCGAGGTCGGCCGGATGCCAGCCGGCGAGACGGCCGTTGCGACGCCCTCCGGCGGTACGACGCGCGGCAACGATATAGGCTTCAGGCATGATGTGGTCCTTCGTCTTTCACAGGCCGAGCGCGGCCTTGGCGATGATGGAAAGCTGAATCTCGCTGGTGCCGCCGAAGATCGACCAGGCGCGTGCGTTGAGGTAGCGCGCGACCGCGACCTGCGCCTCGGCCGAGCGGATCGGTGGCGGCGCGTCCGCGCCGTAAAAGGGCCGTTCGAGCGGAAGCTGGAGGCCGGCGAGGCCGAACGCATCAACCGCAAGCGCTTCGATGCCCTGGCGAATTTCCGACGCGATCAGCTTGGTCGTTAGACTGCGCGGATCGGGCGCCGCGCCGGCGTCGATTTCGATCAGCGTCCTGAGCTCGGTCATTTCGAGCGCCTGCGCTTCCAACTGAAAGCGCAACGCGCGGTCGGCGAATTCGCCAACAAACGGCCCCGCCGCCTCGCGCAGCCGCCGCAGGTCGGCGAGCAGTTGCGGCGCGAACGACGAGCCGCCGCGCTCGTTTTCGAGCAGGAACTTGGCGATCGACCACCCCTGCCCTTCCGCGCCGACCCGATTCGCAACGGGCACACGCACGTCGTCGAGAAACACTTCGTTCAACTCGTGATCGCCCGAGGCGCTGAGGATCGGCCGCACCGTGACGCCGGGTGCGGTCATGTCGATCAACAGGAAGCTGATGCCTTGCTGCGGCTTGACGTCGGGATCGGTGCGCACCAGCGCGAACAAGCGGTTGGCGAACTGCGCCTGTGTGGTCCAGATCTTGTGGCCAGAGACGATATAGTCGTCGCCGTCGCGTACCGCGCGGGTGCGGAGGCTGGCGAGATCTGACCCCGAACCCGGTTCGGAAAAACCTTGCGCCCAGACATGCTCGCCGCTGCGGAGCGCGGGCAGATACTCCGCGCGCTGCGCGTCGCTGCCGAACGTGTAGAGCACCGGCCCGACCAGCTTCAGCCCCATGCCCGGCAGCACGGGCGCGCCCGCCTCCGCGCATTCCTTCTCGAAAATCCAACGCTGAACACGAGTCCAGCCCGGCCCGCCCGCCGCCGCCGGCCAATGATAGACCAGCCAGCCTTTCGCCTCGAGAATGGCTTGCCATGCCCGCGCGATATCCGGCTCCGCGAACACGCCCGAGGTCAGCGCCGCACCGCGCCGCAGTTCGGGCGACAGCGAGTCCCCGAGGAAGGCGCGCACCTCGTCGCGGAACGTCCGCTCGGCGTCGGTCAATGCCAGATCCATCACCTCACCTCTCGACGATCGCCACCGCCGAAACGCCCGGCGCTCCATAGACGTGACTGTAGCCAAGCCTCGGATCGCCCGGCACCTGCCGCCGGCCGGCGCGCCCGGTGAGTTGGACGTAATTCTCGTACACCTGACGCAAGCCCGAAGCGCCGATCGGCTCGCCACAGGCGAGGCAGCCGCCATCGGTATTGACCGGGAGCGTGCCGTCGATCCGGGTCCGCCCTTCCGCGATCCAGGCGGTCTGCTCGCCGTCGGCGCAGAAGCCGTTCTCGGCCATGTGCATGATCTCGGCACCCGTTTCGGTGTCCTGAAGCTGGGCGATGTCGATGTCTTCGGGTCCGATCCCCGCCATCTCATAGGCGGCGCGCGAGGCGACCGTGGTCGGCGAACCGCCCCGGTCCAGATCGAGCGCCGGCGAGAACACCTCGAACGATCCGGGCGGCCGCGTCCGTACCGCCGCCGCACGCAGCCGCACGCTCGGCAAACCAAGCTCCCGAGCCCGCTTCTCACTCGCTAGGACCAGCGCCACCGCACCCTCGCCGGGCGAGCAGAACATGAATTTTGTCAGCGGGTCGCTCACCATCTGCGAGGAGAGGATCGTATCGATATCAACCGCCTCACGCCGCCAGGCGTGATCCGCCAGCACTCCGTTCGCGAACGCCTTTTCCGCGACCGCGCCGAGCGTGCGCGGCGTGATGCCATAGGTCGCCATGTAGCGCTGGATCTTCATGGCGAAGAATTGGGTGGTGAGCATCAGCCCGGTCTCGCCATACCAGTCGGGCAGCCCCCAGTCCGCCGGCAGCGGCGAGAACGAGCCACGCGGGTGCTTGTCGAAACCCACCGCGATGCCGAGATCGAACTCGCCCGATTTGATCGTGCTATATGCCCCGAACATCGCTGAGCCGCCGGTCGCGCAGCCATTGGCGACGTTGATGAACGGCAGCCCCGTCAAGCCGAGTTCGGACACCATCGTATCGGCATTACCCGCCGAATCCGAACCGCCGAACGCGAAGCGGATGTCGCTCCAGCCAAGGCCGGTTTGCGCCAGCGCCTGGCGCACCGCATATACGCCCTGCTGAAGCCCGCTCAGCGCCGGTGTGCGGCCGAACGGATGGATGCCGGCGCCGATGATGAAGACGTCGCTCATCGCCCTGCCTCCTCGACCGGCGCGAAGGCGAAGCTGGTGCGCACCGCGCCGCTTGCCAGCGTGAACTCGAGTGGGACGAGCCGCATCGGCATGTCGATGCGCAAGCCATCGAACTCCACATCGACCAACCGCGATTCGACGATCAACGCGCCATCGAGTTGCACATAGCCGACCGCATAGGGCTCGAACGCCTCCGCCCCTGCATAGGGCGGGGATTTCGGCCGGAAGCGCTGCACCGTCCACGACCACAGCCGCCCCTCGCACGGGAGCAGGACCGCTTCGTAGCGGTCGTCGGTGTCGGGTCTGGCCGGGAAGATCGTCCGGCCACTCGCGCGGTGACGCGATGCGATCAGGTGGTGGGCGCCGTCCACTTCGACGAGCAGATTGTTGGCGATCATCGGCGCGAGGGTGGGCATCTGGTCTCTCCTGCCCGCCTTGTAGCGTCCGACCGTGCGGTCGGCTTCTGACCAATGCGACAGCGCCTAACGGATCATCCCGAGAAAGCCGAGTTGGGCCGCCTTGAACAAAGTCTGATCGCGGTTGACCGCATCGAGCTTGAGCGAGGCGGCGCGGATGTGGAACCGCACGGTCGTGCGTTGCAGGCCCAGGATCAGCCCGATCTCATCGTTGGTCTTGCCGGCCGCCGCCCAGCGCAGGCACTCGACCTCGCGCTTGGTGAGCGACACGCCGGCCACATCCTGCCGCACGCGCGCGGTGACCTTGACATAGCTCTGGATGAAGGCGCGCGCGAGCACCGCCAGCGCATCGACGCTGCTCTCGTACGCGCCGGACAGATCCTCTTCGTGCGGGTCGGCTGCGAGGAAACTGGCCGCGCCGATCTGACCGAATGGCAAATGGATCGGCACCACCAAGGCCGCCGATGTCATCGCGCGCGCGCGGAAATCCGAAAGGTCGATCGCGTCGAGCAGCGGATTGGCGATGCGCGTATGAAAGCCGCGCGCATTGCACCAGAACGGCTCCGCCTCGACCCGGCAGGCGTGGACGAGCGGCGAGGACAGCGCCAGTTGCGGGGCCTCCCACCAGCGCCCCTCGCCCTCCCGGAACCCGAACACCTCACTGGCCAGGATCGCGCCGTCGCCATCGCGCATCGGCTCGCGGACCGCGATGTTGTGCGACACCGCCGTCCGCAGCCCACAGATGCTCGCGACCCTGTCCCGAAGCGCTTCGGCCGCTGAACGGATACCGGGCGGCTCCGTGAAACGTACCGCCGCCACGTCCTGCGGGGACGGCATATACTGGTGCGCGGACGGTATCACGGCTTAGGATTTCGCCAGACTGAGCCCCTCGAAAAACGGCCGGCACAATGCGTCGGCGACATCTTCGGGCGACTGTTTTCTCGCCAGCGGCGGATACCATTTATAAGCCCAGTTGCACATGCCGAGGAACCCGTAGGTCGTCAGATCGGGATCGCAATCGCGGAACTGCCCGGCCTTGATGCCGGATATGACGGTGCCGCGAACACGCTCGAAATAGTCCTTGCGCTGCGCTCGGATCTGGTTGCGCATCGTGCCTTCCAGATCTTCATAATGGTCCATGAACGCGCGAACATAACCGGGATGCTCGGCGATTTGCCGCAAGATGTTGATACACGCCGCGCGCAGCTTGCCGAGCGGATTGTCCGAAAGACCCTCGTCCGCCAACCCGTCGAGCAGCGCCGTCATATGTGCTTCGTGAATCGCGTAGAGGATCGCGTGTTTGCTCGGGAAGTAATGGTAGAGCGTCGGCTTGCCCAAGCCGACCTCGTCGGCGAGCATCTGCATCGAAGCTTTGTGATAGCCGACCTTGTCGAACAGGTTGGCGCAATGCCTGAGAATCTCATTGCGCTTCTCGTCATGCGCTTCGGTCGTCTGTCGTTTCTTTGTCGCCTGCCGCGCCATACCGGACCCAGATCCTCATGTGTTCGAGCGGCCACGGGGCCACCAGCGTTTCACCCTATTGCACCAACGCGCCACCGTCCACGGCAAGCGCCGCGCCGGTGATGTAGGACGCGTCCTCGCCGGCCAGAAACAGAACCGCGGCGACGACCTCGTCCGCAGTCGCGAGGCGGCCGACCGGGACACGGGAAAGGCGCGCGCTCAAGGCCGCCGGATCGATATACGCCGCGCGGGCGAGCGCGCTGTCGATCGGCCCGGGATGGACGGAGTTGCAGCGTATGCCTTCGCCCGAATGCTGGGCGGCGGTGACGCGCGTCAACATCGTCAGCGCGGCCTTGCTGCAAGCATAGGCCGCGTCCATGATCTGCGACTGGCCGATGCCCGCCACCGACGATACGTTGACGATCGTGCCCCCGCCTTGCGCGCGGAAGACCGGCAGCAGCGCTCGGGTGCCAAGAAACGGACCCTTGGCGTTGACCGCCATGCTCCGATCCCAATCCTCGGGCATGCGCTCCTCGATCCGCGTCAATCCCGATGCGACCGCCGCATTGTTGATGAGAACATCGACCCCGCCCCAACGGTGCCGAGCCTCACGAACCACCCGCTCCCAGTCTTCCGGCTTCGTGACATCAAGCGCGACGGCGCAGGCGTCGCCGCCCGCCACGACGATAGTATCGGCCAGCTCTGCCACGGCCTGCGCGTCAACATCCGCGACCACGACCCGCGCACCTTCCATGGCAAACGCTTTGGCGATCGCCGCACCGAGGGCGCCAGCCGCTCCCGTGACGAGCGCACGCTTGTTCGCGAACCGCATGGCCTCTCCAAATGGCAACTCGACCGTCCGGTCGGGCGTGGTTATCGTTGGCGGTGTTTGGGCAACAACGCAAGCCCGGAGGAGATGGACATGGAATTGAACGGCAAGACCGCGCTGGTGACCGGTGCAAGCTCGGGTTTGGGTCGGCATTTCGCGATGTTGCTGGCGGCGCAGGGAGCGACCGTCTTCGCCGCCGCCCGACGTGAATCGGCGCTGGAAGCGCTGGCGAAGGAGGTTTCGCGTGCCGGCGGCCAGTGCCGACCGGTCGTCATGGACGTCACCGATCCCGCATCGGTAACGACCGCGTTCGAGCGGCTTGAGCAGGGCGCGACCGCACCCTTGTCGATCCTCGTCAACAACGCCGGCGTCGCGCAGACACGCCGCGCGATGGATATGTCTCACGATGAGTGGCATTCGGTGCTTGGGCCGAACCTCACGGGCGCCTTCCTCGTCGCCCAGCAAGGCGCGCGCGCGATGCGCGAGGGCGGCGGCGCGATCGTCAACGTGGCGTCGATCCTCGGCGAGCGCGTCTCTAAGGGGCTCGCCGCCTATGCCAGCAGCAAGGCCGGATTGATCCAACTCACCAAGGCGCTAGCGCTCGAATGGGCACCGCTCGGCATTCGCGTCAACGCGCTCGCGCCCGGCTATATCGAGACCGATCTCAACCGGGCGTTCTTCGCATCGAGCGCCGGTCAGCGCCTGATCGCCCGCATTCCGCAGGGGCGGCTCGGCCAGATGCACGATCTCGACGCGCCGTTCCTGATGCTCTGCTCGGATCAGTCGCGCTACATGACTGGCGCGGTGATCGCGGTGGACGGCGGCCACCTCGTCAGCGAGCTTTAGAGGATCAGGCGTCCATCGCGGTGGCGCCGATCACCCAGGCGGACAGCCCGGCGGTCGGCACCGCGCAGATCACCGCCTCGGCAATCGCTTCCTCGCTCGCCCCGGCCTTGCGCGCGCCTTTGATGTGGACCGACGCCCATTCGCTATAATCGGCGGCGAGCACCGTCACGAGCAGCAGTTCCGCATGGACCGGCCCGAGCGCGGTCCCGGAGAGCGTGCCCTCGCGCATCAGATAATACGCATCGGCACCGAGCGGCTTGACCTCGAACAGCTTGCCGAGCGACGGCGGCATCGTGCCGAAATAGTGGAGGAAATTGGCCTCCGCCGTGCCCGGCTCGACAAGGATATCCTCGTTCCCGGCCTCCACCTCTGCACCGTCGGGATAAACCTCGCCAAACAGTCCGTGAAAGCGCAGCGCCGCCCCCTCGCCCCTCACGCTCGACAGAATCGCGACCGCCGCGCCGGCTTCCGCCTCGGTCAGTCCGGCCTCGCGGGCCGCCTGCAATTCGCGGAGCGCCATCTCTTCATACCCCTTCACGGTCGCCGCGCAGGCCACGAACAGCCGCTTGATGCGCGCCGGCACTGCGCCATCCGTGTCGATGATGGTGCGCCACCGGCGAAAACCGGCGACCGTCTTGGGCGCGTCGCGGCGCAGGCGACCGAGCGCGACGAGAGGATTGGGTTCGGACATCGTGACACCTCCTGAAACTCCAGACCGTCCGGTCGGCTGACATACTGCTATGTCGTGCTTTCAGGTCGGTCAACCGACCGACGCAGGTTGACGTCCGACCGGACGGTCGATTAAAGCCGGGGTATGGCGAGTCCGAAGGCAGGACCGCGCGAGCCGATGGGAGAGAGGCCGGCATGAAAGACTTTTCCGGTAAGACCGCCGTCATCACCGGCGCCGGAAGCGGCATTGGCGCGGCGCTCGCCGAGCTCGCCGCTGAAGAGGGCATGAACCTGGTCCTGGCCGACATCAACCGCGCCGATCTCGATACCGTCGGCGCGCGCCTCTTGGCGAATGCGGTGCTCCTTCAGCAAACCGACGTCGCGGATCCGGCAGCGGTTCAGGCGTTGGCGGATGCTGCCTGGGATCGCTTCGGCCGCGTCGATCTGCTGTGCAACAACGCCGGCGTCGTGCCTGGCGGGCGACACCGCCCGGTCTGGGATTACGCGCCCGAAGACTGGCGCTGGGCGTTCGGCGTCAACGTCGATGGGGTGGTCAATGGCATCCGCAGCTTCGTGCCGCGCATGCTGGCCGATGGGCGGCCGGGCCATATCCTCAACACCGCCTCCGTGGCCGGGTTCGTGAGCGGATCGGGTTCGGCGGTATATGGCGCGTCGAAACATGCCATGGTCCGCGTCACCGAGGCGCTCTACGCTGGCTTGCGCGACGAAGGCGCGCCGATCGGCGTGACGATGCTTTGCCCCGGCTTGGTCGCCACCCGCATCTACGATGCCGAGCGCTCCCGCCCGGATCATCTTCAAACCGCGCGCGGCCGGCCGGAAGAAGCGCGCGAACTGCGCGAGATCGCCGATACGCTGTATCGCAACGCGCCGTCACCCGAGGCGGTAGCCGCGCAGGCGTTCGACGGCATTCGGGAAGACCGCCTGTACGTCTTCACGACGACTCGCTTCGACGAACCGATCCGCGCGCGTGCGGAGGCGATCCTCTCCCGCACCAACCCGACGTTCGAGAGCCTGCTGTCGCTCAGCAAGAACGACGCCGGCGTGGTCGAGGAGAAGGCATGAGCCGCTTGAGCGATCGTGTCGCACTGGTCACGGGCGCGGCCTCGGGCATCGGCCTCGCCACCGTGCGGCGTTTCGCGTCGGAAGGCGCGACCGTTCTGCTTGCCGATCGCGACGTGGAGAAATTGGGAGTGGCGCTCGCGGATCTCGGCGGTGCGCCGCACGAGGCGGTCCCGCTCGACGTCACCGATGAAGCCGGCTGGATCGCGCTGGCGGACCGCGTCCGACAACGCTTCGGTAAGCTCGATGTCCTCGTCAACAATGCCGGCTTCGGCAAGTTCGCGACGATCGCCGAGACCACGCTCGACCAGTGGCGTGCGATCCTCGCGGTCAATCTCGACAGCGTGTTCCTCGGCACCAAGCACATGATGCCACTGCTCGCCGCCTCCGGCCACGGCGCGATCGTCAATATGTCGTCGATCCGCGGCATCGTCGCCGGCACCGGCACGGGCTCATACTGCGCCGCCAAGGGTGGTGTGCGGATGTTCACCAAAGTCACCGCGCTCGAATGCGCGGAAGCCGGCAACGGCGTGCGCGCGAACTCGATCCATCCGGGACACATCGCGACGCCGCTTTCCGCACCCGCATACGCCGATCCCGAGATCGCGAAGAAACTGCTCGCGGATGTGCCGCTGGGGCGGGTTGGGCAGGCAGACGAGATCGCCGACGCGATCCTTTTTCTGGCGAGCGACGAATCGCGCTACATGACCGGCGGCGAGCTCGTCGTCGATGGGGGAACGACTGCGCAATGACCGAACGCGCCCAGCAGATCGCCGCGAGAGTGGAAGCCTTCGTTCGCGAGACCGTGATCCCGTACGAGGCGGATGACCGGCGCGGCGGTCATGGCCCGGCGGACGCGCTGGTGCGCGAACTGCGCGACAAAGCGCGCGCAGCAGGCGTGTTGACGCCGCACATCCTGCCAGATGGCTCGCACCTCACGCAGCGCGAGACGGCGATCGTGCTGCGCCGGTCCGGGCTCTCGCCGCTGGGGCCGCTCGCCTGCAACACCGCCGCGCCGGACGAAGGCAATATGTACCTGCTCGGCAAGGTCGCCAGCGCCGAGCAGAAGGTGCGCTTCCTCGATCCGCTGGTTGCCGGCACGGTGCGCTCGGCCTTTTTCATGACCGAACCCGCCGAGGATGGCGGCGCCGGCTCCGACCCATCGATGATGCAGACGACCTGCCGGCTCGACGGCAACCATTGGGTGATAAACGGGCGCAAGAAATTCATCACCGGCGCGGAGGGTGCCAGCGTCGGCATCGTCATGGCCAAATCGGACGATGGCGCCTGCATGTTCCTCGTCGATCTGCCCGACCCCGCGATCCGCACGGCGCGCGTGATCGATACGATCGACAGCTCGATGCCGGGTGGCCACGCCGAGATCGACATCGTCGACCTGCGCGTGCCCGCCGACCAGATGCTCGGCGCGAGCGGCGAAGGCTTCAAATATGCGCAAATCCGGCTCAGCCCGGCGCGGCTGTCGCATTGCATGCGCTGGCTGGGATTGGCGACGCGCGCGCAGGAGATCGCGTGCGGCTACGCCAACCGCCGCCACGCATTCGGCAAGCCGCTCATCGATCATGAAGGTGTCGGGTTCATGCTCGCCGACAACCTGATCGACCTTCAGCAAGCCGAGCTTATGATCGACTGGTGCGCGGGCGTGCTCGATACCGGATCGCTCGGCACCGCCGAAAGCTCGATGGCCAAAGTCGCGGTGTCGGAAGCGCTGTTCCGGGTGGCCGATCGCTGCGTGCAGGTGATGGGCGGGACCGGCGTGTCGGGCGACACGATCGTCGAGCAAGCCTTCCGCGAGATTCGCGCCTTCCGCATCTACGATGGGCCGAGCGAGGTCCATCGCTGGAGCCTCGCCAAGAAGATCAAACGCGATTGGAAAGCGGCGCAAGCATGAGCACGACCATCCGCGTCCGACCGATAGCCTATGGTCTCGCCGTGCAGGCCGCCTGCCTCGCCGCCACGCCCATCCACGCGCAGCAGAACAATTTCGCCGCACCCGAAGCGCCGCGTTCAATGCGCGATTATGGTGATGACCTGCTGCCGAAGGACGAGAAAAGCCGGGACGAGGTGCTCAGGTCGGCGGCGTTCGATGCGACGATCTACGGCATGTCCGCCTATCTGCAATATGAGCAGATGTACCGGCAGGTGTTCGACCGCACCGCGCCGAACTTCACCGGTTTCAACCGCTTCGCGCATGAACGCACCTTGGCCGGTCCGGATTACGCGACGTTCAAGGTGCCCAATTCGGACACGCTATATTCGACTGCCTGGATCGATCTTTCCAAGGGCCCGGTCGAGATCACGATCCCGGCCACCAGCCTGAAGTATTTCACGCTCAACATCTTCGACATCTTCGGGAACCCGAGCAACCTCAGCAACCGCACGATCGGGTTCAAAGGCGGGCGCTCCCTGCTGGTGCCGCCGGGCTGGCACGGCTCGCCACCACCCGGCACCACCGTTTACCGCGCCGCCACCGTGCAGCTCTGGATTTTGATGCGCGTGTTCGCGCAGACCGACAAGGAGGTCGCCTACGCCCGCCAGTTCCAGGACAGCGTGAAGATAACGCCGCCCGCTGCCTCGGCGATGCAGGCCAGCCCCGCTGCCGTACCGCCCGCGCCGGCACCGGGGGCGGCGGCTTTCATGCAGGTTCTCGATTATATCCTGCGCACCGATGGCTGCCAGCCAGGCGAGGACGCTTTGGTGTCGCGCTTCCGCCCGCTCGGCGTGCTCGGCGATCGTCCGGCCGATCCAGCGGCGCTCGACGCGACATCGCGCGCCGCGATCGAAAAGGGTTACGAAAACGCGGTCGCGGTCATCGCAGCCTCGAAATCGCAGCTCGGCGTCTCGACCGGGACCGGCTGGATGAAGGTGAACAAGGGCGAATACGGGTTCAATTATCTCCGCCGCTCCGTCACCAACACCGCCGGCCTAGGCGCGAACGTTCGGGAGGAGAACGCTTCTTACACGACCTTCGTCGACGCAAGCGGCAAGCCCCTGAACGGCGCGACGGCGCATTACACGCTACGCCTGCGAACGCCGCCGCCAGTCAACGCCTTCTGGTCGGTCACGCTGTACGACGCCAAATCGTTCGCGCTCCACGCCAACCCGATCAACCGCTATCTGGTGAGCGACCGCACACCGGGGCTCAAGGTCGCGGCGGATGGGTCGGTGACGATCCAGATCCAGCATGAGCCGAGCGAGCGCGACACCTGGCTGCCTGCGCCGGCCGGGCCGTTCTTCATCGTCCTACGCGCCTATAGCCCTAAACCGGCGATGCTCGGCGGCGGGTGGCTGCCCCCTGCCATTCAGGCCGATACGGCTCGATGACCGCCGCCCCGCCCCGCCCCAACGCCATCGAAAGGCGCCAGCCTTGACCGTCTCCGCGATCGCCAACATCGGCACCACGCCGGTACGTGCGGGTTATGCCCTCGACGCGCACGCGCTCGACACATGGATGCGCGAGGCTGTCGAGGGCTATGCCGGTCCGCTCGCGATCCAGCAGTTCAAGGGCGGCCAGTCCAACCCGACCTACCGGCTCGTGACCCCTGCCAAAAGCTATGTGCTGCGCAAACAGCCGCCGGGCCAATTACTGAAGGGCGCGCACGCGGTCGATCGCGAAGCCCGCGTCATCGGCGGCCTCGCCGAGGCAGGCTTTCCGGTTGCGAAACTATGCGGCGTCTGCACCGATCCGGCGGTGCTCGGCACGATCTTCTACGTCATGGACATGGTCGAGGGCCGCATCTTCTGGGATGCCACCCTGCCCGGCATCCCTGACGCCGAACGCGCCGCGCTGTACGACGCCATGAACGCGACGATCGCGCAGCTTCATAGCATCGACTATCAAAGCGTCGGCTTGGGCGACTATGGCCGGCCCGGCAATTATTTCGCGCGACAGATCGGGCGCTGGTCGAAGCAATATCTGGACGACACGGAAGCCGGCCGCGACGCCAACATGGACCGGCTCGTCGAATGGCTGCCCACCAACATTCCGGCGAACGACGAAACCAGCATCGTCCATGGCGACTTCCGCATCGACAATATGATCTTCCATCCCGGCGAGCCACGCGTGCTGGCGGTGCTCGATTGGGAATTGTCGACGCTGGGGCATCCCGGTGCCGACTTCGCCTATCATGCGATGATGTACCGGATGCCGCCGCACATCGTGGCGGGGCTCGCGGGCGCCGATGTCGCCGTGCTCGGCATTCCTAGCGAACACGACTATCTCGCCGCCTATAATCATCGCCGCGGGCAAGCGGCCATGCCGGGGTATGATTTCTACATGGCATTCAATTTCTTCCGTCTCGCCGCCATTTTCCACGGCATCAAGGGGCGCGTCCTCCGCGGCAACGCGACCTCGCACGAGGCGAAAGAGCGCGTGGCGGTCTTGCCCGAACTGATGGCGCTCGCCTGGGCGCAGGCGCAGCGGGCAGGTGCGAAATGACCGCGTCCGCGATCACGTTCGAACTGGCCGATGGTGTCGCCTGGCTGACGCTTGCGCGGCCGGACCGGCGCAATGCGATCGGGCCGGAGATCGCCCGCGCGCTCCACGAGGCGGCGGATCTGTGCGCTGACGATCCCGCGATACGGTGCGTCGTGCTGACCGGAAGCGGCCGCTTCTTCTCGGTCGGCGGCGACATCGATGTTTTCTCGGAAGCCGGCGGCGATGTCGAGGCGATCGTGCTCGATCTGGCGCACAGCTTCCATGCCGGTGTTCACCGCCTCGCGACGATGGACAAGCCGCTCGTCACCGCGATCAACGGCCCCGCCGCCGGCGCCGGCCTCAGCCTCGCGATCCTCGGCGACATCGCGATCGCCGCCGCGTCCGCGCATTTCACCTCGGCGTATAGCGCGATCGGCCTCACCCCGGACGGTGGTGCGTCCTGGTGGCTGCCCCGGCTGGTCGGGCTTCGCCGCGCGCAGGAGATCGTGCTGACCAACCGGCGCATCGATGCATCGGAGGCCGCCGCCATCGGACTCATCACGCGCGTGACAGCCGACGAAGATCTCATCGCAGCCGTGCGTGAGGTTGCTGTGGCACTCGCGAGCGGCCCCACCCGCGCGATCGGCCGGTGCCGACGTCTGCTCCTCGCCTCCGCCACGAGCGATCTCGCGACTCAGCTCGAAGCCGAGGCCAATTCGATCGCCGCCACCGCTGGCGGCTCGGAAGGTCGGGAGGGCGTGAAAGCGTTCCTCGCCAAACGTCCCGCGGTTTTCCCGAACACGTGATGGCGGCCCGCGCGTGAGGCCGACGACCCTGAATTATCCGGTCAATCCGGACTATGGCAACGGTGCCTGCTGTCGGCGCATCACCGTGGACGCGGCGGACGGTCAGGTCACGGCGTATCTCACCGATACTTTCCACGAAATGCGGTGCACCGTGAACCACGATGGTGAGATCATCACCGCGATCAGCGGCGAAACCATCAGGATACCGACTTCGGCCTGCCCCGGCGCCGTCGGGCAACTTCGCATGTTCGTGGGCCTTCCGATCGCAACGCCGACACGCGAATTCTACCGAGGCACGCTCGCGGCGCGACACTGTACCCATCTCCTCGATCTCGCCGTGATCGCGGTCCGCCAGTGCGGTCGGCCGTACGGCACCACCCGGTATGACGCCGAGGTTCCGGACGAGACATCAGGCGAGACCACCATGGAGATCCGGCGAAACGGCGAGCAAGTGCACCGGTGGCTGGCGCGCGACGGTCGCATCGCCGCGCCGGCCGCGCTGCGAGGGCGCACGTTGGAGAGAGGTTTCGCCGCCTGGGCGAGCGAAATTTTCGACGCGGACGATTTCGAGGCCGCGACGATCCTCGCGCGCACCTGGCTCATCGCCATCGGCCGACGCTACCGTGTCGCCGACGCGGCGGGCCAACCCGCCTCGATGAACCCGCAGATGTTCGGCCGGTGCTACGCCTATAGCATGCCCAACATCACGACCGCCGTCTTCACCGGCGAGCCGGAGAGAAACGTCCCGCCGCGAATTTGATCAACACAGGCCGACCGGCGTTCCAGGTCCGCGACACCATCACCATCGACGCGCGGGGAAGCTGATTTCGACCGAAGTCTCAAGGTCCGCAGCGGAACTGCCGATGGCGAAACGGTAGGTGCCCGCCGCCATATCCCATCGCCCGGCTTTCCATGTGGCGAGCAGGCGCGGGTCGATCGGGACTTCAAGAACGCGCCGTTCGCCGGGCTTCAGCGTCACCTTCGCGAAACCGACGAGACGGGTCGTATCGCCAGCCGGCGTACCCGTGAGATAGACCTGCCCGACTTCGGCGCCGCTGCGTTTGCCGATATTGGTCACCGCAAAGCGCGCCACCGGCGCCGTACCCGGCAGGACGTTCAGCGCGCCATGTTCGAAGCGCGTGTAGCTGAGGCCGAACCCGAACGGGAACAGCGGCACGGCACGGCGCTTCGCGAACCAGCGATAGCCGACATCGGAGCCTTCGACGTTATAGTCGATGTCGAGCGTCTGCCCCGGCTTGCCATACCCGAGGAAGTTCGGTTCGATCGTGTCGCTGCCCGGCAGCTTGGGACGCGGAAGCTGATCGACGGATGCCGGGAACGTGACCGGCAGCCGCCCCGACGGGTTCGCGTCGCCGAACAGGATCGCTGCGATCGCCTCACCGCCCCGCGCGCCGGGATACCATGCCTCCAGCACCGCAGCGGTCTTATCAAGCCACGGCATCAAGACCTGGCTGCCGGTTTCGAGCACGACGATCGTGTTTGGATTGGCTTCGGCGACGGCGGTGATGAGTGCATCCTGGCCGTCCGGCAGCGACAGATCGGGCGCGTCGAGGCCTTCGGTCATCCACTGGGTCGCGAAAACGATCGCGACATCGGCCTTCTTCGCCGCCGCGACCGCGTCGGCGATGTAGCGGCCGTTTCGGAACACGACCTCCGCCTTGGGCGCGCGCGCCACGATCGCCCCGAGCGGTGACGAGCGTTGATAGGATTGGGCGAGCACCGCCGCGAACGGCCCGCCGACCGTGGGGATCGCCACGACGGGGCCGCCGACGCCCTGCACCTGCGAGGAGCCGCCGCCTGAAAGCACACCGCTGTCCGCATACCCACCGATCACGGCGATCCGCTGCGCCTTCGCGGTCAGCGGCAGGACATCGCGATTGCGGAGCAGGACAATGCCCTGCTCGGCGACATCCTGCGCCACCCGCGCATTCGCGGCGAAGTCGATCGGCGCCTTCGCCGGTGGATAACGGTCGATGCCGACCGCGTACATCGACCGCAGGATGCGGCGGTTCATGTCGGTGAGGCGCGCGCCATAGCGTTTGTAGCGGCGGGCCGCGGCGGCGAGGTCATCGCCGAAATAGAGCTTGTCATCGAGCTGCGCGCCGGATTGCTGGTCGAGCCCCTTAAGTGCAAAGTCGAGCCCGTGGACGGCGCCCCAGTCCGACATTACGAACCCCTTATAGCCCCAGTCGTGCTTAAGCACGCCGTTCAGCAGCGCGTCGTTCCCGCAGGCCGAGGCGCCGTTGACGCGATTGTACGCGCACATCACCGCGCCCGGATTGCCGCGCTCGATCGCTATCTCGAACGCCAGCAGATCGCTCATCCGAAGCGCCGAAGCGCCAATCACGGCGTTGTGAAACTGGCGTCCGGTCTCGACTGCGTTGATGGCGAAGTGCTTCACGGTCGAGATCACATGCCGCGACTGAATACCCGCGATCGCGGCCCCGCCCAGCAAACCGGAGTGCAGCGGGTCTTCGCCAAGATATTCGAAGTTGCGGCCGCCACGCGGATCGCGGACGAGGTTGATGCCGCCAGCGAGCAGAACGTTGAACCCCTTCGCGCTCGCCTCGCCTGCGATCGTCTCGCCACCGCGCCGGAGGAGATCCTGGTTCCAGGTCGCGCCCATCGCGAGCCCCGAAGGCAGCGCGGTCGCACCGTCACCCCGCAGGCCGCCGACATAGGAGACGCCGAGGCTGGCGTCGGTTTCGGTGAGGGCTGGTACCCCGAGCCGGGGAATGCCTTCGACATAGCCCGCCCCGAGCAGCAGGCCCTCGGGGAGCTTCGTGGCGCCGTAGGGGATAGCCATGATGCCGTGGGTGATCGTGACACGTTCGGCGTCGGTCATCTGCCGCTCGATCGCGGCTGCGCGCGCATCGGGATCGTTCGGGCTGTTCGCCTGCGCGTTGGACGCGGCGGGTATCGAGAGCGCGCTGCCCATCGCCAACCCCAGATAGCGCCGAATCCTGCCCGCTCGAACCATCGCTGCTCTCCCCGATTATCGTCCGCCCCGTATCGCCGATACGGTTCGATTATAAAAATAGAGGATTTGTATATATCCATCAGCCCAGGCTATTGATGCGCGGGGAGATGGATCATGCGCCGCACACCGAGCCTGTCGAGCCTTCGTCTGTTCATGCAGGTCGCCATCACCCGAAGCTTCAGCGAGACGGCGCGGCTGGCCAATCTGTCGCAGCCGGCGCTCAGCCGGACGATCAAGCTGCTCGAAGAGGAACTCGGCGTTCGCCTGTTCGATCGCAATTCGCGCAACGTCGCGCTGACGCCGGCGGGCGCAGCCTTGCTCCCAACCGTCGAGCGTCTCGCCGGGGATTTCGACTTGGCCTTCGAGGAGTTGCAGCAGACGTTCGCCGGGCAGCGCGGACGTGTGATCGTCGGCGCGCTGCCGTCCGCTGCCGCCCATTTTCTGCCCGCGATCATCGCCGAGTTCCGCCAGACTCACCCGCAGGTCGAGATCATCCTTCGCGACAATCTCTCCGGCGCCTTGTACCAGCAGATGCTCGACCGGCTGATCGACTTCGCGATCACGACTCCGCCCGGGTCCGGCGACGGCTTTCGTTTCGATCCGGTCATGGATGACGAATGCGTGCTGGTCTGCCGGCGGCAGGACGCCGACGATATCCCCACGCCAGTCGATTGGACGATTTTTTCGAGCCGGCCCTTCATCGCGATGGAGCCGCGCAGCAGCGTGAGGTTGCTGACCGATGCGGCCTTCGCCAAGACCGACCTGCTCGTTCGTCCGCTGTACGAATGCTCGCAACTGGCCACCGTTGGCGGTCTCGTCTCCGCCGGCCTCGGCATCACATTGTTGCCGCTCTCGACCTTGCCGATGCTGGGTGTCGGCGGGGATGTCGCGTGGCGGCGGATGGCGCCGCCGCGCGTCTCGCGCGAGATCGGTATCGCCTGTCTGGAAAACCGCACGATGTCACCCGCCGCGGAGGCGTTTCTCGGGACCGTGATGGCAGGTCTGCAATCGATATTAAAAACTGATTGCTCCATCAGATAAGTCGAATTGCTGGATAGATCATCCGTCGGCATCATGGGGCAGAGATCAACTGACAGAACGGGGGGAGAAGGGATGCTCGCGCTCATAGCCGCCGCGACGATCATGGCGCTGCTCGCCGCGATCCTGTCGAATCGCGTGTCGCCGCTCGCGGCGCTTATCCTCATCCCGATCGCGGGAGCGATCGCGGCGGGGATGGCGCCCGAAATCCCGGAGCATATCGTCGCGGGCCTCGCCAAGATCGCGCCGGTCGCGGGCATGTTCGTCTTCGCGATCCTGTTCTTCGGGATCATGACCGATGCGGGCCTGCTCGCGCCGCTGGTCGGCGCGGTGCTGCGGCTGGTCGGCGAACGACCGTCGCGGATCACGGTCGGCACCGCGCTGCTCGCGCTGCTCATCCACCTCGACGGTTCGGGCGCGGTCTGCTTCCTCATCACCATTCCCGCCCTGCGCCCGCTCTACGACAGGCTCGGCATGGACCGGCGCGTGCTGGCCTGCACCGCGTCGATGGCGGCGGGGGTGAACTTCCTGCCGTGGACCGGACCGACGCTGCGGGCGAGCGCCGCCCTGAAACTGCCCGTCACAACCATTTTCACCCCGATGATCGGCGTCCAGATCGTCGGTCTCGTCTTCGTGTTCGGCGTATCCTGGTGGCTCGGCATCCGTGAGGAACGCCGCCTCGCGATCGTGCGGCAGGCGCCCGCGTCGGCCGGCGCGGCGATGACGAGCCCCTCGCACGCGCCAAGCGATGCGGAGCGCGCGCTCCGCCGACCGGCCCTCTACCCCGTAAACGTGGCGATCACGCTGGTCGTGGTGCTGACGATGGTGACGGGACTGATGGAGCCGGTGGTCGTGTTCATGGCCGGTACCGCGCTCGCGCTCATCATCAACTATCCGTCTGCCACCCAGCAGCGCGAGCGGATCGACGCGCACGCGCGCGCGGCGCTGATGATGGCGGGAATCCTGTTCGCCGCCGGCGCCTTCACCGGCATCATGACGGGATCGGGCATGATAAAGGCGCTGGCGCAGGCATCGGTAGCGCATGTCCCGGATGCGATCGGCCCGCGCATCCCGGTGCTGCTGGGGTTCGCCGCGATGCCGCTCAGCCTCCTGTTCGATCCCGACAGCTTCTACTTCGGCGTGCTGCCGGTGATCGCGGAGGTGGCAGGCCATTTCCACATACCCGCCGTTCAGGTCGCGCAAGCGGCGCTGTTGGGGCAGATGACCACCGGCTTCCCGGTCAGTCCACTCACCCCGGCAACGTTTCTGGTCGCCGGTCTCAGCGGCGTCGAGCTTGGCGCGCACCAGCGCTTCGCCATTCCCTGGCTGTTCGCGGCATCGGTGGTGATGACGCTGGCGGCCATTCTCTTCGGGATATTTTCGCTATGACCGCGCGGACGATCCGCATCGGTGCGGGGGCGGGCTTCTCCGGCGACCGCATCGAGCCGGCGCTGGAACTGGTCGAGCACGGCCAACTGGATTTCCTTGCATTCGAATGCCTGGCGGAGCGGACGATCGCGCTCGCGCAGGCCGCGCGCCGGATCGATCCGGACGCCGGTTTCGATCCGCTGCTCGAAGACCGCATGCGGATGGTGCTGCCGGCGGCACACGCGCGTGGCGTGCGGATCGTCACCAATATGGGAGCGGCCAATCCGGCCGGCGCCGCGCGCCTCGTCGCACGAATCGCGCGCGATCTCGGACTGCATGGGCTTCGCGTTGCGGCGGTCGGCGGCGACGATGTGCTCGATATCGTGCGCGCCGGGGATTTCGCGCTGACCGACCGGCCCGGCACCAGCCGCGATCTCGGTGATGCGATCGTCTCGGCCAACGCCTATCTCGGCGCGGACGGCATCGTCGCCGCGCTGGCGGGCGGCGCGGACGTGGTGATAACCGGGCGTGTGGGCGATCCGGCGCTGTTCCTGGGGCCGATGATCCATGCGTTCGGCTGGGCGCGGGACGACTGGGACAGGCTCGGGCGCGGGACCGTCGTCGGGCATCTGCTTGAATGCGCAGGCCAAGTCACCGGCGGCTATTTCGCCGATCCCGGCGTCAAGGACGTGCCCGGCCTCGCCCGGCTCGGCTTCCCCTTCGCGGACGTCGCAGCCGACGGCTCGGCGGTGCTCGGCAAGGTCGATGGCTCGGGCGGTCGCCTGTCGGTCGCGACGTGCAAGGAGCAGTTGCTCTACGAAATCCTCGATCCCGGCGCGTATCTGCAAGCCGATGTCGTCGCCGATTTCCGTAGCGTTGCCTTCGATCAAGTCGCGCCGGACCGGGTCGCCGTCAGCGGTGGCGGCGGGGCACAGCAACCCGACACGCTGAAGGTTTCGATCGGTTATGGCGATGGCTTCCTGGGCGAGGGCCAGATCTCCTATGCCGGGCCGGGCGCGGTCGCGCGCGGGCGTCTCGCGCTCGACATCGTGCGCGAACGACTCGACATGACGGGCGCCCCCGTCACCGATCTGCGCTTCGAGATGATCGGTGTCGATGCGATCGACCGCACGGGGCGCGGGAGCGCTCCCGAGCCCCGCGAAGTCCGCATCCGCGTCGCCGGCCGCGCCGCCACACGCGCCGGAGCCGAGCGGATCGGCGCCGAAGTTGAGGCGCTCTACACTAACGGGCCGTTTGGCGGCGGTGGCGCCGTCACCGCCGTCCGCGAAGTGCTCGCGGTGGCCTCGACGTTGATCGACCGCACGCGGATCTCGCCCACAGTCCATTACGAGGTCGCCTGACATGATCCTGCGCGACGTGGCGCATATCCGCACCGGTGACAAAGGCGACATTTCGCAGATCGCCGTCATCGCCTATTCCGCCGCCGATTTCGCCCTGCTGGCAGAGCATGTGACCGCCGATCGGGTCGCCGGCCATTTCGCCGATCTGCCGATCCGCAGCATCCGCCGCTACGAGCTTCCCGCGCTGGGCGCGCTCAACTTCGTGCTGGAAGGCGCGCTGCGCGGCGGCGTCACCCGGTCGCTCGCGCTCGACGCCCACGGCAAGACGCTTGGCGCGCAACTGCTCGATCTCATCATCGAGCGCGACTGAAAGGTTCGATCATGCCAAAATCGCACATCTTCCTCGCCGGGTCCGCGCTGGCGGCCCTGCTCGCGGCGCCGGCGTCGGCACGCCTCGAACGCATCCAGATCGACAGCGTGACGCCAGCCAAGGCCGCCACGCCGACGGCCTATGAGATCGTGCGCGGCCGCTTCTTCGGGACGTTGGACCCGGCCGACGCGCACAACCGCATCATCACCGACATCGAAGGGGCGCCGCGCGACGCGCGCGGGCGTGTCGCTTATTCGGCGACCTTCGCGATCGCACGGCCAGTCGACCCTGCCAAGAGTAGCGGAGTGCTGTTCTACGATGTGCCGAACCGCGGCGGCTGGCCGATCGACGCCGATCCCGACGGCAACGTGCGCGTGATAAGCGGCTGGCAGGGCGATCTTACGCCCGGCGCCGATGTCCAGTCCGCGACCGTACCGATCGCGCATGCGCGCGATGGCGGTCCGCTGACCGGACCGGTGCTCGCCCGCTTCGTCGATATGCCCGCCGGCGCGAAATCGCTGCCGATTACCGGCAGCATCGGCAAGCCGACCCCCCGCCCCGCGCCGGTATCGCTCGATACGACCAAGGCGCGGCTGTTCCGCCAGACCGCCGACACCGCCGAATCGGTCGATATCAGCCCGCGCGACTGGGCCTTCGCCGATTGCAGCACCACGCCCTTCCCCGGCACGCCCGATCCGGCCAAGCTGTGCGTGCGCGGCGGCTTCGATCCGGCCTATGCCTATACGCTGATCTATCAGGGGAAAGACCCGCTGGTGCTCGGGATCGGCTTCGCCGCGACACGCGATCTCGTCGCGTATTTGCGCAGCGGCAAGCCCGACGATCGCGGCACCGCCAATCCGGCGGGGGCGATCCGCTGGACGTTGGCGAGCGGAACCTCGCAATCGGGCAATTTCCTCAAGAGCTTCGTCAATCTCGGCTTCAACGCCGATGAGACTGGCAAGCGCGTGTTCGACGGGGTCAACCCGAACATCGCCGCGCGGCAGGTGCCGCTCAACCTGCGCTTCGCGGTACCCGGCGGCGCCGCGACGCTCTACGAACCCGGCAGCGAAGGGACTTTGTGGTGGAGCCGGTACGATGACGTCGCGCGTGGACGCGGCACGAGCAGCCTGCTCGATCGCTGCCGCGCGAGCGATACCTGCCCGAAGATCATCGAGACGTTCGGGTCGGCCGAATTCTGGGGGCTGCGCATGTCGCCCGGCCTGATCGGCACCGATGCGAAGGCCGATCTTCCGCTCCCGCCGGACGTGCGGCGCTATTATTTCCCCTCGGTCACGCATGGCGGTTCGTGGACCGGCGGCTTCAAGAGCGCGGGCGATCCGAAGTCACCGGTCTGCGCGCTTCCGGGCAATCCCAATTCGTCACTCGAAAGCCTGCGTGCCGCGCAGACGATGCTGATCGCCTGGGTTCGCGACGGCACGGCCCCGCCGCCGAGCCGCTACCCGACGCTCAAGCACGGCGATCTCGTCGAGGCGAACGCCGCCGCGACCGGCTTCCCGACCTGGCCGGGCGCACCCTCACCGGACGGCAAGCTCAACGTGTTCCTCGATTACGACATGGGAAGCGGCTTCGCCTATCACGACATCAGCGGGGCGATCACGCGGCAGCCGCCGATCGTGCGCGGCGTGATTCTGTCGCGCGTGCCGCGCGTGAACGCCGATGGCAACGAAACATCGGGCGTCCCCTCCGTGCAGCTCCAGGTTCCGCTCGGCACCTATCTCGGCTGGAACATCCAGTCGGCCGGCTGGGGCAAAGGCGGCGGTTGCGGCTTCTTCGGCGGCTACGTTCCGTTCGCGCGCACGCGCGCCGAACGGCTGGCGGCGCACGATCCACGACTGTCGCTCGAGGAACGGTATCGCGATCACGACGGCTTCGTGGCGAAGGTCCGCAGCGTCGTCGCCAGCCAGCAGGCGGCCGGCTGGCTGCGCGCAGACGACGCGAAAAAGCTGATCGCCCAGGCGGTCGAGAGCGACGTCCTCGTCAGCCGCCAGTAACGATCAGTTCAACGCATCGATCAATCAGAAGATTATATTTCTGTTCTGGAACGGAACAGGCCACTCATACACAGACAAGAACGTCCGAAGCCGGATGTCGTCGAGAGGATGCAAGGCCAGTCGCCCGCGACCTGACCTGATACGACCGCCCGTGACTGGCGGCATGATCCCTCGCGCGTCCGGTACTTCGGCCACAAAGGGGAAACTGCCGATGACCAATCCGCTCGCATGTTCGCATCGCCTTCTCGGCGGTCTCTCGATCACCGCGGTTGTGATGATGCTGGCCACCGCCGCCAGCGCGCAGGTTGCTGATCCACAGCAGCCCCCAGCGGCCGATCCGCAAACGCCCCCGCCCGCAGAGATCACGCCCGACATCGTCGTCACCGGCTCTTATCTGCGCAACGTGCGGCAGGAGGATCGCGCCTCGCCGATCCTGTCGATCGACGCCGCGAACCTGGCGAGGACCGGTCACCTCGCTTGGCGACATCACCCGCTTCATT
The DNA here is from genome assembly GCF_029167165.1 of Sphingomonas pollutisoli. Taxonomy (NCBI): domain Bacteria; kingdom Pseudomonadati; phylum Pseudomonadota; class Alphaproteobacteria; order Sphingomonadales; family Sphingomonadaceae; genus Sphingomonas; species Sphingomonas pollutisoli. The sequence goes on from NZ_JARFNJ010000002.1 coordinate 383,941, forward strand.
CCGCAGAACGTCGGCAGCGCCGGTGGTATCCAGGATCTCGCCAAGGGCGGCGGCGCGGATTCGCGCGATACCCGGTCCGCCAACCTGCGCGGGCTCGGCGCGGGCGCGACGCTGGTGTTGCTCAACGGGCGGCGGGTCGTACCCGCCGACGGCTTCGTCAACCTCAACAGCCTGACGCCCGAGATCGCGATCGACCGGGTCGAGACCGTGCTTGATGGCGCATCGTCCACCTATGGCGCGGATGCGGTCGCGGGTGTGTTCAACGTCATCACCAACACGCGCTTCAACGGCCTCAAGGTCTCCGCCCAATATACCCACATCGACGATTCCCCCGCCGCCACCGTGCAGGCGATGTGGGGCATCGGCAGCGGCCGCTTCCACACCGTCACCTCCGCCGCGTATCGCTATCAGGCCGGGCTTCAGAACAGCCAGCGCGAAGTGACGAACTTCTTCAACCCCTCCTCGGGTGCGGGCGCCAATCCGGGCGCGTTCACGCTCTATTCGCGGCCGCAAACCGCCAGCGGCGGCGATGTCGTGCTCAACGGCAACAACTATTCGACCCTTTATGATCGCTTCAAATCCTCCGCCGGTACGCTGACGGTCGTCGATCCCAATTGCGGTTCGGCGGCCAGCCAGAGCCGCTACGTCCCCGCGGCGAACAGCCCCGGCTTCGGCTTCGGCCTCGGCTCGTGCCAGTTCAGCTTCCAGGCGCAGAATCCGATCCGACCCGAGGCGAAGAGCTACCTCGTCCACAACGACACTTCGTTCGAGATCGCGCCGGGGCAGACCTTGTTCGCGGAGATCGGCATCTATCATCAGGATTCGAACCGCCGCAGCGTGCCGTCCTATGCGCAGAACCGCGTCGGCGCGCGCCCGCCGATCGTGCCGGCGAGCAATCCCTATAACCCCTTCGGCGTCGATGTCGCCTTCATCGGTCGCGCGATCGGCTCGCAGGGCTTTCCTGGCTATCCCTATCGCCTGATCCAGGACAAGGTCGATCAGGGCCAGTTCGTCGTCGGTGCGCGCGGAAACATCAGCGGAAACTGGAAGTACACCGCCAACGCCACCTATTCGCGCGCAGACATCTCCTCAACCGACCGCGACACCGACATGAATCTCTTCCAGGCCGCGCTCAACGGCTATGGCGGCCCGAACTGCAACATCCGCTACAGCGGGCCGGGCGCCGGCGCGCAGCCCGGTGTCGGCAACTGCCTCTATTTCAGCCCCTTCACCGCCGACGTGTCCAAGATGGACCCGTCGCTGATCTACAATCTCCAGAGCAACGTCACGACGCTGTCCAAGATCGAATATATGATCGGCGAAGCGGTCGTGAACGGTTCGCTCGCGCAGATCAACGGCCACTCGCTCGACGTCGCGGTCGGCGCGCAATACCGCAAGGAGAAGCAGTCGAACACCTATTCGGACCTGCTGCTGAGCGGGTTCGGCGGTTTCCTCGGGCCGAACCGCAACACCGCCTTCAGCCGTGAGGTGAAAAGCGTGTTCGCGGAGGCGAATTACGAGGTCGTCACCGGCCTCAACGTCAACGCCGCCGCGCGCTATGAGGATTACGGCAACTTCAGCACGACCGCGCCCAAGATCGCGGTGAACTGGCGCATCCTGCCGCAACTGTCGCTGCGCGGTTCGGCGAGCAAGGCGTTCCAGGCGCCGAGCATCGCCAATTCCGCCGCCGTGCTGATCTCCACCAACGTCGCCAACATCATCGATCCGCGCGACGGCACGACGACCTTCCGGTCGGTCCAACAATATGGCAACCCAGGTCTGCGACCGCAGAAAGCGGACGTGTTCAACGTCGGCGCGACGCTGCTGCCGATCCAGAACCTCAGCCTGTCCGTCGATTACTGGCACTACAAGTACAAGAACCAGATCCAGCTTCAGAACGGCCAGGCGGTCATCAACGCCGCCCCCAACGGCCCCAACGTCATCCGGGATGCGAGCGGCGTCGCCCAATCCGTCATCGTGTCCTCCTACAATGCACCCAGCGGCACGGGCACGTCGGGTATCGACGTCGCGGCGAACTATCGCTTCGAGGTCGGCGCGGCGCATGTCACCCTGCGCGACAATCTGAGTTACCTGGCGACCTATGATGTCGATACCGGCACGATCGTCTACGACGGCGTCGGCCACCGCAACAACTACCAGACCTCGCCGCTGACCTCGGCCGCCGCGCCGCGTTGGCGCAACCTCGCCAGCATCGATGTTTCGCTCGGCGACCATTTCCTGTCGGGCACCTGGCGTTACGTATCGAGCGTGATCGACGATTATCAGCAGGTCGTCGGCGCGCCGACGGTGGCGCGGGTCGGGGCATGGTCGGTGTTCGACGTTCAATACGGCCTGCAATTCGGTGCGGACAAGCAGTACGAACTCACGCTCGGCATGATAAACGCGCTCGACACCGCGCCGGCCAAGGCCTTGTACACCGGTTATCTCTCGACGCTGGGAGACCCCTATGGCCGCCAGGCCTATGTCCGTGTCAGCGCCAAGTTTTAGTGCGCTGGTTTCGCCGTCCCCCTGCCGACGGATTTTCGGAGAAATCCGCGTTGGCAGGAGATCGAGGCATCGCGCGCATATAGGTTCGACGGCCGGGTTCGGCGAGACGAGACGATTTCAAGTAGCACGCGGAACGACGCATGTGGTCGACTGCTGCCGTCGCGTCTTCGGACACAGCCGTCGTTTGCGTCCACACTTGGGAAGTCGGGTTTCGATTGAAGCGACCGCCCGCAGGCGTGATCACCGCCATTCGGCGAACGCGCACGACTGGCCGATACGCCCCGGCGGCTTCCGGGTGTCTGAAGGGCTTTGCAGATGCTTCGGTCGCCTCAAGCATGTCTGACGTCTCGCCACCCGCTATGATCGCTTGGCCATCCACTTCGCCGCCGCCAGCGCCATCGTCAGGCTGCGCTGGATGTCGATCCGCTGGACGTGGATTTGCGCAACGCACAGCTACGCCGGTGCAGGGGCCGTCCACGCGATCGCATCAATGCCGATCAGAGGGCCATCGGCTCCGATTATAGCGAGTTATCGCCTCGCGCACGCCGAGGGTCTCGGCCACTCGGACGAGATCGGCGGCCGATGGGACCCGCAAAGCAGTTGCCGACAATTCGGTCGGCGGCGACATGACCGCCGCGATTTCGCTGATGGCCAAGGATCGTGATGACCCGAAGATCAGCTACCAGGTGCTAATGGTGTCCGCGACCGACGCTAGTGTCGAAACCGCATCGTATCGCGAGTTCGCGGGCGGCATCCGCGACCATATCGGTCGCTGACCGATTTTCGACCGGCTTCGAGCCGGCCCGCGTCCGGCAAGGGTCAGGCGGCGATCTCGCTCACGAAGTCCAGAAACGCCTGGACCTTTGCCGGAACGATAGGAGAGGCATGATGGAAAGCATAGAGCGGGAAGGTCTCATCCGACCAATCCTGTAGCAGATGGACGAGGCGCCCCGCCGTGATGAGATCGCGTGCGTAGATATCCAGCAGTTGCGCGATTCCAGCGCCGCCCAGGCAAGCGCCAAGCAACATCCCGGTATCGGTGACGAGGAGTGCCCCGCTTGCGGCCACGGCCACCGACTTCTTTCCCCGATGCAACTCCCAATCGTAGGGGCGACCGGTTGCGTCGTTGCGGATCAGCAGACAATGGTGTTGCCCATGCGACAGGTCCTGGGGCGTCCGGGGTTGCCCATGCCGCTCGACATAGGCCGGTGCCGCGCAGGTTACGACGCGAGTGCGCAGCAGCAGGCGCGCCTTCAGAGACGAGGGTTCGGGCTCTCCGAACCGAACCGCCACATCGAAGCCATCGCCGACGAGATCGCCCATCCGATCCCGTACGCCGACTTCGACAGCCAGCTCCGGGTACCGCGCCAAAAACTCTCCGAGTCTAGGCGACAGCAGATGATGCCCGAATGTGCCATCGACGTTGACCCTGAGCCGGCCTCGAACGACGGCTCTGTTGCCGGCGGCGCGAACAGCAGCATCCTGGATTCCGGCCAGCAGCGGAGATACGGCCTCGTAGAAGCTTCGCCCCTCGTCGGTCAGGGATATCGCGCGAGCGCTCCGGTTGAATATGCGGACTCCGACCCGCTCCTCCAACCGTGCCACAGCGCGGCTCACCGCAGGCTGCGTCAACCCCATCGCCTCTCCGGCACGCGCGAAGCTGCCGGCTTCCACGACGGCCGAAACCGCACCGATCCCGCTCAGCAACCTGCTATCGAACACCATAAGGCATACTTTCAGTCATTCATGCATTAACATTTATGTATTATATTGATTCATCGCGCAAAACTAGATTTGTTCCCCGGAGCCGAACCTCTTCGGCCCGACAAGAGAGAACGGAGGAAGACATGAGCAAGAACGGAAAAGTTGCCCTGGTCACCGGTTCATCGCGCGGGATTGGGGCTGAGATAGCGGTTCGCCTCGCGGCCGACGGTTACGCCGTGGTCGTCAACTACGCGGGCGGCGTCGGTCCAGCACAGGAGGTTGTCGACAAGATCAAGGCTGCAGGCGGCGACGCGATCGCGGTTCAGGCCGACGTTGCCGATCCGGCCGCGGTGGCCGCCATGTTCGAGCAGACCGAGAACACGTTCGGCGGCATCGATGTCGTGGTCAATTCCGCCGGCGTGATGCTGCAGGCGAGGATCGCCGAACTGCCCGACGACATGTTCGACCGGAGCATGGCCATCAACGTCAAGGGCACGTTCAACGTCTGCCGCGAGGCCGCCAACCGCGTTCGCGAAGGCGGCCGCATCATCAACATTTCGACCAGTGTCATCGGCATGCGCCTGCCGACCTACGGCCTGTACGTGGCAACGAAGGCGGCAGTGGAGGCCATGACACAGGTTCTCACGCAGGAGATGCGCGGGCGCAACATCACCGTGAACGCGGTCGCCCCGGGGCCGGTCGCCACTGAGCTGTTCCTCCATGGCAAAAGCCCCGAGCTGATCGATCATATGGCGAAGCTCAATCCGCTCGAGCGGCTGGGTCAGCCGGCGGATATCGCCCGCGTCGTGTCGTTCGTGGCCGGCCCGGAGGGCGCCTGGGTCAACGGCCAGGTTCTCCGCGCGAACGGCGGAATGTGCTGAGCCGGACCTTTCCCTCCGATCGAAGGACAATCATCATGAAGCAGGTAGTTCTGGTCACCGGCGCGTCGAGCGGGTTCGGCCTCCTCTCCGCACAGGCGCTCGCGAAGGCAGGTCATGTCGTGTATGCGTCAATGCGTGAAACCAAGGGGCGCAACGCGACCAAGGTGGCCGAGGTCGAAGCCTACTCGAAAGACAACGGCGTCGATCTGCGCACCGTGGAACTCGACGTGCTGTCCGAAGCGTCGGTGAACGCGGGCATCGATAAAGTCATCGCGGACAACGGTCGCCTCGACGTGGTCGTGCACAATGCCGGCCATATGGTGTTCGGCCCCGCCGAAGCCTTCACGCCCGAGCAATATGCCGAGCTCTACGACATCAACGTGCTGTCCACCCAACGCGTGAACCGCGCGGCGCTCCCCCACCTGCGCAAGCAGGGTCGCGGGCTGCTTGTCTGGGTCTCGTCGAGTTCGGCGCGGGGTGGCACACCGCCATTCCTCGCTCCCTACTTCGCAGCGAAAGCGGGCATGGATTCGCTCGCGGTCTCCTACGCGGCCGAAGTGGCGCGCTGGGGCATCGAGACATCGATCGTGGTGCCGGGCGCTTTCACGAAGGGCACGAACCACTTCGCCCATTCCGGCGCGCCCGCCGATCAAGAGCGCGCCACCGAGTATCTGGAGGGCCCTTACAAAGGCGTCTCCGAGCAGGCGCTCCATGGGCTAGCTGCCCTTGAGCCAGCCGATGCCGATGCCGGAGAGGTGGCGGTCGCGATAGCGGCGATCGTCGATGCCCCCTTCGGCAAGCGACCATATCGAGTCTACGTCGATCCTTCGCAGGATGGCGCGGAAGAGGTGTTCCGGGTCGGGGATCGCATGCGCCGCGAGATGTTTCAGAACATCGGCCTGCAGGATTTGCTCAAGCCTCGCGTCAACTAGCCCGTACGGCGGGAGAGTCTATCGGCTCTCCCTCCCATCGGCGCATTCGGCTACCCCCTTCATAGCAGCGGAATGTGCGGCGCAGCGGGCAAACGTTGGGCAATCCACGACACGATGTCTTCGATGACAGCTTCCCTGCCGATATCCGATAGAAGATCGTGATACGCTCCCTCGTAGAGTCTCAGCGCCTTATCCTTGGACCCTGTGGCGTCGTAAAAGTGCTGGCTGCCGCTGGGCTGCGTTGCTCGGTCGGCCGTGCCGTGGAGGATGAGGACCGGGGTCGTCAACTGCGAGAAGTCGCGATCCAGTCGCTCCCCCGCGCCGATCAGCGCCGCTACGGTGACGAGTGGTTGGATCTCGCCAGCAATAAGGGGATCGGCATTCAAATGCTCGACCCATGCACCGTCGCGGGAAAAGTCTTCGGTCTTCAACCGCAGTACGCGGGCGCCGGGTGCGATGCGACCGAACAGCTTCAGCAACGCCAGCGCAACGGCGGGCGCAGGCAGCCGGAGGGCGACGCTTTCGCAAATCAGGCCTTGCAAGCCGAACGGGTGCTCGATTGCGTACAGGCAAGCGGCCACGCCACCGGCACCGTGTCCCAGCAGGTATAGCGGCAGGTCTTGGTCGCGTCGCCTGGCCAGCGCGATCATGGCAGCGATGTCCGCCACATAGTCGTCGAATCGTTCAACGGTGAAGCGCGGTCCGGTCGAGCGGCCGCGCCCGCGCAGATCGACGGCGTATACGGCGCAGCCCGCCGCAACCAGTCGCTCGGCCACCCACGCATACAGGCCGCCATGCGCGTTGAACCCGTGGCAGATGGCAACGACCGCGCGCGGCAACGATACGGGGCGCCAACGGCGGACGAAAATAGCCGCACGATCGACCGACAGGGTAATCTCTTCAGGAACCACGCGAAAGGCGCCCTCGGCCATCGTTCAACTCCTCCTCACGAACGGGATCGTTGAAAAACACGCCCGCAGCGCGAATGCGGGATTTGATAGCGAGCACGACGGCATGACAGTCATGCTGCGGCCTTCCCCTCGTGCCTGCTCACCGTCATACGCCACATCCGTGCCGCGCTCTGGTGAGCTATGGTAAGGCGCGGTTAAGTGCGGGCGTTACGCGCGCGTCACGCATCCGATGACCATGCGCAGACGCCGCCTTCCCTTATTGAAGGGCAGGGTCACGGCGAGCCGTGGAAAATTCCTCGTGGATCGCTAGGATAGCCATAACGGATATGAAGGACGGCGGCGACTTCGGGCATCGGAAGGGCGCCATCGGGGATCGGGATAGTGTGACGATACGGGTGTTGACGGTCGATGATCACGCAACGGTCCGCGATGGCGTGGCCGCGCTGATCGCGCGGCAACCAGACATGGAAATCGCAGGCGAAGCGGCGAACGGCATCGAAGGGGTAGCGATGTTCCGCGCGCTCACGCCCGACGTGACGCTGATGGACCTGCAGATGCCGGACCTGAACGGCATCGACGCGATCGGCGCGATTCTGGATCTATGCCCGCGGGCGAGAATCCTTGTACTCACCACCTATTCCGGAGACGCGCAGGCGGTGCGGGCGATCCGCGCCGGGGCTGCTGGCTATCTGCTCAAGAGCTGCCTGCGCACCGAGTTGCTGGACGCGATCCGCACCGTCCATGCCGGCCGCCGCGCGATGAGCGCTGAAATCAGCCACGCCGTGGCCGAACATGCGCTGGACGAACCGCTTACGGATCGCGAAATGGCGATTCTCGGCATGGTCGCCGAAGGGCATCCCAACAAGCAGATCGCGCGGGATCTCGACCTCTCTCCGGATACGATCAAGTCGCACCTCAAGAACATCTTCGCAAAGCTGGGGGTCGATGATCGCACCCATGCCGTGACCGTCGCGATCCGGCGCGGCTTCTTCCAACGCTGACGCGGCCTGCGGCGTCGGCGCTCAGTTCTGCACGTCTGCGATGAATCGATAGCCGCGCCCGGTGACGGTGGCGATGTAGCGCGGCGCCTCGACCACTTCGCCCAACACCCTGCGCAGGCTGGCGACATGCACCTTGAGATTACCATCGCCGACGAACGTGTCGGGCCAGGTGCGCGCGCGCAGTTCGCGCTTGCTGACGACCTCCCCTGGCCGCTCGACCAATATGGTAAGGATGTCGAGTGCGCGGGCGCCGATCTTGACGGGAACGTCGTGCTTGAGCAGCGACTGCCGGCCAGGCCTGAGGATAAACGGACCGAAGCGGAAGCATTGCTCGACCGCTCGCACGAAGGGGCCTTGATAGAAGGGCGGCGGCGCGGGCATCAATACAGTAATAGACGACATGCCGACGATCTCCCCGTCGCATTGCTCCGGCCGGTCTTCGGCGGGTGTAGTTCCGGCCGCCACGCCATAGCCAGAGCAATGTTGTTGTGCCGCGAAGACTATGCCGCTGCTGACGCTGCCGCATCATACGGGCGGGTTAGCTGGTCTCACCCGTTTGGGGGATCGACAGGCGCAGCATCCTTGCTTCCGCGTGACACCTGGTCCGGTTTAGCCGAAATACGCGGCATGTCGTCTGCTGCGAAATATTGCGTGGTCGGGATGTTGGCGTCGCTGCCAAGCCCGTGTGACGCGCTCGGAGCGACCGTGCAGCGCACCCTCCAACAACTGCGGCATACCGCCTGGACGGCACGGGAGGGCGCACCACCGGAAATCTGGGCACTCGCCCAGTCGCGCGACGGCTATCTATGGCTGGGCACGGGGAGCGGACTGTACCAGTTCGACGGCGCGCGCTTCGAGAAGTTCCGACCCTCCAAGGGCGAACATCTACCGTCGCTCAACGTCAACGCCCTGCTTGCGAGTCGCACCGGCGACCTATGGATCGGCTTCGCATCGGGTGCCGTGGCGCGGCTGCGCGCAGGGCACCTCACCACGTTCGACCTTGGCATGCCGTCGGTGCCCGTGCTGGCGCTCGCCGAGGACCGAGCGGGTATGATCTGGGCTGTCTTGGGCGAGGATAACAGAGGCGAAGTCGCCCGTTTTCGTCAGGGCAGATGGGAAATGCTCGGCCGCTCGCACGGTATCCCCGCAGGTGCCGCAACCAGCGTCGTCGCGGGGGTGGATGGATCGGTGTGGGTCGCGGTCGGCGGCGAACTGGAGGTGCTGCGTCCCGGCGCCACCCGCTTCGCGCGCGTCCCCGCCTCGGCTTCGGAAAGACCGCAGTTGAAACAGGCGCCCGATGGCGCGATCTGGCTGAGCACCGGAGCCCGTCCCGGTCTCCAGCGCATCGCGCCTTGGGCGGCTGGCGCACCCCCGACATGGGTGCTGCCGCCCCTATCGGCCAATCCGCGCGCAGAGAGCTTGCTGTTCGACCGACACGGCAATCTTTGGGGGACCTATGGAAGTGGCGGCGTTTTTCGTCTCGGCGCCGGCTGGGTCGATGGTGCCCTCGTCGCCAATGGTCCGCGAGAGAAGTTCGGCGTGGAGCGCGGCCTGACGTCCAACCTCGCCAACCCCATCCTGGAAGACCGGGAAGGCAATATCTGGGTAGGGACCAATCTCGGCCTCGACCAGTTCCGAGAAACCAGCGCGGTGGTCGCCGCCGGGCTGCCGACGGACTCGCGGAACGGCTTCCGGATCGCGCGGGGCCCCGCAGGCGCGATGTATGTGACAACGAACGACGCGCTGTTCCTCGCGGGGCCGGGCATCACCGCTCGAAAGTTGGCTGAGCTTCCGCGGCGTCCGCTGATCCTGCACACCGATGCGCTGGGACGCATTTGGATCGGCACGGATCGGACGTTGGGCATCTGGTCGGGCGCGGCCATGCGCGACGTGCCCTTGCCGTGGGCGCGACCAAAGCCGTTCGCGCTTCTCGAGGAAGCGCCGGGTCGGATCTGCGTCTGGTCGGCGGAAGGCGCCTTTTGCCGGAAAGGCAGAGGCTGGGCCCCGGAACAGCGGCTCGCGACCTTGGGCAATGTACCGACGCAGATACTGCGCGACGAGGCCGGGCGCATGTGGATCGCGGAAGGCGATCGCATCGAGATGGTCGATGGGCGCAAGCGGCGGGTGTTCTTCGCCCGCAACGATCTTGCACTGGGCACCGTCGTGGTCATCGCCGTTCGGGGGCAGCATGTTTATGCGGGCGGCGACTTCGGCCTGGCGCGGTTCGATGGCCGGCGTTTCGTCACCCTGAAGTCCGACGTCCATCCTTTCCTGAGCCGAACGGCCGGGATCGTCGAAACCTCCGCGGGTGACCTTTGGCTCAATACCGCCGGCGGCGTGGTCAAGATCGCGCGCGCCGCCTTGGATGATGCGTTGGCACACCCCGAACGCCCGATGAAGGCGCGCGTGTTCGACCGCGACGACGGCATGCCTGGCGTGGCGCAGCAGGATTCGTGGTCGCAAACCGCGGTCGAAGCGACGGACGGCCGAGTCTGGTTTCTGACCAGAGTCGGCGTTGCCTGGATCGATCCCAAGCAGGTGTTCTCCAATCGGCTGCCCCCGCCGGTGATTGTCAAATCGCTGATCGCCGGCAGACGCACCTTTGCCAACGAAGTGCCGCCCCGCCTGCCCAAGGGCACCTCCAACCTCAAGATCGCCTATACCGCCACGAGCCTGTCGGTGCCTTCGCGCGTGCAATTCCGGTACCAGCTCGAAGGGATCGACGAGGATTGGATAGACGCGGGCACGCGCCGTGAGGCCTTCTACACTGGGCTAGCGCCGGGCAACTACCGGTTCCGGCTGATGGCGGCGAACGAGGACGGCGTATGGAACCGCCAAGGCGCGACGCTCTCCTTCGAGATCCCGCCGACCTTCGTCCAAAGCTGGCCGTTCCGCCTCCTCTGCGGTTTTGGAGTGCTGGTGCTGCTCTGGCTTCTCTACACACTCAGGCTGCGGGCCATGTCCAATCGCATCCGCGCGCGGGCGGCCGAGCGGACGGCCGAGCGCGAACGCATCGCCCGCGAACTGCACGACACGCTGCTGCAATCCATCCAGACCCTCACCCTGCACGTACAGGCGGCCGTGGAAGATCTGCCGCAGGGTACGCCGGAACGCGCGCAGCTCGAGAATGCCTTGACCCGCGCCGACCGGGCGATATCGGAGGGGCGTGACCGCGTACGCGACCTGCGGAAGCACCGAGACCCCGAGGGGATCGTCGAGATCCTAACCGACATCGTCGCCGACAAGGGCTTCGGTTCCGCAACGAGCGTTCGCATCCAGGCGGATGGCAACCCTCGCCCGCTTGCACCGGTCGCGCTCGACGAAATCGTTCGCATTGCCGGTGAAGCCGTCGCCAACGTCCGCCAGCACGCCAGAGCGACCCAGTTGCGCATTGAAATCCGCTTCGCCCGCCCGTTCACGATCCGGTTCTCGGACGATGGCTTAGGGATTCCGGCACCCGTTCTCGAAGAGGGACGCAAGGCGCATCACTACGGACTGCAAGGGATGCGGGAAAGGGCGAGGAAAATGCGCGGCACTCTGACCATCCGATCTCCCTCGGAAGGCGGCACCGAGTTGTTGCTCACCATCCCCGCGCAAGTCGCCTATACGCGTCGCGGTGCATCGCGCTGGGCGGCGTGGCGCAACCGGGCGGCGCGTCTGCTCGGCGCCCGTCTGCGACGACGGCCTGCCGCGTCCGGGCGCACGCCCATCGATTAGCCGACAGGAACTCCGCGGGAATTTCCCGCGCGTGGCCCGCCTCCGCCTAGCGCACATGGCGCTGGAGGAAGTCGCGCGTGAGGTCGGCGATCTCGCCCGCATGCGTCTCCAACGCGAAGTGGCCTGCATTGAGGAGGTGCACCTCGGCATCGCGCACATCGCGCCGAAAGGCTTTCGCGCCCGCCGGAAGGAAGAACGGGTCGTTCGCGCCCCACACCGCCAACAGCGGAGGCTGCCGGTCACGCAGATAGGCATGAATGCGCGGGTACAGCGCGACGTTGCTCGCATAATCGGCGATGAGGTCGAGTTGAATCGTATCTTGCCCCAGGCGGGCGAGTAGCGCGGCATCAAGCCAATAGCCTTCGGGGGCGATCATGGCCGGGTCCGGCGCGCCGTGGGTATATTGCCAGCGCGTTGTCTCGAGCGTGAGCATGCTGCGCATCGCCTCGCGGTTGGCGGGCGATGGATCCGCCCAATACGCGCGGGTCGGCGCCCAGCCGTCGCTCATGCCCTCTTCATAGGCGTTGCCGTTCTGCGAGACGATCGCGCTGATCGCGTCCGGACGCTCCAGCGCGAGGCGGAAGCCGACCGGCGCGCCGTAATCGAACAGATACAGCGCGTATCGCGTTAGGCCGAGCGCGTCGCAAAAGGCGCCGACCGTCTCGGCGAGGCGACCAAAGCTGTACACGAAGGCACCGAAGACTTCGGTGAAGCCGAAGCCGGGGAGGTCGGGAGCGATCACGTGGTACCGATCGGCCAGACGCGGCATCAACGAACGAAACTGATGCGACGAGCTCGGAAAGCCGTGCAGCAGCAAAATCACCGGCAGTCCGGGATCGCCCGCCGCGCGGTAGAAGATCGATGCGGCCGCCGCCTCGATCCGGTGGACGGATGTCTCGAACGGCTCAGACAGACGCTGCATCGGCACCTCATGTCAGAACGGCATGGCGGTGCCGGGCACCCCTTCTCTCCGCCGGCGATTAGTGCGGGACAAGTAAATCGATGTAAATTGAAATCTCCAGGCGAGATGCGGCTAGTCGCGCAGATATCTCACGCGATCCAGCTTTACGGCGTTTTACACCAAATGACACCAGCCTTCGCCAGACTCGCGTACCTCTAGAGGAGTCTCATTACGTAATCACGTCGCAAGGAGAGTATATATGAAACGAATGCTCAGGGTCGCAGCGCTCGCTGCGGTGATGATCGCCGCCACTCCTGCTTCGCTCGCGTACGCCAAGAGTGCGCCGCAGCCGCCCGCACCCATCAGCGTGCCGGTGATCCACTATCGCACCGCCACGGTCGATGGGGTGAAGATCTTCTACCGCGAGGCCGGCCCTGCCGACGGGCCGGTTGTCCTGCTGCTGCACGGCTTCCCCACCTCGTCGCACATGTTCCGCAACCTGATCCCGCTGCTCGCCGACAAATACCGCGTCATCGCGCCGGACTATCCCGGCTATGGCCAGAGCGACGCGCCGGACCGCTCGCAATTCTCATACACGTTCGCCAACCAGGCGGACGTCATCGACAAGCTGGTCACGCAACTCGGTGCCAAGCGTTACGCGATGTACGTCATGGATTATGGTGCGCCGATTGGCTACCGGCTCGCGCTCAAGCACCCGGAGCGGGTGAGCGGACTCATCGTGCAGAACGGCAACGCGTATGACGAGGGACTGCAGTCACCGTTCTGGGATCCGATCAAAGTCTATTGGCGGGATCGCTCGCAGAAGAACCGCGACGCGCTGAACGGCCTGGTCACGCTCGACATCACCAAGTTCCAGTACACCGACGGGATGGGCGACGTCGCCCGCATCAGCCCCGACAACTGGGTGCACGATCAGGCGCTGCTCGATCGGCCCGGCAACCGCGACGTGCAACTCGATATGCTCGGCGATTACGGCTCGAACGTGCCGTTATATCCGCAATTCCAGAATTTCTTCCGCACGCGCCGACCGCCGACGCTGATCGTCTGGGGAAAGAACGACAAGATCTTCCCGGAGGAGGGCGCGCATCCCTATCTCCGGGATCTGCCGAAAGCCGAGATCCACATCCTCGATTCCGGGCATTTCGCCTTGGAGGACCGCCTCGACGTAATGGCACCGCTGATCCGCGATTTCCTCGATCGCAATATCACGACATGACGGGCATTGCCGTGCCCGCGATGCCCCAGTGGCTCGCGGGCAACGTCCGGCGGCGATTCGATAGCGCTGATCAAGGCCGGCACTCGGGCGCGAATGCTCTGGCGTTTGTCGCCTGCACTTTGGCAAATTCCGGTAAAACAGCGTCGCATCGGTCGCAAAAGATGATCCGGCGATATAGCGCAGCCGCCGGTCACTACTTGCCCGAGCGGCACTGTCGAAATGGAGTATCTGATGCAGGGGCCGGCGGGTTGGACGAGACGATCGGCGTTGCGGGCCGCTGGTACGATGGCGGGAACGAGCCTGTTGGGCGCGAACGCATGGGCACGTCGCGCCGACATCCCCAGCACCGACGGCTATGCTTCGGTGCCTGGCGGCAAGGTCTATTGGCGGCGGTTCGGCACCGGCGGCAAGACCCCGCTGCTGACGCTGCACGGCGGCCCGGGCGCCGCGCACAATTACCTGCTGTCGATGCAAGCGCTGGCTGACGAACGTCCCGTGATCTTCTTCGACCAGTTGGGGTGCGGCAAAGCGGACGCACCCGAGGACGAGGATATCTATACCATCCAGCGCGCGGTCGATGAAGTCGATGCCGTGCGCGTGGCGCTCGGGCTGCGCGACGTCGTGCTCTACGGCCATAGCTGGGGCACGCTGCTGGCGATCGAATATCTGTGCCAGGGCCGCGGCGCGGGCGTCGAACGATTGATCTTGGGCGGCGCCTTCGCGAGCGTGCCGCAGGTGGTGGCCGGGATGCAACGGCTGATCGCCGGCATGCCTAATGGCTTCGCCGCGCGGCTCCACGCGCTCGAGGAAGCCGGCAAAACCGGCACGCCCGAATATGCGGCGCTCGTCCAACAATTCTATGATCGGTTCCTGATGCGGGTTCCCCCGACGCCGGACGCCGCGGCGAGCTTCGACGCACTGGGCAAGTCGATCGCCTATCAGGTGCTCAACGGGCCGAACGAGTTCACCATCGTCGGCAAGATCAAGAACTGGGATCGCCGTAAGGACTTGAAGCAGATCACCCAGAAGACGCTGCTCACCACCGGCGCGTATGACGAAGTGACGATGGAGTGCCACACTACGCTCCGCGACGGCCTGGCCGGCAAGACCCGGCTCGCGGTGATGCGCGGCTGTTCGCACATGACCATGGTGGAAAAGCCAGACGAGTATAACGCGTTGCTCCGCACGTTCCTGGCCGAAACCTGATCCGCTACGGCGTTCTCCAATCCTTTGAGTTCGC
Source organism: Sphingomonas pollutisoli (assembly GCF_029167165.1). NCBI lineage: Bacteria > Pseudomonadati > Pseudomonadota > Alphaproteobacteria > Sphingomonadales > Sphingomonadaceae > Sphingomonas > Sphingomonas pollutisoli. The sequence continues at coordinate 398,973 of NZ_JARFNJ010000002.1, forward strand.
AGCCTCAGTCGCCCGAACCAAAAGGCGCGGCGGGATCGATCAAGCCCGCATCCCGCAGCGCGCCCCAGAATTGCGGGGGAATCGTCTCCGACAGCGCCGCACGATCCTCCGCGATGCGGGCGGGCCTGCTTGCGCCGGGAATCACCGCCGCTACCGCCGGATGGGCGAGCGCGAAATGCAATCCTGCGGCCTTCATGCTGATCCCGTAGCGATCGGCGATTGCCTTGATCGACGCGACCTTGGCAAGAATCTCCGCACTGGCCGGCGCATATTCGAAATTAGGGCCCCCGACGAGAACCCCCGAACTGTATGGTCCGCCAACGACGATACCGAGGTCGCGCTCGATGATTTTGGGCATCAGGCGTTGTAGCGCGCGCCCGTGATCGAGCAGCGTGTAGCGCCCGGCGAGGAGCGATCCGTCGGGCTGGGGGGCGTCAAGATCGAGAAGGATTTCGATCGGCTCGACGCGATTGACGCCGAGGCCCCACGCCTTGATCACGCCTTCACCCTTCAACCGATCCAGCACCGTGAAGGCGCCTTTACGGGCGCTCTCGAATTGCTCGAGCCAGGCGTCGCCATAAAAATCCTGGGCGACATCATGGACCCATATGATATCGATCCGATCGGTCTGGAGCCGTTTCAGACTGTCTTCGATCGAACGCAGCGTCGCGTCGGCCGAATAGTCGTTGATCACCTTATTCGCACGGCCATGGGCGAACACATCCCCCTTTTCGCCATTGTCGCGCGCGCCGGGCTCGATCTCATCGAGAACGATGCGGCCAACCTTGGTGCTGATCACATAGTCGTCGCGCGGCTTGTCCTTGAGCGCTACCCCCATGCGGAGTTCGGCAAGGCCCGCTCCGTAGAAGGGCGCATTGTCGAAATAGCGGATGCCGTCCTGCCAAGCCGCTTCCACCGTCGCCAGCGCCTCCTCCTCGGGAATCGCGCGGAACATATTGCCGAGCGGCGCAGCGCCGAAGCCAAGCCTGCCGGGTAGAATATCCTTGAGAGCCATGATCGAGTTCCTCTTGGGTCAGGCGACGATGAGCGGTTCGAGGCTGAACGCCTTGCGTTCGGCCAACTGTGCGATGGTCGCCAGATAGCGCTGGTAGTGCGGTGTCGCGCGGTGCGCATCGCGCGCCCCGGCATCGACGTAGAGTTCGTCGAGTACGAAGACGCCCGGCTCGGCCGGATCGGCCCACAGGTCGTAGCGCAGGTTCCCCGGCTCCGCACGGCTCGGTTCGATCAGACCTTCGAGCAGCGCCTGCAAGTCCGCTTCCTTACCCAGGCGAGCCGTCAGCACGCCGACGGTCTTCACGTTGCGGATCATCTCGCTCCTCCATCGCGGCCGCCGGACGAACCGTACCATGCCGGCGCTCTTGTAGCGCGGCCCTTTTCGGGGCCGCAGTTAAGTCAGGTTAATTTTGGAGAAGGTTACTCAGCCGCCGAAGGGAACCTGTCCATGCCTTAACACTACGTTACCGCAATTGACGCGCCCTGCCTGAGGGATGAGACTAGATAATCCCTGCACTGCTGCTGAGCCGATCCGGACCAGGGAGGACATGATGAGCAAAGGCAAGGTCGTCGTTATTGGTTCCAATGCCAATCGCATTGAAACCAAAGGCGGATATTGGGGAGATACCGGTAATTACTTGAATGAGACAGTGGTTCCGATGCTGGCGCTCATCGATGCCGGCTATGAAGTGGTGCTTGCGACGCCCAATGGCGCGCCACCGACGATCGATAAAGCCTCGGACTCCCCCGCGCACTTTGGGGGCGATGAGCAGGCCTACGAGCACGCGAAGCGTTTCTGGGCCGAGGACCCGTCGATGAAGGGCCGCACTTTGCGCTCGATCCTCGACGAGGGCATCAACAGCTACGACGGAGCCTTCATCCCTGGCGGGCAGGCGCCCATCGTCGACCTGATGCAGGATCAGGAACTCGGTGAAATTTTGCGCCATTTCCATGCGCATCAGAAGCCGACGGCGATGCTCTGTCATGGCCCGATTTCCTCGAGCGCCGCCATGCCATACGCACGCGAGTTCCGCGCCGCGCTGATCGCCGGCGACGAGGCAAAGGCGAAGGAATGGTCCGAGGGCTGGCAATATGCCGGCTACCGAATGACCGTGTTCCAAAAGTCCGAGGAGAAGGTGATCGAGGACACGATCCTCCACGCCAAGATCTATTTCGACATGCCCTATGCGCTCGGCCTGGCGGGCGCCGTCGTTGATACCGGGCCGGACTTCGAGCCTTATGTCATTGAGGATCGCGAACTGATCACGGGCCAGAACCCCCGCTCGGACCACCCGATCGCCAAAGCCCTGATCGCAGCCCTGGATCGCAAACTCGGCCACGCCTGACCTGCGCCGAATGCCGTCCGAAGCCGCGCGCCATGCACCTCGGTGTCAACCTTACGCGGCCCCAGCGCACGCGCGCGCCCTGTTCAACCTGGAGTGACGACGATGAAACATCATATTGCAGGAGTACTCCTCGCCATGGCCACGACCGCTTCCGCCACCGCCCAAACACACGCGCCGAACAAGCCCGTCTCGATCGTGCTGGTGCATGGCGCCTTCGTCGACGCGTCGGGCTGGAAGTCGGTCTACGACATTCTGACTAAGGACGGGTATGAGGTGCTGGTCGTCCAGAACCCGACCGTCACGCTCGACGGTGACGTTGCGGCCACCCGCCAGGTGATCGCGAAGGCAAGCAAGCCGGTTGTGCTGGTCGGCCACAGTTATGGCGGCGCGGTCATCACCGAAGCTGGCGCCGATCCCAAGGTGAAGAGCCTCGCCTATATCGCCGCGCTCGCGCCCGATGTCGGGGAATCTGTGTACGAACTGGCGACCCGGCCGGTGCCCGGCGAAGCCGGTCCGCCGCTGCTGCCGCCGGACGACGGGTTCATCATCGTCGATCCCGCCAAGTTCCCGAGCGCCTTCGCGAAGGATGTCGACATCTCGATCACCGGCTTCATGGCGGTGGCGCAGGTTCCTTGGGGCCTGGCTGCGGTGCAGACCAAGCTCGCCACAGCGGCATGGCGCGACAAACCGGTTCGCTGGATGCTGACGTCACAGGACCACATGGTCTCGCCGACCACCCAGCGCTTCATGGCGACCCGCGCCAAGGCCAAACTGACCGAGATCCACAGCAGCCACGCGGTCATGCTGTCCCATCCGAAGGATGTCGCCGCCTTCATCGAAGCGGCGGCCACCGGCGCCGACTAGCCCCCGCTCCAAGGACGGCGCACCACGGCGCCGTCCTTGGACATTGGCGAGGTCGAGATCCAAGGCCGCTCGATCTGCCGCGCTGATACAGCCGCGGCACGGTTGACTGCGATCGCGGCGCCGGCGCTGGCTGCGCCCGCTCCTCGATCCCCGACCAGCCGGACGGCCGTCGTATGTTGAGGGAGATGTTCGATGGTCGATGGATCAGGCACACCAAACGCGGTCAGCCGCCGCCAGGCGATCACCTTGGGCGGCGCCACGATACTTGCATCGGCGCTGTTCGCCGCGAGCGGACCGGCCGGTGCTACCATCGTGGACGCTACACGAAGAAATAGCCTGACCCAGGTGCGCAACGCCACATTGCGCATCAAGTATGGCGGCGTCCGCTTCCTTGTCGACCCGGTGCTGGCGGACAAAGACGCCTATCCCGGCTTCGAAGGGACGGCGAACAGCCAGCGGCGCAACCCGCTGGTGCCGCTACCCATGCCGCTTGCCTCGATCATCGACGTGGACGCCGTCATCGTGACGCACCTGCATCCCGATCATTGGGACGAGGCGGCCAAGGCCAAGCTGAACAAGGCGCTGCCGATCTTCGCGCAGAATGCCGGCGATGCCTCCCAACTCCGCTCGGCAGGCTTCGCAGACGTCCGCGTTCTGACCGAGAGCACCGAATTTCGTGGTGTTCACTTGAGCCGCACCGGCGGGCAGCATGGCACTGACGCGGCCCTCAAGGCATTGCCGCAGATCCTCGGCCCGGTCAGCGGCTTCGTCATGCGCCACCCCGCGCACAAAACGCTATACGTCGCGGGGGATACGATCTGGAACAGCCAGGTCGAGCGCGCCATCGCCACCCACGCCCCGGACGTCATCGTCCTGAACGCCGGCATGGCGACCGTGATTGGCCTCGATCCCATTATCATGGGGCCGACCGACGTCCTGGCGGTGCATCTGGCCGCGCCGAACGCGATGCTGATCGCGAGCCACATGGAGGCCGTGAACCACTGCATCCTAAGCCGAGCCGATCTGCGCGCCTTCTCGAAGCGCGACGGATACGAACAACACCTACGTATCCCCGCCGACGGTGAAACGCTGGCGATCTGAAAAGCGGTTCTGCACGTCGCGAGGCAAACGCAAACGGCCAGGAGGCTGCTTTCCGGCGCATTGCTGCTGCTTGGCAAAACCGCGCGGGGACAGCGGGCCGGTCGCGGTAAAGCGAGACGCTTGATCTCAACACCAGGAGCGTCTTCCCGCAAAATGCGCATCTGGCTTGGAAGCCAAGCCGCATGACCCGCGAGACATCCGATAGCGAACACGGGCAGCTCTGGCCGGCCAGCTCTCCGGGCACCTTCGCGGTCAACCCTGATCAAATCTGGAGAAGGTTGCTCAGCCACCGAAGGAACCGACCCATCCTTTAACGCTACGTCACCGCAATTGACGCCCCCTGCCGAGGGATGGGTCTAGATAACGGTGACTGGATGTACAGCAGCACAATGGAGCAATTCGATGCCGACGATCGCTACTGACGACGGCGTGAACATCTTCTACAAGGACTGGGGATCGGGTCAGCCGATCGTCTTCAGCCACGGTTGGCCGCTTTCGGCGGACGACTGGGACGCCCAGATGATGTTCTTCCTCAAACAGGGCTATCGGGTGATCGCGCATGACCGGCGCGGCCATGGCCGGTCCGACCAGCCCGGCACCGGCAACGACATGGACACCTGGGTCGCCGATCTCGCGGCGCTGACCGAGCATCTCGACCTGCGCGATGCGATCCATATCGGGCACTCGACTGGCGGCGGTGAGGTGGCTCGTTATGTCGCTCACCACCAGGATCGCGTTGCCAAGGCGGTGCTCGTCGCCTCCCTGACACCGAACATGTACCGGAGCGAGGACAACCCGTCGGGCCAGCCGCCCGAGTGGTTCGAGACCATTCGCGGGGGCGTGCTAGGCAACCGGGCGGAGTTCTACCGTTTTGTCCCCGAGAATCCGTTCTACGGCTACAATCTCGACGGAACCGAAACTTCGGAGGCAGTCATCGCGAACTGGTGGCGCCAGGGCATGGCCGGCGGCGCCCTTGCGCACCTCGCATCGGTCGACTCGCGGCTCGAAGACTATACTGCGGACCTCGAGAAGATCACCGTGCCGGTGCTGGTGATGCATGGGGAGGCGGACCAAGTCGTCCCGTTCGCCAGTTCTGTGCCGCGCGCGGTCGATCGGCTCCAAAAGGGGTCACTGAAGGCATATCCCGGCTATTCCCATGGCATGCTGACCACCCATGCGGATGTCCTCAACCCCGACCTGCTGGCGTTCATCAGGTCGTAACGACATAAGAGGGTTCGACTTTGGCGTCGTGGCGAATGAACGACGAAGAAGCCCGAACCCTCTCCGGATATTTCACGGCAAAGCAAAGTCGAGAGATGCGTGGTGGCCTCGACTGGCCCAGCTCCCGCCATAGAATGACGCGAACCCTCTCTCCAGCGTCAAGGGCGACATGGCGTAATGCGCTGTGGTGGGTGCTTTGGCCACGAAGCACCTACCCACGTCAGTCCCGGTGTAACCAGCGGTACAGGCTGGGCAACAAAACCAGCGTGAGAAGCGTCGAGGTGGCGATACCGCCGATCACCACGGTCGCGAGCGGGCGCTGTACCTCCGCCCCCGCGCCGGTCGCGATCGCCATCGGCACGAACCCGATCGAGGCGACCAAGGCGGTGGAGAGCACCGGCCGCAGGCGGTCGCGGGCGCCCTGGCGGACGGCGGCGTTGGCCGATAGCGGCTCGCCCTCTCGCCCCTCGCGCAGTCCGTTGATATGGTCGATCAACACCAGCCCGTTGAGCATCGCGATGCCCGATAGCGCGATGAAGCCGATCGCGGCGGTGATCGAAAAGGGCATGCCGCGCAGCCATAGCGCCAGCACGCCGCCGGTGATCGCGAAGGGGATGCCGGTGTAGACGATCGCCGCCTCGCGGACGCTGCCGAGCGCCGCATAGACCAGAGCGAAGATCAGCAGCAGCGCGGCGGGTACGACAATCGACAGCCGCTGCTGTGCCGCCTCGAGCTGGTGATACTGGCCACCGAATTCGATGCGATAGCCGGGCGGCAGCGTGATCCGTCGATCCAGTTCGGCGCGCGCGGTGGCGACATAGCCGGCGAGATCGCTGGTCGAGAGGTTGACCATCAGCGCGGCGCGACGATTGCCATTGTCGTGGAGGATCGGTTCCACCATCCGCGCCTCGCGCAGCCGGGCGACGCGCGACAGCGGCACCATGCCATAGGCGCCGACGCGCAGGGGCAGCGCGAGGATGGCATCGGGGTTGGCGCGCAGCCCTTCGGCCATGCGGATCACGATCGCGTGGCGCGCGGCATTGTGCGGGATGAAGCCGACTTCGGCGCCCGCCACCGCGTCGCTGATCGCCCTGTTCACCTCCTGCGTGCCGATGCCGAGCCGCAGCAGCGCGGCATGATCGAGCTCGACGACGATCGTCTTCGGGCGCCCGGTCGTCTCGAACTCGACGCTGGCGGTGCCGGGTTGTTTCTCCAGGATCGCCTTCGCCTGGGCGGCCGCGCGTTCCAGCACGTCGTAATCGTCGCCGTAGATCTTCACCGCGACGTCGGCGCGCACGCCTTCCAGCATCTCGTTGAAGCGCATTTCGATCGGCTGGGCGAAGGCGAGGGTCTGCTCGGCATAAACCTGTTGCGCCACCTTCTCGATACCGGCGATCAGGTCCTGCTTGGTGCGCGGCTTGCCCGGCGCGTGCGGCCACGTCTTTTCGGGCGCGTAGAAGAGGTAGAGGTCGTTCTGCTCGGGCGGCATCGGATCGGTGGCGACTTCGCTGGTGCCGATGCGCGAGAAGCTGTGCGTCACCTGCGGAAACGCCTTCAGGATCGCCCGCTCGGTGGCCTGCTCGATCGCGAGGCTGCGCTCGAGCGACATGCCGACCGGGCGATAGACCATCGCCGTGATCGCGCCCTCGTCGAGTTGCGGGGTGAATTGCGACCCGAGCGTGCGGAAGGTGAGGACGGTGCCACCCAGCAACGCCACCGCACCGATCACCAGCAGCAGCGGATGCGCGAGCGCGGCCGAGAGCACCGGCGTATAGACGCGATCGGCGAGGCCCATCACGCCCTTCTCACCACCCGTCTCGGCGTGGTCCGCCGGCGCACGAAGCAGCCAGGCGCCGAGCATCGGCACGATCGTGAAGGTCCAGGCGAGCCCGGCGACGATCGCCAGCATCACCGCCTGCGCCATCGGCTGGAACAGCTTCCCCTCCACGCCGCCGAGGCTCAGCACCGGCACATAGACGAGCGCGATGATCGCGATGCCGAAGAACGTCGGCCGCGCGACGCTGCGCGCCGCCTCGCCGACGATCGCACGGCGCTCCTCCAGCGTCAGGTCCGCGCCCTTCTCCCGCCGCCGCACCGCGAGCAGCCGCAGCGCATTCTCGACCACGACGATCGCGCCGTCGACGATCAGCCCGAAGTCGAGCGCCCCCAGACTCATCAGATTGCCCGACACGCCGATCGCATGCATGCCGGTGACGGTGACGAGAAAGGCGAGCGGGATCACCAGCGCCACGATCAGCGCCGCGCGCCAATTGCCCATCACCACCAGCAGCACCAGCGCGACCAGCAGCGCGCCCTCGCCGAGGTTGCGCTCGACGGTGTGGATCGTACGATCGACCAGATCGGCGCGGCTATATTGCCGGTCGATCACCATGCCCTTGGGCAGCGCCGCCTGGATTTCGGGCAGCGCGCCTTCGATGCGCAGCGCCACCTGCCGGCTGTTCTGGCCGACCAGCATCATCGCGGTGCCGAGCACCGTCTCGCGCCCGTTCTGGGTCGCCGCGCCCTGGCGCGGGCCATGACTGGTGACGACGGTGGCAAGGTCACGCACCTGCAAGGGCAGCACGCCGCCGGCGAACTTCACGGGAATCGCGCCGATCTCCTGCGCGGTCATCACCCGCGCGTCGGTACGCACCGCGAAGCGTTCGCTCCCCCGCGCGATGATGCCGCCGCCGGCATTCTCGACATTGCCCGCCACCGCCTGCGCCAGTTCGGCCGCGGTCACCCCGTGGGCGGTGAGCTTCGCCGGGTCCGGCTGGACGACATATTGCTCCTCCAGCCCGCCGTTCGAGTTCACGTCGGCCACGCCGGGTACGGCGCGCAGCATCGGCCGCACGGTATATTCCTGCGCCTCGTACAACTCCATCAACTGCCGCTCCGCCGACATGCCGGGTCGCGGCCGCCGCCATTCGAGCGTGTAGTAATAGATTTCGCCCAAGCCCGTGGTGATCGGCGCCAGTTGGGGCGTACTGCCGGCCGGTAGCTGGTCGCGTACCGCGTTCAAGCGCTCGGTGACGAGTTGGCGCGCCTTCAGTTGATCGGTGCCGTCCTTGTAGAGCAAGGTCACCTGGCTCAGCCCGGTCTTGGTCACCGAACGTGTCTGGTCGAGCCCTGGCTGGCCGCCCATCGCGCGTTCGATCGGCAGCGTCACCAGCCGCTCGATCTCCTCGGGGGCGAGCGCGGGCACCTGGGTGTTGATCTGCACCTGCACGCCGGTGATGTCCGGGATCGCGTCGATCTGCAGGCTGAAATAGGACCACAGCCCGATCGCCGCGACGACCGCGCTGACGGCGGCGACCGCCAGCCGGTGGAGGGTGACCCAGCGGAGCCAGCGCGTCATGCCGTGGCCTCAGCGCGCCAGCGCATTGCCGCCATTGAGCGCGCGCAACTGGAGCAGCGCCTCGATCGCGTCGCGCCGCGTGTCGAGGATCGCCCCGGTCGCGTCGAGATAGGCCTGCTGCATCTGCGTGTAGGTAGTGAGCGGAATCGCGCCGAGCCGGTAGTTACGGTCAGCCTCGATTGCGGCGGCGGCAAAGCGCTGCGCCGATGCGCCGTCCCATTTCGCCAGCGCCTCGCGCTTGGCTTGATATTGCGCGGCTTGATCGAACACGTCGCGCGCGATCCGACGTTCGGCGGCGACCAGCGTGGCATTCGCCTGGGCCTGCCGCCCCTGCTCGGCCGCGACGTCGCCCGCCTGCCGGTTCCACAGGGGAATCGAGGTGGAGAGGCGCACGCCGACGTTGGTCTCGCGAATGTCGGAGCGCGCGCGATCATAATAGGGCCCGACGCTCACCACCGGGATGCGGGCCTTTTTCGCGAGGTCCACCCGCAGCCCCTGCTGCTCGAACTGTGCCCGCAGCGCCTGCAGCTCGAAATTGTTGGCGTTCGCCTGCGCGGCGAGCGTCGCGTCCGCTGGCAGATCGGGCAGGCCCATGTCGGGCCGGACGATGCGAATGCGCGCGGCGAACGGCGCACCGCGCAGTTGATTGAGTTCGTAGAGGATCGAATTGGCCTCGGCATCCGCCGCCGCCGCGCTACGCTCCGCGCTGATCGCGTTCGCCTGGAGCGCCGTCGCCTCGAGCTGGGGCGAAGGGCCGGCGGGGTCGCGCGCGACGATCACGCGCGCCAGCGTCCGCATCCGATTGGCGACCGCGCGTGCCGCCGCCGCCTTCTCGTCCGCCGCGAACAGCCGGTAGCCGAGCGAGCGCGCCCGCGCCGCCAAAGTCGCGTCGAACTGCTGGAGGCCAATCCGCGCCAGCGCCACCTGCCGGTCGGCGATCGCGCGGCGCAGCGCGATCCGCCCGCCGAACTCGATCGGCTGGGTGACCGACACGGCATAGGTCATGCCCTCGCCGTTGAGCGCGCCGGTATTGACGTCGTTCGCGCGGCGCTGGCCGAATTCGACGGTCGCTTCGGGATCGGCCCAGCGCCCGGCCGCCGCGCGCTCGACACCGGCCGTATCGATCTGCCGCTGGTAGAATTGCCGCTCGGGATTGTTCGCGATCACGTCCTGCGCCAGCGCGTCGAGCGACACGGCGGGGCCGCTCTGCGCCAGCGCGGGCGTCGCGAGGCATATCCATCCCGCCAGTGCGAGCAACCGCATCTTCCGCCTCCGATCGATCCTGCCGCCCCCTAACCCTGCCGCTTTACGGCCGTCGACTAAAACCGCGTTCAGAGTCTGAAACGCAATTCAGTTGACCGCGCGCGCGTGCCCGCCACACATGCGCAGGCGTGACGCAGATCCTGCTCCTTGAAGACGATCCCGGCACGGCGGATGAAATCCGGCTGGAACTCGTCGCCGCCGGGCACGGGGTCGCACATCGCTCCACGCTCGCCGCAGCGGCCGAGGCGGTGCGCGCGGGCGGCATCGACGTGTTGATCGTCGACCGCCAATTGCCCGATGGCGAGGGGCTGGACCTGATCGCGGCGCTGCGATCGGAGGGATTTCGCACCCCCGCGCTGGTGCTGAGCGCGCTGGGCAGCCTCGACGATCGCGTGCGCGGTCTGCGCGCCGGCGGCGATGATTACCTCCCCAAGCCCTTCGCGCTGGTCGAGCTGATCGCCCGCGTCGAGGCGCTGCTCCGCCGCCCCGACGAGCGGCGCGACACGCGATTGATCGTCGGCCCGCTCGATCTCGACCTGCTCGAAGGCAAGGCGCGCCGCGCGGGCCGGCCGCTGGACCTGCTGCCGCGCGAGTTGAAGCTGCTCGACTATCTGGTGCGCCGCCCCGGCCGCATCGTCACCCGCTCGATGCTGCTCCAGGACGTATGGGGCTACAATTTCGAGCCGAACAGCAATGTGGTCGATGTCCACATCGGCCGCCTGCGCCGCAAGGTGGACGGCGAAGGCGAACCGCAACTGATCCGCAACGTGCGCGGGCAAGGCTATATCTTCGATGTTCCGGCCTGATCCCCGCACCCGCGCGACCTGGCGCTGGGGCGGCGCGCTGGCAGCGATCCTGATCCTGCAGTCGCTGGTGCTGGCCGGCATCTTCTGGGTGACCGCCAACGGCAACCACCGGCGCGCGATCGAACACACGCTGCTCGACGATTGCGGCTTCTTCGCGCTCACCCCGCCCGCCGAACGCGCCGAAGAACTGCGCGAACGGCTGGCGCGCGACATTCACCGCGAGCGCTTCCTTGCCCTGTTCGATGCGAACGGGCGGCGGATCGCGGGTAACGTCGCGACGATCCCGGACCTTCCACCCGGCACCAGTGCGTCGTTCGTCGCTCCCGTCGCGCCGACCGAACTGCCCGGCAAGACGAGCGACGTCGCCCGCCTGACGCTCTGCCCCTTGTCGGACGGCACGCGCCTGCTGACCGGCATGGACCTCGACGATACCGAGGAAGCGCTGCGGCTGACCTGGCAATCGTTGCTGCTCGGCCTGCTGCCCGGCCTCTGCTTGGCACTCGGCGTCGGCCTCGTCGCCGGCCGGCGCGCCGCGCGGCAGGTCGATGCGGTGCGTTTGCTCACCGAACGGATCGTCTCGGGGGATCTTGCCCAGCGCCTGCCGGTGCCGGCGCGGCCGGACAGTTTCGGGCTGCTGTGCGCGCACATCAACAGCATGCTCGACCAATTACAGATGCTGGTTGCCGAGGTGCGCGGCATCGGCGACGATATCGCGCACCAGCTCCGCACCCCCCTCACCCGCCTCCGCGCAGGATTGGAGCGGGGCTTGCGCGAAGCCGAGGACCGGGCCGGCTTCGAGGCGGTGATCGACCGCGGGCTCGCCGAGATCGACAGTCTGCTCGGGATCGTCGCCGCGCTGCTGCGCTTGCGCGAGTTGGAGGATGACGAACGCCGAAGCCGCTTCGCGTCGATAGACCTCGTCCGGCTGGTGGAAGACGCGTGCGACCTTCACCGCCCGGCGGCGGAGGATCGCGGCATCACGCTGCTGTGCGAATGCGCGCGCGTTCCCACGATCGAGGGCGATGCCAGCCTCCTGTTCGAAGCGGTCGCCAACCTGATCGACAATGCGATGAAGTTCGGGCCGCCGAACGGGACGGTGACGGTGCGGCTGGCCAGCGACGCCGCCGTCCCGACCATCACCATTGCCGATGAAGGGGATGGCGTGCCGGCCGCCGAACGCTCGCTCGTCACCCAGCGTTTCTATCGCGGCCGCCGCGACGGCGTCGGCGCGGGGCTTGGCCTCGCGCTCGTCAAAGCCATCGTCGATCTGCACGGATTCGCGCTGCACTTCGCGGCCTGCGGGAGCGCCGTGACGATCCGCTGCGCGCGCGAGATGCCAGCGCCGCCGCGGTGACGCCGTCCGCGTCGTCCCCGGCGATCCTCTCATGGTCGGCGAGACCGCCGTCAGACAAATCCGCTATTCATCCAGACCGAGACGATGACTTCAAACAGTATGATCGAAGCAAGCACACTTCCGCCGACTTGAATACGACGCTTCGCTTCCGCATCGAGCACGGAGCGGGATTTGTAGATGTGCGCCTGCATTTCCATAGTCCCGAATCTGAATTTATCTTGAAGATTTTGTAACAATATCGTCACCGCCGACGCATTGGGATTGATACTTAGGTTTGGGTGAGGCCGCCCTCCAGCGCGCGTTTCAGGTCCGGCAGATCCCGCCCCGCCGCCAGCACGATCCAGTCATCCGGGGCCGCAAGCGCGCTCTGTTTTCGCGCGACCTCCGCGTTCGCGTCCGACGCATCTGGCCCGCGCGCCTCGATACGCCGCACACGTTCCGCCTCGCCCAACTCCAGCCAGAAGCCGTGAAAGGGAACGCCGCACAGCCGCGCCACCGCCGCGATCGCCGCCCGGTCGAGTCGGTCCGAGAAGACGGCATCGGCGATCACCGCGCGACCCGCGCGCAGCGCCTCGGCCGCGAGTCGCCGCGTTTCCTCATAGACCCGCCGGTTGGCCGGCGCGGTGTAGTGCGACGGGTCGAGCCGCTGCTCCGGCCCGACGCCGCAGAGCCGCTTGCGCAAGACGTCGCTCCGCAACACGCGCGCGCCGGGCGGGCCGCCGATCTCGCCCGCGACGAAGCGCGCGAGCGTCGACTTGCCCGACCCGGACAGGCCGCCGATCGCGACGAGTCGCGGACGGGCATCGGCAAGGATTTCACCCGCGAGCGAAAGGTAACGCCGCGCCTGCGCGAAGTCCTCGGCCCGGCCGGTTCGCGCCGCCTGCGCGGCGAGCACATGCGCACGGATGCCGGCGCGGATGCTCATATACAGCGGCAGCAGCGCGATTCCCGCTTCGTCGGCAGGCGACAGATCGAAATAGCGATTGGCGACGATGCCGGCCTCGCGGCGCAGCCCGCGCGCCCAGAAATCCATCAGCAGGAACGCAAGGTCGTACAGTACGTCGGTGGTGGCGAGTTCGGCATCGAATTCCAGGCAATCGAACGGTGTCGGCACGTCATCGAGCACGACGATGTTGGCGAGATGGAGATCGCCGTGGCAATGCCGGACGCGTCCGGCACGCGCCCGCGCGTCGAGCAACGGCCGGTGCCGCGCGACCCCCGCCATCAGCCGTTCGGTGAGCGCCTTCACGATGGCCGGGTCGAGCGTATCCGCGAAGGCCGCCATGCTGTGGGCATTGCCCTCCACCACCTTGCGGATGCGGTCCGCGCCATCACCGCCTTCGGCGATCTGCGCGCGCGCGTGAAAGCCCGCCACCGCGTCCGCGAGGCGCATCAGCAACGCGTCGTCGAGCGTGATCCGGTCCACCATGTTCGCCAGCAATGCCGCGTCGGGGAAGCGGCGCATCTCGAGCAGCCAGTCGATCGGCGCGCCACGCCCGCCGAGCGCCAGCGTACCGTCCTGCTCGAGCGTCACGGGATGCAGGTTCAAGTACAGGTCCGGCGCGGTGCGGCGGTTGAGGTGGAGTTCCGCGTCGAGCGCGGCGCGGCGGCGCTCCGGCGTCGTGAAATCGAGATAGCCGAACGCCACCGGGCGCTTGATCTTCCACGCGCGGTCGCCCGACAGATAGATCGTGGCGGCATGGGTTTCGATGATCTCCACCGGCGCATCGGCCCCGGACGGGCCGCCGCGTGCCAGCCAGGCCGCGACGTCGGCATCGCGCCGGGGAAGGCGCGCGACCGACGCCGCCGCCACGCCTATGCCTCGATCGCGATCTTTCGCGACCGCTGCGGGGCGTTGCGGTCCTTGGCGATCTCCAAGCTCAGCACGCCGTGGTTGAACTTGGCCTTTATCTCGTTGGGATCGGCGTCGGCGGGCAGCGCTATTTCCCGGCGGAACGCGCCGTAGCGGCGTTCGCTGATCAGCCGCCCCTCGTCCTTGCGCTCCTCCGACGCGGTCTTTTCGCCGGCGATGACGAGGACACCCTCGGTCACTTCCACCGAAACGTCCTTGTCGGTGAGGCCGGGAAGTTCCGCCGTCAGCCGATAGGCGTCACCGGTGTCGTTCAGTTCCAGCGGCGGCATCGGCGCGACCACGCGCTTCGCGATATCGAAAAAGCCCCGCCCCGGCTGATCGACATCGGCGAACATGCGGTCGATCTCACCGCGCAGCCAGCCGAACGGGCTGATGTCCGCGATCGACGTCCGCGTGGCGGGTGTCTTGCTCATCTCGTTCATGGGAAGCGTCTCCATTTCGGGTTGCGGCACGCGGGATCAGGCGAAGAGCGCGGGTTCGGGATCGTCCTCGATCGGCTCGGGCACGGCCAGTTGTTCGTGGCAATCATGCGAGATCGTATGATGGCACCGGGGCGGCCAGGCCGCATTGACGGCCGCGTTCCACCATCCCGTGGTGACGATCATCGGCACTTCCCAGACGCGCTCGCAAGCAGTCCAGAGCAGCTCGGGAACCGGCGCGTCGAATTGCGTGGTGGCCGATTCGGTCATCGCTCGTCTCCTTAGTCCCGCCGGCAGAGGGATAGGATCGCGCCCGCAGGCGATGAATCGGGGATGCTACTTAGGTGTCCGGCACGGGCACCGCCGCGCGCGCCAGCTTCGCCGCGCATCGCCCCCCGCCCGCGCCGCCGTGCCGTCCGTGAATCTACGGATGGGCTGCGCGTGGTGCGATCGGCATGAGCCGATCCGCGAGGTCGCCCGCCGGTCGGCGCGGCGTGTGAAACGGAGACACCGCGATGAAAGCATTGGTCTATCACGGCCCCGGCAGCAAAAGCCTGGACGAACGCCCCATGCCGGTGCTCCGTGACGGCGGCGACGCGATCGTGCGGGTGACGCACACGACCATCTGCGGCACCGATCTCCACATCCTGAAAGGCGACGTACCGACCTGCGCGCCCGGCCGCATCCTCGGCCATGAGGGCGTCGGCATCGTCGAGGCGGTCGGCGCCGGCGTCACGACGTTCAAACCCGGCGACCACGTCCTCATCTCGTGCATCACGTCGTGCGGGCGGTGCGCCTTCTGCCGCAAGGGCATGTATTCGCACTGCACGTCGGGCGGCTGGATTCTCGGCAACACCATCGACGGGACGCAGGCGGAGTATGTGCGCGTCCCGCATGCCGACACCAGCCTCTATCCCATACCGGCCGGCGCCGACGAGGAAGCGCTGGTGATGTTGAGCGACATCCTGCCGACCGGCTTCGAATGCGGTGTCCTCAACGGTCGGGTCCAGCCGGGGTGCAGCGTGGCGATCGTCGGCGCGGGGCCGATCGGGCTTGCCGCGCTGCTGACCGCGCGCTTCTACACGCCGGCCAAGATCGTGGTGATCGACCTCGACGCGCACCGCCTCGCGACCGCGAAGCGCTTCGGCGCGACGCATGTCGTCGACAGCGGCCATGAGGATGCGGCGGCGGCGGTGCGCGCGGTCACCGGCGGTCTCGGCGCGGACACCGTCATCGAGGCGGTCGGCGTGCCCGCGACGTTCGAGCTTTGCCAGGAACTCGTCGCGCCCGGCGGCGTCATCGCCAACATCGGCGTGCATGGCTGCAAGGCCGATCTGCACCTCGAAACGCTGTGGTCGCGCAACATCGCCATCACCACGCGGCTCGTCGATACCGCCACGACGCCGATGCTCATGGAAACGGTATCCGCCGGAACGCTGGCGCCCGAGCGCCTCATCACGCACCGCTTCCAGCTCGCCGACATCCTCGACGCCTATGACACGTTCGGCCGCGCGGCCGAGACCCAGGCGCTGAAGGTGTTGATCGCGACCTGACGCCGCGGCGCCCGCTTCCACAGCAGAGAGGAGACGAAAATGGCGACACAGACACGGCGCGTCGCGCTGGTGACCGGCGGCACCACGGGAATCGGCGCCGCGACCTGCCAGTCGCTGGTGGCGGCCGGATATACGGTCGCCGCCAGCTTCTGCGGCAACGAGGATCGGGCCAAGGATTTCACCAGCCGGACCGGCATCCCGGCGTGGCGCTGGTCGGTCAGCGATCACGACGCCTGCCGGGCCGGCATCGATACGGTCGAGGCCGCGCTCGGGCCGATCGAGATCCTCGTCAACAACGCCGGCATCACCCGCGACTCCAGCCTCGCCAAGATGACGCCGGACGCGTGGCGCGCGGTGATCGACACCAACCTTTCGGGCTGCTTCAACATGGCGCATGCCGTGTTCGCCGGCATGCGCGCGCGCAAATGGGGGCGGATCGTCAACGTCTCCTCGATCAACGGCGAGACGGGACAGTTCGGCCAGACCAACTATGCCGCCTCCAAGGCGGGCATTCTCGGGTTCACGCGCGCGCTCGCGCTCGAAGGCGCGCGGGACGGGGTGACGGTGAACGCGGTCGCGCCCGGCTACACCGACACCGATATGGTCAAGGCCGTGCCGGCCGATGTCCTCGGCGGGATCGTCGCGCGCATTCCCGTAGGCCGGCTCGCCAGGCCGGAGGAGATCGCGCGCTGCATCGCGTTTCTCGTCGCCGAGGAGTCCGGCTTCATCACCGGCGCGACGTTAGACGTAAACGGTGGCCAGCGCATGGGCTGAGGCCCGACCCTTACGGGAATTTGCGCATTGGGCGGCGCAAATCCGCGCTTCAGAAAGACCGTGACAGCCACGCGGGCGCCGGATGCGATCGACCCCCATCCCGACACCTCCGACACCGGCGTTGCCCGTGGCCTGGATGATCTTGCCGGCGGTCGTCAGCCTATCCGCCTGCGAGCCCGGCGCCCCGATCGGGCGCCTCACCTCGAAGAAGGAGAAGAGCAATGCTAAAGACCGACAGCCAGTTGCAGCATGACGTCATCGCCGAGCTCGAATGGGAACCGCGTGTCGATCACGCCGACATCGGCGTGGCCGTCAACGATGGCGTCGTCACCCTGTCCGGCTATGTGAAGACCTATCCCGAGAAATTCGCCGCCGAGAAGGCGACCCGCCGGGTGGCCGGTGTCAAGGCGATCGCCGAGGAGATCAAGGTCCGGCTCGCGGCCGAACCCAAGACCGCGGACCATGAGATCGCCAAGCGCATCCTCGATCTGTTCGCGTGGAACGTATCGATCCCGGATGACCGCCTGACGGTGAAGGTCGAACACGGCTGGGTGACGCTGTCCGGCACGGTCGACAAACATTATCAGAGCGAGGAGGCGCGCAGGGCGGCTGGCCGTGTGACCGGGGTGCTCGGCGTCGTCAATCTCATCACCGTCAAGCAATTGCCGGTGCCCGCCGACATCAAGGACCGCATCATGGCCGCGTTCAAGCGCCAGGCCAATCTCGATGCCAACACGGTGATGGTCGCGACCGAGGGCAGCAAGGTCAAGCTGACCGGCAAGGTGCGGGCGTGGAGCGAGCGCGGCCTGGCCGAACAGGCGGCATGGGCGGCACCGGGCGTCACCGCCGTCGAGGACGACATCGTCGTCGCGTTCTGACCATCCCACGCGCGGATCGCGTCACGCGGCCGTCCGGGTACCGGGCGGCCGCTTTCGTATCCGTATCATCCCCCATATCGGCAGCGCCGACTCCTTTCCTATCGTCGTCGCCGGAACATTGGAGGTGGCCATGAAGAACATTCTCTTGCTGGTGCATGACGACAGCGGGCAGGAGGCCCGCCTGCAGGCGGCACTGGACATCACCCGTGCGCTCGAAGGGCATCTGTCCTGCGTCGATGTGTCCGTGCTGCCGATCCTGGTCGGCGATTATTACGGCGGGGCGGAAGCGGAGGCGATCCTCTTCGCCGACGAATGCGAGCGCGAGACCAAGAACAAGGCCGCGCTCGAAGCGCGCCTGGTGCATGAGGATGTGGCGTGGGACTGGTGCGATTCCACCGGCTCGATCGAACGATGCCTGCAGGACAAGGCGGCGCTGGCCGATCTCATCGTGCTCAACCGCAAGCTCGAAGTCGGCAGCCCCGACATGCACGACATCGTGAGCAATCTCGTGATGCACGCGCGGGCGCCGATCCTCGCGGTTCCCGAAACGCTGAAGCGCATGACGCTCGACCGCGCGCTCATCGCCTGGGACGGCCGCGGCTCCGCCGCCGCGACGGTGCGGGCCTGCCTGCCGCTGCTCAAGCTCGCCAAAGACGTCGAGATCTTCATGGCCCGGCGCGGCGGAGACGGCGTCGAGCCGACCGAGGCCGCCGAATATCTTTCGCGTCACGATGTTCACGCCGCCGTCCGCATCATCGACGAAACGCATACCGCACCGGATGAGTTGATCGGGGACGAGGCGACGCGCTGGCGCGCCGATTACGTGCTGATGGGCGCCTATGGCCACGGCCGGCTGCGCGAGACGTTCGGGGGCGTGACCAAACGCATGCTGTCCCACAGCACGCTTCCTCTGATTCTCGGCCATTGAGGCGCGCCGCCCTCGCCGCGATGCGGGGGAACGTTTTTGGCAAAGTGCGTGGGGGACGGCGGTGGAGGCCGAACATGTGAACGATCGCGGCACGGGCCGCGCGGCGGGCGAGGAGCCGCTCGCCGCCGTCGGCGACGTTATCGACAGGGTGACCGGCGCCGCGCTGGCGCGGCTGACCGGTGGCCTCTCGCCCGCGTCGATCGGCGCGGCGTTCCTTGATTGGGCGGTCCATCTCGCGATCTCGCCGGGGCGGCAGCTCCAGCTCGCCGCCGATGCCGATCGCCAGACCCTGCGCTTCCTCGATTACGCCTGCTCCGTCGCGGTCGCCGCCGCGCCGGTCACGCCGGCGATCGATCCGCTGCCGCAGGACCGGCGCTTCACCGATGCGGACTGGCAGGCCTGGCCGTTCAACCTGATCGAGCAGGCGTTCTTGCTTGGCCAGCAATGGTGCGACCAGAGCGGCCGCGCCGTCGGCGGGGTGACGCCGCGCCACGAGGAGATGGTGCGCTTCACCCTGCGCCAGTGGCTCGACGTGATGGCGCCGTCCAATTTCATCGCCACCAATCCGGTCGTACAGCAGCGCATCGCGGCGACGGGCGGCCAATGTCTGGTCGATGGCGCCGCCAATTTCGTCGATGATCTCCGCCGCGCCTGGTCGGGCGACCGTCCCGCCGGCGCCGACGCCTATCGCCCAGGAATCGAGGTCGCGGTCACGCCCGGCGAGGTCGTCTATCGCAATCATCTGATCGAACTGATCCAGTACCGCCCCACCACCGCGGCCGTCCGCCCCGAGCCGGTCCTGATCGTCCCCGCCTGGATCATGAAATATTATATTCTCGATCTCAGCCCGGCCAATTCGCTGGTGCGCTGGCTGGTCGGGCAAGGCTTCACCGTGTTCATGGTCAGTTGGCGCAATCCCGGCCGCGAAGACCGCGACATCCACTTCGACGATTATCGCCGGCTGGGCGTGATGAAGGCGCTCGACGCGGTCACCGCGATCACCGGCCACCCCGCCGTCCATGCCGCCGGTTATTGCCTTGGCGGCACCCTGCTCGCGATCACCGCCGCGACGATGGCGCGCGACGGCGACGCGCGGCTCGCCTCGATGACGCTGTTCGCCGCGCAGACGGAGTTCAGCGAGCCTGGCGAGCTCGGACTGTTCATCGACGCGGCGCAGGTGCATTTCCTCGAGAACATGATGTGGGCGCAAGGCTATCTCGACAGCCGCCAGATGGGCGGCGCCTTCCAGATGCTGCGCTCGAACGACCTGCTGTGGTCGCGCGTCATCCACGGCTATCTGATGGGCGAAGCCGAGCCGATGAACGATCTGATGGCGTGGAACGCCGACGGCACCCGGCTTCCGCAGGCGATGCACAGCGAATATCTGCGGCGGCTCTTCCTCGACGACGATCTCGCCGAAGGCCGTTACCAGGTCGATGGCAGGACGATCGCGCTCAACGACATTCGCGTGCCGATCTTCGCGGTGGGGACCGAATGGGATCACGTCGCGCCGTGGCGCTCGGTCTTCAAGATCCACCTGCTGACCGATACCGAGGTGACCTTCCTGCTCGCCAGCGGCGGCCACAATGCCGGCATCGTCTCCGAGCCCGGCCATCCGGGGCGGCATTTCCGCGTCATGACGCACCCGGCGACGCGCGGCCATCTCGATCCCGAGGGCTGGCAGGCGGTCGCGCGCGGCCAGGAAGGGAGTTGGTGGCCCACTTGGGCGGCCTGGCTCGACGAACGCTCCGCGCAGCCCGGCCCGCCCCCGTCCATCGGGAAACCGGAGGCCGGATACGGGCCGATCGAACCCGCGCCCGGCCAATACGTCCTCTCGCGCTGAAGCTGGGCGCGGCGCGCGCCGGTCATCCCGCCGCCGCCGCGCGCGCCGACGCGTCGGCGAGTTCGCGGATCACCTTGCCGGCTTCCATGCGCACGTCGCTCAGATACTGGCGCACGAAGCCCGCATCGACGCCATCGACGATCTCGTCATAGTGGACATGGCGCACCATCCGCAGCGCGAAGGCGTGTTTGATGTAATGGTCGAAACAGCTCCGCAAGCCGTTGACCTGCCCTTGCAGGTTCAGCCAGACTTCGCGCGCGGCAGAGGAGGTGAAGCTGATCATCACCTTGCCGGTCAGCACCCCTTTCGCCGCCGCCGCCTGCACGTCCTGCGCGGTCGCGGCCGATCCCAGCACACGCTCGACATAGCCTTTCATCATCGCCGGCGGCGTCCCGAACCAGATCGGATAGACGAGTACGAACGCGACCGCGTCCGCGAGGATCGCGAGTTCGTCCGCCACGTCGGGGAAGCGGCGGAACGCCGGGCCGGGCCGTTCCTCGCGCCGCAGAATGGGGTTGAAGTTCATCGCATACAGATCGCGCAGGATCGCGCGGTGTCCGTGCTTCTCGACCGCGTCGCAATAGGCGCGCGCGACCGAGGCGTTGAAGCTGTTGTCATCGGGGTGGCAGAGGATGACGACATGCAGCGGGGCTGCGCCGGGATCGTTGCTTGCCATGAATCGGGCCTCCGTCTGAAACACCGTGCGCGGGACGATCAGATGCCGGCCTCGCCGAAATCGAACAGATCGTCGAGCCACCCCGCCCGCGCCACCGCGCTGCCCTCGACATTGCCGATCAGGACATGGCCGAGCGGCCGTATCCCGACGAAGCGCAGGATGTTGCGCTCGAAACTCTTGACGCAGTGCGCGCGGTAATAGGTGCGATAGACGACCGCCGGCATCCCCATCGTCACGATCAGCCGCCCCGTGCGCGACGTCAGGCGCTTCTCGTGCAGCTTGCCCTGCCGCTCGACGAACGCGAATCCGGGCCGCATCACCTGCTCGACGAAGCCCTTGAGCAGCGCGGGCATGTCGCCGAGCCAAAGCGGGAAGAAGATGGCGATGTGATCGGCCCAGGCGACCGCTTCCTGCGCGGTCTGGATATCGGGGGGCAGGTTGCCATTCTCCCAATCGGCGCGCGAGGCGACCAGCGGGAAGCGAAGCTCGGCGACGTTGAGCGCGCGGACCTCATGCCCGCCCTCCTCGGCCCCTTCGATGTATCGCCGCGCGAGTGCGTGGACGAACCGCGCCGGATCTGCGTCCGGGTGCCCGTCGATGACGAGAAGGCGCTTCTTCATGCCGCGTCCTCCGTGGCGACGCGCGGCGCGGCGCTGGCGGTCGGGGCGGATGGGTGGCGGATCGTCATCGTGTCTCTCGCCGGTTTGCGAACTGCGCTGCCGGGTTTGCCCCAGACGCGGCGGGCGCGGCCATGCGTAATTCCCCGCATCCGCGCGCCGGACGCGCCCGAGACCCGGGCGGCCCGGCCGATCCGTGTGACCATTACGTAACGACGCGGCGCAGCAATCGCGCAACAATCGCGCAACATGGCGGGGTTCGCCGAGGAGCGTCGGATGAGGAATGTCGCCGCATCGACCACGGGCCAAAGGCCGGGAGCCCCTATCGTCGCGCATGGCGCGGGCGCCGCGCGCGCGCTGGCGCCATGCCCGCCGGGCGTCGCGTGATGCCGCCCGCGCCCGACTCGCTCCGGGCGCCGGACCATCGCCGCCCGGCCACGCTCGAGAGCCTCTCCGCGCGCGAACGCGACGTGCTCGACGGCGTCGTGCGCGGCCTGACCAACAAGCAGATCGCGATCGAACTCGGCATCAGCCACCGCACGGTCGAAAATCATCGCGGTCGCCTGATGCGCAAGCTCCGCGTCGGCAGCGCGGCCGATCTCGTCGCGATCGCCACCGCCCGCCCGACCGACACCGCGTAACATCCCGTATAGCGCCTCGCCCGGCCCAAGATGCAGACCGCCCCTGCGGGGACCATTTGACCGGAGACCGAGATGAGTGAAGATCAGCAGACGTTGGTAACGGATCAACACGCCGCCAGGAGCGAGGCGTCCGTCACGGCGGCGATTCCCGCGATCGGCAAGATGCTGATGGTGGGGCCGCGCCTTCAGGCCACCGTGCTCAAGACCTATTTCGACCGTCAACGTCAGGCGATCGCGTTTCTCAGCGAGCGCACGGCCGACGGCCTGAAGTTCGCCGACGCGGTATCCAGCGCGAACACGCCCACCGAGGTGCTCTCGGCCTGTTCGGACTTCGTCCAGACCGGCTTCAGGCATTTCGCGGAGCAAAGCGGCGAGATCGGCCGCCAAGCGGTCGAGGCGTTGCAGACCGCGCAGCGCGACGCCGCCAACATCGCGGCCGCGACCACGCCGCGTCACGCCGCCTGACACGTCGGCGGCCGGCGGCCTTCATCGAAGCGGGGACGCGAAAAACAATGAACACCATTCTCTTGCTCGTCCATGATGACGCCGGTCTCACTTCACGGCTGCGGGCCGCCGTCGACGTCGCCGGAGCGCTGGACGCGACCTTGCTCTGTCTCGATCTGACCATCCCGATCGCATCGATCGGCGCGGACCCGCTGTTCGGGCCGATGGTGCTGGAGCCGGACACCGCCACCGAGGCGGTGCTGGCGGCACGCGCCGAACTCGATCGCAGCGGGCTTCGATACGACTGGATCGAGCGGCGCGGCGAGCTGGCGCACGAACTCGCGCAGGTCGCCCCGCTCGCCGATCTGGTGGTGCTGAGTTCGCCGAAGGACTTGCTCTTCCCCGCGATGCACAAGGCGATCGGCGAAACGCTGGTACACGCCGACAAGCCCGTGCTCGCGGTGCCGGGTACGGCGGCTGGCATGCAACTCCACGGCGAGGCGCTTCTGCTGTGGGACGGATCACAGGGCGCGAACGACGCGATGCTCGCGGCGATGCCGTTGCTGCGCCGCGCCGCGTCCGTCACCGTGCTGGAGATCGACGACGGCTCGCTCGGCGTGCCCGCTTTTAAATGCACCGAATATCTGTCGGAGCGCGGCATCCGCCACCACCTCCGGCACGATCCCGCGTTCGGCGAGAAGGCCGGGTTCGTGATCCTCGAAGCGATCGAGGGGATCAAACCCGCCTATGTCGTCATGGGCGGCTACGGCCACGCGCGTCTCGTGGAGGGTCTGTTCGGCGGTGTGACCGAGCGCCTGCTGAACGATTGCCCCTTCCCGCTCTTCATCAAGCATTGAAGGAGATGCGGCCGTGACCATCGAACCGATCCGGCATCTCGTGGTGCTATGCCATCCCCGCAGCGGCAGCTTCAACCACCAGATCGCCGCCACCTATAGCGAAACCGTGCAGGCGTGCGGTCAGGTCGTGTGTGTGCGCGATCTCTATGCGCTGCGCTTCGATCCGATCCTCGAATATATCGGCGAAGGGCCGCAACTCGCCACGCTCGACGACCTGCGCGAAATCCGCCGCTGTGACGTCCTCACCTTCATCTATCCGATCTGGTTCGGCCTCCCCCCGGCGATGATCAAGGGCTATGTCGATCGCGTGCTGGGCGGCGGCTTCAAGCCGGACAGCGAGCATCCCCGCGTGGGCAAGCCGCTGCTCGCGGGCGTGCGCATGCTCGGCATCACGACATCGGCCTCGACCGAGGCGTGGCTCGCCGAGCACGGGCAGTTGATCGCGCTTCGCGAAGGCTTCGACCGATATCTCGGTACGATCTTCAACATGGCGGACACCCGGCACCTGCACATCGACGCCATCGTCGAGGGCCTCGACAAACATTATGCCGAGGAACAGCTCGAACGGGTGCGCGAGACCGCCCGGCAGATCTGCGCCGACGCACTCCACGCCGCCCACCGCGACGAGATGTCGCGCGTTCTCAGCCATGGCCGCGCCGCACCGCAGGCGTCGCCGCCCGTACCGGAGCATCCGCCCGCCTGACCGCCCCGCCCACCGCCGCTTGAAAGGAAGCCCGCCGATGTCACAGCAGTTTGACGACGAGGGGCCGATCCCCCCCGGAGAGGAGATCGGCCGCACGCCCGGCCCAATCGCCTTTTTCGTCGGTCTCACCCTGCTCGGCATGGTCATGGCGCTCGTCGCGCTGCTCAAGCAGCGGTTTTGATCGCGAGCGGCACCGCCGCGCGTCAGGCGTCGGCTCGGGCCGGCATTTCGCAGACTTGCCGCGCGGCGGCCCGCACCCGTTCGAGTTGCGCCGCCGCGTGATGCTCGCTCATGTTGGGCACGATCTCGTCGATCGCGACATGGTCGCTCCGCCGCATCCCGAAGGCGCGCATCAGATAGGCATCGAACACCGCGCGGAGCGAATCGTCCTGCCCGCGCGCGTGCAGCCACACATGCGACAGACCCGAGGTGCTGAACGACAGCAGCGGCTTGCCCGCCAGTGGCGACTGCGTCCGGTTGTCGGCGACCTTGCGAAACGAATGGTTCGCGCCGAGCACCCGGTCGACATAGCCCTTCAGCATCGCCGGCGGCAGGCCGTACCAGATCGGATAGACCAGAACGAGGATATCCGCCGCGTTCAGCAGATCGAGCTCGGCCGCGACATCGGCGGAGGGCGTCCATGCGCCGGTGCCGGGCCGCTCCTCGTCGCGCAGCACCGGATCGAACCCGAGCGCGTACAGATCGCGGACCTCGACGCCATGGCCATAGCCGCGCGCAGTCTCGGCATAGGTGTTCACGATCGCATGGTCGAAACTGTGGGTCGAGGGGTTGGCGCAGACCAGCAGGTGGCGGAACGGGGCGGACGGTGTCTGAGGGCCGGCCATCATCATCTCCAATCAGCTATCGTCGGCGGTCATCGCCGCTCGGCCGGGGGATGGCCATGCGTAGTCTCCCGTAGCGGCGGCGGGGGCGCGGCATCGGGGCTACGTACTTTCCCCAGTCGGTGCCCCTCGCGGCCTTTTGCTACTCGCGCGGGCATGAGTCTCGTCTGCCAATTGCTCGTCGCGACCGCGATGGTCTTGTCGATGCTGATCCTGCATCTCGGCGGTTTGGCGCTGCTGATCAGCGTGCTGGCGCACCGCGCGCGCGTGCCCGCCGAGCGCCACTGGCGGGTCGAGGTCGCGGTGATCGTCGCCGCGGCGATCGGGCTGTTCGTGCTGCACGGTATCGAGATCTGGGCCTATGCGCTGCTTTACGACGGCACCGGCGCGGTGCCCGATTTCGAAACCGCGCTGTATTTCTCGACGGCCACCTATACGACGATCGGTTATGGCGATGTCCTGCTCGCCCGGCCGTGGCGGCTGATCGGCGCGATCGAGGGCGCGAACGGCATCATCCTGCTGGGCTGGTCGACCGCCTTCTTCGTCGCGATGGTGCGCCGGATCGGCTTCGTCGAGCGCCAACTCGGCCTGTAGCCCGCCATCGCCCTGTCGGCCCTGCGCCATGTCCGTATGATTGCGGATGGGCGGCGCCTGGCGCGCGACATACCCCTGGTGATGACGGTATCGCGGCACGGGAACGACCCGATGAAGAACATCCTTCTGCTCATCCACAGCGATCGTGGCCAGGACGGGCGCTTGCAGGTCGCGCTCGATCTGTGCCGCACGATCGACGGGCATGTCACCTGTCTCGATATCGGCGGAGGCCCCGCGACCGACACGGACGGGTATCGTGACGGCGGCGAGCGCGGCGGATTGCTCACGGCGGAGACGAGCGCCAGAAGCGCGGTCGAGGCGCGGCTCGCCGGCGAGGACATATCCTGGGACTGGATCGACGCGCGCCGCGACATCGCGACATCCTTGCGCGGCGCGGCGGCGCTCGCCGACGTGATCGTCGTCCAGCGCGAACTCGGCGATTTCGCCTATCCCGAAATGCACGGCGCCGGGGCCGACCTGATCGTCCGTTCAGGCAAGCCCGTGCTCGCGGTGCCGGCGGAATGCCGCGGGCTCGATCGCGATGCGGTGCTGCTCGCCTGGGACGGATCGCGCTGCGCCGCATGCGCGCTGCGCGCCGCCGTGCCACTGCTGCGGCGCACGCGTCGCGTCACCATCGTCGAGGTGCAGGATGGCTCGATCACCACCACCCCGGCGGAGGATGCCGCCGAATATCTGTCGCGCTACGGCATCTGGGCCGAAATCCGGCGGGTCGATGCGCCGCGCGCGGGGCCGGCGCTGCTGGCCGAGGCATCGTCGGGCGCGTTCGGCTATGCCGTCATGGGCGGCTATGGCCATTTGCGGCTCGTCGAGGCGGCATTCGGCAACGCCACGCGCGAGATGCTCGGGCAAAGCCCGATCCCGGTGTTCCTCGCGCATTGAGCGCCAACTTCCGCCGCGAACGCCCGGCGGGGCCCGCCGGACGTTCGGGCCGGAACGTCACGCCTTTTCGAAGTCGATCACGATCCGTCCTTCGATCTCGCCGCGCGTCATCCGCCCGAAGACCTGATTGATATTCTCGAGCGTGTCGGTGGCGACGGTCGCATGGACCTTGCCGTCACCAGCGAAATCAAGCGCCTCCTGAAGATCAAGCCGCGTGCCGACGATCGACCCGCGCACGGTGATGCCGTTGAGCACGGTATCGAAGATCGACAGCGGAAAATCGCCCGGCGGCAGGCCGTTGAGCGCGACCGTACCGCCGCGCCGCACCATCCCCATCGCCTGCGCGAACGCGATCGGCGAGACCGCCGTCACCAGCACGCCCTGCGCGCCGCCGATCGCCTTCTTGATGAACGCGGCGGGATCGGTGTTGCGCGCGTTGACGGTGAGCGCCGCGCCCAGCTCCGTCGCGAGCTTCAGCTTGGCGTCGTCGATATCGACCGCGACGACGTTCAGCCCCATCGCCTTGGCATATTGCACCGCCATGTGGCCCAGACCGCCGATGCCCGAGATCGCCACCCAGTCGCCCGGCTTGGTGTCGGTGACCTTGAGGCCCTTATAGACCGTCACGCCCGCGCACAGCACCGGCGCGATCTCGACGAAACCGACGTTGGCGGGCAGATGGCCGACGTAATTGGGATCGGCGATGACATATTCGGCGAAGCTGCCGTTGACCGAATAGCCGGTGTTCTGCTGCGCCTCGCACAAGGTCTCCCATCCGCCGAGGCAATGCACGCAGTGCCCGCAGGCGGTGTAGAGCCAGGGCACGCCGACCCGGTCGCCCTCCTTCACATGGCTGACCCCCGCGCCGACCGCGACGACATGGCCGACGCCTTCATGGCCGGGGATGAACGGCGGGTTGGGTTTGACCGGCCAGTCGCCCTCGGCGGCATGCAGATCGGTGTGGCACACGCCGGTCGCCGCGATCTTGACGAGGATCTGCCCCGGCCCCGGCATCCGCACCGCCACTTCCTCGATAACGAGCGGCTTGCCGAATTCGCGGACGACCGCCGCTTTCATTGTCTTTTCCATGATGTCTATCCTCGTTCAGAACGGCGCGTCGATGCAGTCGCATACGCCCATCGCGTCGAGCGCCCCGGATCGGGCCGGCCACGGGCAGCTTTGTTCGCACGGCGGCGACGGCCCAATACGGATTGCTACGTAGTCGCGCCCGCACCGTAGAAACCCGTATAGGCACCCCGCGCCCCACCGCTGATGAGCGTGCGATGACACGCGCCCTCCTGCTCTGCTGCTTCCTGTCGCTGGTGTCGGCCGCCCCCGCGCCCGATGTCGTCCAGCCGCACTGGACGCGGCCCCAGGCCGCCCGGCTCGTCGAATGGCTCGACGCGGCCGCCGATGACGCGCTGGAACCCGTCACGGCGCAGGCGCGCGTCGTGCAGGCCGCGCTTGATACGAACGATCAAGCCGCTCTCGACGCCGCCGCGACGGAGGCGGCGACGCGGCTGCTCGAAGCCCATCGGCATGGCTGTTGCGGGGCCGCGCTTCGCAGCGGCTGGCATATCGCCGACACGTCCGACCGAACCGACGCCGCGACGCGCGTCGGACAGGCGGTGGCGGCGGACCGGATCGACGCGCTGTTCGCATCCGCGCGGCCCTCGCACCCCTATTACCTGGCGCTCCGCGCGGCCTATCACGCGGAAAGTGACCCGGCCCGCCGCGCCACGCTCGCCGCCAATCTGGACCGGTGGCGCTGGATGCCGCGCGCGCTCGGCACCCGTTACCTTCTGGTCAACACCGCCGCCTTCGAGGCGACGTTGTGGGAGGACGGGAAGATGACCGGGCGTTGGCGCGTGGTGGCGGGAAAGACGGCGTCGCCGACCCCCGTGTTCGCCGCGACGGTCACGGGCGTGATCCTCAATCCGTGGTGGGAGATTCCGCCCTCGATCGCGCGCGAGGGCATCGCCGCGCTACTGCGGACCCATCCCGCGCAAGCCGCCGCGCAGGGCTATGTCCTGCAAGCGGGCCGCTATCGACAGCGCCCCGGCGCGAACAACGCGCTCGGCCGGATGAAGCTGGTCATGCCGAATGGGTACAGCGTCTATCTGCACGACACCCCCGAACAGAAACTCTTCGCCGAGGACGTGCGGGCCTATAGCCACGGGTGCGTCCGGGTCGGCGATGCGCTCGGCCTCGTCGCCGCACTGCTGTCGAAACAACCCGGCTGGACGCGCGGAGATGTCGACGCGGCCGTCGCCACCGGACGGACGCGCACGGTCGCGCTGGCCGCGCCGGTCCCGATCTACATCGCCTATTTCACCGCCGAACCCGATGACAAAGGTGACATACGGTACATCGCTGATATCTATCACCGCGATACCGGCGCAAAGCTGCGGGGGGACCAGGGCCAATGCGCGCGCTGATCGCCCGCGCGCCCACAGCGCGAGCCATCGGCATGCCGGAAAGGGAGCGGCGATGACCAGGTTGCGTGTGCATCGTGAACATCACCTCGTCTCCCGGATCGGCTGGCTGCGCGCCGCCGTGCTCGGCGCCAATGATGGGATCGTCTCGACCGCGAGCCTGATCATCGGCGTCGCCGCCGCTGCCGCCCGGCCGGCGGACATATTGGTCGCGGGCGCGGCCGGACTGGTCGCCGGCGCGATGTCGATGGCGGCGGGCGAATATGTCTCGGTCAGCTCGCAATCGGACACCGAACAGGCCGATCTCGCGCGCGAGCGCAGCGAACTCGCCGGGGACACCGCCGCCGAGGTCAACGAACTGGCCGGCATCTATGTCGAACGCGGCGTCGATCCGGCGACCGCGCAGATCGTCGCGCGGCAATTGATGGCGAAGGACGCGCTCGCCGCGCACGCCCGCGACGAACTGGGTATCTCGCGGATCACGACCGCGCGGCCGATCCAGGCGGCGTTCACGTCCGCCGCCACCTTCACCACCGGCGCCGCGCTGCCGCTCGCGATCGTGTTCGTGGCGCCCGCGCGGTGGCTGGCGCCGAGCGAGGCGGTCGGCTCGCTGCTGTTCCTCGCGCTGCTCGGCGGCATCGGCGCGCGCGCGGGCGGCGCGCCGGTCTGGACCGCGACGCTGCGCGTGACCTTCTGGGGCGCGCTCGCGATGGCGCTGACCGCCGGGATCGGGCTGGCGGTCGGCACGGCGGTATGACCGCCGCCGCGCACCGCCACGTGGGCCTGACGGCGGCGGCGGCGGCGGAGCGGCTTACCGCCGAAGGCCCGAACGCCCTGGCGCAGGCGGGCCGGCGCTCGACCGTGGCAATCGTGCTCGACGTGCTGCGCGAGCCGATGCTCGCGTTGCTGCTGGCGGGCGGCGGCGCCTATCTGCTGCTCGGCGATCTGGCCGAGGCGTTGATCCTGCTCGCCTTCGCGACCTTCTCGGTCGTCGTCACCGTCGTGCAGGAAGCGCGCACCGAACATGTTCTGGAAGCGCTCCGCGATCTCTCGGCGCCGCGCGCGCTGGTGATCCGCGACGGCGCGCGCATGCGCATCGCCGGGCGGGAGGTCGTCCGGGACGATCTGATGGTGCTGGAACAAGGCGACCGGGTGGCCGCCGATGCCGTGCTGGTGGAGGCGGCGGATCTCCAGACCGACGAATCGCTGCTCACCGGCGAATCGCTGCCGGTCGGCAAGACGGTCGCCGCCGAAGGCCCGGTGCCCGATATCCGCCGGCCCGGGGGCGAGGGCCAGCCCTTCGTCTATTCCGGCTCGCTCGTCACGCGCGGCACCGGCATCGCCCGCGTCATCGCGACCGGGCCGCGTAGCGAAATCGGTAGGATCGGCCAGGCGCTCGCCACGCTCGACACCGAAGCGCCGCGTCTGCGCCGCGAAACGACGCGGATCGTCACCTGGTGCGCGGCGGGCGGCGCCACGGTCGCGCTGCTCGTCGTGCTGCTCACGGGCTTCTTGCGCGGCGGCTGGATCGAGGCGATCCTCGCCGGCATCGCGATCGGCATGTCGATGCTGCCCGAGGAGTTTCCGGTCGTCCTCACCGTCTTCCTCGCGATGGGCGCGTGGCGAATCGGCAAGGTCGGCGTGCTCACGCGCCGCGCGGCGGCGATCGAGACGCTCGGCTCGGCGACGGTGCTGTGCACTGACAAGACCGGCACGCTGACCGAGAACCGCATGTCGGTCGCCGAACTCTGGCTCCCGTCGGGCGAGACGCTCGCGCTCGGGCCGGGCGTGACCGTCCCCGAGGCCTATCGCGGCCTTATCGAAACCGCCGCGCTCGCCAGCGCGGTCGAGCCGACCGACCCGATGGAGATCGCGCTGCACGCCGCGCGCGGTGCCGCGCCGCAACCGGGGGCGTCGCGGGGCGCGCTGGTCCACAGCTATGCACTGCGCCCCGAACTGCTCGCGGTGTCGAACATCTGGGATGACGGCGCGGCTCTCGTCCTTGCCGCCAAGGGCGCGCCCGAGGCGATCGCCGCGCTGTGCCACCTGCCGCCGGAACCGTTCGCCGAAATGACCGCCGCGATCGAGGCGATGGCGGTGCGCGGCATCCGCGTCCTCGCCGTCGCCACGGCGGCCCCGCGCGACCGCGACTGGCACGAGACGCAACACGGCTATGACTATGACCTGTGCGGCCTCGTCGGGCTGGCCGATCCGCTCCGCGCGAGCGTGCCGGGCGCGGTCGCCGAATGTCGCGGCGCCGGCATCCGGGTCGTGATGATCACCGGCGATTACGCCGCCACCGCGCGATCGATCGCCGATCAGGCCGGGCTCGCCGCAGGGGATGTGCTGACCGGCGCCGAACTCGCCGCGCTGGACGACGCCCGGCTCGCCGAGCGGCTGAAGCGCGTCACCGTCTTCGCGCGCATCATGCCCGAACAGAAGTTGCGCATCGTGCAGGCGTTCAAGGCCGACGGCGAGATCGTCGCGATGACCGGAGACGGCGTCAACGACGCGCCCTCGCTCAAGGCCGCGCACATCGGCATCGCGATGGGCAGGCGCGGCACCGATGTCGCGCGCGAGGCGTCGTCGATCGTGCTGATCGAGGATGATTTCGGGGCGATCGTGCAGGCGGTTCGGCTCGGGCGGCGGATCTACGACAATATCCGCAAGGCGATGTCCTTCATTTTCGCGGTCCATGTGCCGATCGCGGGGCTGGCGCTGCTGCCGCTGGTGTTCGGGCTGCCGGTGTTGTTCGGCCCGATCCATATCGCCCTGCTGGAAATGGTGATCGACCCGGTCTGCGCGCTGGTGTTCGAGGCCGAAAGCGGCGAAGACGACATCATGCGACGCCGTCCCCGCGATCCATCCGAAACCTTGTTCTCCGTGGCGATGGTCGTGTGGAG
Organism: Sphingomonas pollutisoli; assembly: GCF_029167165.1. NCBI lineage: Bacteria > Pseudomonadati > Pseudomonadota > Alphaproteobacteria > Sphingomonadales > Sphingomonadaceae > Sphingomonas > Sphingomonas pollutisoli. The sequence goes on from NZ_JARFNJ010000002.1 coordinate 431,180, forward strand.
CGTGTTCCAGGGGTGCGCCGCCTTCGCGACGCTGGCATTGGTCTTCGTGGTCGAGCGATCGACCGGCATGTCCGACACCGAACTGCGCGCGCTGATGTTCTTTGCGCTGGTCGCGGAGATCATCGCGCTGATACTGGTCAACCGGGCGTTCGGCAGCTCGATCGGCCAAGCGGTCGCGCGCGCCAACGCGGCGCTCCGCTATGTGCTCGGCGCCATCGCGAGCGTGACCGTGCTGATCCTGTTCGTGCCGCAGTCGCAAGCGCTGCTGAAATTCGGGTCGATCCGCTGGAGCGACATGGCGCTCGCGCTCGGGCTGGGCATGGTCCTGCTGATCCTGCTCGAAGGGTGCAAGCCGCTCGTCCGGCACCTGCTCGCCCGCCTCGTGCCGGCCGGCACGCGCGGATTGGCCGCAACGGCATGATGGAGCATCCCGGCCAAAAGACGCCGGCGGGGGTCTTCCTGCTGGCGCTGGTCGCTGCCGCCACCGTGGCGTTCCTCTGGCTGATCGCACCTTTCGCGGGCGCGATCCTGTGGGCGGTGATCGCGGCGGTGCTGTTCGAGCCGCTCAACGCGCGCGTGCTCGGCATGATGCCGCGGCGCCGCAGCGGCGCCGCGCTGATAACCTTGCTCATCATCGTCGTGGTCGTCGTGGTTCCCGCGATGCTGCTCGCCGGCGCGCTGCTGCGCGAGGCGACGGCCTTCTACGCGCGTGTGCATGCCGGGGAGATCGACATCGGACGGCTGTTCGTCGAGGCGCAGGCGCATCTGCCGGGCTGGCTGAGAGGTTGGCTGCGGGACATCGGCCTCGGCGACGTGGACGGCCTGCGCACCAAACTCGCCCAGGGGGTCGCGAGCAGCTTTCGCACCGTGGCCGCGCAGGTGCTGAGCATCGGCCAGGGCACGTTCGGGTTCTTCGTCGCGCTGGGGGTGATGCTTTACCTGACCTTCTTCCTGCTGCGCGACGGCCATGCGATCGCGGCGCGGATCGAACGCGCGATCCCGCTCACCGACGGCCAGCGCGCCGTGCTGATCGGCAAGTTCGTCGCCGTGATCCGCGCGACCATCAAGGGCAGCCTGATCGTCGCCATCCTGCAGGGCGCGACCGGCGGACTCGTGTTCTGGGCGTTGGGGCTGCCCGGCGCCTTGCTGTGGGGCGTCGCGATGGGCGTGTTCTCGTTGTTCCCGGCGATCGGGACCGGCATCGTCTGGGTGCCGGTCGCCATCTATCTGTTCGCCACCGGCGCGATCTGGCAGGGGATCGCGCTCGCTGGCTGCGGCTTCTTCATCATCAGTAGCGTCGACAACGTCGTCCGCCCGTTCCTGGTCGGGCGCGATGCGCGCATGCCCGATTATGTCGTCCTGATCGCCACGCTGGGCGGGTTCGAGCTGATGGGGTTCAACGGCTTCGTGGTCGGGCCGGTCATCGCGGCGCTGTTCATGGCGGTGTGGGACATTTTCATCAGCGCCCGCCCCGCCCCCGACCCGGTCGTCGAACCGCCGCCGGGGGCGTGACGCCCCCGCCGTCCGGCCGCTTTCGCGTCAGCCGGCGGGCTTCATCCAGTCATGCATCGTCATCCAGCGCGCGAATTCGTCAAACCAGCCGGTGCTGGTCGTCTTCTTCGGGTACATGCCGAAGCCGTGTCCGCCCTGTTCGAAGAAGTGGAACTCGACCGGGCGCTTGGCCGCGCGCCAGCTCTCGATCAGCCCGAAATTGCCGTTGCCGAACAGCGGATCGTCCGCGGCGAGCGCGACGAACAGCGGCGGCGCGTCGGCGGGCACCGTCACCGCCGCGAGCGAGCCATAGACGTTGCCGACGAAGGCCGGCTTCGCATCGGCCGCGCCGTTGAGGGTGGTCGCCATCGTCAGCATCGCGCCCGCCGAAAAGCCGACCATGCCGATCCGCGCCGGATCGACATGCCATTCGGACGCGCGGCTGCGGATCAGCGCGAAGGCAGCGCGCGCGTCGGCGAGCTGCGGGCCGAGATTGGCCATCATCGCCGCCACGTTCGGGCGCGGCGCCCCGCCGGCGGCGCGCTCCTGGAGCGACCGCTGATAGGCGGCCATGTCGCCGGGGGTCTGGTTGAGCCGGTACTTGAGCACGAAGGCGGCGACGCCACGCGCGGCGAGCGCGCGGGCGACATCCCACCCCTCGTTCTGCATCGACAGCGTGGTGAAGCCGCCACCGGGCGCGACGATGACGGCGGTGCCGCTCGCCTTGGCGGGGTCCGGCAGGAAGGGCGTGAGCGTCGCCACCGTCACGTTGCGCGCGAAGACGCTGTTATACTGGCTGTGCCAGGATTCCTTGGCGGTCGCGCCGGGCAGCGGCCCGGTGTCGAGCTCGATCGCATTCGGCTGGCTCGGGACCGCGATCGCCACCATCCGGTCGGCCTGCGCCAGCGCGGGCGAAGCCGTTGCCAGCGCGAGAACCAGCGCCGCCGCCGTCATCCGCACGCCCGACCGCCGGATCGCGCGAGTCAGTCTTCCCGAATTGGTGTGCCCCATTGTCCATCTCCCCTGATTTGTCCGGGTTTTGCGCCACGCGGCGGGCTCAGTCAATCGCATCGGGCGGTCGCCCGGCTTGACATGCCCCCGCGCCGCTTGCCATCCGCGCGGACCGTTTCGGCGCGCGCGCCGGCGCGGCCGAACCGGGAGAAGGACGCAGATGCTGTTATCGATCCTCGCGCTGGCCGCCGCCACGCCCAACGCCTGCCTCGACCAGACCTCGACCGCCGCGATCGCCGAGTGCTTCACGCGCCAGACCGCGCAGGCCGACGCGCGGCTCAACGCCGCCTACAAGGCGGCGCGGGCGCGCATTCCAGCGCGGCAGGCGGCGGCGTTGCAGGCCGCGCAGCGCGCGTGGATCGCATATCGCGATGCCAATTGCCACGCCTATGCGCTCGGCGAGGGCACGATCTCCCGGATCGAGGCGGCGCAATGCGCGTTCGACACGACCAGCCGCCGCGCCGACGAACTGGCGGCGTTCAGCCGCCGGAACTGACCGGCGCCGAACCGGCCGGCGGCGCGCCGGCGGGGTCGCTCCAGCCGAGCCCGAGGCTCTTCTGCACGCCGATATAGGCGTTGGTCAGTTGCGCCTTGGCCTGCGCGACCGCGATCGCCGCCGACAGCCGCTGGCGTTCGATATCGAGCTGGTCGATCAGCGTGCTGGTGCCCGCCCGATAGCGCTGCGCATTGAGCTGGGCGGATCGCTCCGCCGTCGCCTCGGCCCCACGCAACTGGCCAAGCTGCTGGCGGACGTTGCCGAACAGCGACAGGTTGCGCTCGGCATCCTGAAGCGCCTCCAAGACCGTCTCGCGATATTGCGCCTCGGCCTGGTCGCGCTGCGCCTCGGCGGTGTGGATCGCGGCGCGGGTGCGGCCGAAATCGAGGAACGACCAGCTCAGCATCGGCGCGACCAGAGACGTCAACTTGCCCGGATCGAACACATCGCCCGGATTGGTGCCGCCCAGGCCGAGGATGCCCATGAAGTTGATCTTGGGATACAGCTTGGCGGTCTGCACGCCGATATTGGCGTTGCCCGCAGCGAGCGCGCGCTCCGCCGAACGGATATCGGGGCGGTGCGCGATCAGCGTCGCCGGGTCGCCGATCGGAACCTGCGCGGGCGGCAGCGGCACGGGCGCGCCCGCGTCGAGCTGCGCGTCGAGCGCGCCCGGCGTCCGCCCGGTCAACACCGCGAGCTGATCCTTATACTGGTCGATCTGCGCGGCGAGCGGCACGTTCTGCGCGTCGGTGTTCTGGACCTGGGTCTGCAGGCGCACGACGTCGAGTTGCGACGCCGTGCCCGCGCGCAGGCGCTGGCGGGTGAGATCGAGCGCCTGGCGCTGGAGCCGGCTCGATTCGGCGTTGAGCCGCTGGCGTTCCTGCACGTCGCGCAGATTGACATAGGCTTGCGCGACCTGCGCCGACAGGCTGACCTGCGCGTCGGCGAGATCGGCGAAGCGCTGCGCGACACCCGCGCGCGCCTGTTCGATGCCGCGCCGGCCGCCACCGAACAGATCGAGTTCCCAGGACGCCTGTCCGCCGAGATTGTAGAAATTGAGCGACGAGACATCCCCGCCGCCGCTGCTGCCGCCATTGCCGCTGTCGCTCGATCCGACCAGGTTGGTGCCCGGCAGCCCGGCATGCAGATAGGTGGCGTTGGCGCTGATATTGGGAAGTTCGTTGGCGCGGCGCGAGCTGAGTTGCGCCTGCGCCTCGCGGATGCGCGCCTGCGCGAGATCGATATTGGGGCTGTGCGCCAGCGCGTCGTCGACGAGCCGGTCGAGCGTCGTGTCGCCGAGCGCCTCCCACCAGCGCGCGAGGCCCGGCGCGGGGACGAACGCCGCGTCCTTCGCGCGCACGAAGCCGCCGCGCGCGACCGCGTCGGACGCGGCCTTGGGCGGGCCGGCATAGTTCGGGCCGACCGTACACGCGCCGAGCAACGCCAGCGCGACGAGGGGAGTATGTTTCAGCATCAATGCACCGCCGCAGATTCGGAATGCTTCGGCAAGGGCCGAAGGAAGAAGATGAGCGGCAGCACGATCAGCGCGCCCATGCCCATCACGAAGAAGATGTCGTTATAGGTCATCACCAGCGCCTCGATCTGGATCTGGCCGCCGATCAGCCGGTACGCCGCCGCCTGGCTGCCGACGGTTCGCGCCGTCGCGGCCATGTAATCCTGCACCGCCACCGAATTGGCGTGGAGCGACTCCTCCATCCGCCGCGAATGCAGCCACACCCGCTGATCCTGGATGATCGAGATGCCGGCAAGCGCGAGGCTGCCGCCAAGGTTGCGCGCGGCGTTGTACAGGCCCGAAGCGTCGCCGGCATCGGCGGGCGGAACCGATTGCACCGCCGCCTGGCTGAGGAACAGCATCGTCAGGATCTGGCCGACGCCGCGTAACAATTGCGAGGCGGTGAAGTCGCCGCCGGTCGATTGCGCGTTCAGGCTCGAATCGATCAGCGCCGAGGTGCCCATGATGATAAGCCCCATCCCTACCGCGATACGGATATCGATCCGCTTGAGCAGGATCGGCACGACCGCCATCAGCAACAGACTGGGGATACCCGACAGCAGCACGACCTTGCCCGATTGCAGCGAATTGTAATCGGCAATCGAAGCGAGGAATTGCGGGATCACATAGGATGTGCCGTACAGCACGATGCCGAGCACGATCCCCATCAGCGCCACCGATCCGAACTGACGATCGAGCAGGAGGCTGAGCTTGATGACCGGCCGCTTCGCGAACACCTGCCCGGCAAACAGACAGATGAAGCCGACCGCCGAAATCGCCGTCACCGTGCGGATCACGCTCGAATCGAACCACAATTCGCGCTGGCCCTCTTCGAGCACGACGGTCAGCCCGCCGAGCCCGAGCGCGAGCCCGGCGATGCCGAGCCAGTCGGCGTTGGCGAATTCGCCGAGCTTGGCCTTCTGGTGGGGCAGACCGACGAACAGCAGCACCGCGAGCACCACGCAGATCGGCAGGTTGATGAAGAAGGCGTAGTGCCAGCTCACGTTCTCGGTCAGCCAGCCGCCGAGCAGCGGGCCGATCACCGGCCCCATGATCGCGACCACGCCGAACATGGCGATGCCGACCGGCTGCTGCGCGCGCGGCAGCCGCTGCGCGATGATGGTCTGCGCGGTCGGGATCAGCGCGCCGCCGGTGAACCCCTGCCCGACCCGACCGATAATCATCTGCGTCAGGTTGGTCGAGGTGCCGCAGATCAGCGAGAAGCCGGTGAACAGCACCGTCGCGATCAGCAGGAAGGTGCGCAAGCCGAGCATCCGCGTCAGCCACGCCGACAGCGGGATGATGACGATCTCGGCGACCAGATAGGCGGTGGCGACCCACGTCCCCTCCGTGCCGCTCGCGCCGATCTCGCCCTGGATCGTGGGCAGCGCCGAGTTGACGATCGAGATGTCGAGTGTCGCCATCAGCGCGCCGAGCGTGCCCGCCGCCACCGCCAGCCAGGCGCTGGCATCGGCGCGGCGCCCCTCGGCATCGGCGGGCGGCCGCGCCCTGGGCACGGCGGCGGAACTAGCCACGCGTACGGGCCTTTTCGCGCTGCTTTTCCTGATCGCGAATATGGTCGAGTTCGCCCTTCGCGCCGATCGTGTTGACCGTCACCGTCACCGACAGCCCGGGGACGAGCAGCTTGCGCGCCGCCGGGGTCGCGTCGATCGCGATGCGGACCGGAACGCGCTGGACGATCTTGGTGAAGTTGCCGGTCGCGTTCTGCGGCGGCAGCAGCGAGAATTCGCCGCCGGTGCCGGGCGACACGCTCTCGACTCGGCCGTGCAACTCGGTGCCGCCGAGCGCATCGACCTCGATCGTCGCCGGCTGTCCGGCGCGCATCAGCGCGAGCTGGGTCTCCTTGAAATTGGCGGTCACATAGATCTTGTCGAGCGGCACCAGCGACATCAGTCGCGTACCGGCCTGCGCGAACTGGCCGAGCGTCACCGTCTTGTCTCCGATGCGGCCGTTGATCGACGCACGCAGGATCGTCGCGCCGACATCGACGTTCGCCGCGGCAAGCTGGGCGCGCGCGCCCTGCGCCTGCGCCTCGCCCTGCCGCACCTGCGCGCGGATGCTGGCGATGCGGCGTTCCTGCGCGACCAGCGCCGCCGCCTGCGCACGCGCGTCCTCGGCCGATTGCTTGGCGGCAAGCTGCAATTGCGCGAGTTGCTGACGGGTCTCGGCACCACTCGCCGCGAGCGGCGTGTACCGCGCGACCTCGGCCGCGTCGTGCGCGGCTTTCGTGCGCGCGGCGGCGAGCTGCGCGCGCACCTGGTCGATCGCAGCATATTGCTCGGCGATGCCGGCGCGCGCGTTCTCGGTCGATGCCGCGGCCTGCGCGATCTGCGCCTGCGCCTGTTCGGCGCGCGCGCGATAATCGCGCGGGTCGATGCGGACGAGCGGATCGCCGGCCTTCACGTCCTGGTTGTCGATCACCAGCACCTGCTCGACATAGCCGCTCACCTTCGGCGCGATCACCACCGCATCGGCGGCGATCGTCGCGTCATCGGTCGATTGCAGATATTTGCCGACGGTCTGGTGATGGATGAACCAGACGATGCCGAGCACCACCAGCACGACCACGACCGCCAGCAGCACCAGCTTGGTGACCGGGCTGAGCTTGGACTTCTTGGCAGCGGCTTCGGGCTGATCCTGCGCCGGCGCGTCGTCGCGCACGGTCTGATCGGGCGTGTCGCTCATCGCGCCGCCACCGCCTTCGCCTTGCGTGATGGGAGCGCCCCAACCGTCCGTCCGTCTGCATATCGCGCCATCATGAAACCCTGCATGTTTGACCAGTCAGTCGTTTAAAGTTGAAATGAAATCAGCCGATCATCCGCCACAGCGCGTCGAAGCCGGTCTGGCGATGCGCATCGGCATTGGCGGGATCCTGATTGATGAAGTCGACCGTCGCGTCGGCGACCGCGTGCATCAGCGCCGCGAACAGCCCGAACGGCGCCGCGTGCATCGGGCCATTCTCCCGCGCCCGCTCGACGAGCGCGGTGATCTCTCCATACGCGCAGCGGACGCGGTCGCGGCTCGCCGCGCCGACCTCGTCGGAGACGTTGAGCTGCATCATCGCACGGCGTTTCTCCGGATAGCTTTGCGCCCAGCGCAGCGAGCACGACCAGACATGAAAGAGTTGCTCGCGCGGGCTCTGCTCCATCGGCATATCCGCCAGCGCGAGCGAGGCGATCTCGCTCTTGAGCTCGATATAGAGCTGGTTGAGCAGATCGGCCTTGGTCTCGAAATAGGTGAACAGCGATCCGTTCGAGACACCCGCCGCCTTGGCGATCAGCGCTGTAGGCGCGCCGAGTCCCTGCGCGGCGATGATCCGCGTCGCCGCCGCCATGATCGCGTTGCGCTTGTCGTCGCTTCTCGGCCTCGCCATGGCGCGCCGTCTATTAAAGAGTGTTCAGTCGGTCAAGCCAGAAATGTTGCACTGCGACAAGCGCGACTCAACGCCCCGATCGTCAGGGGTTCGACGTACCCGGCGCCTTCTTGACCAGCCCGCCAGCCCATTCGATCTCGCCCGCATCGGGCGCGATCACCGTGATGCCCTCGTCGGTCCCGCCGGCATCGCCGGTCGCGTCCGCCGTCGTGTCGTCGCCTTCGGTGCCCTGAACCCCGCCGACATCGCGGTCGATCTCATCCTCGCGCCCGGTGGCCGTATCGTCGGTCATGTCGTTCTCCTCAGAGCCACCCAACGCGTGAGGACCACGAACGGGTTCAGCCGAGGCGCTCCGCATGCCAGCGCAGATGATCGGCCATGAAGGTCGAGACACAATAATAGCTATGGTCGTAGCCGGGCTGGAGCCGGAGCGTGAGCGGGATACCGGCATCGTCACATGCCGCCGCAAGCAACTCCGGGCGCAATTGTTCTGCCAGAAAGGGATCGGCGTCGCCCTGATCGACCAGCAGCGCGTCCAGCCGCGCGCCGTCCTCGATCAGCGCGACCGCGTCGTGCGCGCGCCACACCGCCGAATCGTCGCCGAGATAGCCGGTGAGCGCTTTCCGCCCCCACGGCACCTGGCTCGGCGCCACGATCGGCGCGAAAGCGGAGACGCTGCGGAAGCGGTCGGGGTTGCGCAGGCCGATCGTCAGCGCGCCATGCCCGCCCATCGAATGGCCGGTGATCCCCTGCCGCGCCGTGTCGGCGGGGAACTCGGCCGCGATCAGCGCGGGGAGTTCCTGCTCGATGTACGAGCGCATGTGGAAATGCGCGGACCACGGCGCTTGCGTCGCATCGACGTAAAAGCCCGCACCCTGCCCGAAATCATATTCGGGCGCGTCCGCCACGCCCTCGCCGCGCGGCGACGTATCGGGCGCGACGAAGATCAGCCCCAGCTCCGCGCAGGCGGCGCGATACTCGCCCTTCTCCGTGACATTGGCGTGCGTGCAGGTCAGTCCTGACAGGAACCACACGACCGGCAGGCGCGCCCCCGGCGCGTGATCGGGCACGAACACCGAAAAGGTCATCGTCGTCCCGGTCGTAGCCGACGCGTGCCGGTACACGCCCTGCACGCCGCCATGTGCGCGCGCGGTGCTGACCGTTTCGATCATGCGACGATCCGGTGCGCGGCGCAGAGCTTGTTGCCAGCGGGATCGCGCAAATACGCGGCGTAGGCGCGGCCGAGCCGCGTGTCGCGGTGGCCGGGCGGGTCCTCACAGGCGCTGCCGCCATGCGCCAGCCCGGCGGCATGCCACGCATCGACCGCTTCGATCGAGCCGGCCCGGAAGCCGATCGTGCCGCCGTTGGCGCACGACGCCGCCGCGCCATTGATCGGTTTGGTCACGATGAAGATGCCCCCGTCGTGCGCGTAGAGGAAGCGATCCTCGGCGCGGCGCGCCGGCGCGATGCCGAGCGCGCCGAGCGTCGCGTCGTAGAAGCGCTGCGACGCATCGAGATCGTCGGCACCGAGCATGATGTGGGTGAACATCGCCTCAATACACCACGACCGAGCGGATGCTCTCGCCCGCGTGCATCAGCTCGAAGCCCGTGTTGATCTCGTCGAGCGAGAGGACGTGGGTAATCATCGGGTCGATCTCGATCTTGCCGTTCATATACCAGTCGACGATCTTGGGCACGTCGGTGCGACCCTTCGCCCCGCCGAACGCGGTGCCGCGCCAATTGCGCCCGGTGACGAGCTGGAACGGACGGGTCGAAATCTCCTTGCCCGCCTCGGCCACGCCGATGATGATCGAGGTGCCCCAGCCGCGATGGCACGCCTCGAGCGCGGTGCGCATCACCTCGGTGTTGCCGGTGCAATCGAACGTATAGTCCGCGCCGCCGTCGGTGAGCGCGAGGATTTCAGCGATCGTCTCCTCGCGCGATTTGCCGCGCGCGTCGATGAAGTCGGTCATGCCGAAGCGGCGGCCCCATTCCTCCCGATCCGGGTTGATATCGACGCCGATGATCTTGTTCGCGCCGGCCAGCTTCGCGCCCTGGAGCACGTTGAGGCCGATTCCGCCCAGCCCGAACACGACGATGTTGTCGCCGACCTGCACTTTGGCGGTGTTGACCACCGCGCCGACGCCGGTCGTCACGCCGCAGCCGATATAGCAACTCGTCTTGAACGGCGCGTCCTCGCGGATCTTGGCGACCGCGATCTCGGGCAGCACGGTGAAGTTCGAGAAGGTCGAACAGCCCATGTAGTGGAAGATCGGCTGCCCCTTGTAGCTGAACCGAGTCGTGCCATCGGGCATCAACCCCTTGCCTTGGGTCGCGCGGATCGCGGTGCACAGGTTGGTCTTGCCGCTGAGGCACGATTTACACTGGCGGCATTCGGGCGTGTAGAGCGGGATGACGTGATCGCCCGGCGCCACGCTGGTGACGCCCGCGCCCACTTCGCGGACGATGCCCGCGCCCTCGTGGCCCAGCACGCTCGGGAACAGCCCCTCGCTGTCGAGCCCGTCGAGCGTATAGGCGTCGGTATGGCAGATGCCGGTCGCCATGATCTCGACCAGCACCTCGCCCGGCTTCGGGCCTTCGAGATCGAGTTCCACGATCTCCAGCGGCTTTTTGGCTTCGAACGATACGGCAGCGCGGGTTTTCATACGGCTTCTCCTGATCGCGCGCCTCTTATCGCTCCCGGTCCGGATGCGCTACCGCACGTTGAGGCCGAGCTCGCCCAGCAACTGCCCGGCCTGGTCGCGCGAGATCGTCGCGCCCCGGAACAGCGCGGCATCGACCAGCCGCAACCCGCCGAGATCGGCACCGCGCAGGTCCGCGCCCGTGAAGCGCGAGCCCGCCATGTTGCCGTCGCGCAGGCTGCACGCTTCAAACACCGCGTGGCGGAAATCGCATTTGCGCAGATCGGCACGGCTGAGATCGAGCCGGGTTAGCGTCTGCTTGAGGAACGAAAAGCCCGCCAATCTCGCGTCGATCAGCAACGTCTCTTCGAACCGCAGCTCGAGTGCGCGCGCATCGGTGAAGTCCGCGCCCGTCAGCTTGCAGCCGGTGAACGACGCCGCCGGCAAGGTCGCGCCGCGCAACAGCGCATTGTTGAAATCGCTCGCCACGAACACCGCATCGCCGAGTTCCGCGCCGGTGAAAGTCGCGAACGCGCCGCGACACGATCGCCAGTGCGTCCGCTCAAGCCGCGCGCCGGAGAAGTCGGCGCGCCGCAGGCCGCAGCGTTCGAAACGCCATCCCGACAGATCGAGCCGGCCAAGCTCGGCCTCGGCGAGATCGCAGTCGATCAGGCTCACGGGCGCCGAACCAGCCAGCGCGGCGATATCCGCGCGCGCGAGCGACTCGCCGGTGATCGTCACTCGCTCAGGCGTGGCTGCGTTCCAGCAGGTCGGCGGGATCGAGACCGAGCAGACCGATATGCTCCCGGATGCGCGGCCAGCTTTCGTTTAGAAACTGGGTCCGCTCGGCGTCGCGCAGCTTCTCCGCTGCACCCGGCAGCACGAACATGCCGACTCCGCGCCGCACCTCGACATAGCCGTCGTCCTGGAAGGTCTGGTATGCCTTCGCCACGGTGAGCGGATTGGCGCCATGCTGCGCAGCAAGCGCGCGCACCGAGGGGAGCTGGTCACCCGCGCGATAATCGCCGCGCAGGATCGCCGCCGCGATCGTGCCGCGCAGCCGGATGTACACGGGGCTGTCGTCGTTGCTGAGCGCTGTCATGCCATCTTAATACAGCAGCGGGGCGTGGCGTCCAGCCCTAGCCTGCCCAGGTCGAGACGACGTCGCCCAGTTCGGGCCGGGGGCGCTCGTCGAGGGTGCGCTCGGGCGTGCCGAGGAAGATGAAGCCGGCGATTCGCTCGGGCGCGGCGCCGAACGCATCGCGCACCGCATCCGAAAACGCCGGCCAGCCAGTCAGCCAGCCGCCGACGAAGCCCAGCGCATGCGCGGCGGTGAGCAGGTTCATGCACGCGGCGCCCGCCGAAAGCTCCTGCTCCCACAGCGGGATCTTGCTGGTCGGGTGGGGCGCGGAGAGCACCACCACCAGGGCCGGCGCCTGATGCGCGAACTGGACGAGCGACTCGAGTTCGACGCGCGTCGCCTGCGGCCGCTCGGCGCGGTACGCCTCGGTGATGACCTCGGCGAGCCGGTCGCGCTTGTCGCCGGGCACGATCACGAAGCGCCACGGCGCGATCTTGCCGTGATCGGGCGTGCGCGCGGCGATGGTGAGGATCGTTTCCATCTGTTCGGGCGAGGGGCCGGGCGCGATCATGTCGCGCGGCTTGCCCGAGCGGCGCGTGGCGAGCAGCGCGAGCGGCGAACTGGTGTCGTTGAACATGGCCCGGCCCTGTAGCGCGGCAGCGGACATATTTACAGCCGGCGGAATGCCGCTAGTTTCATCTGCTACAAAACACCGCGCGACCAAGCGCGGCGCGTCGCGTTTTTAGGAGCACATTAGAAAATGGTGGACACCCCGACCGCGGATAGCCCGCGAGAGCCGGACATCACCCATGTCAATCCGGCGGCGAGCGGAACGTGGTTCGGCCACCCCAAGCCGCTGTTCTGGCTGTTCGGCACCGAGATGTGGGAGCGGTTCGGCTATTACGGGATGCGCGCGCTCCTGACGATCTACCTCACCAAGCATTTCGTGCTCGGCGACCGCGCCTCGACCGGGCTGTACGGCGGCTATACCGCGCTGGTGTATCTCACCCCCTTGGTCGGCGGCTTCCTCGCCGATCAATATCTCGGCTCCAAGCGCGCGGTGAAGTTCGGCGCGCTGATGATGGCGGTCGGCTATTTCACGCTCGCGTTCGGCGGCCAGCCCGCCAAGCCGTATCAGGTGATCGACGGCCAGCGCTACGAAGTCGTGGTCGATCATTTCCGCGATGCGCCGACCAGCGATCCCAATGAGGTTCGCTCGCTGCTGTACCAGGGGCAGAAGCTCAAGATCCGCGGCAATGACGACGGCAGCCTCGCGCTGCTCGCCGCCGACGGCAGCGTGGCGCATACCGTGCCGGCCGGGCATTTCGCGGAGGAAGCCGAGCGCGATCCGCTGCTGACGATGATCCTGCTCATCGCGCTGTCGGTGATCTCGGTCGGCAACGGCTTCTTCAAACCCAATATCTCGACGATGGTCGGCGAACTCTACGCGCAAGGCGACCGCCGCCGCGATTCGGGTTTCACGATCTTCTACATGGGCATCAACACCGGTTCGTTCCTCGGGCAGATCCTGTGCCCGATCTTCGCCGACGTGTTCGGCTGGCCGTTCGGGCTCGGTTTCGCCGGCGTGGTGATGCTGATTTCGTGGGCGATGGTGAGCTTCCACGGCGGCCGGCTCGCGCTGGTCGGCAATCCGCCCGCCGACGCGGTGAAGGATCGCTCGAAGATCATCTATCTGTGTGCGCTCCTCGCGGTGCCGGCCTTCTATTTCCTGTTCACCAACCTGATGAGCGCGGCGCCGGCCGCGCCGGGATCGGGCTTCCTCGGCTATCTCGCGTCACTGTCGCTGATGGGCAAATTGCTGTTCGGCACCTTCCTCGTCTCGGTTCCCGCGATCATCCTGTGGTCGTGGTTCGCCGGCAGCCGCACCGAATTCCAGATGATGATGGCGGCGATGGTGCTCGTCACCTTCAACGTGATCTTCTGGACTTTGTTCGAACAGGCCGGATCGAGCCTGACACTGTTCGCCGACCGCAACACCGATCTCAGCGTGTTCGGGCTGTTCTCGCTGTCCGCGCCGCAAACGCAGAATTTCAACTCGATCGCGATCATGCTGCTCGCGCCGGTGATGAGCGTCGTGTGGGGCTTCCTCGCCCGGCGCAATCTGGAACCCTCGATCCCGGTCAAGTTCGGCATCGCGCTGATGGGGGTGGGCGCGGGCTTCCTGTTCCTCGTCTGGGGCACGACCTTCGTCGGCGCCGATTACAAGGTCGGGCTGTGGTGGCTCGCCGGCCTCTACGTGATCCACTCGCTCGCCGAACTGTGCATCTCGCCGGTCGGCCTCTCGATGATAACCAAGCTGTCGATCGCGCGCGTGGTCGGGCTGATGATGGGCGTGTGGTTCCTGTCGATCTCGGTCGCGCAATATGTCGCCGGCGTCGTCGCGCAATTCGCCAGCGTCGATACGGTCGGCGGACAGGTGACCAACCTCAAGGTCAGTCTCGACACCTATGTCGGCGTGTTCGTGACGATCTCCGAAGTCGCGATCGCGCTCGGCGTGGTGCTGCTCGCGCTGTCGTGGCCGCTCAAGCGCTGGATGCATGGGGTGACGTGAAAACCCGTTCGTGCTGAGCGCTGGATGTCTGGCGTGACGCCCCCCGTCCGTCCCGTTCGTGCTGAGCCTGTCGAAGCCCGTCCTGAGCGGCTGGCTTGCCGGCCAGCCGAAGGGCACGTGCCCCAAACGTCGCGCCCTTGGCACGCCCTTCGACAGGCTCAGGGCGAACGGGTACAGGGGTCGCGCAGGCGACGAACCCACGATATTGAGCGCAAACAACCGATCCGGAACCCCACGCATGGCACGCAAATATTTCGGCACCGACGGCATTCGCGGGCTGACCAACAAGAGCCCGATGACGGCGGCGATGGCGATGCAGGTCGGCATGGCGGCGGGCGCGCGTTTCCGGCGGGGCGATCACCGCCACCGTGTCGTGATCGGCAAGGATACGCGGCTGTCGGGCTATATGCTCGAAAACGCGATGGTGGCGGGTTTTACCTCTGTCGGCATGGACGTGGTGCTGGTCGGCCCGATGCCGACCCCGGCGGTGGCGATGCTGACGCATGCGATGCGGGCCGATCTCGGCGTGATGATCTCGGCCAGCCACAATCCGTATCAGGACAACGGCATCAAACTGTTCGGCCCCGACGGCTACAAGCTTTCCGACGCCGACGAACTCGCGATCGAGGCGCTGATCGACGGCGAGGTCGCGCTCGCGCCCGCCGAGGAAATCGGCCGCGCGCGCCGTGTCGAGGATGCGCGCGGGCGCTACATCCACGCCGCCAAATCGACCTTCCCCGGCGGGCTGACGCTCGATGGGCTCAAGATCGTCGTCGATTGCGCCAACGGCGCCGCCTATCAGGTCGCGCCCTCGGCCTTGTGGGAATTGGGTGCCGAGGTGATCGCGATCGGCGTCTCCCCCAACGGCAAGAACATCAACGACGGGGTCGGCTCGACCGCGCCGCAGGTGCTGCGCGAGACGGTGGTGGCGAGCGGCGCGCATATCGGCATCGCGCTGGACGGCGACGCCGACCGGCTGATCGTGGTCGACGAGAAGGGCCAGGTCGTCGATGGCGATCAACTCATGGCGACGATCGCGAGCGGCTGGGCGCGCGCGGGCCGGCTCAAGCAGGGCGGGCTGGTCGCGACGGTGATGTCCAACCTCGGGCTGGAACGCCACCTCGCCACGCAGGGCATCAAGCTGGTCCGCACGAGCGTCGGCGACCGCTACGTGCTCGAGGCGATGCGCGCGCAAGGCTATAACGTCGGCGGCGAGCAATCGGGACACATCATCCTGTCGGATTACGCGACCACCGGCGACGGGCTGGTCGCCGCGCTCCAGGTACTCGCCGAACTGGTCCGTTCGGGCGCACCCGCGAGCGAATTGCTCCACCGCTTCGATCCACTGCCGCAAATGCTCAAGAACGTCCGCTTCGCCGGCGGCAAGCCGCTCGAAGCCGAATCGGTCAAGGCGGTGATCGCCGCGGCCGAGACCGAACTGACCGGCAAGGGCCGCCTCGTCATCCGCCCCTCGGGCACCGAACCGGTGATCCGCGTGATGGCCGAAGGTGACGATCCCGGCCAGGTCGAACGCGTGGTCGATCGCATCTGCGACGCGGTGCGGGCGGCGGCGTAAAATGTCCCTCTCCCCTCGGGAGAGGGAGGGAGGAGCGAAGCGACGGAAGGGTGAGGGTGAGGCACGCCCCCGCCCTCACCCCGCGCCGCTTCGCGGCTTGCCCCTCTCCCGATGGGAGAGGGGAAAAAAGGAAACACAATGCTCGAAATGCGCCCCGATTGCGAACGCTGCGGCACCGATCTCCCCGCCAACGCCCCCGGCGCGTTCATCTGCTCGTTCGAATGCACCTTCTGCGCCGAATGCGCCGAGGATCTCGACGATCGCTGCCCGAACTGCGGCGGCGAGCTGATGGACCGGCCCGCGCGCACCGGCAAGGCGCTCGCCGGCAATCCGGGATCGAGCGTGCGCCGCTTCAAGGGACATGCGTGACCCCGCGCATCCTCATCATCGCCGGCTCGGACTCGGGCGGCGGCGCGGGCATCCAGGCCGACATCAAGACGGTGACGATGCTCGGCGGCCACGCCATGACCGCGATCACCGCGATCACCGCGCAGAACACCACCGGCGTGCAGGCGGTGCTGCCGGTCCCCGCCGACATGGTCGTCGCGCAGATCGAGGCGTGCGTGTCGGACATCGGCGTCGATGCGATCAAGATCGGCATGATCGGCTCGGCGGAGACCGCGCATGCGGTCGCGGATGCGATCGAAAGCCTGGAGGTGCCGATCGTGTTCGATCCGGTGATGGTCGCTACCAGCGGCGCGGCGCTCGCCGACGCCGACACGATCGCCGCGTTCGGCCGCCTGATGCGGCTCGCGACCTTGGTCACCCCCAACCTGCCCGAACTGGCCACGCTCTCTCCTCCCGTTCGCCCTGAGCTTGTCGAAGGGCGTGTCCCAGGCGCAGCGCCCGCGACACGTGCTTCGACAAGCTCAGCACGAACGGAAGGGAAAGCTGAGACGTCAGCGCGAACGGACGGAGACGCGGAAAGGCTCGCCGCCGCCACCGGCACCGCGATCCTCGCCAAGGGCGGCCACGCCGAGGGCGACACGCTGACCGACCGCCTCGTCGGCCCCGAAGGCGAGATCGCGCGCTGGGACAGCCCGCGCATCGAGACCCGCCACACCCACGGCACCGGCTGCACGCTCGCCTCGGCGATCGCCACCGAACTCGCGCGCGGCGCACCGCTGCCGCAGGCGGTCGCGCGCGGGCGCGGCTTCGTCCGGCTGGCGATGCTCGGCGCGCCCGGTTTCGGCGCCGGCCACGGCCCGATGGGGCACCAGAGCGTCCGGCTCGACGCGCCCGACGCCCCCACCCCCAATCAGATCACGCTGCCGCTCACCGATTTCGCCGCGAGCGCCGCCTTCTACGAAGCGCTTGGCTTGCGGCGCATCGTCGATGCCCCCCCGCGTTACGCCCGCTTCGAAAGCGCGGGCGGCGTCACGCTGTCGATCGAGGCGGCGGACGAAATGCCGGACGGCACGATGCTCTATGTCGAATGCGGCGATCTGGACGCCGCCGTCACCGCGTTGCGCACGCGCGGCGCAGCGGTGAGCGATCCCGCCGACCAACGCTGGGGCTGGCGCGAGGCGCGCACGCGTGACCCCGCCGGCAATGCGATCTGTCTCTATCAGGCTGGCGAGGCGCGCCGTTTCCCGGCATGGCGAATCGCCTGATGCCATCGCTCAAACATGAAAAGCTCTGCCTCGCGCCGGTCGTCGGCGTCGACGAGGCCGGGCGCGGTCCGCTCGCCGGGCCGGTGGTCGCCGCCGCCGTCATCCTGCCCGCGAAGGGCGTGCCGCGCGGGATCGACGATTCGAAGAAGCTGCCCGCCGCCGAGCGCGCGCGGCTGCACGATCGGCTGCGCGGCTGCGCGCAGATCGGCATCGGCATCGTCGAGGCGGGGGAGATCGACACGCTCAACATCTATTGGGCGACGATGAAGGCGATGACGCTCGCCGTGGAAGCGCTCGGCTGCGTGCCCGGCCACATCCTCGTTGACGGCAACCGGCTGCCCAAATGGAGCCATGCCGCCACCGCGATCGTCTCGGGCGATGCGATCAGCCTGTCGATCGCCGCCGCCTCGATCGTCGCGAAGCACACCCGCGACACGATCATGCTCGCGCATCACGAGGCGCATCCGCAGTACGGCTGGATCACCAACAAGGGTTATAGCGCGCCCGAACATCTGCGCGCCTTGCGCGAACACGGCCCCTCCCCGCTCCATCGGCGCAGCTTCGCGCCGGTCGCGGCGTTTTTTCGCGAAGCCGAGTCTTCGCCGCCACACGCTATCGCTGGGGCCTGTGGATAAGTCGGGACTCAACATCTGCGATCCTTCCCGAAATGTTCCGCCACGTTAACGATTTAGCAAGCCGAATCGTTAACCAATGTCCGCTTGACGCGAGTCTCGCGATCCGCAGGAAGGTGCGGACTTGGAAGCGGGGGGTACATGCATGGGATTGATGGAGAAGGTTAAGGCGCGCAAGGCGGCGCCGGTCGTGGCAGCTCCCGTCGAGCTCCCGCTCGACCAGATCCTCCAGCGGGATTGCATCGCCGCGATGCGCGCGCTGCCGCCCGCGTCGATCGACATGATCTTCGCCGATCCGCCCTACAACCTTCAGCTCGGCGGCGACCTGTCGCGCCCGGACGGCAGCCATGTCGATGCCGTCACCGACGAATGGGACAAGTTCGACAGCCTCTCGGCCTATGACACCTTCACCCGCGCATGGCTCGCCGAGGCGCGCCGCATCCTCAAGCCCAACGGCTCGATCTGGGTGATCGGCAGCTACCACAACATCTTCAAGGTCGGCTCCGCGATCCAGGATCTCGGCTATTGGATCCTGAACGACATCGTCTGGCGCAAGTCGAACCCGATGCCCAATTTCAAGGGCACGCGCTTCACCAACGCGCACGAGACGTTGATCTGGGCGTCGATGGGCGAAAAGGCGCGCTACACCTTCAACTATCGCAGCATGAAGACGCTGAACGACGAGTTGCAGATGCGCAGCGACTGGGAATTCCCGGTTTGCGGCGGGCAGGAGCGGCTCAAGAAGGACGGCGTCAAGGTCCACCCGACCCAGAAGCCCGAGGCGCTGATCTACCGCATCCTGCTCGCCTGCACCAAGCCGGGCGACGTGGTGCTCGATCCCTTTTTCGGCACCGGCACCACCGGCGCGGTCGCCAAGCGGCTCGGCCGCCACTGGATCGGCATCGAGCGCGAGGACGCCTATGTCGCCGCCGCGCAGGAACGGATCGACGCCGCATTGCCGCTCGACGAATCCGCGCTGACGACGATGCAAAGCCCCAAGGCCGCGCCGAAGGTGGCGTTCGGCGTGCTGGTCGAGAACGGCTATCTCACCCCCGGCGCGGTGCTGAGCGACGCCAAGCGCAAACACCGCGCGCTGGTCCGCGCCGACGGCAGCCTGCAAAGCGCGTGCGGGACGCACAGCGGCTCGATCCACAAGGTCGGCTCGCTCGTGCAAGGCGCGCCGGCCTGCAACGGCTGGACCTTCTGGCATATCGAGACCGAGACCGGCCTCGCCCCGATCGACACGCTGCGCCAGACGTATCTGCTCGCGACGCAGCCGTGACACCCGGCTGAGGAAGGCCACCCCACCCGTTCGTCCCGAGCGAAGTCGAGGGACACGCCCAGGCGCAACGTGTCTCGACTTCGCTCGACACGAACGGAGCGTGGGGGCTACGGCGCGTTCCATGACCACCCTCCACCTCCGCCCCACCCAGTTCGTCGATACCCCCGCCGCCCACCCGGACGGCGGCGTCGCGCGGCTGGCCGGCGGGATGCTGTGGTTCGCCGCCTATGAGGTGATCGAGCGCGGCACCAGGCGCACCGTGCCCGTCGCCGAGATCGCCACGCTCGGCCCACACGCCACCGCGATCCACGCGCGCGTCGTCGCCCCGCGTCCGCCGCTCACGCTCGGCGCGCGCACGCTGCGCTTCGATCAGCCGCTGGTCGCCGGCATCCTCAACGTCACGCCCGACAGCTTCTCGGACGGCGGCAAGCTCGAGAACGATCCCGAAGCCGCCGCCGCGGCCGGCGTCGCGATGGCGGCGGCGGGCGCGGCGCTGATCGACCTCGGCGGCGAATCGACCCGCCCCGGCGCGCCGCTCGTCTGGGAGGGCGACGAGGCCCGGCGCGTCGCGCCGGTCGCCGAACGGCTACTGCGCGCGGGCACTTTGGTCTCGGTCGACACCCGCAAGGGCGCGGTGATGGAAGCCGCGCTCGCGCTCGGCCCGGTGATCGTCAACGACGTCTCGGCGCTGCTCTGGGACGATCGCGCCGCCGGCATCGTCGCCCGCGCGGGCGCGCCGGTGATCCTGATGCACTCGCCCGATCCCAAACGCGGCCCCCACGGCGGCGATGGCTATACCGACGTGCTGACCGAAGTGTACGACTGGCTCGAGGCGCGCATCGACACGGTGGTCGCCGCCGGCATCGACCGCACGAAGATCTTGGTCGATCCCGGTATCGGCTTCGGCAAGGGCCTCGCCGACAATCTCGCGCTGCTGAACGGGCTCGCGCTGTTCCACGGCCTCGGCGTGCCGATCATGCTCGGCGCGAGCCGCAAGCGGCTGATCGGCGCGCTCTCGGGCGAAGCGCCGGTCGGCGAACGCCTCGGCGGCTCGGTCGCGCTGGCGCTCAAGGGCGCCGAGGCCGGCGTGCAATTGCTGCGTGTCCACGACGTCGCCGAGACGGTGCAGGCGCTGCGCGTATGGCGCGGCCTGAAGGACCGCGCCCTGCTGGGGTGAGGACGCGCCGCGGATCAGACCTGCGCCATGCCGCCATCGACCGGCAGTTCGGCGCCGGTGATGAAGCTGCTTTCGTCGCTGGCGAGGAACAACGCGGCCGAGGCCACTTCGTCGGCGCGCGCCATCCGGCCGAGCGGGATCAGCGTCGATAGCGCCTCGCGCACCTCATCGGAGACCGCCGCCATCATTGCGGTGTCCGTCGGCCCCGGTGCCACGACGTTGACGCGGATGTTGCGGGGCGCCAGCTCGTTGGCCCAGGTCCGCGCGAACGAGCGCACCGCGGCCTTGGTCGCGCCATAGACGCCATAGCCCTTGGTGCCGATCGCGTCGGCGATCGAGCCCACCAGCACGATCGAGCCGCCATCCGGCATGACCGCCGTCGCGGCCTTGGCGGCGAACAGCAGCGCGCGCACGTTGAGGTTGAAGGTCCGGTCGAAATGATCCTCGCTGATCTCGTCGAGCGTCGCGAACTCCGAGATGCCGGCGTTGACGGCGAGCACGTCCACCCGCCCGGCCTCGCCGCGCACCACTTCGAAGAAGGCGGCGAGCGCGGCCGGATCGGCAGCATCGACGCGGCGCGCGCGCAGCCTGCCGGTTCCAAGCTCGACCTCCTCCTCTTCGGCGCGGCGGCTGGTGGCGTAAACCGTGGCCCCTTCCGCCGCGAACCGCTCCGCGATGGCGCCACCGATGCCGCCATGGCCGCCGATCACGACGGCGATTTTTCCTGAAAGTCTGCTCATACGTCCTCCCGTCTCGGATGATGACGGGCAGATATCAATCCTATATCTAATCACAAGAAGGCACCAGGTGGTGCCTAGATAGTGAGATGTATACCCATGTCCCTAGACGTGCTCGACCTGCCGCTCGATGTCGGCGCGACGCGGCCCATCCTCGAACATATCGCCAACAAATGGACGGTGCTGATCCTCAGCGTCCTGTGCACGCGGCCGGCGCGGTTCAACGACTTGAAGCGCCGCCTCGACGGCATCACCCACAAGGCTCTGTCCGAGTCCCTGAAGCGTCTGGAGCGCAACGGCCTCATCAGCCGCAAAGTCCTGCCGACGCAACCGATCGGCGTCGAGTACACGATCACCGATCTCGGCTGCTCGCTACGCGAACCCTTCGCCGCGCTATACACTTGGTCGCTCGCCAACGGCGCAGCACTGGGCCGCGCGCAACGTGCCTATGACGCATCGAGACGCGACGGTGGGCTGGACGAGATTTAGCAGCCCGGGGGCGTGGGCCATCAAACCACGCCGCCGGCAAAGCCGGCGTCGGACGGATTCGCTGACGCGACCCGCCGTCCGGGCGAGGCGCTGCGCTTCGCGCCCTAGCGCGGAGCCGCGCCTGCGCCTCACGCCGCGCTGTCGATCCCCAGTTCGCCCAGCTTGCGGTACAGCGTCGACCGGCCGATCCCCAGCCGCCTCGCCACCTCGGTCATCCGCCCGCGGTAATGGCCGATCGCGAGCCGGATCACGTCGGCCTCGATCTCCTCGAGCGCGCGCAGGTTGCCGTCGGGGTGGAACAGCGTCACCCCGCCCGAGGTCGCCATCGGCGCGGCGGCGCTGACGGCGCGGCGTTGCGCGCCGAGCGCCGCGATCTGCGGGAAATCCGCCGGGGTCAGCGCCGCGCCCTCGCACAGCACCGCCGCGCGGAACAGCGCGTTCTGAAGCTGGCGGACGTTGCCGGGCCAATCATACCGGCACAGCAGATCGAGCGCCTCGTCGGTGATGCCGAGCGGCCGCAGCCCCGGCTGCTGCGCGATCCGCGCGAGCAGGTGGCGGGCGAGCGCCGGAATGTCGCCCGGCCGCTCGCGAAGCGGCGGGATCGTCACCTGCACCACGTTCAGCCGGTAATAGAGATCCTCGCGGAACCGCCCGGCCTCGACCTCGTCGATCAGCGTCTTGTTGGTCGCCGCGATCACGCGCACGTCGACCTCGCGCGCGTGGCGCGCGCCGATCGGCTGGATGTCGCCCGATTGCAGCACGCGCAGTAATTTGACCTGCGCCTCGAGCGGCATCTCGCCAATCTCGTCGAGGAACAAAGTGCCGCCATCGGCCTCCTGGAAACGGCCGATCTTGCGCTCGAACGCGCCGGTGAACGCGCCGCGCTCATGCCCGAACAGCTCGCTCTCGACGAGATTGGCGGGAATCGCGCCGCAATTGACGGTTATCATCGGCTTCTTGCCGCGCGGCGACGCGGCGTGGATCGCCTCCGCCACCACTTCCTTGCCAACCCCGCTCTCGCCCTCCAGCAGCACCGGCACGCGCGCGCGCGCCGCCTTCGCCGCGATCGCCAGCGCGGCGCGGAAATCGGGCGCCGAGCCGACGATCTCGTCGAACGCGAGCAGCGCCGGGATCTTCTCGGTGAGCGGCCGCAGCTCGCCCGCCGCCTGCCCCGCCACCGCCGCGTCGAGCGCGCCGAGCAGCCGTTCGGGGGCGAGCGGCTTGACGAGGAAGTCGGTCGCCCCCGCGCGCATCGCCGCCACCGCCTGCGCGACCGAGCTGTTGGCGGTGATCAGCAGCAGCGGCAGCGCCGGGCGCCGGCTGCGCACCTCGGCGATCAACATGGTCGGGTCGGCGTCGGGCGCCCAATGATCGAGCAGGATCGCGTCGAGCTGCATCCCGTCCTGCGTGCCGAGCATGGCGATCGCGGTCTCGCCGTCCTGCGCGAAGATCGCGCGCCAGCCGCGCCGCGCCGCGATCGCGGCGACGAGGCGGCGTTGCGCCGGCTCGTCATCGATCAGCATCAGCAGCCGTTGCCCGTTACGCGTCATCCGCCATCCCACAAAAGCCGTTCGAGCGGCCCGTTTAGGGTGGATCGGTAAAAGCGCCCTTAAACACCCGGTGCGGACTTGAGGGCGGGGCGCGCAGCGGTTAAGCCATATACCGATATAAGCATTGGGAGATGCGGGCATGGCCGAAGACGGCGACATCAAGGTCCATGAAGCGACCTATCACAAGGTGATCGGCCTGCTGAAATATGGTGCGGCGGCGTGCTTCCTGCTCGCCTTCGTCATCGTCTATTTCGCGCTCGCCCCCGCCAGCAAGTGAAGATCGCGGTCCTCAAGGAAAGCGCGTCGGGTGAGCGCCGCGTCGCGGCGACGCCGGAAACTGTCAAGAAATTCATCGGCCTGGGCGCCGAGATCGCGGTGGAGGCCGGCGCCGGCCTGACCGCCGCGATCGCCGATGCCGATTATGCCGCCGCCGGCGCGCAGGTCGCGGACCGCGCCGGCGCGCTCGCCGGCGCGGGCATCGTGCTCGGCGTGCAGGGTCCGGAGCCGGCGTCGCTCGCCGGAGTCGCGCCGGGCGCATGGGTCGTCGCCAGCCTCAACCCGTTCGGGGAGCGCGCGCGAGTCGATGGCTATGCGGCGGCGGGGCTGGAGGCACTGGCGATGGAGTTCATGCCGCGCATCACCCGCGCGCAATCGATGGACATCCTCTCGTCGCAATCGAACCTCGCCGGCTATAAGGCGGTGCTCGATGCCGCGAGCGAATATGGCCGCGCCTTCCCGATGATGATGACCGCGGCCGGCACCGTCTCCGCCGCGCGCGTGTTCGTGATGGGCGTCGGCGTCGCGGGGCTGCAGGCGATCGCCACCGCGCGGCGGCTCGGCGCGCAGGTCTCGGCGACCGACGTGCGCTCGGCGACCAAGGAGCAGATCCTGTCGCTCGGCGCCAAGCCGATCTTCGTCGAAAATGTCGCGGGCATTGAGGGCGAAGGCGCCGGCGGCTACGCAGGCGAGATGAGCGACGCCTACAAGGCCGCGCAAGCCGAACTGGTCTCGGCGCACATCGCCAAGCAGGACATCGTCATCACCACAGCGCTGATCCCCGGCCGCCCCGCCCCCCGACTGATCTCGGCCGCGCAGGTGGCGAGCATGAAGCCCGGCAGCGTGATCGTCGATCTCGCGGTCGAACAAGGCGGCAACGTCGAGGGCGCGGTGGCGGGTGAGATCATCGAAATTGGCGGCGTGAAGATCGTCGGCCACAAGAACGTGCCGAGCCGGCTGGCGGCGGATGCCAGCGCGCTGTTCAGCCGCAACCTGTTCAACTTCCTGAGCGCGTTCTGGGACAAGGCGGCGGGCGCGCCAGTGCTCGATGCCGAGATCGGCGATGCGATCCGCCTGACCAAGGGCGGTGAGGTCGTGAATCAAAGGCTTCTCGCGTGAGCCTCGCTGGTGCGGGGGTGGCCAGTCGTGATTTATACTACGCTGCGGTGCGCGCCTGGCCGTGTCAGATTCCACGGTCATGCACGGTCGCCGCGATTTCGACTTTGACACGAACAAGCTTCCGGAACTTCGAGAGGATGGCCTGACATGGACTTCATCGCGATCCTGTCGATTTTCGTCATGGCGTGCTTCGTCGGCTATTATGTGGTCTGGTCGGTCACGCCCGCGCTGCACACGCCGCTGATGGCGGTCACCAACGCGATCTCCTCGGTCATTATCGTCGGCGCGCTGATCGCGGCGGCGGCGGCCGGAATCGGCGCCGGCGGCGCGGTGTCGAAATGGCTGGGGCTGCTCGCGGTGGTGCTGGCGAGCGTCAACATCTTCGGCGGCTTCGCGGTCACCGCGCGCATGCTCGCGATGTACAAGAAGAAGGAGCGGCCGGTTCCGGCTAAGCACTAATCAGCCCGTCACCCCAGCGAAAGCGGGGGTCTCGCGGGGCTCCTGTCCCGCGCGAGCAACGGGAGACCCCAGCTTTCGCTGGGGTGACGACAAGGGGTGGAAATATCGTGGAACACGCAAGCGTAAATCCCTGGGCGGCCTTCGCCTATCTCGTCGCGGGCGTGTGCTTCATCCTCGCGTTGCGCGGGCTATCCTCCCCCGCCACCTCGCAGCGCGGCAACCGCATGGGCATCATCGGCATGACCATCGCGGTGGTGACGACGCTGCTGACCCACGTTCCGAGACTGGCGATGTACGTCCACGCCGACATCCCCGATGGGACGCTTGGCGCAGCGCTGTTCGTTCCCGATTATCTCACCATCGTCGAAATCCTCGCCGCCATCGCGATCGGCGCCGCGATCGGCCTCACCACCGCGCGGCGCATCGCGATGACCGACATGCCGCAGCTCGTTGCCGCGTTCCACTCGCTGGTCGGGCTGGCGGCGGTGCTGGTCGCGGCGGCGGCGTTCCTCAATCCGCAGGCGTTCGGCATCGCCGACATGGTGATCCCGCTGATCGGCAAGCCGTTCTTCGCGATCTATCCGCAGAGCCGTATCGAAATGGGCCTCGGCATCGCGATCGGCGCGATCACCTTTTCGGGTTCGGTGATCGCCTTCCTCAAATTGAACGGCAACATGGGCGGCGCGCCGATCCTGCTGCCGGCGCGTCACATCATCAACCTCACCGTGCTCGCCGCGATCCTCGGACTCGTCGCTTATTTCACGCAGGACCAGAGCGCGTGGGTGTTCTGGACGATCACCATCCTGTCGTTCGCGATCGGCTTCCTGCTCATCATCCCGATCGGCGGCGCGGACATGCCGGTGGTGGTGTCGATGCTCAACAGCTATTCGGGCTGGGCGGCGGCGGCGATGGGCTTCACGCTCCACAACACCGCGATGATCATCACCGGCGCGCTGGTCGGCTCGTCGGGCGCGATCCTCAGCTACATCATGTGCAAGGCGATGAACCGCAGCTTCATCAGCGTGATCGCGGGGGGCTTCGGCGCGACCGCGGCGGCGAGCGACGGCGCCGCCAAGGTCGACCGGCCGTGGAAGCGGGGCAGCGCCGAAGACGCCGCCTTCCTGATGAGCCAGGCCGAGCAGGTCATCATCGTGCCGGGCTACGGCATGGCGGTCGCGCAGGCGCAGCACGCGCTGCGTGAAATGGCCGACAAGCTGAAGGCGCATGGCGTGCGCGTCAAATATGCGATCCACCCGGTCGCTGGGCGCATGCCCGGCCATATGAACGTGCTGCTCGCCGAGGCCAACGTGCCCTATGACGAGGTGTTCGAGCTCGAGGACATCAACGGCGAGTTCGCGCAGACCGACGTCGCGTTCGTGATCGGCGCCAACGACGTCACCAACCCCGCCGCCAAGACCGACAAGAGCTCGCCGATCTACGGCATGCCCATACTCGATGTAGAAAATGCCAAGACGGTACTATTCGTGAAGCGTTCGATGGGCGGTGTCGGCTATGCCGGAGTGGACAATGATGTCTTCTATCGAGACAACACGATGATGCTGCTCGCCGACGCCAAGAAGATGGTCGAGGAGATCGTCAAAGCGCTCGATTGAGCGGCCGCATCTCGGGAGCGACGTCATCCTCTTTGGTATAGACCTTTCGCTGTGCCGCATTCGCACAAACACGTATTGATATCTTTTGAAACTGTGCCATACGTCAACTCCGTTTCGGCGGCGCTAAGCGCATGTTTTCGCCGAATCTTGTCGCGTCAACGATATGGAACCCGCAGTTGAGTTCATTCTGGACATGATCCACCTGCCTCCATTTTGGTGAAAAGCATTACCTTGCGGGAGCGAAGTCAGGGGGCTGGCATGAACGGAACCGATGCTTGGGAAACCACACGATCGCCGGCGAAAACCATCGCTGCACTGGTGATCGCCGATCACGAGGCGCCAGACGCCGCCGCCGCGATCGGCGCGGCGCCCGCGCGCCTGGTCGCGCGCGTCGATTGGGCCGCGGCGCCGACGCGGCTTGAAGCGCAAGGGCCGGTCCATCTGATCGCGGCCGATTGCGAAGGCACCGACGATGGCGCGCTGGCGGAGGCGTTGCCGCGTATCAATCAATTCGCGCGCGACAATGACGCACGGCTCGTCGCGACGCTCGCGTCCACTCAGGTCGATCTCGTCGCGGCCAACCTGTTCGGCCCGAACGTCGAGCTGTTGTGCGCGCCGTCGCTCGCCGAACGCGTCGCGGCCTATGCGCCGTCGCTGTCGCAGTCGCACCCGGACCGGCTGTTCGACAGCGCCCGCGAGGTCGAGACGACCCGGTTGCGCCGGCTCAATGAGGAGATCGCCCGCATCGCCGAGACGCTGGCGCGGCTCAGCCGGGTCGAGGGCACCGATTCGCCGCGGGATCGCGTGGCGGATCGCGGCGGCAGCTACACCGCGCAGCCGCCGTCGGACGAGCCGCCCCCGATCTCCCCGCGCGAGGTGCGCGGCGCGATCCGCGCACGGCGTTTACGCGATCAATATTTCACCGTCGGGCTGTTCGAAGACCCGGCGTGGGACATTCTGCTCGATCTGTTCGCCGCCGAACTCGAACGCGTTCAGGTCTCTGTGTCGAGCCTGTGCATCGCCACCGCCGTCGCGCCGACCACGGCGCTACGCTGGATCGCCAAGATGACCGAAGCGGGGCTGCTGACCCGCGTGCCCGATCCGTTCGACCGCCGCCGCGCCTTCATGGAACTCGCGCCCAGCGCGAGCGAGGCGATGCGCGGCTATCTCGGCGGGCTCAAGCGCGCCGGGCTGGCGATCCTGTAGCGCGGGTATCGCGCCCGGCGTGTCACCGCAGCGGCAACGTCATGTCCTGCTGCCGGCCCACGCCGTGAAGGATCACCCGATCGGGGAAGAAGTCGAGCCGCGCATAGGCGGTCTCCGGTGTGTCGAGCATCGCCTTGAGGTTGACATAGTGGATGCCGGCACGCTCGCCGTAATTGCCGTCGTGGTTGTGTCCATCGAGCCAGATCTTGGCGGAAGGATGCCGCTCCAGCAGCGCGCGCACCTCGGCGGCGTTCCAGAGGTTGTGCGGGTTCTCGGGCCACACCGGGAAGTGGCACAGCAACATCGCCTTGAGTCCGGCACGGTCGGCGCGGGTCAGTTCGGCGTCGATCCAGTGCATCTGTACGTCGCCGATGCCGCCGTCCCATTCCGGCTTGTCGGCGTAGCGCGCGGCGTGGAGTTCGCGGCTGGCACGATCCTCCGCGCTGCCCGCCGGCCAGCCGAACGTACTGCGATCGGTGCCGTCGGTGACGAGGAACAGCCAGCCGTCGTGCGTGAAGCTGTAATAGCGCCCCGGCATCCCGAGCTTGGCCGCCACCATCGGCTTGTGCGCGTCGTCGATCGCGAATTCATGATTGCCGAGCGCGAAGCGCCACGGGTGCCGGAGCTTCGCCGCGACCGGCAACAGCGTGTCGTAGCTCGCCCAGTCGCGGTCGATGAAATCGCCGAGATGAACGACGAAGGCGAGCTTGCGCCGGTTGAAGTCGGCGACCGCTGCGGCGAGCTTGCCCGGCGCGGTATGGTACAGGCGTTGGCCGCTATCCGGCGCGGGGCCATATTGCGCATCCGCGATCGCGCCGATGCTGAACAGCGGCCGCTCGCGCGCCGAAGACGCGCCCAACGCGGCGCTCAGAAGCGCCAGTCCCGCCAGCCTGTACCGCAACCGCATTTTCGTCCCCGCCCTTTCGAGCGCGAGCCCTAGATGCGGTTTCTTGCAGCGATAAGTCAGCGCTGCGGGTCCGCTATTTGTAGCGCACCTCGAGCAGATCCAGCTCGCGCATCAGCTTGCTCGCGAGTTCGCTGCCGATGCGGCGCTCGCGGGCGATGCGGACGATCTGCTCGCGTTCGGCCTGAACCGCCGCCAAGCGGAGATCGCGCTCGATCCGCTCGCTCGCGCGCGCTTCGTGTTTGGCGTCGCCGTCACCGGCGCGGCTTTCGATTCGCTCGCGATAGCCGTCCATGATCCGCGCGCCGACGGCGGCATATACGTCGGCATCGTCCCGTCCCTGCGCCAGCGCGTGCTGGAGGCGCTCGACCGCCTTGATCGCCGCCTCGGCGGCGGCGATCCGTGCCATGTCCTCTTCGGCCTGTTGCGATGGCTCGGGTGGCATCGTCAGCCCACGCAACAACAGCGGCAGGCCGACGCTTGCCATGACCAGCGAGCTCAGGATCACCCCCGTCGCGAGGAAGACGGCGAGCTCGCGGCCAGGAAACGGCGTCCCGTCGCCCATCGTCAGGGGCAGCGTGAGCACGCCCGCGAGCGTGATCGCGCCGCGCACGCCCGCGAACGACATCGCCGCGACCAGGCGCCAGGGCGGGGTCGACCCCATCTTGCCGCCCGGCGCGCGCCGAAGCAGCGTGATGCGGAGCGACACCCACACCCAGGCGAACCGCAGCGCGGCGAGCCCCGCCATGATCGCCCCGACGTACAGCGCGAGCCACCACGGGCTCGTACGGCCGGTCAGTTCGACGGTGCGATCGAGCCCCGACAGTATCTCGGGCAGTTGTTCGCCGAGCAGCACGAAGATGATGCCGTTCGCCGCGAACTGGATCGTGTCCCATACCGAGTTGCGCCGCATCCGCGTGACGGCGAGCGCCTGACGGGAAATCTCGGCGTAGCTCATCGTCACGCCCGCCGCCACCGCCGCGAGGATGCCGGAGGCGTGGACGTGTTCGGCGATCAGATAGGCGCCGAACGGGATCAGCACGCTGATCAGGATCTGCGATCCCGTCTCCTCGCCGAAGCGGCGCGACACCCAAGCCTTCGCCCACGTCACGACAAGCGTTAGCGTGACCCCGGCGAAGATCCCCGCCCCCGCCATCCAGAGGAAGCTCAATGCCGCGCCGGTCGCGGAGAAGCTGCCGGTCAGCGCCGCGGCGATCGCGAAGCGCAGGCACACCAGCCCGGACGCGTCGTTGAACAGCGATTCGCCTTCCAGAATGTGCATCATCCGCTTCGGGATCGGCACGCGCGCGGCGATCGCGGAGACCGCGATCGGGTCGGTCGGCGACACGACGGCCGCCAGCGCGAACGCCACCGCCAGCGGCATCGCCGGGATCATCCAGTGGATCAGGAATCCCATCCCCACCACCGTCAGCAGGACCAGACCCAGTGCCAGTTCGACGACGGTCGGCAGATCCTTGAACAGCGCATCCTTGGGAATGCGCCAGCCATCGAGAAACAGGAGCGGCGGCAGGAAGAGCAACATGAACAGATCCGGGTCGAGCGAGACACGCAAGTGCGCGGCCAGACCGACGACGAACCCGAGCGCGATCTGCACCAGCGGCGTCGGCAACGCGACCGGCAACATCCGCGAAATGGCGCCGCTGACGACGACCGCCAGCAGCAGGATCAACACGATAGAGATAGTTTCCAAGCCTGCGCTCCCAGCATGGCCTTCCGCCGCCGCCCGGCGTCTAGCATGTCTTTCGGCCCGAAACCGAAAAGGATGTCCCGCCCGCCGCGAAGCGGGCGCGCGTCGCGCCGGACATCACTGACCCGCGCGGTGACTCCGGCGGCGCAGCGCGGCGATCAGGTGCAGCCCCGCGACGACGACGCCCCCCGCCACCAGCCCGACGATGCCGGAGAACACCGCGCCGGCGACCCACGACGCCGCGCCGCCGATCACGGGGAGGCCGGCGCCGGCGGCGCTGAACGCGTGCGCGACGTGCGCGGGGCCGCTGAACCCGAACGGCTCCAGCCCGTGAACGAGGATGCCGCCGCCGACCCAGATCATCGCGGCGGTGCCGATGATCGCGAGCGCGCGCATCACGATCGGCATGCCCGTCACCAGC
Source organism: Sphingomonas pollutisoli (assembly GCF_029167165.1). NCBI lineage: Bacteria > Pseudomonadati > Pseudomonadota > Alphaproteobacteria > Sphingomonadales > Sphingomonadaceae > Sphingomonas > Sphingomonas pollutisoli. The sequence goes on from NZ_JARFNJ010000002.1 coordinate 462,142, forward strand.
GCGCGGCCGATCGCCCGAACCGGCGCCGCGTCGCGCCTGGCGAGATGCAGGCCGATGTCGTCCATCTTCACGATCAGCCCGACCGCGCCGTAAACCCCGGCGGTGATCGCCAGGCTGACCAGCACGAGCACGATCGCCTGCGTCACGATCGAGGCGGCAGCCACGTCGGCGAGCGCGATCGCCATGATCTCGGCGGACAGGATCAGATCGGTGCGGACCGCGCCGGATACCGTTTCCTTCTCGACCGTGGCAGCATCGGCGGCCTTCGCCGCGACCGCTTCCTCGCCGTGGTGGCCGGAGATCACCTCGAACACCTTCTCGGCGCCTTCGAAGCACAGATAGCATCCGCCCAGCATCAGCAGCGGCGTGATCAGCCACGGCGCGAACGCGCTCATCAGCAGCGCGGCGGGCAGCAGGATCAGCAGCTTGTTGCGGACCGACCCCAAGGCGATCCGGCCGATGATCGGCAGTTCGCGGTCGGGCGTGACGCCGGTGACATAGCGGGGCGTGACGGCCGCATCGTCGAGGATCACGCCCATCGCCTTGCTGCCGGCCTTGCCCGTCGCCGCCGCGACATCGTCGAGCGAGGCGGCGGCGAGCTTGGTGATCGCCGCGACGTCGTCGAGCAGCGCTACGAGTCCTGACGGCATGATCGTGCTTCCCCGTGTGTCATTGTCATCGCCCTAGGCGAACGACCGTGGCCCGTCGAATATCCGTGCGCTGAATATCACCACCCACTATCAAGAAGGCGGTTCAGACGGGGTGCGCCCAATGAGTGTCAGGTTGCGAAGACGTGCGGCGACCTCGCATGAGCGGCCGGCGCGGCAACCGGCGACGCGCGCCTTCGGCAAACGCGCGCGCGGCGCCGCCTGACCATGCTGCCGTTTCGGAGACCCTGGGCGAAGGCGGGGCGGCGCCGAGTGCCGATTCGCCCCGTCGCGCTGCTGCGGGAACTCGGGCCCGGTCTTGTGACGGGCGCGGCCGACGACGATCCCAGTGGGATCGCCACCTATTCGCAGGCGGGCGCGCAATGCGGCTTCACCCTGCTCTGGACGCTGGTGCTGACCTATCCGCTGATGAGCGCGATCCAGCTCGTCAGCGCGCATATCGGCCGGGTGACCGGGCGGGGGCTGGCCGGCAACATGCGCCAGGTGCTCCCGCTGTGGACGGTCGACATCCTCGTCGCGCTGCTGTTCGTCGCCAACACGATTAACGTCGGCGCGGACATCGCCGCGATGGGCGAGGCCGGCGAGCTGGTGACCGGCATCAGCGGCCACGCGACGACGATCCTGTTCGCCGTCGTTTCGCTGCTGCTGCAACTGTTCGTGCCCTATCATCGCTACGCCCACATCCTGAAATGGCTCACGCTGGCGCTGTTGAGCTATGTGGCGCTACTGTTCGTGCTCCACCTCGATTGGGGCGCGGTGGCGACCGGGCTGGTGCTGCCCCGCGTCACCAGCAAGGACGCGGTGGTGACGATCGTCGCGGTGTTCGGCACCACGATCAGCCCGTATCTGTTCTTCTGGCAAAGCGCGCAGGAGGTGGAGGAGATCGCGCAGCACCCGGATGCACATCCGCTGGTGACCTCGCCCGAGGAGGCGCCTGCCGAGATGCGGCGGATGCGCTTCGACACGCTCGCGGGCATGGCCGTTTCGAACATCGTCGCGATCGCGATCATGATCGGCACCGCGGCCACGCTGCATGCCAGCGGCGTCACCTCGATCACGACCGCCGCCGACGCCGCGCGCGCTTTGTCGCCGATCGCGGGGCGGTTCGCGTTCCTGCTGTTCAGCCTCGGCATCATCGGTACCGGCTTGCTGGCCGTGCCGGTGCTCGCCGGATCTGCGGCCTATGCGGTCGGCGATTTGCGCGGCTGGCCGTCCAGCCTCGAACGCAAGCCCCGCGAGGCTATCGGCTTCTACTCGATCATCACGGCGGCGACGGTGCTGGGCATCGTCATCGACTGGTCGCCGATCGACCCCACCCGCGCGCTGTTCTGGAGCGCGGTGATCAATGGTGTCGTCGCCGTGCCGCTGATGGCGGCGATGATGATCGTGGTCTCGCGTCGGGCGATCATGGGGGCGTTCCGGGCGGCACCCTCGCTGCTCGCGACCGGCTGGGCGGCGACGATCGTCATGGCCGCCGCGGCGCTCGCGATGGTGCTCGTGCAATGAAACGGGCGCTCGCGCGCGATCAGCGGTCCATCAGCACCGGCACGGGCGCGTTCAGCAGCACCGTCCGGGTGACCCCGCCCAGGATCGCCTCGGTCGTGCGGCTCTGCCCGTAGGCGCCCAGCACCAGCAGATCCGCGTCGAAGGTCCGGCAGCTCTCCAGGATCTGCTGGGCGGTGTGGCCACGCGGATGATGCCGCGCGTCAATGGTTATGCCGTGCCGGGCGAGCCGCGCGGCGAGCGCGTCGATATGGCCCTGCGCCTCGCTCTCGGTGGGGTCTCCTACCACCACCACCTGCACGGCCGCCGCCCGCGCGAGCAGCGGCAGGGCCGCGTCGAGCGCGCGCTTCGCCTCGCGCGATCCGTTCCAGGCGAGCAGGATGCGATCGAAGGAGACCGGGAGATCAATGGCCTCGGGAACCAGCAGACAAGGCGTGCCGCCGTCCGACAGGAAGCTCTCGACCAACCGCAAGCTCGCATGATCGTCTCCCGCCGGTCGCGGCAGGACCACCAGATCGACCAGCCTCGCCCGGAGCGGCCCGGTGTCAACCGCCGCGCCGCTGTCGATGCGCGCCCAATCGCCCGACGCGCCCGCTTCGGTGAGGGTCGCGCGGAAGCCGGTCTCCACCGGCACCACCGACTCGTCGCGTTGGCGGTCGAGATGGTCGGAAACCGCGCGCATCGGCCGGTCGCCGATCGCGAAGCATTCCGCGATCGTCGGATCGGGTGCAGCGTAGACGCAAAGGCCACGGACGAAGGCGTTGAAGGCATTGGCCAGCCAGCCGGTAACCGCCAGCACCGATGCATTGTCATGCCCCTGGCGTTCGACGACGAGGATCTCCCTGAGCGTCATCGCCCGCCCCTGCGCCGTGTTCCGATCGCCATGCCGCGAGGGCCGAAGATCAGCGTTTCACCTTGCGATATGCCGGACAGCGTCATGGTCCCCTCGTCAACCTGCCGGGCTGGATTAGCCGCGCATCGACGTGCGGGCATTCCGCAATTCTACGCAGGCGCGGTGACGCCGGTCGCCTCGCCGACTTCCCAGTTCACGTCTGGCGCGCTCGGGCACGCCACTGCGAGCGTGCCCGACGCGGGCCTCACGCGAGAGTCAGCACGACGTCGATATTGCCGCGCGTCGCGTGGCTGTACGGGCAGATCTGGTCGGCCTCGGCGATGAGCGCCTCCGCCGCGGCACGGTCGACGCCCGGAAGCGTGACGGTGATGCCGACGGCCAATCCGAAACCCTTGTCCTCACGCGGGCCGATCCCGACCGTTGCGGTCACGCTGGCGTCTGCCGGAACGCGCGGCAACGCCTTATCCTGGGACGCGGCGAACTTCATCGCGCCGAGGAAACATGCGCTGTACCCGGCCGCGAACAACTGCTCGGGGTTGTTGCCGTTGCCGTCTCCACCGAGCGCCTTGGGCGTGGCCAGCTTGACGTCCAGCCCACCGTCGCTGGTGATCGCGCGTCCGTCCCGGCCGCCGGTCGCGGTCGCCTGTGCTTCGTAAGCCGCCTTGATCGTCATGATGCATCTCCGTTTAGCGTTACACGATTTAATCGCGTGCGAATTATATAGGGACATCCAGCCGCTGCGCAAGCATTGCGATTAAATCGTGCGCGATATATATTCGGGCCATGACCGAGCGCACCTCCCCAGCACGACAACCCGGCACCGCCGCAGGGCCGAATTTGGATGAGTTCCTGTGCTTCGCCGTCTATTCGACGGGCCTGGCGTTCAACCGCGTGTACAAGCCGCTGCTCGATCCGCTGGGGCTGACCTATCCGCAATATCTGGCGATGGTCGCGCTGTGGCAGGAGGACAATCAGATGGTCTCGCAACTGGGCGAGAAGCTGTTCCTCGAATCCAATACGCTCACGCCGCTGATAAAGCGGCTGGAAGCCGCCGGATTCGTCACCCGGCGACGCGACACGAAAGACGAACGGGTGGTGCGCGTGTCGCTCACGCCGGCCGGCCGCGCGCTTGCCGAAGCAGCCGCGTGCCTGCCCGAACAGGTTCTCAAGGCGACCGGCATCACCCCTGCCCAACTGGAGACGATGCGGACGACGCTGACCGCCTTGCGCACCAACCTGAGGTCCGCCGACACGACGACCGATATCTGAAGGGCGGCACGCCTTTCCGAAAGCCGATACCGCGCCGAACCACGCAACGAGAGCATGGCCGACCATCTTCACATCATCACGGGCGGTCCCGGTTCGGGCAAGACGACCCTGATCCACGCTCTCGCCGCCGGCGGCATCCGCCACATGCCGGAGGCCGGCAGGGCGATCATCCAGGATCAGGTGGATATCGGCGGCACCGCGCTGCCCTGGAACGATCGGGAGGCGTTCGCGGCATTGATGCTGGCGTGGGAGATGCGGTCTCACCGTGAGGCGGTGAACGCGCCCGGCCCGATCGTGTTCGATCGCGGCATCCCCGACGTGATCGGCTATCTGCGGCTGTGCGGGTTGCCGGTGCCGGCCGCAACGCTGCGCGCGGCGGAACTGCGGCGGTATGCGCGCCGCGTGTTCATCGCGCCACCTTGGCCAGCCATCTTCGCGCAGGACGCGGAGCGCAGACAAACGCTGGCGGAGGCCGAGACCACGTATCATGCGATGATCGCTACCTATTCGGGCATGGGATACGAACTCGTCACGCTTCCGCTGGCGTCGATCGACGAACGGGCGCAATTCGTGCGCGAGCGGATCGGCTAGCGCGCCGCACGCGGCGATCGTCGCGAACGCCGCGGGTAGGCCCGCGCCAATTTGTCCGATCGACGGCGCCGCGCTCCCCCGCTACGCATGGGCGATGCTAAAGCCGCTCTCAGGCCGGCCGGCCGTTCCGCTCGCGATGATCCGCTGGCTCTATGTCGTCGCCGCGATGATCGTGCTGATCGTCGTCGTCGGCGGCGTCACCCGCCTCACCGAATCGGGGCTGTCGATCACGCAATGGAAGCCGATCACCGGCGTGATTCCGCCGCTCACCCAAAGCCAATGGCAGGCCGAATTCGCCAACTATCGCCGCATTCCGCAATATGAGGCGATCCATCACGGCATGACGCTGGCGGGCTTCAAGGGGATTTTCTTCTGGGAGTATCTCCACCGGCTGCTCGGCCGGCTGATCGGGACGGTTTTCGCCGTTCCGCTGGTGTGGTTCGCGATCCGTCGGCAGATTCCGCGCGGCTATGGCTGGCGGCTCGTCGCGCTGCTCGCGCTCGGCGGGCTGCAGGGCGCGCTCGGCTGGGTGATGGTACGTTCGGGCCTGTCGGATCGGACCGAGGTCGCGCCGTTGTGGCTGGCCGCGCATCTGCTCACCGCGCTGTTCACGCTCGCCGGGCTGGTATGGACCGCGCTCGATTTGCGCGCGCTCGCCGCCAACCCCTATGCGAAACCGGCGCGGCTTACCGCGCTGGGCGCGTTGGCGGGCGCGGTGCTGGCGGTGCAATTGCTCTACGGCGCGTTGATGGCGGGGCTGCGCGCCGGCCTCGTCACCAACCAATGGCCGTTGATGAACGGGCGGTTCTTCCCGCACGAGGTACTCGGCACGCGCCCGTTCGGCACGCTGCTGCTCGATGATCCGTCGCTGGTCCATTTCATCCATCGCTGGTGGGCGTGGGTAACGGTCGCCGCGTTGATCGTGCTCGCGCGCGCGGCCAAGCGCGCGCGGCATCGCGCGGCTTCCGTGGCGATCCACAGCGCGTTCGGCGTACAGATCCTGCTCGGCATCGCGACGGTGATGACCGGCGTGGATATCACCCTGGCGGCGCTGCACCAGTTGGTCGGCGCGCTGCTGGTGATCGCCACCACCTGGGGCGTGCATGCGATCGGGCGCCGCCGGGGCTGAAACGCGTCGGGTATCATGATACCCGTCAGCAAACCCGCGTTTTGCTTGACTTGCACGCGCTTCTCCAACATTAGCCCATCACCGAGCGCCGTCCATCCGTGGGCGGCGCCTTTCGTTTCGAACAAGAGGTCACAGCCCCATGAAGGCGCTCATGAAGACCACCAAGGCGGTCAAGCCGCACGAGGTGGAGAAGAAATGGCATATCGTCGACGCCGACGGTCTGGTCGTCGGCCGCATGGCCTCGATCGTCGCCAACGTCCTGCGCGGCAAGCACAAGCCGAGCTTCACCCCGCACGTCGATTGTGGTGACAATGTCATCATCATCAACGCCGACAAGGTGCGGTTCACGGGCAACAAGCTCAAGGACAAGGTTTATTACAAGCACACCGGTTATGCCGGCGGCATCAAGGGGATCACCGCGGGCAAGGTGCTCGAAGGTCGCTTCCCGGAGCGCGTGTTGGAAAAGGCCATCGAGCGCATGATCCCGCGCGGCCCGCTCGGCCGCGCCCAGATGCGCAACCTTCGCATCTTTGCCGGCACCGAGCACCCGCACGCCGCGCAGAACCCCGAAGTCCTCGATATCGCGGGCATGAACCGCAAGAACAAGGTGGGCGTGTAATGACCGACAATCGCCAGTCCCTTTCCGATCTCGGCGCCGTGCTCAACCAGCAGGGCGAAGCCGCGCAGGCCGCCGCCGAAGTCAAGGCCGAAGCCTATCTCTCGGGCCAGATCGACGAGCCGGTCCACCGCGCGCCGCTGCGCGAGCAGGATCTCGACAAGTTCGGCCGCGCCTATGCGACCGGCCGCCGCAAGGACGCCGTCGCCCGCGTGTGGCTCAAGCCCGGCACCGGCAAGATCACCATCAACGGCCGCGATCAGGAAGTGTATTTCGCACGTCCGACGCTGCGCCTCGTCATCAACCAGGTGTTCGGCATCACCGAGCGCGTCGGTCAGTATGACGTGGTCTGCACCGTCAAGGGTGGGGGGCTTTCGGGCCAGGCCGGCGCGGTGAAGCATGGCATCAGCCAGGCGATCACCAAGTACGAGCCGATCCTGCGCGCGCCGGTCAAGGCCGCCGGCTTCCTGACCCGCGACAGCCGCGCCGTCGAGCGCAAAAAGTACGGCCGTGCGAAGGCACGCCGCAGCTTCCAGTTCTCGAAGCGCTAAGCGTTCCCCGTCTCGAAGTCGCGAAAGGGCGGTCCGGCAACGGGCCGCCTTTTTTCGTTCCGAGTATATTGGGAGCGGATGACTTACCTCACCCGTTCCTGCTGAGTAGCGATTGAGTGGGGCCGACGGCCCGTATCGAAAGCGCGTATCGACGCGCGGTGATCGCGCGTGGCCTGTCCTTCGATACACCACCTCGATACGCCCTTCGGGCTACTCGGCAGTTACTCAGGACGAACGGACCGCCAAAAATCGCGGGTTCTGGATGCAATGAACGTTAGCCGCGCGTTATCGCGCCGCTGCGGCCAACTCGGCGTTGCGGCGCGCGGAAGCCGCCAGCGTTTCGCGCAGCAGTGTTTTGAGCGCGGCGTCGACATCGAGCACGTTGAGACCCTCCCGAGTCGAGCCGCCGGGACTCGCGACGCGATCGGCCAGCGTCGCCGGACTTTCGGTGGCAGACGCGACCATGATCCCAGAGCCTTCGAGCGTCGCGCGTGCGAGCCGGTCAGCCTGATCGGCGGGAAGACCGAGCGCGGCGCCCGCCTCCGCCAGCGCCTCCGCGAAGCGGAACACGAACCCTGGCCCGCAGCCCGACAATGCCGTCACCGCGTCGAACAACGCCTCTTCGGCGATCCACTCGACCAGCCCGAGCGGCCGCATCAGCGCTTCGCTGGCGACCTGCGCCTCGCCGTCGTCTCCGGCACCGTGGAGCGCCACCACGCCCTTGCCGATCAGCACCGGCAGATTGGGCATCGCGCGCACGATCGCTCCGGCGCCGGGGAAGCGCGCGGCCAGCGACGCTTCCTCGACACCGGCGAGGATCGACACCAGCAGACGCGGCGCGAGCCCCGGCACGGCGGCCACGAACGCATCGAGCTGTTGCGGCTTAATCGCGAGGACGAGCGTGTCCGGCGTGTAGTCCATCGGCAGCGCGGCGAGATGTCTCACGCCGGCGGGAAGCCGAGGCGCACCCGGATCCAGCACGGTGATATTCTCGGGCACCACGCCGGCATCGATCCAGCGATCCAGCATCGCGCCACCCATGTTGCCCGCGCCGACCAGCAGGATACGGCCGGGCAATCCGGCGGCGGAAAGGCTCATCTCAGGCTTCGCCCTGCGTCTCGGTCATCGCGGCGGCGAGCGCTTCCCTGGGGCTCTTGCCGCCCCACAGCACGAACTGGAACACCGGATAGAAGCGCTCGCATTCGTCGATCGCCGATTCGACCAGCAGTTCCGCAGCCGCGAGCGACAGGGTGCCGCCATCGCCGTCGATCATCGCGGCATGCCGATAGAGCAGGATGTTGCTCGCCGACCAGATTTCGAAATGGCCGACCCAGAGCTGTTCGTTGATGAGTCCCACCGTCTCGTACAGCGCGCTGCGGCGATCGTCGGTGACGCGGATGTCGGGAAAGGCGAGGAATTGGATGACGCTGTCCTCGTCGCGCCACAGGGCACGCAATTCGTACTGCGTCCAGCTTCCCTTGACCTTGGCGATGACCTCGTCATCCTGGCGCTCGTGCTCCCAGCCATGCGCGGAGAAGTAACTTTCCAGCATATCGATGGGGGCGGCGTCGTCGCGTTCGTAATCGGCTTCGTCGAGCATATCGTCAGCCCTTACGCTTTAGGCGGTACATGCTCAAGCGTGGCGGAGCCGCGAAACGCCGACAAGCCCGTGAGAACGGGCCCGCCGACAAAAGCTGTGGATAAGATGTCAAGCTTCGCTCGAGACCCCCGCGCCGAGCTTGGCTTCGAGCGCGGCGATGCGCGCGCGCAACGCATCCGCATCGTCACGCGCGGCGGCCGCCATCGCCTTGACCGCGTCGAACTCATCGCGGCTGACGAAGTCCAGCCCGCCGATCCATTCCTTCGCACGCGCCTTCGCGCTCGCTTCGGCTTCACGGCCGACGCCGGCGATCGTACCCGCCGCGCTGTTCATCAGCTTAACGAGATCGTCGAAGATTTTGTTGTCGGCCTGCATGATGAAAACACTTCCTTGGCTGGATTACAGAGAGATGACTTGGGTACTCGCCGACGCGGGCGCAATGGTTTCGGCGTTCGGATTGAGCCGATCGATCTGAAACAGCAGCGCCCCCGCGAACGTTATCCACGCCAGATAGGGCACCATCAGCCACGCCGCCAGCCTGCGCACGTGCCCGAACAGCAGCGTGGTCGCCAGCGCCAGCACGAACATCGCGACGATGATGGCCAGTGCCCAGCCGATCAGATGCATGCCGAAGAACACCGGCGACCAGATCAGGTTGACGAGCAGTTGCACCGCGAACAGTGCGATCGCCGGCGCGCGCAGCCGCGATCCGCGCGCATGGATCACCATCGCCAGCGCCAGCCCCATCAGGATGTACAGCGTCGTCCACGCCACCGGGAACACCCAGTCGGGCGGGTTCGCGGCCGGCTTCGCGAGCATCGCATACCAGCGGTTCTGCGACCCCGCCGGCGCGATCCGCGCGGAGGTGAACCCCAACAGCAGGATCAGCGGCACCGTGACGATCGCCCAGCGCAGGAACGCCAGCCTCAACTGCTGCCTAGACGCGATCTCGCTCAATCGTCGATCCTTTACGCCCTGCGGGTGAGTGGGTCGTGTATCATTGCAGGTACGAAACACAATTGCCGCCGCGCGGCGGAGTTCCGCGTCAGTCGGCGTCGTTCTCAGGCAGATGCCCCGTTATGAGAAACTCGACATTGCCCTCCGGTCCCGTGATCGGGCTTTCGACCAGCCCGTCGATGCGCCATCCCTTGTGCGTCAGCCATTCGGAAACCTCCGCGCACACGCGGGCATGGACGGCGACGTCGCGCACCACCCCGCCCTTGCCCACCTCGCCCCGGCCAGCCTCGAACTGCGGCTTGATGAGCGCGACCAGCCGCGCCCCCGCCCGCGCGAAGCCGAGCGGCACGTCGAGCACCTTGGCGAGACCGATAAAGCTCGCGTCGCACACGATCAGGTCGATGGGCTCGGGAATGTGTGTCGGCGTCAGGATGCGTGCGCTGGTCTTTTCATGGACGATGACGCGCTCGTCCTCGCGCAGCTTCCACGCGAGCTGATTGGTGCCACTGTCGACCGCATAGACGCGCGCCGCGCCATTGGTCAGCAAGACATCGGTGAAGCCGCCGGTCGAGGAGCCGACGTCGATCGCCACCGCACCGCGCACATCGAGTCCGAAATGGGCCAGCGCGTGCGCCAGCTTGATGCCGCCGCGCGAGACCCACGGATGATCGCGCCCGCGCACGTCGAGCGCCACATCGTCGGCGACCGCCTGCCCCGGCTTGTCGATCTTGCGCGTACCGGCGAACACGAGCCCCGCCATGATGAGCGCCTGCGCGCGCGCGCGACTCTCGGCGAGTCCCCGATCGACGAGGAGTTGGTCGGCACGCAGCTTGGGCATTCCACCTCCTAACAGCGGCGCTTCACCGACGCAAAGACCGCGCCGATTTCGGGCTGTCGCAGCCGGTCTTCGCTCCGGCGCAGGCGCTATTGCCTATCTCTTAAGTAGGAATATCTTCGGGCCTGGGAAGCGTGGTTATCCGGCGTACCCTAGAGCGACGGACGGCCACGTTTCCTCCAATTCTTGGAGAGGCACAATGGGCACCTTTTCGCACTTCGATCCGGCGCAGCCGACGATCCTGACGGTGCCGGGCCTCGGCGGCTCGGGGCCATCGCACTGGCAGACTCTGTGGGAAGAGTCGCGCCCCGACACCGTCCGGGTCGAACTCGGCATGTGGAACACCCCGCATCGCAATGCCTGGGTAACCAAGCTCGATCAGGCGATCCGCACCGCGCAGGCACCGGTCGTGCTGGCGGCGCACAGCCTCGGCTGCCTCGCAGTGGCGTGGTGGGCGGAACTGGCCCGGCAACCCTATGGCTGGCGTGTCGCGGGCGCCTTGCTGGTCGCCCCCGCCGATGTCGATCGCGCCGACGCGCAGCAGGAGCTGAAGGCGCTGGCGCCCGCGCCGCGCGCACCGCTCCCCTTCCCGTCGATCGTGGTAGCGAGCACGGATGATCCATGGATCGACATCGAGCGCGCGCACAGCCTCGCGGTCGATTGGGGCAGCCACTTCGTAGATGCCGGCGCGCAGGGACATCTCAACGCGGCCAGCGGCATCGGCTGGTGGAACGAGGGGCGCGAACTGCTCGACCGGGTCGTCCACGCCGCCGCCGACCGCCACGGCAAGACGCGCCCGCCGAGCGAAGCGCGCTCGATCCTGGCGATCAATGCGACCGACGCGGCACAGGCGCATTATCTGGGCGATCGGGCGGCTTAGGCCGGCGCTCCCCGCCGCCGCTCAATCGAGATAGAGGTAGCTCGCGTCGAACTCGGCGAAACGCTTCAATGCCGCCCAGTCGAAAATCTCAACCGCGCCCTGCCGGAACTCGACCAGCCCCTGCTCGCGCAACTGGCGCAGCATGCGGTTGGCGTGGACGGCGGTCAGCCCGGTGGCATCTGCGAGATCGATCTGCGTCAGCGGCAGTGCATAGCGCGTGCCGTCCACCATCCCGACACGCTCCAGCCGCAGGAACATCTCGCAGAACAGATGCGCGAGCCGCACCGCCGCCGGGCGCGCACCGATCGAGACGATCCACTCGCGGTTGATCGCCGCGTCGATCATCGTCGATCGCCACAGCAATTCGGTGAGCGTCGCCGATTCCATCGTCAACGCGCGGATGGCGCTGTGCGGCAGTAGCGCGACATGAGCGGAGGTGATCGCCGCGACATGATGTTCGAGTTGGCGCAGCGGATAGCTGTGCAGATCGACGAAATCGCCTGGCACATGGATCGCGAGGATCTGGCGGCGCCCGTCGGGCGTGTCCTTGTAGCGCTGGACGAAGCCGTCGAGCAGCAACGTGCACTGGCTGAGCGGTTCGTTGGGCCGCACGATCGTGCGGCGCGCGGCGAACTCGGCGGTGCGGGCGATCGCTTGTTCCAGCGCACCGGCCTCCTCCGGCGTCAGCGCCGGGGTTCTGTGCGCCTGCAGAAACAACCGCGTCATCATCGCTCGAACACCCCCAACACCGGAACGCCACCCTGCCATGCACGTTATTTCCCGCAAGAGGTATCGTCCATGACCAAGCAGCCGGAAAAAACACCCGCGGAAGCGACTGCCGAACGCGGCGAAGTGCTGATCGAAGGGCCGGACGGTCTTGCCCTATCGCTCACGCCCGATGCCGCGCGTCGGACGGCAAGCTCGATCCATGCCGCTGCATGCGCGGCGCAGGCGCAAAACACCGACGCGCAACCACTCCCACCATCCGACGACGGCGGCGATCGGGCGTAACGCTCTACCGCGCGAGCGCCAGGCTTCGGATTAGCGCTTGAACACCGGTTTGAGCGCGACCTGCTGGATATGCCAGACCTTCTGCGCGGCCGTACCGCCATCGACGTCGGAGCGCTGGAGCGTGACCGTCCCGATCTGATAGAAGGGTTTGCGCGTCTGCTTGAGCCGCGCATAGATCTGCACCGGCACGGTGACGTAGCGCTGGCCGGCACCTGCGTCGATCCGCCCAGGAGCGCCGACATTGGCGTGATATTCGCTGTAGGGCGAGAAACTGTCGGCGAAATCCGCGAGCGTGAGCCGAGATCCGGCGCCGCCGCCGCGCCACATCTGCCAGGCCGGCTTGTATTTGCGCTCGCCGATCAGCCCGTAATAGCGCTCGACGACGCTTGCGGCGCCTTGGGCACTCTCGGGGGCCGCCGGCGCTTCCGAGATCGGCGTGCGATCATCGGGCAGCCCGCCGGGCGTCCCGGGGGCGGGCGGCGAGAGCGGCTCTTCGATACCCTCGGGCACGCTCGCAGTCGGCGTCGGCGTGGGTGACGGCATCGGATCGGTCGGCGGCGGCGGCGCGACCGGATCGTTCTCCGGCAGCGCGCTATCCGGGTGGTAGGCGTTTATGCTGCTCTGCGCGCGCTCCGCCGCCGCGTCGATATCGACATCATTGTTGGCCGCAACATCGGTCTGCGGCGAGCACGCGACGATCAGGAGCAGGGGCAAAGCGGCGGCAACGCGCACGGGCAGGCCTTTCGATGACATTTACGCGCCTTTAACGATGCGTCATCGGCTCCGTTCCGGTCAACTCGTATCGATCCTGCAACGTTCTGACCGGGCTATGCCCGGTACAGCGAAGGGCACGGCCGGGGGTGCCGACCATGCCCTCTCGAACCGTCCGCCCGACGATTCACGGCTTGAACGCGACGTCGTCCTCGTCGTCGAGATCGTCGTCGTCGGCGAGATCATCGTCCTCGAAATCCTCCTGGAGCGAGTCCTCGTCCTGGTCGTCCTCGTCCTGATCGATGTCATCGTCCTCCCCGCCGACTTCGTCGCTCTCCATCTTGAGATCGTCTTCGTCGTCCTCATCCTCGTCGCCCGCGATATCGGGTTCGAGGTCGGTCAGGATCGCACCGTCGCTCGGGCCGCCGCTGGTCGCCTCCAGGATTTCGGCGCGCTGGCTCTCGTCATAGCCTTCCTCGTCATAACCATCGTCGCCCGGGCCTTCGCCGGGCACCTGATATCCACCGCTGATCGCCATCTTCGCTCTCCTGTCCCGGGAAAAAATGGGGGGCACGACGCCAACATCATAACCGAAGGTCGGTTCCCGTCACACGCGAAATCGGCGCGCTTTCAGCTCGGCCGGAACAGCCGCCCGCGCTCGACGATCGCGGCGATGCCAAGGCCGAGCAGACCCGCCACGAAGAAGCCGGTATGCAGCGCGATCGTGGTGCCGTCGAAAAAGCTGGCGATGATCGACCCCAGCACCGCGCCGCCGGTGACCACCAGCGATCCCTGCAGGCTGGCGGCGGTGCCGGCGATCGCGCCCATATTCTCCATCGCCATCGCCGACATGTTCGATCCGGCGAGGCCATAGCCCGCCATCGCCATCGCCTGCAGCACGACGAACAGCACCAGCCCCTCGCGCCCGGCCCCCGCCGCGATCAGCCCACCCGCCGCCGCCAGTATCATCACCACCAGCGCGGCCTGCGAGATGCGCCGCATGCCGAGCCGCATCACGATCCGCGAATTGAGCAGGTTCGCCGCCGCCATCGTCCCCGCCGACGCGGCGAACACCGGGCCGAGCAGATGCTGGGCGTGGAACACGCGCTCCATGATCGGCTCGATCAGCCCGATGTACCCGAACAGCGCGCCCTGCACGATCATGCCGGCGATCATGTAGCCGAGCGAGGCGCGGTCGGCGAGCGTCGCGCGCCACCCGCGCAGCAACTGCCGCACCGACAGTGGCACGCGGTTCTCGGGCGCGAGCGTCTCGGGCATGCGCGACGCGAACCACACCAGCACCATCGCGGAAAGGCCGGCGATCACCTCGAAAATCAACCGCCACGATCCCGCCAGCAGGATGAGCTGGCCGACGCTCGGCGCGAGGATCGGCGCGGCCATGAACACCATGAACGCGAGGCTCGACACCTGCGCCATCGCGCGCCCGGTGAAACAGTCTCGCACCAGCGCGATGGTGACGACACGACTCGCCGCGATCGCCAGCCCGCCTGCGAAGCGCGCGACCAGCAGCAAGGTGAAGCTGCCTGCCAGCCCGGCGAGAAGACAGCAGACGATATAGCCGATCAGCCCACCGATCAGCACCGGTCGCCGGCCATAGCGATCGGTGAGCGGCCCCTGCACCAACTGACCGAGCCCGAAGCCGACCACGAACACGGTGACGACGAGCGCACGGCCGCCGACGTCGGGGACGCCGAGCCGCCGGCCGATCTCGGGGAGCGCGGGCAGCATCGAATCGATGCCGAGCGCGCCCAACGACATCAGCGCGGCGACCAGCGCGACGAATTCGAAGAACGGGATCGGCGCGGCATTGAGCGTGCGAGGAGGCGATTCGATCGACATCGACCGTCCCCATGCCCGACATCACTGCCCCGGTCACGCGCAAGCGCGTTGACCTGACGCGCGACTTCGGCATAGTGTATTGTACTGCTGATACACGGAGAGCGTCATGGCCCGCCCCCTGATCCTCGTCATCCCCCTTGCGCTGCTCGCCGCGTGCGGCAGCGGCAAGGACGGTACGGCCATCACCCTCAACGCCGATGGCGCGGACGGCAATGTCGTCGCGAGCATCGCCGCCAACGGGCAATTGGCGCTCAACGCCCCAGGCATATCGGGTAACATCAAACTGCCCGCGATCAAGCTCGACGCCGGCGACTTCGACATGAACGGCGTGCATCTCTACCCCGGCTCGACGATCAGCGGCATGAACATCGACGGGCATGACCGTTCCGGCCGCGACGATGACGGCCGGGTCAAGGTCAGCTTCGAAAGCCCTGCGACGCCAGCCGCCGTGCGCGACTGGTTCGCGGCGAAGCTCGGGCGCGCGAGGTTCAAGGTCGCGCCGAACGGATCGGGGCTGTCGGGCACGACGGATGAGGGCAAGCCGTTCCGCCTCGATCTCGCGCCAAGGGGCGCGGACAAGGCGGACGGAACGATCCTGATCGGCTAGGCCAGCTTCCGCCCACCCGTGCCCGCGAGCGCGGGAGGACGGAGGTGGTTCGGGCGGGGTGTTCGCTCGCGGCCCGACCGACTATGTTGCGCGGCCCAGCCCCCAATCAACGGTCGCGTCCATGCTCGATACCCCGCCTTCCGAAATCCCGACGCTCTCGCTTGCCGACGAAGCGCGCGACCCCGCGGGTTTCGCCGCCGCGTTGGGCGGATCATTCGAGCGGTTCGGCTTCGCCGTCATCGCCGACCACGGCATCCCAAGCGAGCTGATCGCGCGCGGCTGGGCCGACACCGCCGCCTTCTTCGCGCTGCCCGAGGCGGAGAAGCGCCGCTACTTCACCCCGGAGGGCGGCGGGCAGCGCGGCTATACGCCGTTCAAGACCGAGATCGCCAAGGGCGCATCGGCGGTCGATCTCAAGGAGTTCTGGCACGTCGGCCGCGAGCTGCCGGCGGGACATCCGCTCGCCGACCGAATGCCGCCGAACGTCTGGCCCGAGCGGCCGGAAGGTTTCAAGGATACCTTCCTCCAGCTCTACGCCGCGTTCGATCGCGCCGGCGACCGCATCCTCTCCGCGATCGCGCGACATCTCGGGCTCGCGCCGGATTGGTTCGATCCCGCCGTGGCCAATGGCAATTCGATCCTGCGGTTGCTGCATTACCCCCCGATCCCCGCAGATGCCGAGGGCGTGCGCGCGGGCGCGCACGAAGACATTAACCTCATAACCCTGCTGCTCGGCGCCGAGGAGGCCGGCCTCGAACTGCTCGATCGCGACGGGCGCTGGCTGCCGGTCAAGCCGCCTGAGGGCGCGATGGTGGTCAATGTCGGCGACATGCTGCAACGGCTGACCAACCATGTGCTGCCCTCGACCAGCCACCGCGTCGTCAACCCGCCGCCCGAGCGGCGCGGCGTCTCGCGCTATTCGATGCCGTTCTTCCTGCATCCGAACCCCGATTTCCTGATCGAGACCTTGCCCGGCTGCATCGACGCGGATCGACCCAACCGCTATCCGCAACCCATCACCGCGCACGATTATCTGCACGAGCGGCTGGTCGAGATCGGGCTGGTGAAGAAGTAGCCACGCCGGGCTTGTCCCCGCCTTATCCGCCTGTCTAAAGGCAACCCCACACCGTTCGCCCTGAGCGAAGTCGAAGGGCGTGTTTCGGCCGCGAGCGTTTGCGGCACGTGCCTCGACTTCGCTCAGCACGAACGGGTGGTGTGGCGAGACCTCGGAAAGACCTTAGACGATGACCCAACCGCTTCGTATCGCGCTCGCTGGCCTCGGCACCGTCGGGGGCGGCGTGATCCGGCTGCTCGACGAGAATGGCGCGCTGATCGCGCGGCGCGCGGGCCGGCCGATCGAGATCGTCGCGGTCTCCGCGCGCGACCGCGGCAAGGATCGGGGCGTCGATATCGGCCGCTTCGAATGGGTCGATGACACCACCGCGCTCGCCTCGCGCGAGGTCGATGTCGTCGTCGAACTGGTCGGCGGGTCGGACGGCCCCGCCCTCACGCTGGCGCGCAGCGCGCTCGGCGCGGGCAAGGGTTTCGTCACCGCCAACAAGGCGATGATCGCGCACCACGGTCTCGAACTCGCCGCAGCCGCCGAGAAGGCCGGCGCGGCGCTCAAGTTCGAAGCGGCGGTCGCGGGCGGCATCCCGGTCATCAAGGGGCTGCGCGAGGGCGCCGCCGCCAACGAGATCGGCCGCGTGTATGGCATCCTCAACGGCACCTGCAATTTCATCCTGTCGAAGATGGAAGCCGAAGGCCGCGATTTCGCCGAGGTGCTCGCCGAGGCGCAGGCGCTCGGCTATGCCGAAGCCGATCCGACCTTCGACATCGACGGCATCGATGCCGCGCACAAACTCTCGATCCTCGCCAGCATCGCGTTCGGCACCCAGCCGGCGTTCGGCGATGTCGCGGCGAGCGGCATCCGCCACGTCCTCACCGCCGACATCGCCGAGGCGGCCGCGCTCGGCTACCGCGTGCGGCTGCTCGGCGTGGCCGATCACGGCGCGGGCGGGCTGTTCCAGCGCGTCCACCCGCATCTGGTGCCGATCAGCCATCCGCTCGCGCACGTGACGGGCGCGACCAACGCGGTGGTGGCCGAGGGCAATTACGTCGGCCGGTTGCTGTTCCAGGGCGCCGGCGCGGGCGACGGCCCGACCGCGAGCGCGGTGGTCGCCGACCTGATCGACATCGCGCGCGGCGAGTTCGGCCCCGCCTTCGCCATGCCCTCGTCCGCGCTGGCGGCACAGGGCGCGGCCGATCCGGGCGAGCGGCGCGGGCGCAACTATGTGCGCTTCGCGGTGGCGGACAAGGTCGGCGTGCTCGCCGAGATCGCAGCCGCGATGCGCGACGCCGGCGTGTCGATCGAAAGCCTGATCCAGCGCGGTGCGAGCGGCGACGGCAGCGTCCTGGTCGCGATCGTGACGCACGAAGCCCCCGAGCGTGCGGTCGCACAGGCGCTGGAACGGCTGCGCGGCTCGCAGAGCCTCACCGGCCAGCCGCTGTGGATGCACATTCTGGAGTGACCGCGCTCTTACTCCCCTCCCTTGAACAAGGGAGGGGTCGGGGGTGGGTTGGCTTGAGGCTGGCGCAGCGCTCCAACGAGAGCGACCCACCCCCAGCCCCTCCCTTCCAGGGAGGGGAGCAAAAAGCGCCAACCCCGGTTTACACCGCCCTCGCGCCCCGCTATCGGCGCTCCCCATGTCCTCGATGGCCAAAACCATTAGCACCAAGCCGACCCGCATGCGCGGGGCGGTCTGGTCGTGCTGACGGTTCAACCCTAAGCCAACCGGACACAGCCCCGCGGTAGCGCGGGGCGGCCTTGTACGACAGGACCGAAATCACACCCGCGCCTCCGCTCAACAGGAGACGCCTACCCATGACTTCGTTCCGCCCCTCGCCCGATCGTCTCGCCGTCGGCATCGTCGGCGCCACCGGCCTCGTCGGCAGCATGATGCTGACCATGCTGGCCGAGCGGAAGTTCCCGTTCACCGCGCTGCGGCTGTTCGCCTCGGCGCGTTCGGCGGGCAGCCGCGTGCCGTTCAAGGGCGGCGAGATCCTCGTCGAGGATGCGGCGACCGCCGACTATAGCGGGCTCGACATCGTGTTCTTCTCGGCCGGCGGCAGCACCTCGAAGGCGCTCGCGGAAAAGGTCGCGGCGGCGGGCGCGGTGGTGATCGACAACAGCTCGGCCTGGCGCAGCGATCCGGACGTTCCGCTGGTGGTGGCGGAGGTAAACCCCGATGCGCTGCGCGATCTGCCCAAGGGCATCGTCGCCAACCCCAATTGCACGACGATGGCGGCGATGCCGGTGCTCAAGCCGCTCCACGACGCCGCCGGCCTGACTCGACTGGTGGCCAGCACCTATCAGGCGGTGTCGGGCGGTGGCATGGAGGGCGTGCGCGAACTCGAGGAGCAGATCGTCGCTGGCGCCGGCGCGTGCGCCGGGCTCGCGCAGGACGGCGGCGCGGTGAAGCTGGGCGTGCCGCGCAAGTGGGCGGCGCCGATCGCGTTCAACGTCGTGCCGCTCAACTATGTGCTGGTCGAGGACGGCTATACCGAAGAGGAACTGAAGCTCCGCGACGAAAGCCGCAAGATCCTCGGCCTGCCGGATCTCGCCGTGTCGGCGACGTGCGTGCGCGTGCCGGTGTTTACCGGCCATTCGCTGTCGATGAACGTGGCGTTCGAACGGCCGATCTCGGTGAGCGAAGCGAACGGCCTGCTGCGCCGCGCGCCAGGAGTCGAACTGGTGGCGGTGCCCAACCCACTCGCGGCGACGGGACAGGACGCGGTGTTCGTTGGCCGCGTGCGGCCCGATCCGACTGTCGCCAACGGCCTGTCGCTGTTCGTGAGCGGCGACAATCTGCGCAAGGGCGCGGCGCTCAACGCGGTGCAGATCGCCGAAGTGCTGCTCGCGCAAGCACGCTGACGACCACGCGAGCGGGCGCTACGGCGCCAGCGCCCGTTCGCCCGCGACATGCGTGCCGCTCGCGTTGACGGTCGCCTTGATGCCGAAAGAGCCGCAGCCGACGAGGAAGATCGACTTCTCCTCGCAATTGTCGGTCCGCGCGAACAGCCGTTCGCGCTCGGCCGGCACGCCTTCGTACGCCGGGTCGCCGGGGTCGTGAATGACCAGCGGCACCCGGTAGCGATCGGCGGCGCGGCGGCCGCATACCACCACGTCGTCGCCGGCCGGGCGTGAGCAGGC
The DNA here is from genome assembly GCF_029167165.1 of Sphingomonas pollutisoli. Taxonomy (NCBI): domain Bacteria; kingdom Pseudomonadati; phylum Pseudomonadota; class Alphaproteobacteria; order Sphingomonadales; family Sphingomonadaceae; genus Sphingomonas; species Sphingomonas pollutisoli. Next base: position 481,996 of record NZ_JARFNJ010000002.1, read on the forward strand.
AGGCGTGGCGCTGGTCAGCGCATGGTATGTGGTGATGGCCACGTCATCGGGCGCGGCGAGCAGCAGGAGCAGCGGAAACACCATCGCGGAGTCGCCCGGAAGCCTTAGATCACGCGAGGATGATCCGCGCGCGCCGCAAGGTCAACCACGCCGTAATTATGCGACGCGAGCGACCCCCAGCCGAGGGATCTCGATCGCGGGGCAGCGGTCCATCACCACTTTCAGCCCCGCCGCCTCGGCGCGCGCGGCAGCCGCTTCGTTGACCACGCCGAGTTGCATCCACACCGCCTTCGCGCCGATGCGGATCGCATCGTCCACCGCATCGCCGGCCGCCGCCGAATTGCGGAAGATATCGACGAGGTCGATCGGATCGCCAAGCTGGTCGAGATCGCGGAACACGAATTCGCCGTGAATATGCTCGCCGGTGATCTGCGGATTGACCGGGATCACGCGGTAGCCGTGATCCTGGAGGCGCTTCATCACGCCGTAGGATGGGCGATCGGGCCGGTCGGACGCGCCGACCAGCGCGATCGTGCGCGTCTCTTCGAGCAAAGCCTTGATCCCGGCGTCATCGGTGATCGGCATCAGCGTCCCTCCGTTTCGATCCAGCGCGAAACCGCGTCGGCAATCGTCGCGAACGCGGCGGCTTCGGGACCGTTCCCGGCGGCGGGCGGCGTGCCCGCGTCGGAGGCGGAGCGGATCGCGATGTCGAGCGGGACTCGGCCCAGAAATGCGATGCCGAGTTCGGCCGCCGCCGCTTCCGCGCCGCCCTGCCCGAACGGGTTCGAGATTTCGCCGCAATGCGGGCAGGCATAGCCCGACATGTTCTCGACCAGACCGATGATCGGCACGCCCGCCTTGTTGAACAGGTCGATCGCGCGGCGCGCGTCGATCAGCGCGAGATCCTGCGGGGTCGAGACGATCACCGCGCCGGCCGGACGATGCTTCTGGATCATGGTGAGCTGGACGTCGCCGGTGCCGGGCGGCAGATCGATCACCAGAGTATCGGTCGTGCCCCAATTGGCGTCCATGAGCTGCCCCAGCGCGCCCGCCGCCATCGGCCCGCGCCACGCGATCGCCTGATCGGCGGCGACGAGCTGACCCATCGACAGCAACGGCACGCCATAGGGCGTCGCCACCGGCTGGAGCACCTTGTCGCGCGCGGTCGGCTTACTGCCTTCGACGGCCATCAGCTTGGGTTGCGACGGGCCGTAGATGTCAGCATCGACCAGCCCGACGCGGCGCCCGCGCGCGGCGAGCGCGATCGCGAGATTGGCCGAAACGGTCGATTTCCCCACCCCGCCCTTGCCGCTCGCCACCGCGATCGACACGCGGCGAGTGCGCTGGCTGGTCAGCGCGACCCGCACCGTCTCGATGCCGGGAACAGTGGCGGCGGCGGCACGGACGCGCGCTTCAAGCGGCGCATGCTCGCTCGGCTCAAGCCCGCTCACGTCGAGGATGATGCTGGCGCGGTTCCCCTCCGTACGCGCGGTCGCGCGGGTGCCTGCGACGGGAGCGAGCGCGCTATCGAGCGGATTTGGATCAGTCATCGTTACGCAGATAGGGCGGTTGCGGGCGCTTGCCACTATTTTTCGGCGGAACGCGTACCTATAGAGAAAGGATGACGATCCTAACGGGCTGGTTTCAGCGTCCCCCATTCCTGAATAGCGACGACAAAGGCCCGTGGGGCGGCGGCCCCGGCGGCGACGGCGCTGGTGGTGGCGAAGGCCCGCGCAATCCGTGGGCGCCCAAGCCCGGCAACGGCAACGGCAACCGCCCCCGCATTCCCGGGCCGAGCGCGCTCGACGAGTTCATCAAGCGGGCGCGGGGCGCGGGCGGCGGTGGAAACGGCGGCGGCGGCCGGCCGCACATCCCCGGCACGCCGAGCGCGGGCGCGCTGTGGCTGATCGGCGCCGCTATCGTCGTGGCGATGTGGATCGCGTTCACCTCGATCCACGCGATCGGCCCGCAGCAGCGCGCGGTGGTGACGTTCTTCGGCCGTTATGCTGGCACGCTCGAACCCGGTATCCGGCTGACGCTGCCAGCGCCGTTCAACTCGGTGATGAAGGTCGATGTCCGCGAGATCAAGACCGATACCTTCCCGGAGAATGGCGGCGAGAATTTGATGCTGACCGGCGACCAGAACGTCGTCGACGTCAATTATTCGGTGCGCTGGGACATCAGCAACCCGCAGGATTATGTGTTCCAGATCGCGGACCCCAAGGCGACGCTGCGCGCCACCGCCGAGAGCGCGATGCGCGCGGTCCTGGCGACCGCGACGCTCGACGACGCGATCGGGTCGGGGCGCGGCGCGATGGAGGTCAAGGTCCAGCAGAACATGCAGGCGATCCTCGACAGCTACAACGCCGGCATCCACATCCAGGGCGTCGCGATCAAGGGCGCGCAGCCGCCCGAGCAGGTGATCGATTCGTTCAAGAAGGTCTCCGCCGCGCAGCAGGAGGCGCAGGGCAACATCAACAAGGCGCGCGGCTATGCGCAGCAGAAGCTCGCGCTCGCGCAGGGCGAGGCGGCGTCGTTCGACGTCATCTACGCGCAGTACAAGCTCGCGCCTGAGGTGACGCGCAAGCGCCTGTATTACGAGACGATGGAACAGGTGATGGCGCGTAGCGACAAGACGATCGTGGAGGCGCCCGGCGTCGTGCCCTATCTGCCGCTGCCCGGCGGCGCGCGGCGTGCGCCCCAGGCGCAGGCCCCGGCAGCCCAGGCCCCCGCCCCGCAGGTTCAGGGAGACGCCCAGTGAACCTCAGCTTCCGCAATCCGATCGCGATCGGCATCGTCGCGATGCTCGCGCTGATCCTGATCGCCAGCACCTTCGCGATCGTCCCCGAGACCAAACAGGCGGTGATCCTGCGCTTCGAACAGCCGGTCGGCGGGGCGATCAACCGCTGGAAGCCGCATGAGGTGTTCGGCCGCTCCGGCGCGGGTCTGATCGCGCGCATTCCGTTCATCGACCGGATCGTCTGGGTCGACAAGCGGGTGCTCGATGTCGATCTGGAAAATCAGCCGGTGCTCTCGACCGATCAGTTGCGGCTGGAGGTCGATGCCTATGCGCGCTTCCGGATCGTCGATCCGCTGAAGGCGGTGGTCTCGACCGGCAGCACCTCGGTCACCGAGCAGCGCGTAATCGACCAGCTCCAGCCGCTGTTCAGCTCGGCGCTGCGCAACGAACTCGGCAAGCGCCCGTTCGCGGCGCTGCTCAGCCCCGAGCGCGGTCAGGTGATGGACAACATCCAGGCCGGGTTGCAGCGGCTGGCCGCGCAATACGGCGTGCAGATCGTCGATGTGCGAATCAAGCATGCCGACCTGCCCGACGGCGCGCCACTGCAAAGCGCGCTCGACCGGATGAAGACCGCGCGCGAACAGGAAGCGCTGACGATCCAGGCGAAGGGGCAGCAGACCGCGCAGATCATCAGCGCCGAAGCCGACGCCAAGGCGGCGCAAATCTACGCGGAAAGCTTCAATAAAGACCCGGATTTCTACGACTTCTACCGCGCCATGCAGTCCTATCGCTATACTTTCGGCGACAGCGCGAAGGGCCAGACGTCGATGGTGTTGTCGCCCGACAATGCCTATTTGAAGGAGTTTCAGGGCCGGCGTTGATCGACTCTTTCGGCTTGTTCATATTCAATCACCGTTCAGCAACCTTGGCTAAGGTCGGTGCGTTGCCCCGATACGGCACACGGAAGGAATCAACCCAAGTGCGATACGCTTACGCCATTACTGCTGCCATCCTTCTCAGCGGCACCGCTGCCGCCGTCGCGCTGGAACCGCCCGCGCAGACCGCGCAGAACGAACCCGGCGCGATCGCCGCCGCCGTCCCGCGCTCCGGCGCGCCGATGAGCTTCGCCGACATGGTCGCGAAGCTGCAGCCGGCGGTTGTCAACATCTCGACGAGCCAGCACATCAAGGTCGAACAGCCCGCCAACCCGTTCGCCGGCACGCCGTTCGGCGATCTTTTCGGGCAGATGAACCAGGGCCAGGGCGGCAACGGCGCGCCGATCACGCGCGAGGCGACCTCGCTCGGTTCGGGCTTCATCATCTCGCCCGACGGCTATATCGTCACCAACAACCACGTCGTCGCACCCGGCGCGAAGGGTGCGACCGTCGATTCGATTACCGCGATCATGATCGACCGCAAGGAATACAAGGCCAAGCTGATCGGCCGCGATCCGACCTCGGACCTCGCGCTGCTCAAGATCGACGCGACCAACCTGCCCTACGTCAAGTTCGGCGATTCGAGCCGCGCGCGCGTCGGCGACTGGATCATCGCGATCGGCAACCCGTTCGGGATCGGCTCGACCGTGACCGCGGGCATCGTCTCGGCGCTCCACCGCGTCACCGGCGGCGGCGCCTATGATCGCTTCATCCAGACCGATGCGGCGATCAACCAGGGCAATTCGGGCGGCCCGATGTTCGACATGACCGGCGCGGTGATCGGGATCAACTCGCAGATCTACGCCGGCCAGTCGGGCGGCAACATCGGCATCGGCTTTGCGATTCCGGCGGAGGACGCCCGGCCCGTCATCGACAAGCTGATGAAGGGCACGAAGATCGCGCGCGGTTATCTCGGCGTCGGCCCGCAGCCGGTCGATGACGATATCGCGGCGGCGCTGGGCCTCCAGAAGAACCACGGCGAACTGCTGCGCTCGATCGAGCCGAACGAAGCCGCCGCCAAGGCTGGCCTCAAGGTCGGCGACGTCGTCACCTCGGTTAACGGCAAGGACGTCACCCCCGATCAGTCGCTCAGCTATCTGGTCGCGAACGTCACGCCGGGCACGCGTGTCCCGATCGGCATCATCCGCCAGGGCAAGCCGATGACGGTCAGCGCGGTGATCGGCACGCGTCCGTCGGAAGACGCGCTCGCCGCGAAGGTCGCGACCGGCGACGATGACGACGCGCTGGGCGGCGACGACGATCAGCAGCAGGGCACGCCCTCGGCAACGGCCAACCCGCTCGGGCTGACCGTCCAGACGCTCACCCCCGCAATCGCACGCAGCCTCAACATCGATTCGTCGGTGCGGGGCGTCGTGATCGCGACCACCGATCCGGCCAGCGACGCCGGCCAGAAGCTCAAGCGCGGCGATGTCATCATCTCCGCCAACGGCACGCCGACGGCGGCACCTGCGGAGCTGGCGGCGGTCGTGGCGCAGGCCAAGCGTGACGGCCGCGATCAGGTCGCACTGTACGTGCAGCGCGGGCGGATGCCGGCGCTGTTCATCGCGGTGAAGCTGAAGAAGTAAGATCACCGTCGCCCCGGCCTGCGCCGGGGCGACGTGTTGACTATTGCGCCGCCAGCACCTCGCGCGCGCGCGCCAGCGCCGCGCCGCGCGCATCGGTCTCCCCCAGCAATGCGAACGTGCCGTTGAGCGCGAACACGCAATGCCCGTGGACCATCGCCACCAGCGAGCGTGCCAGCGCCGCCGCCGTCCCTATTTTGGCGGGCAGCAGGATCGCCGCGATCTCGGCCTCGACCAAGCCGGTCAGCTCGGCGCGCTGGCGGAAATACCCCTCCGGAAACGGCGCGTCGGGTGGCAGGCGATGATCGTAGATCGCCATCCACAGATTCGGATTGGCCTCGGCGAAATCGAAATAGGCTTCGACCAGCGCCGCCACCCGGTCCGCCCCGGCCGCGTCAAGCCGCGCCCGCACCAGCCCCGCCCAGGCGATGAAGGTGCGGCTGTTGACCGCCAAAACCAGCCGGTCGAGGCTGCCGAACACATTGTAGATCGTGCCGATCGAATAGCCGATCCGTTTGGCCACTTCGCGCGCCGAGAAGCGTGCGAACCCCACTTCGGCCATCAGCGCATGCGCCTCGGCGAGGATCAGCTCCTCGAGCTCTGCGCGGCTATGATCGGATCGGCGGCCCATGAGCGCCCCTTAAAACAAAAAATGAGCACCGTCTAATTCTTATATTGAACACCGCTCATTAATGTGGCACATCGTGATCGTCAGCGGCGGACGGCAACCAATGCGCGTCCGCCCCGTTCGGAGATGACAATGTCGGCACCCGATTTCTCGCTCCTCGCCAAGCGTCGCTTCGGCCCGCTGTTCGTCGTCCAGTTCCTCGGGGCGTTCAACGACAACGTGCTCAAGTTCGCGATGCTGTTCCTTGCCAACTTCACGCTCTACGCGGGGCAGCCGGCCAAGGCGGAGATGCTCGCGACGATCGCGACCGGCATCTTCATCCTCCCCTATTTCCTGTTTTCCGCGCTGGGCGGGCAGATCGCCGACGCCTGGGACAAGGCCAGGCTGATCCGGTTGGTCAAGACCGCCGAGATCGTTTTCATGGGGATCGGCCTCGCCGGCTTCTGGTTCCAGTCGGTGCCGCTGCTGCTCGTCGCTTTGTTCATGATGGGCTGCCACTCGACGCTGTTCGGCCCGGTCAAATATTCGATCATGCCGCAGCAACTCGCGCCCAAGGAGATCATGGGCGCGACCGGTGTGATCGAGGCTGGCACCTTCCTCGCGATCCTCGGCGGGCAGTTGCTCGCGGGTGTGGTGCAGCCGTGGCAGGCGGGCATGATCGCGACCGCGCTGGCGGCGTGCGGGCTGGTCGCCAGCCTCGCCATCGCGCCCGCCCCGCCGGTCCGCGCCGACGTGCGGATCGAGCGCAATCCGTTCAAGAGCACCTGGCACGTCCTGAAGGCCGCGCATGACGGCGAAGGCGTGTGGCTGTGCATCCTCGGCATTAGCTGGTTCTTCGCGGTCGGCGCGATCCTCGTCTCGCAATTTCCGTCGCTGGTGACGGGGCGGTTGGGCGGCGCGGCGCCGGTCGTAACGTTGTTCCTGCTGACCTTCTCGATCGCGGTCGCGCTCGGCTCGCTGTTCGTCAACCGGCTGCTCGCGGGCGAAGTCTCGGCGCGCTACGTGCCGGTGGCGGCGCTGCTGATGGCCGGGTTCATGATCGATCTGTGGCTGTCGACCTCGTCCTATGTCGTCCACGCGCCCAACCGCGGCATGCTGACCTTCGCGCGCAGCGACGGCGGGTGGCGAGTGCTGCTCGATCTCGCCGGCATCTCGTTCGCGGGCGGGATGTTCATCGTGCCGCTCTATGCGATCCTGCAGACCGCCAGTCCGCCCGAGGAACGCTCGCGGATCATCGCCGCCAACAACATCCTCAACGCCGCCGTCACGGTGGCGGTGGTGGCGGCGGTCGCCGGGCTTCAGGCGAGCGGCACCGGCGCACCGGGGGTGATCGGCGCGCTCGGCTTCGCGACGTTGGCGGTGGCGCTGATCTCGTGCTGGCTGTTGCCCGAAACGGTCATCAAGGCGGTGATGCGCTGGCTGCTGACCATGCTGTACCGTGTCGAGGTCGCGGGTGGCGAGAACATGCCGCAACCGGGTGAGCGCGCGGTGGTGGTGGTCAACCATGTGTCGTGGCTCGACGGGCTGCTGCTCGCCGTGTTCCTGCCCGGCAAGCCGGTGTTCGCGGTGCATACCGCAGTGACCAAACGCTGGTGGATGGCGCCCGCGCTGAAACTGTTCCGCGCCTTCCCGGTCGATCCGACCAACCCGATGTCGGCCAAGGCGATGGTGCGCGCGGTGAAGGCGGGCAATACGCTCGTCATCTTCCCCGAAGGCCGCATCACCGTGACGGGTGCGCTGATGAAGGTGTTCGATGGCCCCGCCATGGTTGCCGACAAGGCTGACGCGCCGATCGTGCCGGTGCGGATCGAGGGGGCGCAGTTCACCCCCTTCTCCTATCTGCGCGGCAAGGTGCGGACGCGGCTGTTCCCCAAGATTTCGCTGACCGTGCTGCCGCCGCGCCGTTTCCACATCGACGGCGAGATGACGGCGCGCGCGCGCCGCGCCGCAGCCGGACGCCAGCTCTATGACGAGATGAGCGCGATGATCTTCGCGACCTCGCATATCGACCGGACCTTGTTCGAGGCGTTGGTGGATGCCAGCCATCTGAGCGGTGCGGGCAAGCCGGTGGTCGAGGATATGAAGCGCACCCCGCTCAGCTACGGCCGGCTCGTCACCGGCAGCCTCGCGCTCGGGGGCGCGCTGGAGCCGGGCACGAAGCCGGGCGAGGCGATCGGCGTGCTGCTGCCCAACGTCTCGGCGGTGGTGGTGACGTTCTTCGGATTGCAGGCGACCGGGCGGGTGCCGGCGATGCTCAATTACACCGCCGGTCTCGCCAATCTCAAGGCGGCGTGCGCCGCCGCCGAGCTGCGGACGATCGTGACGGCACGCGCTTTCATCGATCAGGCGAAGCTCGCGGCGGTAATCGAGGGACTCACCGCCGAAGGGATCACGGTGCGCTATCTGGAGGATGTCTCCGCCGGGATCGGCGCGTTCGCCAAGCTGCGCGCGCTGGTCGCGACGCGGTTCGCAGCGCATCTCCACGCCCGCCGCCGGATCGCGCCGGATGCGCCGGCGGTGATCCTGTTCACCAGCGGCTCGGAAGGTCTGCCCAAGGGTGTCGTGCTCACGCATCGCAACCTGCTCGCCAATTGCGCGCAGATCGCGGCGCGGATCGATTTCAGCGGGTCGGACATGGTGCTGAACGCGCTGCCGGTGTTCCACAGCTTCGGGCTGACCGGGGGCACGCTGTTGCCGATCCTGTCGGGCGTGAAGACGCTGCTGTACCCGAACCCGCTCCACTACCGGATCGTGCCTGCGCTTGCTTACGACGCCAACGCGACGATCCTGTTCGGCACCGACACCTTCCTCGCCGGCTATGCGCGGATGGCACACAGCTATGACTTCTACGCGATGCGCTACGTCTTCGCCGGAGCCGAGCGGGTGCGGGACGAGACGCGCAAAAGCTGGATGGAGAAGTTCGGGCTGCGCATCCTCGAAGGCTATGGCGCGACCGAGGCGGGGCCGGTGATCGCGGTCAACACGCCGATGCACTTCAAGACCGGCAGCGTCGGGCGACTGCTGCCCGGTATCGAGGGGCGGCTCGATCCGGTGCCGGGGATCGACGGCGGGGGCAAGCTCTCGATCCGCGGGCCTAATGTTATGGCGGGCTACCTCAAGGCCGATCGGCCCGGCGTGCTCCAACCGCCCGAGGGCGGGTGGCACGACACTGGCGACATCGTGGAGGTCGACGAGGCGGGGTTCGCGACGATCAAGGGCCGCGCCAAGCGCTTCGCCAAGATCGGCGGCGAGATGGTGTCGCTGCCGGCGGTGGAGGGCTATGCGGCCCGGCTTTGGCCCGGGGCGCAACACGGCGTGGTGACGCGGCCCGACGCCAAGAAGGGCGAGCAACTCGTGCTGTTCACCACGCACACCGACGCCAAGGCCGCCGATCTCCAAGCCTGGGGCCGCGCGAACGGCATCGCCGAACTGGCGATCCCGCGCGACATCCGCGTGGTCGAGGAACTGCCGGTTCTCGGCACGGGCAAGACCGATTACGTGACGATGGGCGCGATGGCGGACGCCGCGGCGTGACGCGAAACCTCCGCAATAGCTTCGTCGTCATGCCGGACGGGTTCCGGTACCCACCCCGCCACTGATGCCGATATGTGACAGTAACCGGCAATCGGCCCTGCCGCGAATCTGAAACATTCCTGACGCCATATCGTCTTCCAGCGCCTCTACCCGCCCGCTTTGTTGCAGTGCCGCAAAGAGGGAAGAGACGATGAAGACCGGTCTGATTTCGATGATCGCGCTGGCCACGGGGATCGCCAGCACGCCGGTCGCCGCACATGCCGCCGATGCCGCCCCCGCCCCGGCGGCGGCCCCGGCCGATGACGCCGCACCTGCGGGGGACGACGACCAGCAGATCGTCGTCACCGGCCGCCGCACGCGCTCGGTCGTCGAGATGGACGGCATCCAGATCCAGAAGCAACTGCCCGGCATCAACCCGCTGAAGGCGATTCAGACGCTGCCCGGCGTCACCTTCCTCACCGCCGACCCGTGGGGGAATAACGAACAGAACATCTCGCTCTTCATCCACGGCTTCAACCAGCAGCAGCTCGGCTACACGCTCGACGGCATTCCGCTCGGCGACCAGACCTACGGCAATTACAACGGTCTCGCGCCGCAGCGCGCGGTGATCTCGGAGAATGTCGGGCGTGTCACGCTGGCGAGCGGCGCGGGCGACCTGGGCACCGCATCGACCAGCAACCTCGGCGGCACGATCGACACCTTCTCGAGCGATCCCAAGCACGAGATGGGCGGCACGATCGCGCAGACCTTCGGCAGCTACAACACCTACCGCACCTTCGTCCGCATCGACAGCGGCGATCTCGGCACCGGCAGCGCCTTCTATCTCTCGGGCGTGCGGCAGGATGCGCGCGCGTGGGACTTCAACGGCCATCAGGGCGGCTATCAGGCCAATGGCAAGTTCGTTCATGACGACGCCACCGGCAAGTTCACCATCTACGCCGCCTATTCGGACAAGACCGAACCGAACGAGGACGCGACCGTCATCACCCCGGCAAACCGCGCGACCGCGCCCTATACGCGCCCGTTCTTCTATCCCGATTTCGCCGGCATGCAGACCTATCTCAACTCCGGCGCATACAAGGCGGCGGGTTCGAATTACCGAAACTATTATTCGGACGCGCAGCGCACCGATTATCTGGCGTACGCGAAATATGACTGGCGGATCAGCGACCGCGTCACCTGGACCAACCAGGCCTATGCGCATCACAACGACGGCGTCGGCGTCGTCGCCGGGCCGATCGACGTCGCCGGCCTGCCGGGGCTGTTCTCCTTCTATTATCCGGGCGTCCCCGGCAGCAGCCCGACCTCGGCGGCGAACCTCGCGCGGCTTTCGACGATCTTCGGCGGCTCGGGCCTCGCGACCCGCACCACCGAATATCAGATCGATCGCGGCGGTATCCTCTCGACGCTGAGCGCGCACCTCGGCAACCATGAGATCGAAGTCGGCGGCTGGTACGAACGGCAAAGCTCGTCGGCGTTCCGGCGCTGGTATGCGCTCGACGTCAACAATCCCTCGTCGCCCTACACCCGCCCGTTCGATCAGGCCGCGCCGCTCATCACGCAATATGGCAGCCGGATCACGGTCGACGAGATCCAGACGCACATTCAGGATACCTGGCACGTCCTGCCGAACGTGACTGTGCTCGCCGGCTTCAAGAGCACCTTCCAGAAGGCGCGCCAGGACGTTCCGGTCCAGCCGATCCCCGGATCTTTCTCGAACTCGACCGCGCTGCCAGTGGGGCGCATCAACACCGACAAGGCGTTCCTGCCCGAGATCGGCGCGACCTGGGCGGTGACCGAACACGACCAGTTCTTCGTCAACGCGCAGCAGAACATCCGCCAGTTCCCGACCAGCGCCGCCACTGGCCTGTCACCGTTCGCGCTCGGCAGCCAGCCGGTGTTCGAGGATTTCGAGGCCAACGTGAAGCCGGAGACGAGCTGGACCTATGAAGTCGGCGCGCGCGCACAGCACGCGGTTTCACTCGGCCCGATCACCGGCTTCGAAGGGCAGATCAGCTATTATCACGTTGATTTCAGCAACCGCCTGCTCGCGCTCAGCCCGACGACCGTCATCACCTCGATCATCAGCGGCGCGGCGATCATCCAGAACGTCGGCGACGTGAAGACCAACGGCGTCGATTTCGCGGCGACGCTGCATTTCGGGCCGCATTTCTCGATCTACAACGCGGTGTCGTACAACGACTCGCAGTACCAGCAGAACTATTCGACCGGCGTTCCGGCGGTGGTGGTGCCAACCGCCGGCAAGCAGGTGCCCGGCTCGCCGAAGTGGCTCAACAAGACCGTCGTATCGGCCAATTACGGCATCTTCGACGTGCAGTTCACCGGCGATTATCTCGGCCGCCGGTTCGCGACCTACACCAACGATCTGTCGGTGCCCGGCTACTTCACCCTCGCCGGACGGATCGGTGTCGCCGTCCCTCTGAACGACGCGATGTTCGTGAAGACGCTCAACCTCAGCGTCAACGTCACCAACATCACCGATCAGAAGGGCGCGTCGACGCTCAGCATCGGTGCGGCATCGGGCACGTTCAACCAGTTCCCGGTCGCGCCGCGGCAGGTGTTCGGCACGATCAGCGTCAACTTCTGACGAGTCACCCGACGTTCGCGCCGAACCAGAGCGGCTGGCTGGCGCGCCAGCCGCTCGGTTGACGCCCGCGCAATGATGCATATACATCATTGCCATGTCCACCGCACCCGACCCCGCCTGCGCCTGCACGACGCTTCGCAAGGCGACGCGCGCCGTTACGCGCCTCTATGACGAGGCGCTTGCGCCCACCGGCATGACGATCACGCAATTCGCGATCCTGCGCAACGTGGCGCGGCGTGGCACGGTCGCGCTCAGCCGGCTCGCCGAGATATTGGTGATGGAGCGGACGTCATTGTATCGGGCGCTCGCGCCTCTCGAAAAGCTCGGCTGGCTCGCGATCGCCGACGCCGGCGCGCGGACCAAGACCGTGACCGTCACCGACGCGGGACATGCGGCGCTGGAGCGCGCCGGCGTGCCATGGCAGGCGATGCAGACGCGCTTGATCGGCGCGTTCGGGGCGGAGCAATGGGCCGCGCTCGAAGCCACGCTCGGCCGTTTGTCCACGCTCGCGCAAGAAGCCGACGCATGATCCCGCGCGTGCCGCCGCGATTCTACGCTTATGTCGTCGTCGCGGTGACGTTCCTCGCCTTGCTGGTCTCGGCGGGCTTGCGCTCGGCGCCGGGCGTGATGATGGTGCCGCTGGAGATGCACTTCGGCTGGGACCGCGCGACGATCTCCGCCTCGGCCGCGATCGGCATCTTCATCTACGGGCTGGTCGGGCCGTTCGCGGCGGCGCTGATGCAGAGCATCGGCATCCGCCGCACGATGCTCGGCGGCCTCGGGCTGATGGCCGCGGCGACGATCGCCAGCCTGAAGATGACCGAGCCGTGGCACTATGTGCTGAGCTGGGGCGTGGTTTCGGGAATCGGCAGCGGTGCCGTCGCCTCGGTGCTCGGCGCGGCGGTGGTCAACCGCTGGTTCGCGACGCGGCAGGGCCTCGTCATGGGGATGCTGAGCGCGAGCACCGCGACGGGCGCGCTGGTGTTCCTGCCGGTGCTCGCGTGGCTCTCGAGCGCGGGCGACTGGAAGCCGGTCGCCACAGCGGTGAGTATCGCCGCGCTCGCCCTGATCCCGTTGGTATGGCTGCTGATCCCGGAACATCCCGGCGACGTCGGCACCGGCCGGTTCGGCGAGGCGGAGCCGACCGCCCCGCCCGCGATGAAACAGGCGGCGACGCCGCTGCTTGCGTTCGAGGCTTTGTTCCGGGCAAGCCGCAACCCGGTGTTCTGGCTGTTGTTCAGCACCTTCTTCGTCTGCGGGCTGACCACCAACGGGCTGATCGGCACGCATATGATCGCGTTCTGCGGCGATCACGGCATCGCCCCGGTGGCGGCGGCGGGGCTGCTGTCGATGATGGGCGTGTTCGACCTGATCGGCACGACCGCGTCGGGCTGGCTGACCGACCGCTACGATCCCCGAAAACTGCTGATGGTTTATTACGGCCTGCGCGGGGCATCGCTGATCGCGCTGCCGTTCATCGACTTTTCGGCGCTCAGCCTCACCGTGTTCGCGGTGTTCTACGGGCTCGACTGGATCGCGACCGTGCCGCCCACCGTCAAGCTCTCCAACCAGGCGTTCGGCGAACGCGATGCGCCGGTGATGTTCGGTTGGATCATGGTCGGCCATCAACTCGGCGCCGCGACCGCCGCGTTCGGTGCGGGCGCGATCCGGGAGGCGACCGGCACGTACCTGCCCGCTTTCGTCATCGCGGGCCTGTTCGGTCTGATCGCCTCGGGACTGTTCGTGGCGGGCGGACGCGCCGCACCGCGAACCGCCGCCGCCTGAGATCGTCTCGAACCGCTGGCGGCTACTCCGCCAGTCCGGTGGCAACTCCGACATTGTGGCTTGAAATCCAGCGGCCGACATCCTCGAACGCGAGCAGTTCGTTGAATGCGATGCCCGCGCACGCATCGGCACGCCACCGCACCGAACCGGTGAGCACCGGCAGGCCAGAGACCGAAAGCACCACGTCGTCGCCGACCCGGCCCGGGTCGCTCAGATAGACTCGCGCGCCCCCTTGCGAGATGTTGGCGAGCGCAACGGGCTGATAGCGTGCGCCCGAGCGGAGCCGCGCCGGCACGCTGACCGCGACGCGCGGCGCGCGCGCGACATAGCCCGAGGTCGGCGTGGATTCGGTGAGGACTTCGGCGATGTCGATGAACTGGCTGAACCGGACCCCCATCAACTCCGGGCGGCGCCAGACCACCCGGCCCCGCACGATCTTCGACGAGCGGAACTCGATCTTCACCGCGTCGCCGACCTCCAGATCGGAGAAGATATGCGCCATCAGCCCGCCGCGCGAGATGTTGCGGACGAGGCACAGTTCCTCGCCGAGCGCGGTGCGCAGGATAGCCGCCTTCAGGATCGACAGGTTGCGGGCGTCGGCACGGCGCTCGGGCGCCGGCGGCACGTCATCGGACATCGAGATGACGGTCAAGGCTTTGTCGTTGCGATGGTCGAACATGGCCGCTCTCTCCCCGGCGTGACGCGCCATTGTGCTGGCCGGTCGAGCTATGCCCGGCGCTAACCCCAAATTGGGTATCGAGATTTCGTTTACGCGCACTTAATTTTCCGGGGATCGGATGCGTTCCGCGCAATCAGAGCTGCCCTGTTCGCACTTGCAGCATTTTCATTTCCGCCGCAAAGAGGGCGTGCCTTTCAGGCATCCTCTCCTAAAACTTTCAAAGGCCGCCCTCCGGGGCGGCCCTTTTTTTTGTCGCGAACATGCCGGGTGGCAGGTACCGCGACCCGGCAAGCGCGTTCCCGCTGCCGTGCCACCGATCCTCGCGCGTGCGGGTATGCGGCTATTTCGCGCCGATTCGGCTGCCGACCGCCTGGAACAGGGCGACCGTGTCACTCAGCCGCGCGGCACGCGCCTGGACGAGTTGCGCACGCGCCTGCGCGTCCGCCGCGGTCGCGTTGAGCAGCGCGAGCGTGCCGATGCTGCCGAGCTGGAGTTGGCGCCGCGCGAAACCCAGCGCGCGTCCCGAGGCATCGCTGGCGCGGGTCGCCGCGTCGAGCGCTTCGGCATCGGTGCGCAGGCCGCTCAGCGCGTCGGAGACTTCGCCGAACGCCTGAAGCACCGTCGCGCGATATTGCGCCTTGGCGCCATCGAGCGCAGCCTCGGCGGCGCGCTGCTGGTGGCGCAGCGCGCCGGCGTGGAACAGCGGCTGGGTCACACCGCCGAGGATCGCCCAGAACGGATTGCCGTCCTTGAACATATCGCCGAATGCCTGCGCGGTGCCGCCGGCGCTGGCGCTGAGCTGAATGCTCGGCAAGCGCGCCGCGATCGCGGTGCCGACATCCGCCCCCGCCCCTTCGAGCTGCGCGCGCGCCGCGCCGATGTCGGGCCGTCGCGTGACGAGATCGGACGGCAGGGCGAGCGGCAAGCGGGTCGGCAGCGCGAGCGAGTCGAGCGTCGGCAGATCGGGCAAGGCCGCTCCGGCCGGCACGCCGATCAGGCTGCCGATCACGACCCGCTGGTGCTGTTCCGCGCGCACCAGCGGCGGCAAGGCGACCTCGGCTGCCGCAAGCGCGGTCTGCTGCGTCGCCACGTCGGCGGCGCCGACATCGCCAAGCTGCTGACGCCGCCGCAACGCGCCGAGAATATCACGGTTGACCGCGATGCTGGTCTGTGTCGCCGCGATCTGCTCGGCGAGCGCCGCGCGCTGGATCACGGCGGCGACCAGATTCGCGACCACGGTCGCGCGCGCGGCATCGCGCCTGTGCGCCTGCACCTCGGCCGCCGCACGCGCCGAGCGAATCCGCGAGCGCGTCGCGCCAAACAGATCGAGGCCGTAGCTGACCGTCACCTGCGCGGTGTGGAGGCTGTAGAGATATTGGTTGGCATCCGCGACCGCGGGCGAAAGGTCGCGCGAGATACGCGTGCGCTGCGCCTGATAGCTGAGGTCGGCTTGCGGCAAGGCCGCGCCAGCCGCCGCCCTGCCCGTCTCCTGCGCCTGGCGCAGCGACGCTTCGGCGACCTGGATGTCGTTATTGTGCGCGAGCGCGGTCGCCACCAGCGTGTCGAGCTGACCGCTGCCGAACTCGCGCCACCAGTCGCCGGCGGGCGCGTCGGCGGTGAGCGCCTGCGCCGGACCGCTCGCCGGGCTGATCGTCTCGGGCTTGGGCGCGGGCGGCAGCGCCGCGTGCGGATCGAGGGTCTTGGGGCCGAGCGCGCAGCCGCTGGTCGCGAGCAGCGCGGCGATGAGGATCGCGCGCGTCATGCCGGCACCTCCCCATCGCCCGCAGGTGGTGTGTGGTGCCCGACATCGCGGCCATGCGCGCCGCGATCGTGGGGCGACACCCGGCGCGAGAAGCGCGCGATCAGCGCGGGCAGCACCAGCAGGATCAGCACCGGCGCCAACGTCATCCCGCCGACCACGACGAGCGCGAGCGGCTTCTGCACCTGGCTGCCGATCCCGCTCGACATCGCCGCCGGCAGCAGGCCGATCGCGGCGACCAGGCACGTCATCACCACGGGGCGCAGGCTATGCGCCACCGTCGTCGCGAGCGACGCCTCGCGATCGATGCCCTCGTCGATCGCGTTGTTATACGTCGTCACCACGAGAATCCCGTCCATTACCGCGATACCGAACAACGCGACGAAGCCGATCGCCGCCGAGATGCTGAACGGCGTGCCCGACAGCGCCAGCGCGAGGATGCCGCCGATCACCGCCATCGGGATCGCCGAGAAGGCGAGCAGACTGTCACGGATCGAGCCGAAATTGGCGTAGAGCAGCAGCAGGATCAGCAGCAGGCTGATCGGGACGACGATCTCGAGCCGGGCGACGGCGTTGTTGAGATTGTCGAGCTCGCCCGCCCATTCGAGGTGATAGCCCGATGGCAAATGGACGTTGCGTGCGATCCGCGCCTTCGCCTCCGCCACCGCGCTGCCGAGATCGCGCCCGCGCACCGAATATTTGATCGGGATGTAGCGTTCCTGATGCTCGCGGTAGATGAACGACGCGCCCGAGGTCAGCCGCACGTTGGCGATTTCGGACAGCGGCACCTGGATCATGCCGGTGCCGCTCGGCGCGGTCGCGCCGATCGTGATGCGGCGGATCGCCTCCACGCTGTTGCGCTGTTCGGGCTTGAGGCGCACCACGATCGGGAAGTGCCGATCGGTGCCCTTCTCATACAGGTCGGCAGTCGAAGACCCGCCGATCGCGGCGGCGACGGTCTGGTTGACGTCGTCGGGCGTGAGCCCGTAACGCGCCGCCGCGCCGCGATCGACATCGACCTGTACGGTCGGCTGGCCGAGCGACTGGAACACGCCGAGATCGGCGATGCCCTGAACCTTGGCCATCTGATCCTTGATCTGGTCGGCATATTTCTCGAGCGTCGCGAGATCGGGGCCGAACAGCTTGATCGAATTGGCGCCCTTCACGCCGGAGGCGGCTTCCTCGACGTTATCCTCGATGATCTGCGAGAAGGAGAATTCGACGCCGGGATATTTGTCGGAAAGTCTTTTCGACAATTCGGCGATCAACGTGTCCTTGGTCACGCCGCGCGGCCAGGTGTCGAACGGCTTCAGAGGCACGAAGAATTCGGCGTTGAAGAAGCCGGTCGCATCGGTGCCGTCATCGGGGCGGCCATGCGCGGAGAGCACCGCGTTGACCTCGGGATATTGCATGATGATCCGGCGCACGCCCTTGACCACCGGCTCGCCCGCTTCGAGGCTGATCGAGGGCGGCAGGCTGGCGCGGATGTACATGTTGCCCTCCTCCAGATGCGGGAGGAACTCGATGCCGAGCGAGCGCGCGCCAATCAGCGCGACGGCGAGCAGCAGCACCGCCCCGCCGATCGCGAGAATGCGGTTGCCGAGCGCGAAGGCGGCGGCGGGCTCGTACACGCGCCGCAGCCGCGCGACGATCCACGTCTCCACTTCGGAAAGCTTGTCGGGCAGCAGCATCGCCGAGAGCACCGGCGCCACGGTGAAGGTCGCGATCAGCCCGCCGGTGATCGCATAGGCATAGGTCTTCGCCATCGGCCCGAAGATATGGCCCTCGACGCCGGACAAGGTGAACAACGGCAGGAAGCTGACGATGATGATCGCGGCGGCGAAGAAGATGCCGCGGCTCACCTCGGAACTCGCGCCGAGGATCGCCGAGAAACGCGTCGCCGTCGTGTAATGGCCATGCCCGCTTTCCACGCGCGCGGTTCGATCGACCATGTGGCGGAAGATGTTTTCCACCATTATGACGCTGGCATCGACCACAAGCCCGAAATCGAGCGCGCCGACCGAAAGCAGATTCGCGCTCTCCCCCTGCAACACCAGCAACAGAATCGCGAAGGCGAGCGCGAACGGGATGGTCGCCGCGACGATGATCGCGCTGCGCAAATTGCCGAGGAACAGCACCTGCAAAACGAAGATCAGCACGATGCCGACCAGCATGTTCTCCAGCACGGTATGGATCGTCAGGTGGATCAGGTCGGAACGGTCGTAGATGCGTTCGAGCTGGACGCCCGGCGGCAGCACGCCCGAGCTGTTGATGTCGGCGACTTCCTTCTGCACCGCCTGGATCGTCGGCATCGATTGCGCGCCGCGCTGCATCAGAACGATGCCCTGCACGATATCGTCCTGGTCGTTGTAGCCGGCGATGCCGAGCCGCGGCGCGTTACCGATCTGGACGTCCGCCACATCCTTGACGAGGATCGGCTGGCCGCCCGACGTACCGACCAGCACGTTCTCGATCGCCGAGGCCGACTGGATCAGGCCGACGCCGCGCACGATCGCCGCCTGCGCGCCGAAGTTGATCGTTTGGCCGCCGACGTTGCTGTCGCTCTTGGAGAGCGCGGTCAGCACCTGCGAGATGGTCGCGTTGTGCGCGGCGAGCCGCGCGCTGTCGATCACCACGTCATAGGTGCGCAGCTTGCCGCCCCAGCCGGTCACGTCGATCACGCCGGGGATGCGCTTGAAGCGGCGTTGCAGCACCCAGTCCTGCAGGGTCTTGAGGTCCATCACCGAATAGCCCTTGGGGGCGGTGATCTTGTAGCGGTAGATTTCGCCGACCGGGCTGGTCGGCGACAGCGTCGGCTGCGCACCGCCGGCGAGCGGCGGCAATTGCGAAAGCCGGTTGATGACCTGCTGCTTGGCCGCCTCGTTGGTCAGGTCATAGCTGAACTGGATCTTGATGTCGGACAGGCCAAACAGCGAGATCGCGCGGATCGCGGTGAGATGCGGGATGCCCGCCATGCCGACCTCGATCGGGATGGTGACGTTGCGCTCCATCTCCTCTGCGGACAGGCCGTTGGTCTGGGTGATGACCTCGACCATCGGCGGCACGGGATCGGGATACGCCTCGATATTGAGGTTGAGGAAGCCGATCACCCCGGCGAGCAGCATCGCGCAGAAGATGCCGACGATCAGCATCCGCTGGCGTAGCGCGATCGCGACGAGACGGTTCATTCGCCCAGACCCGCCTCGTTGACGAACAACGCGCCCGCGGTGACGATCCGCTCACCGGGCTTGAGGCCGGCGGTGATCTCGACCTGACCGTCCTGTTCCTCGCCCGCCGTCACCGAACGCGCGGCGAGCAGCCCGTCGGGGCGCACGACCCAGACGCGCGCCGAATCGCCTTCGTGGATGACGGCGGCGGCGGGAACGCGGATCACCTGCCCGGCACCGCTCTGGTGAATCGCGAAGCTCGCGAACATCTGCGGTTTGAGCGCCCCGTCCGGGTTGGGGATCGCGGCACGCACCGGCAGGCGGTGCGTATCGGGGTCGAGCGCCGCGCCGACCAGGTTGATCGTCGCGTGGAACACGCGGCCGGGCAGCGCCGGCGTCGTCACCGTCACGGCATCGCCGACATGGACCGCGCTCGCGTCGCTCTGGGCGATCTGCGCGACCAGCCAGACGCGCGAGGGATCGGTGATCGTCATCACCGGCTTGTCGCCGCCCTGCGACAGATATTGCCCGACCGACACGTCGCGCGTCGCCACGAGGCCGGAGATCGGCGCGTGCAGCGTCGTCATGTCGTGGATGCCCGACACCTCGCCCGCGCCTTCCAGCGTGTTGATCTCTCCTGGGCTCTTGCCGAGGATGGCGAGCTTGTCGCGCGCGGCGCCGAGTGCTGCGGCGGCGGTGCGCGCGGCCGCCTGCGCGGCGGCGAGGTCTGCCTGCGCCTGCTGATAATCCTTCAGCGCGCCGCCGGCGGTCGAATAGATCTGCTGTTGCCGCTCGGCGGTGCGCTGCGCGGTCTGTAGCTGCGCCTGCGCGCTTTGATAGGCGGCGCGCGCCGAGAACAGCCCGTTCCGCGCATCCACGAAATCGTTGGTCCGCACCGTCAGCAGCGCCTGGCCCTGCTTCACATATTGGCCGGCGTCGGCCAGCACCTGCGCGACCTGCCCCGAATATGGCATCAGCACCGGCGTGCTGTGATCGGCATCGACCGTGATCGCGCCGGTCGCGAGCGTGCGCGCGTCCGAGTTGCCGATCGCCACGCGCATCGTCTGCAACGCGGCGAACTGATCGGGCGAGAGGCGCAGCGTGCCGGGCGGCGTCACCGGCGGCGCAGGGGGCGTGCTGCGGGTGAACTGCGCGATCACCATCGCCAGCACCGCGATCACCACGAGCGCGGCGACGGCCAACCCGAGCCAGCGAAGCTGCGTGCGGGCGGGCAGGCGCGTCGAAGGCGGCAGCGCCTTTGGCTCGTCATGTGTGTGCATCGAATTCCTGTGTGTTTCGGGCAGGCGCGAAAATGGGTCCGGCGCGGCATTACGCCGCGGCATGGCGGCGTAACAGTGACAAGTCCGTCATCCAGCGGTTATGAAATGCAAGATTCCGTAACATTCCGTCATGTCGGCAGCATGTCATGGCGCTCGATTCCCCGGTCCGGCAAGAACTGCGGCATCGTCGGCACGCCGGTCTAGCCGGCAGCCGACGACACTCGCATGACGCGACTACGATCTACCGCGAACGCGGACCATCTATCCCTAGGTTTGATACGGAGGACGCCTGGTGGGTCTTTCCGGCATCAGCGAGCGTCAGCTCTCGTCGATGCGCCGGTCTTCGTCCGAGACGACGGCGAGTTGCTTCCAGTCGAGATCTTCCTGCAATTGGAGATATTCGTCCGGGCCGATCTCGTCGGCGTCGCGCAAGGCGTCGAGCCGCTTGCGTTGCGCCAGCACCGCGGCGAGCGAGAGCCCGCGCCGGTGCGCGAGCGGCGCTTCATGGCCGGGGCCGCTCAGCCGATCATGATGTTCGCGATAGGCCGCGCGGATCGCCTCGGCGGCGTCGCCGGGCTCGTCCTCCAGCCGCGCGAGCGCCGCCTCGGCGAGCGCCCGTCGTGCCGCGTCGCGCTCCCGCGCGGCATCGCCGCTGCGTTCGAGCTTGAGGAGATGGATCAGCGGCGCGAGCGTCGCGCCCTGCAGCACCAGCGTCGCCAAAACGACCGCGAAGGCGGTCAGCACGACGAGGTCGCGTTCGGGGAAGCTCGCCGGCAGCGCGAAGGCGGTGGCGAGCGTCACCAGCCCGCGCATCCCCGCCCAGCCGATCAGCACCGCCTCCCCGCGCGATGCCGGCTCGGCGCCGCCGGCACGGTTGTGGCGGAATTTCGCGAATTCGCGGTACAGGAAGGCGAGCAGCAGCCGGGTGACGATCACCCCGACCACCACCGCGCTGGTGAGGCCGGCCGCGCGGTGCAGATCGGCGCTCGACATGCCGCCGACGATCCGCCGCGCCTGCAACCCCATCAGCAGGAAGGCGAGCACGTTGAGCAGGAACACCACCGTTGTCCACACGGCATAGGAATGGACCCGCATCCGGGGCGAATCGGTGACGCGCGCGTGGTAGGCGATCGTCATCGCGCTGGCGACGGTGGCGAGCACCGGCGACAGATGCAGCCGCTCGGCGATCAGCCAGGTCGCGAAGGCGTGGACGAACTGGAGCAACGTCGCACCGACGGTATTGCCAGCGAGCGGGGTCATCCGCGACACCAGTGTCCCGTAAGCGATCCCGAACAGGATGCCGCCGGGCACCGCGAGCGTCAGCTTGAGCGCGGTGCCGCCATCGATCCCTCCGTGCGACTGCACCGCGAGCGCGGCGCCGAATAGCAGCAGCGTGGTCGCGTCGTTGAACAGGCTCTCGCCCTTGAGCAAGGCGTCGACGCGCCGCGCGACCGGCAGATTGACCAGCACCGCCGTCACCGCCGCCGCATCGGGCGGCGAGACGATCGCGCCGAGCGTCACCGCGACCACGACCGGCAGCCCGAAAGCGCCCGAGCCGATCGCCACCACGACGGCGGTGGTCAGCACCACCGCGCCGACCGCGAAGACGATTAGCGGCACCAGCAGCCGCCAGGCCGCGCCGATCGGAAAATCATAGGCCGAATCGATCAGCACCGGGGCGATGAATAGCGCGAGCGCGGTGTTCGGGTCGATCGGGATGACCGGGGCGCCGGGCACCATCGCAACCGCCACGCCGGCCGCCGCGAGCATCCCCGGATAGGGCAGCCGCACCCGCCGCGCGACCTGCAACAGCAGGATTGCGGCGGCGAGCAGCGCGATGAGGCTTTCGAAGAAGCTCATGCGAGCGCGCGCACCTCGGCATGACGAAAGCACGCGCGCGCATGATCGTTGACCATGCCGACCGCCTGCATCCAGGCGTGGACGATCACCGGGCCGACGAACTTTAACCCGCGCGCCTTGAGCGCCCGCGACATCCTTTCGGACGCCGGCGTGCTGGCGAGGACATGGCCGTCGCCCTCCACCGGCGCGCCACCGGCGACGTCCCACACGAACGCGGCGAAATCCTCGCCGCGCGCCACCATGTCGAGATAGATGCGGGCGGCGGCGATCGTCGCGCGGATCTTGGCGGCGCTGCGCACGATGCCGGGGTCCGCCATCAGCCGTGCGACATCGGCATCGTCGAAGCGCGCGACGATCGCGGGATCGAAACCCGCGAAGGCGGCGCGGAACGCCTCGCGCTTGTGCAGGATCGTCCGCCACGACAGCCCGGCCTGGAACCCGTCGAGGACGAGCGTCTCCCAGAGTTCGCGCGAGTCGCGGAGCGGCACGCCCCACTCCTCATCGTGATATCGTACCATCAGCGCATCGTCGCCGCACCAGGCGCACCGTGTCTTCCCGGCCATTCGCGATCCCCCTCACCGTATCGCGCCCTTCATAAGCTGGAACGCCTCGCCCGCGCGACCCGCGAACACCGCCTTGGCGGAATAGAGCGCGGTGCCGAACACCTTGTCGGCCTCGATCTTGGGCGGCATCACCAGTTCGTAGCGGTCGGTGACGACATCGAGCAGCGCCGGCCCCGGCTCGGCGAGCCACTGCCGCACCGCCTCGTCGAGCTTCGCGCTGTCCTCGACCCGCCGGCTCCAGAAGCCCATCGCCTCGGCGACGCGCGCGAAATCGGGATTTTTGAGATCGGTATAGGTGTCGAGCAGCCCTTCGACCTTCTGCTCCAGCTCGACGAAACCGAGCGAGCTGTTGTTGTAGATGCACACCTTGATGGGCAGATCCTCTTGGATCGCGGTCATCAGATCGCCGATCAGCATCGCGATGCCGCCATCGCCCGACAGCGAGATCACCTGCCGCTCGGGGAACGCCGCCTTGGCGCCGAGCGCCTGCGGCATCGCGTTCGCCATCGTGCCGTGCGTCAGCGAAATGACGGTGCGGTTGCGTCCGGTCGCGGGGACATGGCGCAACAGCCACACCATCGGCGAGCCGCCGTCGGCGGTGAACACCGCGTCGGGCGAGGCATGGCGGCCGATCGTCTCGGTGAGATATTGCGGGTGGATCGCCTTGCCCGCCTCTGGCACGGCATGCTTGCGCTCGCCCGCCAGCGCTTTCTCGCGGTGTTCTAGGCATTCGTCGAGGAAGCCGCGCGCCTCGCGCGCCTTGATCAGCGGCAGTAGCGCGCCCAGCGTCTCGCGAATTCCGCCGACCGCGCCGAGATCGACCGGATGGCGACGGCCGAGATGCGATCCGTCGATGTCGATCTGAATGATCGTCGCCTTCTCCGGGTAGAATTGCCGCCACGCGAAATCGCAGCCGAGCAGCAGCAACGTGTCGCAGTTCATCAGCGCGTGATAGCCGCTCTCCGATCCGAACACGCCGGTCATGCCGACGACAAAGGGATTGTCGTGTTCGAGGAAGTCCTTCGCCCGCGAGGTGTGCGCGACCGGTGCCTTGAGCCGCTCGGCGAGCCGGACCACCTCGTCATGCGCATCATGGCAGCCCGAACCGCCGTAGATCGCGATCTTCTCGCCGGCGTTGAGCAGCCCGGCGATGCGGGCGAGTTCGTCTTCGGAGGGCAAGGTGCGCGGCTCGGCGCGATGCACCGCGAACCCCGGCTCGTCGGGCGCGGCTGACGAGGAAACGTCGGCGGGCACGATCAGCACCGCGACGCCCTTCTTGGCGAGCGCGGCCTGTGCGGCCATCGCCGTCATGCGGCGCGCTTGGGCGGGTGTACGGATTTCGTCGCAGAACACGCTGCACGCCAAATAGACCTGCTTGAAATCGACCTCCTGCGGAAATTCGAAGCCGAGTTCGTCGCGGACGATCTGGCTGGCGATCAGCACCACCGGCGCACGGTTGCGGTGGCTCTCGAACAGCCCGTTGATGAAGTGCAGGCTGCCCGGACCGCACGACCCCGCGCACGCCGCCAATTCGCCGGTCAGCAGCGCGTCCGCGCCCGCCGCGAAGCCGCCCGCTTCCTCGTGCCGGACGTGCACCCAGCGGATGCCCGAGGTGCGGATCGCGTCGGTGACGTGGTTGAGCGTGTCGCCCGGCACGCCGTAGCAGCGCCGCACGCCTGCCTGTTCGAGCGTTTCGATGATAACCTGCGCAACGGTCTGAGCCATAAGGGAATGCTCCGGGAAGGACTGGACCCGACTGTAACCCGCGAGGCGCCCGGATGGTCCTTCGGTGCCGATCAAGCCGGCGAGGAACGCCGCGCGCCGACAAGACGTTAAGGGCGCGCAATCAACAGGAGACGACGACATGGCACAGGACGCGATCGCCTTGCTCAAGGCCGATCATCGCACGGTCGAGGATCTGTTCTCGGAATACGAAAGCGCGAAGGGCGCCGCCGCCAAGCGCAAGCTCGCCGAACGGATCTGCCTCGAACTCACCGTCCATACTCAGATCGAGGAAGAAATCTTCTACCCGGCGTGCAAAGGCAAGGTGGAGGGCGACCTGCTTGACGAAAGCTATGTCGAACATGACGGCGCCAAGGTGCTGATCGCCGAGATCGAGAACGGCAAGCCGAGCGACGATTTCTACGACGCGAAGGTCACGGTGCTGGCGGAGCAGATCAAGCACCACGTCCATGAGGAGGAGGCGTTCCTCAAGGGCCTGTTCGCGCAGGCGCGGCGCACCGATCTCGATCTCGCCGCGCTCGGCGAGGAGATGGCCGCGCGTAAGGAAGAGCTGACCGCGCAGTACAAGAAGAAGCTGCCCACGCCCGAAGCGCGCACGTTCGAAACCGTGTCGCTCGGCGGGTGATCGAATGGGCCGGGGTGCATCGCCACCCCGGCCCCTGCATTATCTCATCCGCCGTCTGGGCTGCGCCGCGTCCTACCGCCGCAACCGAGTGTCGTTCGCCTTCACTCCGGCCTGGAGCGGCGCCAGCGCCGCGGTCGGCAACGATGCGACCGCAGCCGCTGCCGCGAGATTGCTTTCCGCCAGTCGCATCCAATCGCTTGGCCACAACAGCTTGCCCTGCGCCATCCGCTCGATGGCTTTAGCGTTGGCGCTGCCCGCGCGCTGTACCGCGTCGCCCGCGACCCCGATCGATTTGCCCGAGGTGGTGAAAGCACCGACCTTCTCGGTGACCATACGGCTGAGCTCGACATGGTCGGCGGCCAGCGGGTTCTGCATCGCCGCCGCGATCGTCGGCAGGCGCGCCGCGACGACGCGCTGCGCGCCGAACATCATGTCGATCACGTCCTTGTTCCACTGGGCGGCAGCCAGCGGCCAGGTCCACAGGGTCATGGCATTGTCGGTGACGGATGGCATCGTGGCTTCCTCGAAGTGCTGCGGTGCAACAACGCACGGGAACCGGCTTCGGCCCCACGTTCGGCACCCGCTACGATGTGATGCGTTATACCCGCAAGGAGAACATCATGTCCGCACCCAAGGATCTACCCACGTCGCCCAAGGCCGGGGGCAGCATCGACAAAGACATCGACGTCCAGACCGGCAAGCTCGGCACCGGACCCGGCTATTCGGGCCAGGAATATGACAGCCAGGCGCATGCCAGCGAACGGGCGCTCGACGCCAACGCCAGCGACGGCGTGACCCCGCCGGCCGCCGACGCCGCGCTCCCGCCCGACAACGGCAAGCGCGCCTCCTACGATCCCGCGACCGGCGCGGCGCGCGGCAGCGGCGCGGGCGCCGGCGGCGGCAACGCGGGCGAGGATTTCGACAGCGACGCGGCGACCGGCGACGGCTTCCCGCAGACCGGCCGCGACGTCGATATCGAACGCTGACCGAGCGCCTCGACAGCGCGCTTTGATAGCGTTAACATCCGATCTCGACGCTGCGGGACGGCGCGGTACGGGAGAGGTCGGACGATGAAGAGCACAATCCTGGCGATGGTCGGCGCGCTTGCGGCGGCGACACTGGTTTCGGCCGCGCCAGCGCCTCACCCGGCCAACGATGGAGCGCGCTTCGACTGGGTCGAGTATCAGGGAGCCGACGGCCCCGCCACACCGGCGGGCCAGTATCGCAACCCGATCCTCGCCGGCTTCTATTCGGACCCGAGCATCCTCCGCGTCAGCGACGATTATTATCTCGTCACCTCGACCTTCTCGTGGTTCCCCGGCATTCCGGTGTTCCACAGCCGCGATCTGATCCACTGGACGCAGATCGGCAACGCGATCGACCGTCCCGACCAGCTCGATTTCGGTACGCTGCCGATGTCGCGCGGCGTGTTCGCGCCGGCGATCAACTACCACAATGGCCGCTTCTACATCGTCAACACCTGCGTCGATTGCGGCGGCAATTTCGTCATCACCGCGACCAACCCGGCGGGTCCTTGGTCCGCTCCGGTCTGGCTCAAGACCGTCGAAGGTATCGACCCGTCACTGTTCTTCGATGATGATGGCCGCGCGTGGATCGTCAACAACCGCGCGCCCGAGGGCACGCCGCGCTATTCCGGACACCGCGCGATCTGGATCGAGCAGTTCGATCCGGTCGGCCTAAGGATGCTCGGCAACGCCAAGCTGGTCGTCGACGGCGGCATCGATCCCGCCACCAAGCCGGTCTGGATCGAGGGGCCGCACGTCTATAAGGTCAACGGCAAATATTATCTGATGGCGGCGGAGGGCGGCACCAGCGTCAACCACAGCGAGGTGATCCTGCGCGCCGATAACGTCGCTGGCCCCTATCGCCCCGCCCCGCCCTCGATCAACCCGATCCTCACCCAGCGCGATCTGCCCGCCGGCCGTCCGAACCCGATCAGCGCCGCCGGCCATGCCGATCTGGTCCAACTGCCCGATGGCCGCTGGTGGGCGGTGTTCCTCGCCACGCGGCCCTATGCGCAAGACTTTTACAACGCCGGGCGCGAAACCTTCCTGCTGCCGGTGACGTGGCGCGACGGCTGGCCGGTGATCCTCGATCGCGGCAAGCCGGTGCCGACGCTGTTCAAGGCGCCGCTCCCGGCGGTCACCGCCGGCACCACGCCGATGACCGGCAGCTTCATCGTGCGCGACGATTTCACTGCCCCCAAGCTCGGCCGCGAATGGATGGCGATGCGCGGCGCGCCGGTGCAGCCCGCCGGCGGCGCGCTCACGCTCACGCCCGGTCGCGACGGACTTGGCGATTTCGGCCGCCCCGCGTTCGTCGCGCGACGCCAGCAACATGCCGAGGCGACCGTCACCACCGCGCTCCGCTTCTCCCCGCGCGAGGGCGAGATGGCGGGGCTCGCCACGCTCCAGAACGACGACTATTTCCTGACGATCGCGTTAACCCGTCACGACGGCAGCACGTTCGTCCGCGTCGCCCGCCGCGCCGGCAAGCAGGAGCCGCGCGACGGCGTCACCATCGCCGAACGCCCGATCGCGGCCGGCCCGGTGCGGTTGCGCATCGCCGCGCACGGCGGCCGCTATGATTTCGCCGTTTCGCAAGGCAAGGCGTGGACGACGGTCGCCGCCGGGGTCGACGCCACCAACCTCAGCACCGCGACCGCGGGCGGGTTCGTCGGCACGATGATCGGCCCGTTCGCGCAGGGGCCACGGAGTTAACGCACAGTTCCGTTCGCACTGAGCGAAGTCGAAGTGCGTGCCGCAAGCGGTGCGTTCGCCACACGTGCTTCGACTTCGCTCAGCACGAACGGCAGTTGGTGGAGAGGATATCAATGAAGACGTTCACAAGCCTGCTCGCCCTGGCGCTCGCCGCCACCCCCGCCGTCGCGGCGCAGCACCCGACCTGGACCGCCGACAATGGCAACGGCACCTACACCAACCCGTTGTTCTACGACGAGTTCTCAGACCCCGACATGATCCGCGTCGGCGACGATTTCTATCTCACCGGCACGACCATGCACGCGATGCCGGGCCTGCCGATCCTCCATTCCAAGGACATGGTGAACTGGGATTTCGTCGGCTACGCGCTCGACACGCTCGATCTCGGCCCGGCGTACCGGCTCGAGGAGGGCAAGAGCATCTACGGCCAGGGCATCTGGGCACCGAGCTTCCGCTATCACAATGGCACCTTCTACATCTTCAGCAACGTCAACCACGCGATGACGCAGATGTTCACGGCGAAGTCGCCGAAGGGGCCATGGACGCGCACGCCGATGAAGCGCAGCTTCCACGATCTGTCGGTGCTGTTCGACGACGACGGCAAGGTCTATGTCGTCTGGGGCTATCAGGAACTCCACCTCGCGCAGCTCGACGCGAGCCTGACCGATATCGTGCCGGGCAGCGAGCGGGTCATCACGCAGAAGGGCACCGGGCTCGGCGAAGGCTCGCATTTCTACAAGTTCGGCGACACCTATTATATCACCACCGCCGAATATTCCGGCAGCTTCCGCATGCCCGCCGCGCGCGCCAAGTCGCCGCTCGGACCCTGGGAGATCAATCCATCGATCAGCGAGCATGAGGATTTCGGGCTCGGCAAAGGCTATCACCTGCGCGGCAAGGATCCGACGACGATCCTGCCGCCCGATCCGCACGCGCGCGACGGCATGTCGATGCACCAGGGCGGCATTATCCAGACGCCCAAGGGCGATTGGTGGGGCTGGTCGATGTTCGAGGGCAATTCGGTCGGCCGCCTCACCGCGCTGTCGCCGGTGACGTGGAAAGACGGCTGGCCCTATTTCGGCCTGCCCGGCAACCTCGGCCGCACCCCGCGCACCTGGGTCAAGCCGATCGCGTCGGCGACGCCGCCGCATGCGCCTTACACGCGCAGCGACAGTTTCGACGGCACGCTCGCCAACGTGTGGGAATGGAACCACGTACCCGATCCGGCGCGCTGGTCGCTCACCGAGCGGCCGGGGTCGCTGCGGCTGCACACCGCGCCGGCGAGCGATTTCCTCGCGGCGCGCAACACGCTCACCCAGCGCGCGATCGGCCCGCAATCGACCGTCACCGCCGAACTCGACGCGAGCGGCCTTGCGGTGGGCGACGTGGCCGGGCTGGCGCTGCTCAACCGCCCCTATGCGTGGCTCGGCGTCGAACGCGGCGCGGACGGGCTGACGATTGTGCGTTTCGACGAGAAAGGCGGTCGCGTGGCAAGCGCGCCGATCCGCGCGACGCACCTGTGGCTGCGCGCCGCGTGCGATTTCGACACCGAGCAGGCACGGCTGAGCTATTCGACCGATGGCATGCACTTCACCGTGCTCGGCCCCGATTTCACGACGGTCTATCAATTGATGACCTTCCAGGGCGTCCGCTACGGGCTGTTCGCCTATAACCAGCGCGGCGCGGTTGGCGGTTTCGCCGATTTCGCCGGCGTCGACGTCACCGAAGGCCACCCCGAGAGTCGCCCGGCGATCCCCTATGGCAGGCGCATCACGCTACGCCCGGTCGGTTCGGATCACACCGCCGCGCTGTTACGGAAGCCATTGCTCGTCGCCGATCGCAAGCTCGGCCGCGTCGCGTTGCTCGACGGACAGAACGCACTGACCGTCGGAGCGGACGGCGCGGTCTCGCTACAGCCGGTACGCGCCAATGCGCCAGGGCAGAGCTTCCAATGGATGGAGAGCCTCAGCGGCGGCGCGGTGCTGATGTCGCTCGCCACCAACCGCTATCTCCATGTCGATTCCGCCACCGGCGCCTTGCGCGCCGACAGCCCCGGCCCGACCGCCGACAACGCCGATCTGACGCGGTTCCGCATCCTCCCCTGACGACGAGGTCTCGATGAAACGCCTTGCTTGCGCGCTCGCCGCGCTGCTGCTGTCCACCGCCGGGCCCGCCCTTGCCGGCGATGCGCCGCTGGTCGTCCACGTCGATGCCGCCAAGCCCGGCGCGAAGATCGACCGCGATCTGTTCGGCCAGTTCGCCGAGCATCTCGGCACCGGCATTTACGGGGGCATCTGGGTCGGCAAGGATTCGGCCATCCCCAACGTACGCGGCATCCGCAGCGACGTCGTCCGCGCCTTGCGCGCGCTGAAGGTGCCCAACGTGCGCTGGCCCGGCGGCTGCTTCGCCGACGAATATCACTGGCGCGACGGCATCGGCCCGCAGGCCAAGCGCCCCGTCACGGTCAACTCCAACTGGGGTGGCGTGCCCGAGCCGAACAGCTTCGGCACCGAGGAATATATGGACTTCCTCGGCCAGATCGGCGCCGAGGCCTATGTCTCGGTCAACGTCGGCTCGGGCACGCCGGAAGAAGCAAGCAAGTGGCTCGAATATATGACCACCGACCAGCCGACCACGCTCGCCAAGGAGCGCGCCGCGAACGGGCACCCGGCGCCGTACAAGATCAAATATCTCGGCCTCGGCAACGAGAATTGGGGCTGCGGTGGCGCGATGTCGCCCGATCATTATGTCGAACAAATGAAGCTGTTCAGCCACTTCGCGCGCAACGGCAATCCGGCGCAGAAGGCGACCGACCAGATGCAGCGGATCGCGGTCGGCTGGGACGCCGATAAGGGCGATTATACCGAAGCCGTGATGAAGGCCTGGGCCAGCAAGGCCTGGAGCTGGGACATCGATGGCGTGTCGCTACACAGCTACAGCGTAGGCGGCTGGCCGCCGCGCATGCCGAGCACCGGGTTCGGCGAGGACGATTACGCGCGTCTGCTGAACGAAACGCGCGGCATGGACACGCTGATCGCGAAGCAATCGGCGATCATGGACCGCTACGATCCGACCAAGAAGATCGCGCTGGTGGTGGACGAATGGGGCGCGTGGCTCGCGCCGACGCCGGGCAGCAACCCCGGCTTCCTGCAACAGCAGAATTCGCTGCGCGACGCGATCCTCGCCGCGATCAACCTCAACATCTTCACGCGCCATGCCGATCGCGTGCGCCTCGCCAATATCGCGCAGATGATCAACGTGTTGCAGGCGATGATCCTCACCGACGGGCCGAAGCTGGTGCTGACCCCGACCTATCACGTGTATCGCATGTACCTGCCCTTCCAGGACGCGACCTATGTGCCGCTCGACTACACATCGGCGACCTACACGCATGGCAAGATCAGCATGCCGCAGGTCGATGCCGTCGCCGCGCGCGACACCACCGGCCAGCTCTGGGTGTCCGCCACCAACGTCGATCCGAACCGGCCGGCCGAGATCATCCTCGACGTGGCGGGCGCGAAGGTCTCGCAAGGCAGCGGCCAGCTATTAACCGCGCCGCGAGTCGACAGCGTCAACAGCTTCGCCGCCCCAAATGCAGTCGCGCCCACGCCGATCGCCGCGACGGCGACGGCCAAGGGCCTGCGCATCGTGCTTCCGCCCAAGTCGGTCGCGGTGCTGGCGCTGCGATAGCGCTATCGCGAGCGGCTGGCCGGCACCGTCAGCCGCCGCGCAGCCACTTCATCACCTGCGCGCGGATACGGCCGTAATTGCCCTGCGCAAGCGGGCCGAGCGCGCCGTGCTTCGCCTCGGGCAAATGCGCGAGCGGATGGCCTTGGGTGCGGAACACATAATGGTCGAAATAGGCGCGCCACGCCGCGCGCTCGCGCTCGGGCCGCTCGGCGATCGCGATCATCGCCAGCAGCATCGCCGTATAGGGTGCGTCGGGGCCGATCGCGAATGCGTCCCACCAGAAGTTGACCAGCATGTTGAACGGCGCGGTCGCCTCGACCGAATGCCACCACAATTTGGGCAGGTAGAGCGCGTCGCCCGGCTCGAGATCTACGACAATCGCCCGCGCCCGCGCGGCGGCGAAGCGCGGGTAACGCGGATCATCGGGCGGCGCGCTGGCGGCGAGGCTGGTCGGCTGGCCCGCCATCGTGAAGTCGATCGGCCCGACATAGAGATCGCCGATCGCGTCGGGCGGGTACAAAGTGAAGCGCCGCCGCCCCGCGACGACACAGGCGAAATTGTCGAACGTGTCGTAATGGCAGGCGACCGTCGAGGCGGTGCCGATCCAGACATGCTGCCGCACCGCGCCGTCGGGCAGCGCGGCGAGCCGATGCTCGCGCTCGAAGCCCGGCAGATAGCGTTCGACCGGCAACGAGCCGACATAGACCGACGCGCTCTCCGGCGCATCCGCCGCCGCATCGATTCGCGCGAGCGCATCGCGCAGCGGCATCGCCTCGCGCACGAAGTTGAAGCCGTCGAGATCGGCCGCGTAATCATAGCGCCCCGCGATCGCGGCGGTGCCGACGAACGCCTCCGCCACCTGTCCGGAATCGAACGTTTCCAGGCATGCGAGCAGCGTCTGGCGGGACCGGGCGGCGGCACGCGCCGCCGGCCAGTCGCGGCACAGTCCACGCAGCACGACCGGCGCGCACGCGGGTGCGATCTCGGCGAGGAAGGCCGCGCGGTCGAGGGGACCGTCTCGTTCGATCACGCGACCTCGGCCAGCCGATCGTTGTGCAGCCGCGCCAGCCGCGGCACATGCTGGAGCGAGCCGATCACCGCGTACGCGAGGTGCAGCCAGCCGCGCCGGAACAGATCAAGCGCGGCGGCATCCTCGAGCGCGCCGAGCGCATCGCGGCTGATCGTGTACAGGCCGTCGAGCACGAGATGCTCGCCATCGTCGAAGCGGAAGGTCAGGTCGATCGGCTCGATCAGCTTGAGGTCGAGACACGCGCGGATGAACTGGTCGGTCGCCTCCAGCCCGACGCTGAGCTGCGCGAGCGCGCGCTGGACGCGGCGCAACGGCTCGTCGGGCTTGCCCTCCCAATCGAACACCGGCTTGCCCTCGGCGCTGCCGAAGCGCGGATGGTCGCGGTCGATGACGATCGAATCGTCGGACACGTAGAAGCCCTCGCGCTCGACGTCGAACAGGCGCTGCGCGTCGCTGAGATCGCGCGCGCCGGCGAGCAGCGGGCGGCCCGGTTTGAAGCCGAGCATCGCGCCCGCATAGAAGGCGCCCGTGTCGGCCTTCTTGGAGAACAGGATCGGGAAGCGCGCGGCGGCCGATTCGAACTCGGCGGCGACGATCTGCACGAACAATCGCTCATCGACCACCGGCGCGCCGAGGCGCAGATCGGCATGCACCTGGCTGTTGAGAACTTCCCATGTGGGCATCGTCACCCTTCTCCCGTCCTATTGCTGTCGCTGATCCGCCCGCGCGGCGCCCGCGGGGCCGCGTTTCGCTTCGGCGTATCACCGCTGCATAACCGGCGCGCCATCCCCGGCCAAGCCGTCGAGCGTGCTTTTATAGTCCTACAGAAACTGCTTGCAGAACCTTTCTGGTAGCGGTACCACCACCGACACAGACGAAGCCGATTCCACAGCCGGGCATATGATCCGGCCCGATCCGGCCTCGAATGGGGTGAACCCCGCTCCCGCCAACGATGCGAGAGCGGCAATGCCGAAGAGAAACGTTTTCTAAGGAGGGGAGTGCTGTGAGACAATCAACCACATTCATGTCCGCGCGGGGCCGCAAGTTCGGTCTGATCGGCGCGTCGAGCCTGATCGCGCTGGCGATCGCCAATCCCGCCGCCGCGCAGACCGCGACCACCACGACGGATGCCGCCAGCCAGGCCGCGCCGCAGACCGATCCGACCACCGGCCCCACCGCCGCCCCCGCGGTCGACGAGACCCAGGACATCATCGTCACCGGTCTGCGCGGTTCGCTCCAGCGCAACCTCGACATCAAGCGCACGTCGTCGGGCGTGGTCGACGCGATCTCGGCCGAGGATATCGGCAAGTTCCCGGATTCGAACGTCGCGGCCTCGCTCCAGCGCCTCCCCGGCGTGTCGATCCAGCGCAACGGCGCCCGCGGCGAGCCGACCGGCATCACGGTCCGCGGTTTCGGCGGCGACTTCAACACCACGCTGTATGACGGCCGTCGCATCTCGACCGGCACCGGCGGGCGCCAGATCGACTTCTCGACCGTCGGTTCGGACTTCATCGGCCAGTTGAGCGTGTACAAAACGCCCGACGTCGCGGTGTCGTCGAACTCGATCGGCGCGACCGTCGATATCTCGTTCCCCAAGCCGTTCGATCACCCCGGCTTCCGCATCGCGGGCAGCGCCTCAGGCTCGGTCCAGGATCGCGCCGGCAAGGTCGTGCCCACCGGCGGGCTGCTGATCAGCGACACGTTCGCCAACGACACGCTCGGCGTGCTCGCCGACGCGATCTACACGCGCCATGACACCACCACCAACCGCGTGTTCGTATCGGGTTGGGCGGGTGGCTATTACGCGCCGTGCCAGCTCGCCGGAAGCACCGCTGCCACCTGCGCACCGGTGGCCAACAACGCCGCCAACATCAACGCGCCCGCCTCGCAGAAGCAGACCGTGGTCGGCTGGTTCCCGCAGCAATACGGTTACGAGCAGGACTATACCAAGGACGAACGCGTCGATGCGCGTATCGCCCTTCAGTGGCATCCGTCCGAAAGCGTGATGCTGACCGTCGATGACAATTTCTCGCGTCAGACGGTCACGACCAATGCTTATGGCGTCGGCCTCTGGTTCAACCAGGGCGACTTGCGCAACGTAACGCTCGACAAGAACGGCCAGACGACCAACTTCCTTCAGGCCGGCACGCCGACCGACTTCACCTCGGCGATCAACAAGCAGGTGCTGCAAACCAACCAGATCGGCGGCAACCTGAAGTGGGATGCGACCGAGCATCTCAATATCGACGCCGACGTCAGCTACGGCCAGAGCTGGCTCAATCCGGACGGCAACATCGGTTCGCAGAACGGCGATATCGGCTATGGCGGCAATCTCGGCACGCTGACCGGCCTGTCGATCACCGGCAACAGCAGCGACGCCTTCCCGACGCTGACCAGCTACGGCCCGAACGGCAACCAGGCGAACTACGCCAACACCGCGCTGATCGGCTCGCACGTCACCGTAAACCAGACGCAGAAGAACACCGACCGGCTCAAGCAGGGCCGTCTCACCGCGACCTGGAAGCAGGACGACCTGACGATCAAGGTCGGCGGCCAGTACATCGACGACACGTTCGAGTTCCAGAACGCCAGCACGTTCACCAACAACTTCTGGCAGGCTTATGCGGGCTACGGCACGCCCTCGGGTCGCACCACCGGCATCGCGCCGCTGCCCGCGAACCTGTATCAAGGCTCGATCAGCACGAAGGACTTCATCCCCGGCTTCAAGGGGGCGCTGCCGCCGTCGATCTTCATGTACAGCCCGATCGCCTATCAGAACTATCTGAGCGGCCTCGGCAATCCGCAGACCCAGACGATCCCCGGCTTCAACAACGTGACCGGCTTCACCGGCGCGTTCGATCAGGCGGTCGATCCCGGCAGCATCCAGCGCATCAACGAAAAGACCTGGTCGCTGTTCTTCAGCGCCTCGTTCAACACCGAAGTGGCCGGGATGCCGTTCCACTTCAATGCTGGCGTGCGGAATGAAAACACGCACGTGACCTCGACCGGCCAGGGTCGCCTGCCGCTTGTGCTGCTGCCGAGCACCGCCGATCCGACGTTGCTGTCGATCCCGGATCCCTCGGGCTACACGCCGATCCAGAACGTCACGACACGCAGCAACTATTCGTATCTGCTGCCGAGCCTCGACGCCAAGCTGGAAGTCACCGACAAGCTGATCCTGCGTGTCGATGCTTCGCGCACGCTGACGCGGCCGGGCCTCAGCCTGCTCACGCCGGTGCTCAGCGTCGGCAGCGGCCAGCGCGTCGGCGCGCTCACCGCGAGCGGCGGCAACCCGAACCTGAAGCCCTATCTGTCGGATAACTTCGACGCAGCGGTGGAATGGTACTACCAGCGCAACTCGTACCTCTCGGTCGACTTCTTCCTCAAGAACGTCAGCAACTTCATCGTCGGCGGCGTGAGCCGGCAGACGATCAACAACGTGATCGACCCGACCACCGGCCAGCCCGCGAGCTTCGCGGTGACGACCCGGCTGAACGGCCCGGACGCGACCGTGCGCGGTGTCGAAGTCGCGCTCCAGCACGTGTTCGGTGACAGCGGCTTCGGCTTCAATGCCAACGCCACCTTCGTCGATACCAACAAGCCGTACGATCCGACCGACATCTCGCAGACCGGCTTCGCGGTGACCGGCCTCGCCAACTCGGCCAACTTCGTCGGCTTCTATGACAAGAACGGCTTCCAGTTCCGTACCGCGGTCAACTGGCGTGACGAATATCTGCTCCAGTTCGGGCAGAATCAGAACACCGGCCAGTTCGGTGCCGAACCGACCTTCGTGAATGCCGCCACGCAGATCGATCTCAGCACCAGCTATGACATCACGCCGCACTTCAGCGTGTTCGGTGAGATCACCAACGTCAACAACGCACAGGTCAGCACGCACGGCCGGTTCAAGAACCAGCTCCTCGACGTGTTCGATTACGGTCGCCGCTTCACCTTCGGCGCCCACTTCCGCTTCTGACCTTCCTCAGCCTCGGGGGTGCCTATCCGGCACCCCCGTTTTTTTGGTAACGGAAGCTTATGCAGAGCGTTCAAAACATCGTGATCGTCGGCGGCGGCACCGCTGGCTGGCTTGCCGCGGGCGTGATCGCCGCGAAGCATCAGGCAAGGATGCCGGCGGACTTCACCGTCACGCTGATCGAATCCCCCAACACCCCGATCATCGGTGTGGGCGAAGGTACGT
The DNA here is from genome assembly GCF_029167165.1 of Sphingomonas pollutisoli. Classification (NCBI taxonomy): domain Bacteria; kingdom Pseudomonadati; phylum Pseudomonadota; class Alphaproteobacteria; order Sphingomonadales; family Sphingomonadaceae; genus Sphingomonas; species Sphingomonas pollutisoli. The sequence continues at coordinate 519,144 of NZ_JARFNJ010000002.1, forward strand.
GGCCGACGCTGCGCACCACGCTGGCCAAGATCGGCGTGTCCGAAACCGACTTCTTTCGCGAATGCAACGCCTCGTTCAAACAGGGCGCGCGCTTCGCCCGCTGGACCACCGGCGAGGCCGACGAAGGCTATTATCACCCGTTGATGCTGCCGCAGGGCTTCCAACGCGTAAACATGGCCGCGCATTGGCTGGCCGATCGCCATGACCAGAGCTTTTGCGACGCGGTCACCCCGCAGGGCGTGTTGTGCGACGATGGCCTCGCGCCGAAGACGATCGCCACCCCCGAGTTCGACGCGGTCGCCAATTACGCCTATCATCTCGACGCCGGAAAATTCGCCGGTTTCCTCCAGCGCCACTGCACCACCAAGCTCGGCGTGCGCCATGTCCTCGCCGATGTGACCGAGGTCCGTCAGGCCGAGAACGGCGACATCACTAGCCTGGTCACCGAACAGGCGGGCGAGATCGCTGGCGATCTGTTCGTTGATTGCACCGGCTTCGCCGCGCTGTTGATCGGCAAGACTCTGGGCGTGCCGTTCAAGAGCTGTGCCGACGTGCTGTTCTGCGACACCGCGCTCGCGATTCAGGTGCCGTACGAGAGCGAGGACGCGCCGATCGCGTCGCACACCATCTCGACCGCGCAGTCGTCGGGGTGGATCTGGGACATCGGCCTGCCCAGCCGGCGCGGCACCGGTCATGTCTATTCGAGCAGCCACATCTCCGACGAGGATGCCGAGCGCGAACTGCGCGCCTATCTCGGCCCGGTCGGCGCGGACGCCGACGTGCGGAAAATCAAGATCCGCTCGGGCCACCGCGAGACGTTCTGGAAGAACAATGTCGTCGCGGTCGGGCTGGCGGCGGGGTTCCTCGAACCGCTCGAAGCCTCGGCGATCGTGCTGATCGAAATGTCGACGAAGCTGATCGCCGAGCAGATGCCGGTGTGCCGCGAGGTGATGGACATCGTCGCCGCCCGCTTCAACGCCACCACGCATTACCGGTGGGGCCGGATCATCGATTTCCTCAAGCTGCATTATGTGCTGACCAAGCGCACCGACAGCGACTTCTGGCGTGACAACGTCCGTGCCGACACGATCCCGGATCGGCTGCGCGATCTGCTCACGCTGTGGAAATACCAGCCGCCCTGGTTCCACGACGAGTTCGACCGCGTTGACGAGGTCTTCCCGGCGGCGAGCTATCAATATGTGCTCTACGGCATGCGCTTCGGCACCGAGGTGTCGCGCGCGGCCTTGTCGGCGGAGGCCCGGCTCGCCGAGCAGACCCGGCGCGAGGCGGCGGTGCAGACGCAGCGGCTGCGTGCCGGCCTGCCGCGCCACCGCGATTTGATCCGCAAGATCATCGACCACGGACTTCCCGCGATCTGACTCCCCCTTCCCCCCCAGATGAGGTATTTCATGGCATCGTCCTTCCCGTTCGCCAAGGCGCTCCTCCTGCTCGGCGCCAGCCTCGCCGCCGTCGCCGCGCAGGCCCAGACCATCTCCGCCCCCGCCGGAGATGTCCGCGCCGAGGCCGATCGGATGGCGGCGGCGATGGTCGCGCGCATGACGCTCGACGAGAAGGTCGGTCAGCTCCTCAACGTCGCCCCCGCCATCCCGCGCCTCGGCGTGCCGGCTTACAATTGGTGGACCGAATCGCTCCACGGCGCGATCGGCACGCTGCCGACGACCAATTTCGCCGAGCCGATCGGCCTCGCCGCGACCTTCGACACCCCGCTGGTGCATGAAGTCGCCGGCACGATCAGCACCGAGGTCCGCGCGCTCCACACGCTTGGCCGCCAGACCGGGCGGCTCGGGCGGATCGGCACCGGGCTCGACACCTGGTCTCCCAACATCAATATCTTCCGCGATCCGCGCTGGGGTCGCGGGCAGGAAACCTACGGCGAAGACCCCTATCTCACCGCGCACATGGGCGTCGCCTTCGTCACCGGCATGCAAGGGCCGAACCCCGATCTGCCCGCCGTGATCGCCACGCCCAAGCATTTCGCGGTCCATAGCGGCCCCGAATCGACCCGCCACGCCGCCAATGTCTTCGTGTCGCCGCACGATCTGGAGGATACCTACCTCCCTGCCTTCCGCGCCGCGATCGTCGAGGGTCAGGCCGGGTCGATCATGTGCGCGTACAACCGCATCGACGGCCAGCCCGCCTGCGCCAACGATCTGCTGCTCAAGGATCACCTGCGCGGCGCATGGGGCTTCAAGGGCTATGTCGTGTCGGATTGCGACGCGGTGAAGGACATCAGCGACAATCACAAATATGCGCCGGACGGCGCCGCGGCGGTCGCGGCGGCGATCAAGGTCGGCGTCGATAACGAATGCCACACCCGCACGCTCAACGACACCGCCGGTCTCGGCGACCGGTACCACGAGGCGCTGAAGCGCGGGCTGATCTCGGAAGGCGATGTCGACCGCACGCTCGTCCGGCTGTTCTCGGCGCGCTACCGCAACGGCGATCTGCCCGGCCTTAGCGCGCGCACGCCGAGCGTGGTGCCGATCTCGCAGATCGACACGCCCGAGCATCGCGCGCTCGCGCTGACCGCGTCCGAGAAGAGCCTGGTCCTGCTCAAGAACACCGGCGTGCTGCCGCTCAAGCCGGGCCTGCGGATCGCCGTGATTGGCCCGCTCGGCGACGCCACCCGCGTGCTGCGCGGCAATTATTCGTCGGAACTGTCCGCCCCGCCGATCTCGATCGTGGACGGGCTCAAGCAGGCGCTGCCCGGCGCGACCGTGACGCTGGTTCCGTTCGGCAAGTCCTTCACCGATGGCGATCGTGTGCCGACCACCGCGCTGCGCACGCCCGATGGCAAGCCCGGCCTGCTCGCGCGCTATTACAACCCGCTCGAAACCCCGCCGAAATATTTCGCGCCCGACACGTTCAAGGATGTGACCAAGGCGATGCGCTTCGCGACCAAGCCCGTCGTCACGCGGATCGAGGCGGGTGTCTCCGGCGCCAACCTCGATCTCGCCAAGGTCTCCGATCATCACCGGACCATTTGGACCGGCTTTCTGGTTCCCCCGGCGAGCGGCAGCTACCGGCTCGGCATGAACGGCTCGGGCAGCTTGGTGTTCGACGGCAAGCCGCTGGTCGATGTCGCCGGCGCCTATGGCAGCCTGGCGACGTTCAAGGATGTCACGCTCGAGGCGGGCCACCGCTATCCGATCACCGTCACCACCGACGCGCATGTCGGCGGCGGGGTCGATCTGGTGTGGAAGCGCATCTCCACCAACCCCGATGCCGATCTGCGCGCCGCCGCCACCAACGCCGACGTGCTGGTCGCCGCGGTGGGGCTCACCTCTGACCTCGAGGCCGAGGAAACCCCGGTCAAGGTGCCGGGCTTCGAGGGTGGCGACAAGACCACGCTCGATCTGCCGGCCGACCAGCAGGCGCTGCTCGAAGCCGCCAAGGCGACCGGCAAGCCGCTCGTCGTGGTCGCGATGAACGGCAGCCCGATCAACCTCGCCTGGGCGAAGGACAATGCCGCCGCGATCCTGGAGGCATGGTATCCGGGCCAGTCGGGTGGTCTCGCGGTCGGCAACGTACTGTCGGGCAAGGTCAATCCGGCGGGCCGCCTGCCGCTGACCTTCTACAAGAGCGTCGCCGATCTGCCGCCGTTCGGCGATTATGAGATGAAGGGGCGGACCTATCGCTACTTCACCGGCACGCCGGTCTATCCGTTCGGCTATGGCCTCAGCTACACCAGCTTCGCCTATGCGCCGCTGGAGGTGACGCCAGCGGCGGGCGGCGCCGAACAGGGCCTGCGCGTGACGACCGAGGTGCGCAACACCGGCAAGCGCGCCGGTGACGAGGTCGCGCAGCTTTACCTGACCTTCCCCGACGTACCCGGCGCGCCCAAGATCGCGTTGCGCGGCTATCAACGCGTCACGCTCGCACCCGGCGAGGCCCGGCCGGTGACGTTCGAGCTCAGCCCGCGCGATCTCAGCGCGGTCACCGCCGACGGCACGCGCCAGGTGCTGGCGGGCCAGTACCGCGTCAGCGTCGGCTCGGGCCAGCCCGGCACCGACGTGCCGGTGCGCTCGGCGAGCTTCAAGGCCGGGCAGTCCGCCCCGCTGCCGCTGTAAGGGAACGCCATGATCCGCACCATCGCGGCGGGGGTAAGCCTGCTCGCCCTCGCCACCCCGGCGCTCGCCGCGCCGCGGCTCGACGGACTGGTCGGCGATCACGCCGTCCTCCAGCGCGGCAAGCCGATCGTGCTGACCGGCACCGCCACGCCGGGCGAGTCCGTGACGGCCGTGCTGGCCGGGCACAGCGCGCAGGCGCGCGCCGGCCGCGATGGTGCGTTCCGCGCCACCTTGCCCGCGCTGCCCCCCGGCGGCCCCTACGATCTGTCGGTGATCGCGCCGAGCGGCACCACGCAGGTGCATGATCTGCTAATCGGCGACGTGTTCCTGTGCTCGGGCCAGAGCAACATGGAACTGCCGGTCGAGCGCGCGCAGGATGCCGGCAGCGCGATCCACGGCCCGGCCGACGATCAGCTTCGCCTCGTTACGATCGCCAAGGCGACCGCACCGGTCGTGCAGGATCGCCTCGCGCAACAGCCGGTGTGGGCGGCGGCCGGCCCGCTCACCACCGGCGGCTTCTCGGCGGCATGCTTCTACATGGCGCGTGAGCTGCGCAAAACCGCGAACGTGCCGATCGGTGCGATCCACTCGAGCTGGGGTGGCTCGTCGATCTCGGCGTGGATGGGCGACGATGCACAGCGCGCGGCCGGGCGCGGCGCGCAGGCCGATCTGCTCAAGCTCTACGCCCGCGATCCCGCCGCCGCGATGCGCAGCGCGAATGCGACGTGGGAAGCGTGGTGGCGCGAAAAGACCGGCGACACGCCCGGCCACGAGCCGTGGCAGCCCGACGCCGCGCTCGATTGGCAGCCGGTGCCGCGCATCGACTTCTACGAGAACTGGGGCGTGCCCGCGCTCCAGACCTATCTCGGCATGCTCTGGTATCAAAAGACCGTCGATCTCACCCCCGAGCAGGCGAAACAGGTCGCGATGATCGCGATCGGCCCCGCCGACGACGCCGACCGCGTGTGGATCAACGGCAAGTCGGTCGGCGGGCGCGGCGGCTGGGACGCGCGGGTCTATACCGTGCCGGCGAACACGCTCGTCGCCGGGCGCAACGTCATCACGATCAACATCGAAAACGCCTATGCGACCGGCGGCCTGCCCGGCCCGGCCGACGTCATGAAGCTCAGCTTCGCCGACGGCAGCGCGGTGCCGATCGGTGAGGGCTGGCGCTATGCGGTCGCGAAGAAGCCGGGCGGCACCTCGCCGCGCGTGCCGTGGGACGACATCACCGGCGCGGGCACGATCTACAACGCGATGATCGCGCCCTTGGGCGGCATCGGGCTCGCCGGCGTCGCCTGGTATCAGGGCGAGTCGGACACCGACATCCCCGGCTATGCCGATCGCATGAAGGCGCTGATCGCCGAATGGCGCGCGCAGTTCGGCGCGCCAACGCTGCCGTTCGCGATCGTCTCGCTCGCAGGGTTCGGGAAGCCGGCGATCGCGCCGGGCGAAAGCGGCTGGGCGCGCGTGCGCGACGACCAGCGCCGTGTCGCCGAAACCGACGGGCATACCGCGCTCGCGCTCGCGATCGATCTCGGCGATCCGCTCGACATCCACCCCGGCGAGAAGCATGAGATCGGCCGGCGGCTCGCGGTAGCGATGGGCAGCCTCGCTTACGGCGCCGCCCCGCCCTCGTCCGGCCCGCAGGTCGCGAGCGTAACGCGCGACGCGAACGGCGGCGCGAGCGTCACGTTCAAGGGCGTGACCGGCGCGCTGCACACGCGCAGCGCCGCGCAGGCGACCGGCTTCGAACTGTGCGGCGCGGCGGCGAGGTCATGCCGTTACGCCTCGGCCACTGCCACGGGCGACCGCGTAATCTTGGCAGGCGACGGCCAGCCCGTCGCGCGCGTGCGCTATGCATGGGCGGATTTCCCGATCGTCAATCTCGTGGACGACGCGGTTCTCCCCGCCGGGCCGTTCGAGATGGCGGTGCGATAAGGCGTATCCTGCTCCCCTTCCTGGAAGGGAGGGGAGAAGCGGGAAGCTCGCCGCACCGGACTGTCACGCGCGCTTCATGGAGCGGCGCTAGCGTAAACCGAGAATCGGGCAGAAGTCCGAGCGGGGAGACGCAAGAGTGACGGGGCACCACATCGCGCGCCCGCTCCCCGGCGGGGTGCGGGCGCGATGAACGAGATCATGGCGATCGCCGCGCCCGCTGCCGAGCGCCGCCGCGCCGCGCGCGAGGAAGCCGAGCTTCGCACCGCGCTCAGGCGCTTCGTCGGCGGCAGGCTCGGCGCGGGCGAACGCGCCGATGGCGAGGACATCGTGCAGGAAACCTATCTGCGCCTCTACGACTATCGGCGCACGCGCCCGGTCGCGGATATCGGCGCGTTCTGCTTCGCGGTGGCGCGCAACCTCGTCCACGACCATTTCCGCCGCCGCGCCGCGGCACCGCGCACCGAACCGGTCGATGAGGCGATCGTCTGCCCGCAGCCGCGCGTCGAGGAGGTGCTCGACTATCGCCAGCGGGTCGAGATCCTCGTGCGCGCGATGAAGGTGATGCCCGCGCTGCGCCGCGAGGTCTTCCTGCGCCGCCAGCTCGACGGCACGCCCGCCGCGCAGATCGCCACCGATCTCGGGCTGAGCCGCGCGGCGGTGGACAAGCATTGCACGCGCGCGCTCGCCGATCTGCGCGCCGCGCTCGAACGGCGCGGGCTGCCGCCGGGCGCGCGGCCATGACGCGCCGGTCCGATCTCGCGGCCGCCGCGCGCTGGACGCTGGCGGGCGACGACATCCCGCCCTCCCCCGCGCCGCCCGCCGCCGCCGATCTGCGCGTGACGCTCGACGATCCCGCGCTCGGCGAGGCGATGACGCGCGCCGCCGGCTTCGGACGGCTGTCGAACGACGACATCCGTGAGATGCGCGCCGCGCGCCGCCGCAAGCTCGTCGTTGGCGGCACCGCGACGCTGGCGCTCGCGCTCGGCATCGGCGCGTGGCAGCAGGGGGCTTTCGGCCCCTCCGCGCCGGTCACCACGCATTACGAGACCAAGCGCGGCCAACAGCTCGATCTCGCGCTCGCCGACGGCAGCCGGCTCCAGCTCAACGGCGACACCAGCGTCGACGTGACGCTCGGCGACCGACAGCGCCGTGTCGCGTTGCGGCGCGGCGAGGTGTATTTCGATGTCGCGCATGAACCCGCGCGGCCGTTCGTCGTGGCGGCGGCGGGATCGGAAACCCGCGTGCTGGGCACCGCATTCGATGTGGATGTCGCCCGGCGCGAGGTGAAGCTCGACGTCTATCGCGGCCGCGTCCGCTTCGGCGGCCCGGCCGGCAGCGTCGATGTGCCCGCCGGCTGGCGCTCGCGCTTCGCGGGCGGCGTCGCGCAGGCGCCGGTGCGTTTCGATGCCGCGCAGCAGGACTGGCGGCAGGATTGGCTCGACACCGACAATATGCGGCTCGAGGATCTCGTCGATGCGCTCAATCGGCGCGGCGGGCCGATGATCGCGCCGCCCCCACCCGCGCTCGCCGGGCTGACGCTGTCGGGCCGGTTCAAGCTCGACAATGCGGAAACGCTGCTCGGCGCGATCGGCGCGGCCTATGGCTTCGAGACGGTCCGCACCGGCGACCGCATCCGCATCGTCGAAACGTCACACTCATGACATTGAATTGTAACAAAATTCTTTTGTCCTGAGTGGGGTCAACCGCCGTCTTCCGTTCGAGGCGCAGATGCGTCCGAGCGGAGGAATTTGATGAAACGCATAAAGGGAACATCGTTGATCGTCTTGGCGGCGGCACTCGCCGCGCCGGCTCTGGCCGAAGCGCGGCCGGTCGATACTAGCACGGCCCGCCCGATGCGCTTCGAGATCGGCGCGTCCGATCTGCGCAGCGCGATTTCGCAATTTTCGAAGGCCACGGGCGTTCAGGTCGTCGTTGCGCCCAACGCCGTCAACGGCCGCCACACCGCGGGAGTGCGGGGCGACATGACCGTTCGCCAGGCGCTCGACGCGCTGCTGCGCGGGACCAACCTCACCGCGACGATCCGCGGCGGGGTGGCGGTGCTCACCCCCGGCGCCGCGCCGACCGCGCAGATCGCGCACCTGACGCCGGCGGCGACCGCCCCCGCCCCTGCCGCCGCCGTCACCGTCGAGGACGATGACGTGCCCCAGCGCGACATCATCGTCTCGGGCTATCGCCACAGCCTCGAGGCGGCGCAGGATCTCAAGCGCCGCGCGGTCGGCGCGGAGGACGACATCCTCGCCACCGATATCGCCGCCTTTCCCGACCTGAACCTCGCCGAATCGCTCCAGCGCATCCCGGGCATCACCATCACCCGTGACAGCGGCGAGGGCCGCCAGATCGCGCTGCGCGGTCTCGGCGCCGATTTCACGCGCACCCAGCTCAACGGCATGGAAGTTCTCGGCAACACCGCCTCGGGTATGGACAATCGCGGCGGCGTGACGCGCTCGCGCGCGTTCGACTACAGCCTGTTCGCCTCGGAACTGTTCAACCGCGTGGCGGTGCAAAAGTCGTTCTCTGCCGAACAGGACGAAGGCGGCATCGCCGGCACCGTTCAGCTCTCCAGCGCGCGGCCGTTCGATTATGCCGGCACCAAATTCGTCGTCTCCGCCAAGGGCCAGACCAACGACAACACCAGCGGCATCACCCCGCGCGTGGTGGCGCTCGCCTCGACCCGCCACGGCGACTTCGGCGCGCTCGTCTCGGTCGCCTATAGCGAAATCAAGAACAACGAGTTCGGCTATCGCAACTGGGGCTGGGGCCTCACCAAATACGGCGCCGCCAACATCGGCCCGAACATCGACGCGGCGACCCGCCAGAAGCTGCTGAACGGCGTATGGCAAGCGACCGCGCAATCGCCATCGAGCTGGTACACCGATCGTAAGCGGCTCGGCGTCACCTCGTCGCTGCAATATCACCCCGGCACCAATTTCAAGCTCGACATCGATGGCCTGTACGGCCGGCTGTGGGATCACCGCGACGATTACGCGCTCGCCACCGCCGGCACCAACGCGCTGACCGGCACCTCGATCACCGGCGGCCAGGTGATCCAGAGCGCCGAGATCGACGGCACCAACACGCTGCGCGCGGCGAGCTTCACCGGCATCGATCTGCGCAGCGAGCATCACATCGTCGAGAACCACACCGATTTCTACCAGGGCGTCGCCAATGCCGAGTGGAAGGTCGGCGACCGGCTGACGCTGCACGCGCTCGGCGGCTATGAGGAATCGGATTTCGGCCAGCCGGTGTTCGACAAGGTGTTCATGGAGCTGAAGAACACACCGTTCAGCTTCGACATGAAGCCGACCATTCCGGTCAACACCTATGGCAAGGACATCACCGATCCGAACAATTGGGCGCTCCAGCGTCTCGACGTTCAGGAGAACAAGATCACCAACCAATATGCCAACGCCAAGCTCGACGGTGCCTATAAGCTCACCGACGCGCTGACCTTCAAGGCGGGCGGCGAGTTCAAGCATTTCATCAACAGCGGCTACACCTGGGTCAACAAGGTGTTCCACAACGTCCCAGCCGATGTCGCCATCCCCAACAACCTCAAGCAGACCGTCGGCGTCGATACGCTCACCCAATATATCGTCGGCAATGTCGATGGCGTGTACGGCTATATCGGCGACCGCCGGAACCTCGACGCCTCGTTCCTGCAAGCCGGCAGCGACTACCGCGTCGATGAAAAGACCTGGGCGGGCTTCGCGCAGCTCGATCTCGACACGCTCGTCGCCGGAATGCGGCTGCGCGCGAACGCGGGCGTGCGCTATTATTCGACCGACCTGATCTCGTCCGGCCATCTCTCACAGGTGATCGCCGGGGTGACGCAGTTCGTGCCGGTCGCGGTCGGCACCAACAGCCACGGCTTCCTCCCCGCCGCCAACGTCGCGCTCGACGTGGCCAAGGACGTGGTCGTGCGCGTGAGCGCCAGCCGCAACGTCAACCGCCCCGGCCTCGGCGATCTCGCGGCGGCTGGCTCGATCACGACCCGCCCCAACGGCGGCTCGCTCAGCCTCGGCAACCCGTACCTGAAGCCATACAAGGCGACCTCGGTCGAAGGATCGATCGAATGGTATATGGACCGTACCGGCTTCGCGTCGCTCGGTGCGTTCTACAAGAAGATGGACAGCTTCATCGTCTCGTCGACCCAGCAGATCCCCTACGGCCAGACCGGCCTGCCGCTGTCGCTGCTGATCCAGGGGCAGGACGCCAACACCCAGTTCGACGTCAGCCAGCCGATCAACGGACCCGGCGCCGACATCAAGGGGATCGAGGCGGCGTTCCAGCACGACTTCACCTTCCTGCCGGGCGCGCTCAGGCATCTCGGCGTGGTGGCGAACGGGACGTGGTTCGACGGGCACCAGACGGTGTTCTACAGCGGCGTGCCGCGCCGCCTGCCGCTCTACAATCTGTCGAAATGGGCGGCCAACGCGACGCTCTATTACGAAAACGCGGTGTGGGGCGTGCGCGTGTCGGACGCCTATCGCAGTCAGTATTTGATCGGCGCCAGCAACGCCTATGACAATGCCGGCGACGCCATCAAGGGCACCAACAACATCGACTTCCAGGCGCACGTCAACGTGCGCAAGGGCGTCCGCCTGATCGCCGAGGGCATCAACCTCACCAACACCGCGATCCGCCAGTTCGCCAGCGTCGATTACGACCGGCCCGAAGTCTACACCACCGCCGGCCGCACCTTCACGTTCGGCGTCAGCGCCGAATTCTAAGCCTTACCCCACCTGCCCGCCCGGCATTCCGCCGGGTGGGCTTTTTGCGCGTGCGATCCCGGTCCGCACGCCCTTGCACTATATTCCACCGTATATAATAAGGCCCCGACACCCGTAAGCGCACCAGCGCCCGAGCGGACAAAGGGGCTACCATGAAAATCCGCGCCATCGCCGCGACCGCGGCGGCTATCCTCGCGTCCACGCCACCCGCTGCACACGCCGCCGCGCCCGGCGACGCGCCGACGCCTGACGCCATCGCTCAGCCCGATACCAGCACCGACATCCTCGTCACCGCGCGCCGCCGGCCCGAAGACCCGCAGACCATCCCCGGATCGCTCTCGGTGGTGTCGGGCGCGCTGCTCGATCGGTCGTACACGATCAACACGCAAGGGCTGTCGGTGCTCGTGCCCGCGCTCAACTACAGCTCGGCCAATCCGCGCAACACCGCCTTCACGATCCGCGGGCTCGGCTCGAGCGTGGTCGCGGTCAGCCAGGCCAATGACGGGCTGGAGCCCGGGGTCGGCTATTATGTCGATCAGGTCTATCACGCCCGCCCCGCCACCGCCGCGTTCGATTTCAGCGATATCGACCATGTCGAGGTGCTGCGCGGCCCGCAGGGCACGTTGTTCGGGAAGAACAGCACGGCCGGCGCGATCAGTATCACCACGCGAGAGCCCACGTTCGAACCCGAGGCCGAGGAGGAAGTCTCGATCGGCAGCCGCAATTTCGTGCAGGCGAAGGCCGCCGCCTCGGGCGCGCTGATCGGCGATACCGTGGCGGGGCGCATCTCGGCGGTGGTGACGCGCCGCGACGGCGTGATCCACGACCTTCGCACCGGCGCCGATCTCAACACGATCGGCAATCAGGCGGTGCGCGGGCAACTCCTCATCAAGCCCAACGACACGTTCCGGCTCCGCCTCACCGCCGATTTCAGCACTTTCGAAAGCGATTGCTGCACGCAGGTCTATCTGCGCGTCGCGCCCACGCTCAAGGCCGCCGCGCGGCAATATGCGGCGCTCGCCGCCAACGTGCCGGGCGGCGCGTACACGCCCGCCAGCCGCAATCCCTATGATCGCCTCACCGATATCGACGCGGCGGTCGGCACCAACACCAACGAGGGCGGTGTGTCGGCGGTGGCCGACTGGAACCTCGGGCCGGCCACGCTCACCTCGGTCAGCGCGTGGCGGTTCTGGAACTGGGATGCCGCCAACGACCGCGACTATACCGGCATCCCGATCCAGACGAGCCAGCACATTCCCTCCCGGCAGGACCAGTACAGCCAGGAACTGCGCATCGCCTCGAACGGCGATCACGCGCTGAGCTATGTCGGGGGGCTATATTTCTTCCGCCAGCGCGTGATCGGTCGGCCGATCTCGATCTATGGCCCGCTCGCGACCTATTGGCTGCTCGGCAGCCCCTCGGCCGCGCTGCCGGGCAATTTGCTCGACGGCTATGGTTCGGACGGGCGCACCGATTTCCAGTCGAACAGCTATGCCGCGTTCGGCGAGGTCAACTGGCGCCCGCTCGCCGGGCTGACGCTGACCGGCGGCCTGCGCTACACCTATGAGACCAAGACCGGCAGCTATAACACCTTCACCTTCGGCGGCCCGACCGGCCTCACTCAGGCGCAGATCAACAGCCAGCTCTCGGTCCTGCGTGGGCAGGTTTACGATGCCAAGGTCAACGACGGCAGCCTCACCGGGCGCGCCAACGTCGCCTATGATTTTACCCCCGGCGTGCTCGGCTATGTCAGCTTCGCGCGCGGCGCCAAATCGGGCGGGATCAATATGTCGGGCCTGCCGCTCGACAATACCAACCAGCCCGCTCTGTCCAAGGCGGTGGTGCGGCCGGAGACCAACACCGCCTATGAAATCGGCCTCAAGACGCGGCTGTTCGACCGCCGGCTGACCTTCAACATCGACGGCTACTACACGCGTGTCACCGATTTCCAGGCGAACGTCACCGATACCGGCGCTGCCGCCGCTTTGCGCACCTATCTCGCCAACATCCCAAAGGTGACGGTGAAGGGGTTCGAGGCCGATGCCGTCGCCACGCCAATCCCGGCGTTGTCGCTGCGCGGCGCGGTCGCCTATGCGGCCGGCGACTACACATCCTATCCCAACGCTCCCTGCCCGATCGAGGCGATCAGCAGCAGCACCACCGTCTGCAACCTCTCGGGCAAGCCGCTGTCGAGCCTGCCGAAATGGACCGTATCGGCCGGCGGCGACTACACGTTGCCGGTCCCGGCGCTGCGCGGCGCGGTCATCCTGCACGCCGATTCGATGTCGCGCACCAGCCAATATGGCGACCCGACCGACTCCGCCTATACGCGCATCAACGGCTATACGCTCGTCAACGCCAGCCTCGGCTACCGCAACAACGCGGGCTGGGAAATCGACGTGTTCGCGCGCAACCTGTTCGACGCGAACTACCTCCAGAACGTGACGATCCAGGCCGGCAATTCCGGCCTGATCCTCGCCACCCCGAGCGACCCGCGCACGATCGGCGTGACGTTCCGCGCGCGGCAGTAGCGGGCGCCCCGCCCGACCCGTTCGTGTCGAGCATATACGAGACACCCTGCGCGCGGTGTGCCCCTCGACTTCGCTCGGGGCGAACGGTTGGAGGTCGGGCGCAAAAACGCTCGCAACCGCTCTCGTCAGTCGCCGAACGCACACGACGCCCCCACTAACCGTTCGTGTCGAGCGTAGTCGAGACACCCGCGCGCGTTCGCGGCACGGCGCGGGTCAGCCCCAAGGCGGCGTCGCCAGCGCCTTCGCCAGATAATCGATCAGCGCCTGCACGCGCAGCGGCCTGAGCGGCGAGGGTGGCATCAGCAGGTGCAGCGCGAGCGGCGGCACCGACCACTCTGGCATGGCCACCTCCAGCGTTCCCGCGCGTAGCGCGCGCCACACCAGAAACTCGGGCTGGAGCGCCAGCCCCTGCCCGGCGAGCAGCGCCGGGCCGAGCATATCGGCATTGTCGGTCCAGATCCGCACCGGCGGCTCGACGATCTCCTCGCCGAAGTGCGGGTGGGTGAAGCGCCACACGCCGCGCGGGCCGCCCCCGGTATAAGCGAGCGCGCTATGCCCGGCGAGTTGCGCCGGGTGAGTCGGCCGCCCGCGCGCGTCGAGATAGCCGGGGGAGGCGACCAGCAGGATCCGCACCGCGCACAGCCGCCGCGCGAGCAGCGACGAATCCTCCAGCCGCGCGATCCGCAGCGCGAGATCGAACCCGTCGGCAACGAGATCGACCCGCCGGTCGCTGAGCGCCAGATCGAGCGTGATCTCGGGATACAGATCGAGGAACGGCGGCAGCGCGTCCGCCAGATAGCCGATCCCGAACGACAGCGGCGCGCTCATCCGCACCGTTCCGCGTGGGCGCGCGGACTGCTCGGCCGCTTCGTCCTCCGCCGCCTCCCCCTCGGCGAGCAACCGCATCGCGCGCGGCAGCGCGGCGCGCCCGCCCTCGGTCAGCGACAGCCGCCGCGATGTGCGCGCGATCAGCGCCACGCCGAGCCGCGCCTCCAGCCGCGTGATCGCCTTCGACACGGTCGGGTTGGACAGGCCGAGCGCCTGCGCGGCGCCCGCGAACGAGCCGCATTCGGCCACCTTGGCGAAGATCGCCCAGGCTTCGAGGTCGGGGAGCCTACGTGTCATTTCTGGCAATGATACAATGCTATTGTTTCTCTTTCGTCAAGTCACGATCGACCGCACATTGCGGTCACACGGAGCGGCAGTCGCTCTCACAGGAGTTTGTCAGATGATCGACCGTAGGCCCTTCAATCAACTCGGCGGCGCCAACCACGGCTGGCTCGACGCCAAACATCACTTCTCGTTCGCCGGCTATTACGATCCCGCCAAGATGGGCTGGGGCGATATCCGCGTCTGGAACGACGACACGATCGCACCGGGCACCGGCTTCCCGCCGCACCCGCACGCCGACATGGAGATCATCACCTATGTCCGCGAAGGCGCGATCACGCACCAGGACAGCCTGGGCAATATCGGCCGCACCGAAGCCGGCGACGTGCAGGTGATGAGCGCCGGCTCGGGCGTGCGCCACTCGGAATATAACAAGGAGCCGGGCATCACCCGCATCTTCCAGATCTGGATCGAGCCGAAGACGCGCGGCGACAAGCCGTCGTGGGGCGCCAAGCCCTTCCCCAAGGGCGAACGCTCGGGCCATTTCGTCACGCTCGCCAGCGGCTTCGCCGAGGATGCCGATGCGCTGCCGATCCGCACCGATGCGCGCATCTCCGGTGCCACGCTGAAGGCCGGCGAGACCACCGAATATCCGATCGACGCCAGCCGCCACGCCTATCTGGTGCTCGCCAAGGGTTCGGTCGAGATCAACGGTGTCAAGCTCGACGCGCGTGACGGCGCCGCCATCACCGGCGAGACGTTGCTTCGCATCACCGCCAACGACGAAGCCGAGATCGTCCTCGTCGACGCCGCCTGAAACGAAGAAGGGCGCGGCGCACATGCCGCGCCCTTCCAGCACCAACCCCGTTCCGCATTCACTCCGTTCATCCCGAGCGGAGGATAGATCATCCGCTAGGGTATCGCCGGCAAAGCCCAGTCGATCGGCTCGCGGCCATGTTCGCGCAGGAATGCATTGGCCTTGGAGAACGGCCGGCTCCCGAAGAACCCGTTGTGCGCCAACAGCGGCGAGGGATGCGCGGACTTCAGCACCAGATGCCGCCCGCCGCGCGTGACATCGGCGATGAACGCGGCCTTCTTCTGCGCATAGGCGCCCCACAGCAGGAACACGATCGGCTCGGGCGAGGCCGCCACGGTGCGGACCACCGCGTCGGTGAAGCGCTCCCAGCCGCGCCCCTGGTGCGAGGCGGCGGCACCCATCCGCACCGTCAGCACCGAATTGAGCAGCAGCACCCCCTGCTTCGCCCAATGTTCGAGGAAGCCGTGCCGCGCCGGCGCGATGCCGAGATCTGCGTGCATTTCCTTATAGATGTTGACGAGGCTCGGCGGCGTCCGCACGCCGGGGTTGACCGAGAAACACAGGCCATGCGCCTGCCCCGCGCCATGATAGGGGTCTTGCCCGAGGATGACGACGCGCACCGCCGAGGGCGCGGTGAGGTCGAGCGTGCGGAACCATTCGCCGCCCTTGGGGAAGACCTGCGTGCCCGCCGCTTTCTCCGCGACGAGAAACGCCTTGAGGTCGGCCATATAGGGGCTGTCGAACTCTGCCTGCAGCGCGGCGCGCCATTCGGGATGGAGGTTGATGCGGTCGCTCATCACGCCCGGACGCGTGCCGGATCGGTGCCACGCCTGTCAACGCGGAAGCGTCAGCCCGGCTCGCCCATCCGCGCGGGCGGATGCTCGGGATCGAAATCGGGGATCTTGGCATCGCCATAGACCGGGTCCGGCGCGGACGGGCCGACGACCAGCGCGGCGGGCGCCGGGCCGGGCACGGGGCGTGCCGGGGCGGGAGCGAACATCGGTGCCGGCGCCGCCGTCGTCACGACCGGCGCGGTCGCCGCAGGCCGATCGACCATGGCACCGAGATACGGCGTCGCCAACGCGACCGTGACGAGGAAACCCGCGCAAAACGCCAATTTGTGCGACACCTGAGACCTTTCACCGAGCTGACCCGGGAATGCCTGTGCCACGACATGGTAAACGAAACGTTGCGATCCAACGCGTCGCCCGGAACATCGTTACGGCCCCAAAACGGACTCGCTTTTCGTGCCGCGCCGTCGCATGATCGCGAAAGACGATCGAAAGGAACGCAGATGGTTCTCGGGCTTTCGGTACATGCTTTCACGCTGCTCCACACCGCGATCAGCCTCGTCGCGATCGGCGCGGGTCTCCTCTTCTTCATCGCTTTGTCGCGTGGGCGGTGGCTGGGCACCACCAACGCGGTCTTCCTCGTCTTCACGATCCTGACGAGCGTGACCGGCTTCCTGTTCCCACCCAAGCCGATCGGGCCGCCGCACATCTTCGGCGCGGTCTCGCTGGTGCTGCTCGCGGTCGCGCTCTACGCCCTCTACAGCGCGAAGCTCGGCGGACCCTGGCGGCGCGTGTATCTCGCCACGGCGCTGATCGCGCAGTGGCTCAACATGGTGGTGCTGGTGGTGCAAAGCTACCAGAAGATCCCGGCGCTGCACGCGCTCGCGCCGACCGGCGCGGAACCGGCGGTGCTGGTGTCGCAAGCCGTCGTGCTGGTCGCGGTCGCCGCCGCCGCATGGATGACGCTGCGCCGCCCGGCCTGACCGACTACAGCCCGTCGCTTACGCCGCCCTGGTCGCCAGCGTGGGGAAACCGGCCTTGAACGCCGCCACCTTCGGCTTGTCCCACCGCACGATATAGGGGTGGTTCGGGTTCCGGTCGTAGAAATGCTGGTGATAGTCTTCGGCCGGGAAGAAACCGCCGTTCTCCAGCTTGGTCACGATCGGCGCCTTGAACACATGCGCTTGGCCGAGCTGCGCGATGTACTCCGCCGCCACCGCGCGCTGCGCCGGGTTCTGCGGGAAGATCGCGGAGCGGTAGCTGGTGCCGCTGTCGGGCATCTGCCGGTTGAGCGTCGTCGGATCGTGGGCGACCGAGAAATAGACGCGCAGCAAGGTGGCGTAGCTCACCTTGGCGGGATCATAGACGATGCGGATCGCCTCGGCATGGCCGGTCGTCTCGCTGCTCACCTGATCGTAGGTGGCGGTGCGCGCGGTGCCGCCGGCATAGCCCGCCGTCACCGATTTCACGCCCTTCACATGCTCGAACACCGCTTCCATGCCCCAGAAGCAACCGCCCGCCAGCACCGCGACCTGCGTGCCGCCGGTTCCGGGCACGTCATGCAGCGCCGCCGGGATCGGCACCGCGCGCTCGGCGCCCACCGCCCCGCCCGAGAGCGCGAACAGCGCCACGCCCGCCACGCTCAATCCTGCCAGCACGGTTTTCATCGCCAAGGTCTCCATGCCGCCGATATCGGTGGCGTCCCGCGGAATTACACCCCCGCGGCTGAACCCGCGCTAAACATCGCTAGCCGGCATAGGCGCTGACGAGATCGTAGAGATAGTCGCGCCCCTCGTAGAGCGATTTGACGCCGATCCGCTCGTTCAGCCCGTGAATGCCGTTGCCGTCGGCATCGAAGAACAGCCCCGGCGCGCCATAGACCGGAATGCCGATCGCCTCGAGGAAGATGCCGTCGGTCGCGCCGGTCGACATCAGCGGCAGCATCGGCACGCCGGGGAAATAGCGCTCGGCCACCGCCTTGGCCGGTTCGAGAATGCGTGGGTCGAGCGCGGGTGGGATCGCGGTCGGGCGGATCGGCGCGTTGGCGGAGACGGTCACGTTCGGCCCGGCCAGTTCCCTCAGCTTGGTGAGCGTGCCCTCGACGGTTTCGCCTGGGAAGATACGGCAGTTGATGTTGGCGCTGGCGTGCTGGGGCAGCGCGTTTTCGGCATGTCCCGCCGACAGCAGGGTCGCGACGCAGGTGGTGCGCAGCGTGGAATTGAAGGTCTTGTCGCGGGCGAGCAGCGCCGACGCTTCGGCCTCGTCGGGGTTGGCGAGCAACCGCCGGATCGCATCGGCGACCGGCGCGGGCGTGGTCTTCGCCATCGCGGTGAAGAAGGCGTGCGTGGTGTCGGTGAAGCGGACCGGAAAGGTATAGCCCTGCACCGCCTTCAGCGCGTCGGCGAGTTGGTAGATCGCGTTGTCCGAAGTGGGTTGCGAACTGTGGCCGCCCGGGTTGGTGGCCGCGAAGGTGTAATTCTGCGCGGCCTTTTCGCCGACCTGGATCGCGAGCACCTCGGGCTTGCCGTTCACGCCGTACCGCCCGCCGCCGCCTTCATTGAGCGCGAACTCGGCGGCGATGAGGTCGGGCTTGGTCTTGGCCAGCCATGCCGCGCCGTTGAAGGCGTAGGTCGTCTCCTCGCCACAGGTCAGCGCGAGCTTGATCGTGCGCCTCGGGCGATGGCCCAATTGGCGGAAGCGGATCAGGCTGTCGGCCCAGATCGCCGCCATCGATTTGTCGTCGGCGGCGCCGCGCGCGTAATAATAGCCGCCCTCCTCGACCAGCGTGAACGGATCGCGCTTCCAGTCCTCGCGCTTGGCCTCGACCACGTCGAGATGCGCGAGCAGCAGGATCGGCTTCACCGACGGGTCGCTGCCGGGCAGGATCGCGACCATGCCGCCCTCGCGCGGATGGTCGGGCACGGAAAACAGCGTGATGTCGCGCGCCGGATACCCCGCATCCTCGAGCCGCGCCGCGATCTTGGCGGCGGCGTCGGTGCAACTCCCGGTGGAGAGCGTGGTGTCGGTTTCCACCAGCTCCTTGTACAGCGTGAAGAACGCCTGCTGGTCGGGCCGGGTCTGCGCCGAGGCGGCGGCCGACAGCATCGCCGCGCCCACCCCGAGCGCCATCGCCATCCTTCGCATCCGCCCCGCCCCTTTTCGTACAAAGACAAAGGCTAGCGTGCGGGAGGCGGAAAAGTCGAGCGAAACCGCGCAGCCGGCGATCTGGCGGCTCGGCGGACCCCGGAACACGTCCGGGGTGGCGTGGCGGCTCTTACGCGTCGCGGTCGGCGAGCACCCGCTCCCACGCCAGCGCGTCGCGGACGATCAGGTCCAGGTCGTCGCGCTGCGGCCGCCAGTCGAGCGCCTTGAGGATCGCGCTGTTGTCGGCGACCAACGCCGCCGGATCGCCCGCGCGGCGGCCTTCGATCTTGCGCTCGATATGCACGTTGGTGACACGATCCACTGCATCGAGCACTTCCAGCACCGAGAAGCCGCGCCCATAGCCGCAGTTGAGCGTGTGGCTCTTGGCGGGGTCGGCGGTGAGCAGGTCGAGCGCCGCGACATGCGCCGCCGCGAGATCGCTGACATGGATATAGTCGCGCACGCCGGTGCCGTCGGGCGTATCGAAATCGGTGCCGAACACGCCCACGCTCGCCCGCTTCCCCGTCGCCGCCTCGACCGCGACCTTGATGAGATGCGTGGCCCCCGCCGTCGATTGGCCGGAGCGGCCCTGCGGATCGGCGCCCGCCACGTTGAAATAGCGCAGCGCGCAATAGTTGATCGGGTGCGCCGCCGCGACATCGCGCAGCATCGCCTCGGTCATCAGCTTGGACATGCCATAGGGGTTGATCGGCACGGTCGGGTCGGTCTCGACCACCGGAATCCTCGCCGGCGTGCCATAGGTCGCGGCGGTCGAGGAGAAGATGAAGTGCGGCACCCCGCACACCACCGCGCTTTCGAGCAGCGCACGCGTCGCGACGGTGTTGTTGCGGTAATATTTGAGCGGATCGCTCACCGATTCGGGCACCACCACCGATCCCGCGAAATGCATGATCGCCTTCACGCCGTGGTCGCGGATTGCGGCACGCACCGTCTCGTCGTCCTCGATGCTCGCCTCGACCAGCATCGCGCGCGGATCGACCGCCCAGGCGAAACCGGTCACGAGATTGTCGACCACCACAACGCGGTAGCCCGCATCGAGCAAGGCCAGCACCGCATGGCTGCCGATATAGCCCGCCCCGCCCGTCACCAGCACCGCACCGTCGATCATCGAATCATCCCCATGCTGCATCGCACCCATCTCCGCCTACCACCGGAGATTGCGCCGCGCCAATCGCTCCCTATCTTCATCGTCATCAAGAAGGAGCAGATGATGGCGAGCGAAGTCGCGATTTTCGCGGGCGGATGTTTCTGGTGTACCGAGGCGGTGTTCGCCGACGTGATCGGTGTCGAAAAGGTCGAGAGCGGCTATATCGGCGGCGCGATCCCCAACCCGACCTACAAGCAGGTGTGCGGCGGCGATACCGGCCATGCCGAAGCGATCCGCGTCACCTTCGATTCGGATCAGGTCCGCTATGCCGATCTGCTCGACATCTTCTTCGCGACGCATGATCCGACGCAGCTCAACCGTCAGGGCAACGACGTCGGCACGCAATATCGCTCGGCGCTGTTCCCCTTGTCGCCCGACCAGCGCGAGGAAGCGCAGGCCGCGATCGAGCGCGCCGCCGCCGATTGGCCCAGCCCGATCGTGACGACGATCGAGCCAGCGTCGCAATGGTATCCGGCCGAGGATTATCATCAGGAGTATTGGGAGGGCGAAGGCCAGCGCAATCCCTACTGCCTGGCGGTGATCCCCCCCAAGCTCGCCAAGCTGCGCAAGAGCTTCGCGAAACGCTCCAAGGCCGCCGACGCGACCGCCTGACCCGTCGCCCCGGCGCAGGCCGGGGCCGCTGCGGTACTTGGCAAGCCACTCGCCTCAAACACAACGGCCCCGGCCTGCGCCGGGGCGACGACCTTTGTTCATCCCCCATTCGTCGGGAGTGGAGATAAGCGCGGATCATGACTGCGTCAGCACCCGCGCCCACGCCGCCCCCGCACGCCGATCGCGCGCTCAGCGCGTTGCTGATCGTACAGGCGGTGTCGCTGTTCGTCGCGATCCCGCTCTCGGCGCAGCATCCCGGCTGGCATGTCGTGCTCGATGCCGGGCATCTCGTGTTCGCCGCCGTCTCGGTCGCGGTGCTCGCGCACAATCGCGTCATGCGCGGGCTGCTGCTCGCCGCGCTCGCCGGGCTGGCGGTCGGACCGATCATCGGCGAACAGGCGGTCGCGTCGCGCGGTCTCGCCGCCGTCACGATGCACGAATCGATCGCGCTGACCGCGTTCGTGTTCAACGGGCTGGTGACGGCGCTGATCGCGCGGCACGTGTTCGGCCCCGGCCGCGTCACCAGCCACAGGTTGCAGGGGGCGGTGCTGGTCTATCTCAACGTCGCGCAACTGTTCGCGATCGCCTATGGGGTGATCGAGACGCGCGCGCCCGGCGCGATCGTGATGTCGGACGGGCTGAGGTTCGTCAATCCGCCGGCCGCGCGGACGGCGGCGCTCACCTATTTCAGCCTCGTCACCATCACCACCACCGGTTTCGGCGACATCGTGCCGATGCACCCGGTCGCGCGCAGCCTCGTCAATCTCGAATCGGTGTTCGGCCATCTGTTCCCGGCGACGCTGCTTGCGCGGCTGGTCGCGCTGCACCTCGCCCATGCCGATGATTCGGCGGGAAAGCGTGACGCGGACGTGTAACGTCCCTATCTCTGGCGGATGCCCAAGCGTCCCAAACCCGGCCTGCCCACGCGCGAACAGGTTCTCGATTTTATCACCACCTCGCCCAGGCCGGCGGGCAAGCGCGAGATCGCGCGCGCCTTCGGCCTGAGCGCGCAGGAGAAGATCGGGCTGAAGGCCTTGCTCAAGGACATGGCCGACGAAGGCCTGATCGACAGCGCGCCCGGCCGCGCCTTCCACAAGCTCGGCGGGCTGCCTCGGGTCACCGTGCTGCGCATCGCCGATGTCGATGACGGCGGCAACGTCTGGGCGGTGCCCGAGCGCTGGGAGGCGGAGACGCCGGCGCCGCGGCTGCGCGTGCGCGAACGCAAGCACGGCGCGCTGGCGGTGGGGGATCGCGTGCTGGCGCGCACCGAGGAAGCCGGCAGCGGCTGGATCGCGCATCCAATGAAGTCTCTAGCGCGTGGCGAGGAGATGATCCTTGGCGTGCTCCACGAGGAAGGCGGCAAGCTCTGGCTGCAAGGTGTCGAGAAGAAGGAGCGCCGCGACTTTCCGATATCGGACGCGGGCGGCGCGCAGCCCGGGGATCTCGTGCTGGCGGAGAAAGCCGGCCGCCCGCCCCGCATCACCGCGCGCGTTACCGAAATCCTCGGCGATCCCTTCGCGCCGCGCAGCTTCTCGATGATTGCGATCCACAAGCTCGGTATCCCGACCGCCTTCGCTCCAGAAGCGATCGAGGAAGCGCATCGAGTCGCCGGGCTTCCGCTTGGCGAGGCGCGCGAGGATCTGCGCCATCTCCCCATCGTAGCGATCGACCCCGCCGACGCCCGCGACCATGACGACGCGGTGTGGGCCGCGCCCGACGACGATCCCGCAAACCCCGGCGGCTGGCAGGCGATCGTCGCGATCGCCGACGTCAGCTTCTACGTCCGCCCCGGCGGCGCACTCGACAAGGATGCGCGGCGGCGCGGCAACAGCGTCTATTTCCCCGACCGGGTCGTGCCGATGCTGCCCGAGGAATTGTCGGCGGACATCTGCTCGCTCAAGGAAGGCGTCGATCGCGCGGCGTTGGTCTGCCATCTGCGGATCGCCGAAAACGGCACGCTGCAAAGCTGGCGCTTCACGCGGGCGGCGATCCGGGTGGCGGCGAACATCGCCTATGAGGACGCGCAGGCGATCATCGACGACGCCGCTTCCTCCCCTCCCGCTTCGCGGGAGGGGTCGGGGGAGGGCCTGTCCCCGCAGACGGAGGCGAATGAGGACACGCCCTCCCCTAGCCCCTCCCGCAAGCGGGAGGGGGATTTGCTGCCGATCCTCACCCCGCTCTGGGGGTGCTGGAAGGCGCTGTCGAAAGCACGCGCCGCACGCGCGCCGCTCGATCTCGATCTGCCCGAACGGCGCGTGATGCTCGACGAGAAGGGCCGCATCCTCTCGGTCGCGCCGCGCGAGCGGCTCGACGCGCATATGCTGATCGAGGATTATATGATCGCCGCCAACGTCGCCGCCGCCAAGGCATTGGAGGCGAAGAAGGCGCCGGTGATGTACCGCGTCCACGAGCCGCCCAGCCGCGAGAAGCTCGTCGCGCTGAAAGATTACCTCAAGACCTTCGGCGTCGAATTCGCGCTCGGCCAGGTGATCCGCCCGGCGACGTTCAATCACATCCTCGACAAGGTCGGCGAGGTGGATTTCCGCCCGCAGATCATGGAGCAGGTGCTGCGCACGCAGACGCAGGCCTATTACACGCCCGAGAACCACGGCCATTTCGGCCTCGCCCTCGGAAGCTATGCGCATTTCACCTCGCCGATCCGGCGCTATGCCGATCTGATCGTCCACCGCGCGCTGGTCGACGCCTATAAGCTCGGGCCAGGCGGGCTGACCGAGGGCGAGGCGGCGGCGATGGAGAAGATCGGCCAGTCGATCTCGATGCTGGAGCGTCGCGCGATGGAGGCCGAGCGCGACACGATTGATCGCTATGTCGCCGCGTTCCTCGCGACGCGGATCGGCGAGATCGTCGATGTGCGGATCACCGGCGTGGCGAGCTTCGGCTTTTTCGCGACCGTCGAGGGGATCGGCGGCGACGGGCTGATGCCGGTGCGCGATCTCGGCCGCGAATATTTCCGCTATGACGAGGCCGGGCGGCGGCTGGTCGGCGAGGATAGCGGCACCGAATATGCCAGCGGCATGCGGCTTCGGTTGCGGCTCGCCGAATCGAACCCGGTATCGGGCGCGCTGCGCTTCGAGATGGTCGCGGGCGAGAGCCGCCCCGCCCCCGAGCCACGCCGCGACCGCGTCATCAAGCGGCGTGGCCGGCCCGCCAACATCCGCCATCAGGGCAAGCGGCGCTGATGGTGGCCACCCCAGCCTGGCCGCCGCAATCGACGCCGCGGCTGTTCGTCGAACAGCCGCTCGGCCCCGGCCAGATCCGCATCGAGGGCGCGCAGGCGCATTATCTCGTCTCGGTGATGCGGACCAAGGTCGGCGATCCGGTCAAGCTGTTCGACGGCGTGTCGGGCGAGTGGCTCGGCGTGGCAAGCGTGGTCGGCAAGCGCGACCTGCTGCTCGACGTGACCGAACGGCTGCGCGAGCGCGAGCATGTCCCCGATCTCTGGCTGTGCGCGGCGCCGCTCAAGAAGGGCCGGATCGACTGGCTGGTCGAAAAAGCGTGCGAACTCGGCGTCGCGCGGCTGGTGCCGACGCTGACGCGGCGCACCGTGGTCGATCGGCTCAACCTCGAACGGCTGCGCGCGCATATGGTCGAGGCGGCCGAGCAATGCGGCCGCACCGCCGTGCCCGATCTCGCCGAGCCGGTGAAGCTCAGCGGCCTGCTGCGCGACTGGCCCGAGGATCGCACCCTCTTCTTCGCCGACGAAGCCGGCGGCGTGCCCGCGCTGGCGGCGATGCGCGACGGCGGCGCGGCGGCGGCGATCCTGATCGGCCCCGAGGGCGGCTTCGACGATGCCGAACGCGACGCGATCCGCGCGCTGCCGCAGGCGATCGGCGTGTCGCTCGGCCCGCGCATCCTGCGCGCCGACACGGCGGCGGCGGCGGCAGTGAGTCTTTGGATGGCGGCGAAAGGGGATTGGTAGTCGCGGCGAAGGCGCGTCCACGCGCCGCTGCGCGCAGCGCATCGCCGCGCCCGGCCGGCGGGTCGACGCGAAGCCCCGAACCCGACCGACGGCTTTGCCGTTGGCGCGTCACAGCTATATCCGTCACCCCAGCTTGCGATGGGGTGACGATGGTGGAGCTGGGGTGACAAGGGCGAACCCGTGCAACGATCGTGAGCAAAGAGGATTCTGTACCGCTCGTTTCACCCCCTCTAGCGCCTCCGCAATCGCGCCGCTAAGGCGCGGCGATGAGCACCAAGACCGCCTCTTCCGCCAAGCATGCGGTCATCGAGCACCGCGACCAGTTGATCGCGAGCTTCGCGCGCGGCGAGAAGCCGAAGGACCGTTGGCGGATCGGTACCGAGCACGAGAAGTTCGTCTATGCGCTCCGCGATCATCATGCGCCGAGCTATGACGAGACGGGCGGCATCCGCGATCTGCTGATGGGGCTCCAGCGCTTCGGCTGGGAGCCGGTGATCGAGAACGGCAACGTCATCGCGATGACCGGCGCGGACGGCAGCCTGAGCCTCGAACCGGCCGGGCAGTTCGAACTGTCAGGCGCGCCGCTCGACAATCTCCACCAGACCTGCGCCGAGACCGGCCGGCACCTCGAACAGGTCAAGACCGTCGGCGACGAGCTCGGCATCGGCTTCCTCGGACTCGGCATGTGGCCCGACAAGACCCGCGCCGAGCTGCCGATCATGCCCAAGGGCCGCTATGCAATCATGCTGCGCCACATGCCGCGCGTCGGCAGCATGGGGCTCGACATGATGCTGCGCACCTGCACCATCCAGGTCAACCTCGACTATGCGAGCGAGGCGGACATGGTGAAGAAGTTCCGGGTCGGCCTCGCGCTGCAACCGCTCGCGACGGCGCTGTTCGCCAATTCGCCGTTCACCGAAGGCAAGCCGAACGGCATGCTTTCGTACCGCAGCCACATCTGGTCGGACACCGACCCGGCGCGCACCGGCATGCTGCCGTTCGTGTTCGAGGATGGCTTCGGCTACGAGCGTTATGCCGAATACGCGCTCGATGTGCCGATGTATTTCGTGTACCGTGAAGGCCGCTATATCGACGCGGCGGGTCTGTCGTTCCGCGACTTTCTCAAGGGCGAGCTGTCGGTACTGCCCGGCGAGTTGCCGACGATCGACGACTGGAACGATCACCTTTCGACCGCCTTCCCGGAGGTGCGGCTCAAGACCTTCCTCGAAATGCGCGGCGCCGATGGTGGCCCGTGGAGCCGGATCTGCGCGCTGCCGGCTTTGTGGGTCGGGCTGCTCTATGACGACGCGGCGCTCGATGCGGCGTGGGACGTGGTCAAGCACTGGACGATGGACGAGCGCGAGACGCTGCGCGCGTCGGTGCCCAAGCTCGGCCTCGACGCGCCGATCGCGGGCGGCCGCAAGCTGCGCGACATCGCCGGCGCGGTGCTCGACATCGCGCATGGCGGCCTGTCGGCGCGGGCGCGGCTCGATGCCGGCGGCAGCAACGAGACTGGCTTCCTCGATCCGCTGCGCGAAGTCGTGCGCAGCGGCAAGGTGCCGGCCGAGGTGCTGCTGGAGAAATATCACGGCGCGTGGGGCGGTGACGTCAGCCGGGTGTATGAGGACATGAAGTTTTAGCGCTGACGTACCGCTACGTAGACCGTTCGCACTGAGCTTCTCGAAGTGCGTTTGGGACGCGCTGGGCTCGCCACGCGTCCTTCGACAGGCTCAGGACGAACCGGAGGGATGAGCGCCGTTCATCGCTTACCCGTCACCCACCCGAAAAAGCGCGGCACCATGCCGTTGCGGGCCATCCATTCCGAATAGGCGCGATACTCCGGGTCTAGGCCGAGATGGCGTTCTTCGGTCCTGGCGCGCCAATAATAAACGCCCGCCGTCGCCGCCATCAACCCGGTCGCGCGAACCGAATCCAGCCATGAGCCGGTCGTCAGGAACGGCAGCGTCGAGATGAACCAGAACAGGTTCTTCGACAGATAGGCCGGATGCCGCGAGAAGCGATACGGCCCGTGCGTGAGGATGCCGCGATGCGTGAGGTTGGAGAAGCGCAGGCCGAACGCCACCGTCGCCCAGGCGTAGATCGCGGTCAGCCCGACCAGCACCGCACCGGTTGCGGCGAGCAGGATCGGATGGCCCGCGAGCCAGACCGTCCAGCCATCGGGACCGCGCGTGCCGGGATGGTAATCGAGCACCCCGCCATCCGCCATCAGCACGAACGGCGGATAGCAGATCAGCGCCGCCATCCACGCCGCCGCGAACGGATTGGCGCTGCGGATATGCGAATCGAGCGGCCGCAGCGTCAGAATATAGCCAACGGTCGCGAAGGCGACATCGACCACGAACATGAAGGTGATGAGCCAATTGGCAAGCGCGACCGGATCGTGGAGGATCAGGCTGGTATCGGCGCGAACGAAGTCGCCGAAGCCCGGCGGGACGATCGCGAGCATGAAGGCGAGAAAGAAGCCCTTCACCGCCCAGGCGCGCACATGGCCGTAGATCGCCTCACGGTCGACCTGCTCGTCGAGGCCCATCAGCCACGCACCGAGCGCCCAGGCGCCATCCCTCGGCTCGACGAGATGACGATCGAGCCACAGCACATACGGGATCGACATGACGAACAGAACCGGCGCGACGACGCCGAGGCACCACATCGCGAAGCTATAATCTTCCTGCCAGTAGAAGCGCTCCAGCCCGTAGATCACGCCGATCCCCGCCCAGGTGAGCCACAGACCGGCAAGCTTGGTCAGGCTGATCTCATAGGTGGCGCGCAGCGGTTTCGCGGTCGACCAGTCGATCCCCGTCGACGGGTTGCGGTGGACCTTGTCCACGAGCAGCGACCACAGCACCATCGGCAGCCCGCACGCGACCACGTTGATGAGCGCCGAATAGGGTCCGTCCATGCCATAGGCGCGCGCGACCGCCACCCACGAGAGCAGTCCGGCGAGTCCCGCGAGTCCGCTACCGCCGCTCACCGCCGATCGCGGGCGGGTGTCGGAGGCGCGCGTGACGGGCGCGAGGACGGTATTGTGGAGCATACCAATCCGTAGCGCGCGAGTGGTTAGCCAAGCGTGAAGGAAACCGCAGGCGGTTGGTCTTGCGCGCGGGGCGGCTTGCCGGTATCTCCCGCCACAACGCGGGTATAGCACAATGGTAGTGCAGCAGCCTTCCAAGCTGAATACACGGGTTCGATTCCCGTTACCCGCTCCACCCTTTCCGGTAGAGCCAATCTTATGACCGCCATCTCCTTCCCCGAGGCGAGGCGGCAGATCGTTGCGGTCGGGCGCTGGCTCGACGGCAAGGGCTGGGCACCGGCGACCTCGGGCAATTACTCGGTGCGGCTCGACGATGGCAGCATCGCTGTCACCGTATCGGGCCGCCACAAGGGACGGTTGAGCGAAGACGATGTGATGCGGGTTTCGGCCGAGGGCGCGTCGCTCGACGGCAAGAAACCCTCCGCGGAGACCGCACTGCACCTGGCGATCTACCGGCTGTTCCCGGACGCAGGCGCGGTGCTGCACAGCCACAGCCCGGACAGCGTGGGGCTGAGCCGGGCCGTGCGTGGCGATAGTTTCACCTTCACGGGGCACGAAATGCTTAAGGCGCTGCCGGGCAACCCCACCCATGACGCCTCGGTGCGTCTCCCGATCGTAGACAACAGCCAGGACATGGCGATGATCGACGCCGCGATCGCGCCCGCGCTGCTGGCGCCCGGCGCGCCGCCCGCCTATCTTATTCGCGGCCACGGCCTTTACGGCTGGGGCCGTGACATGGCGGAGGCGGAGCGCGTGATCGAGGCGATCGAGTTCATGGTCGCGACCGAGCGTGCCGAGAGGAGTTTCAGCGCATGAGCCGCTTGCAGGTGTTCGACGAAGCCGATGGCGCCACCGCGCTGATCGATATCACCGATGGCGACCAAATCGCCGCCGAACTCGCGCCAGTCGGCGTGCGGTTCGAACGCTGGGCGACGCGCGAGATCGGGTCGGCCGACGTCGTCGACGCCTATGCGCCCGAGATCGCGCGGCTCAAGGCAGAGGGTGGCTATTTGTCGGTCGATACGATCACGATGACGTCGGATCACCCCGAACGCGCCACGCTGCGGCAAAAATTCCTGTCCGAACACACCCACGGCGAGGACGAGGTGCGCTTCTTCGTCGCCGGCGAAGGGCTGTTCACGCTCCACGCCGCGGGCCGCGTGTTCAACACGCTCTGCACGCAGGGCGATCTGATCTCGGTGCCGGCGGGGATGCCGCATTGGTTCGACATGGGGCCGAGCCCCAGCTTCACCGCGATCCGGCTGTTCCGCAATCCCGACGGATGGATCGCGCGCTTCACCGGCGATGCCATCGCCGACCGCTTCCCCCGCCACGAACCGGCCGCCGCGTGAAGGCGATCCTCACCGATATCGAGGGGACGACGACGAGCCTGTCGTTCGTGGCGGACGTGCTGTTCCCCTACGCCCGCGCGCATCTGCCGGCCTATG
Organism: Sphingomonas pollutisoli; assembly: GCF_029167165.1. NCBI lineage: Bacteria > Pseudomonadati > Pseudomonadota > Alphaproteobacteria > Sphingomonadales > Sphingomonadaceae > Sphingomonas > Sphingomonas pollutisoli. The sequence continues at coordinate 548,540 of NZ_JARFNJ010000002.1, forward strand.
TCGTCGCGCACCCGCAGGAGACCGCGCCGATCCTTGCCGATGTCGCGGCCGCCGAGCCCGGCGATCCGATCGCGACCTTGCTGCGCTGGATCGACGAGGATCGCAAGGCGACCCCGCTCAAGACGGTGCAGGGAATGATCTGGGCGGACGGCTATGCGAGCGGTGCGTTCACCGGCCATGTTTATGCCGATGCGGTGGCGGCGTTGCGGCGCTGGCATGCGGCTGGGGTGGCGCTCCACGTGTTTTCGTCCGGCTCGGTCGCCGCGCAGAAACTGCTGTTCGGGCATAGCGACGCGGGCGACCTGACGCCGCTGTTCTCGGGCCATTTCGATACGACGACGGGGGCGAAGCGCGAGGCAGCCTCCTACCTCAAGATCGCCGGGGCGATCGGCGTGCCGGCGGGCGACGTGCTGTTCCTGTCCGATACGCCCGAGGAAATCGCCGCCGCGCGGGACGCGGGCATGCAGGCGCTGCGGATCGCGCGCGACGGCGGTGGCGGCGACATCGCGACGTTTGACGAGATACTCATACCCGAGACCCAACCCTGAACCGTTCGTGTCGAGCGAAGTCGAGGCACCTGCGCGTGTCCCTCGACTTCGCTCGGGACGAACGGACGTGAGAGCCAGAGCGACATGATCCTCGAAAACACCCACCAACGCTCGATCGCCCGCACCGCCGACGGCAAGGGCGCGCGCATCCTCGACCAGCGGCGGTTGCCGTGGGAAATCGTGTGGGTCGAGCTCCGCTCGGCGCGCGATGCCGAGGTGGCGATCCGCGAGATGTGGACTCGCGGCGCGCCGCTGATCGGCGCGACCGCCGCCTATGGCCTGGCGATGGCGCTGGCCGAGGATGGATCGGACGCAGCGCTGGATGCGGCCTATACCTTGCTCGCCGAAGCCCGGCCGACCGCAGTCAACCTGCGCTGGGCGCTCGATCAGGTCGCGGCGGCAGTGCGCCCGCTCGCGCCGGCCGAGCGGGCGCAAGCTGCGTTCGCACGCGCCGACGCGATCTGCGACGAGGATGTCGCGCTCAACAAGGCGATTGGCGAACATGGTCTCGCGCTGCTGCGCGACCTTCACGCCAAACATCCTGATCGGCCGCTCAACATCCTCACCCATTGCAACGCCGGCTGGCTCGCGACGGTCGATTACGGCACCGCCACCGCGCCGATCTATCTCGCGCATGATGCGGGCATTCCGGTCCATGTCTGGGTCGATGAAACCCGCCCGCGCAACCAGGGCGCTTTGCTCACCGCGTTTGAACTGGCCGGGCACGGCGTGCCGCACACAGTCATCGCCGACAATGCCGGCGGGCATCTGATGATGCGCGGCCAGGTCGATGCGGTGATCGTCGGCACCGACCGCGTGACCGCGAACGGCGACGTCTGCAACAAGATCGGCACCTATCTGAAGGCGCTCGCCGCGCACGACAACGCCGTGCCGTTCTATGTCGCGCTGCCTTACACCACCTTCGACGCGTCCACCGCGACCGGTGCGGACATCCCGATCGAGGAGCGCAGCGGCGAAGAGGTGACTCACGTCGCGGGTCGAGGTGGGAATATTCGGGTGACGGCTTCGAGCGCTGCGAACCCAGCGTTCGACGTGACTCCGGCGCGGCTGGTGAGCGGGTATTTAACGGAGCGAGGTTTACTCGACCGGATTTGACGGGCGAGCATCACCCTCACCCTTCCCACTCGCCTTCGGCTCGCGGGCCCCTTCCCTCTCCCAATGGGAGAGGGAGGGAGGAGCGAAGCGACGGAAGGGTGAGGGCGACGGGGTCGAGCCGGTTGCCCGACGGGAAAAGACCCCAGCGTGCGCTGGGGTGACGTATGTGATTGGCGGCCGAGGGTTGCGGCGCCCCCCCCCCTACGCCGCCTGCTCCACCGGCAGCTTCACGTCGGGCTCGGGCGCGAGCGTTCGCACCTTGACCGAGAACCCCTCCGCGCCGACGCGGATCTCGTTGAACGAGGGCGGCGTTTCGCGCGTGCGCTCGGAGAGCGTGCCCGCGCCGATCAGCCGGATCTGGTGGCCGGCGGCGTCGTGGGCGATGTCGAACGGATCGTGGACGTGCCCGGTCAACACGGCGTCCGCGCCTGCTTCCGCGAGCGCCTGCAACGCTTCGGCGCCGCGGTGGGTCTGCGCCGACATGCGCGTGTGCGGTTCGATCAGCGGATGGTGGCAGGCGATGAACACACGCGTGCCTGGCCGCGCCGCGCGCGCCAGCGCCACCGCCTTGGCGAGCTCGCGCTTCGCGACATAGCCTTTCGACCAGTTGAAGCGCCACTGGAAGCGCGCGGTCGTCACCATTGGCACGATCGTAACGCCGGGCAGTTCGAGCGGCTTCTCGATCATGTCTTCGACCGAGCGATAGCGCCGGTAGGGTCGCGCGAACCGCTCAAACAGATTGTAATAGGGCAGATCGTGGTTGCCGACCTCGACCGTCACCGGCACGCCGAGACCTTGCAGCCAGGCGAGCCCGTCGGCGAACTCGCGGCGGCGTGCGCGGATCGTCAGGTCGCCGGTCATCACCACCGCGTCGGGCTGTTCCTTGTGGACGAGATCGTCGAACCACGCGACCGCCGCACGATCCTCCCGGCCGAAGTGGACATCGCTGACATGGAACAGTCGGACCATCGCACTTCCCCTGTTAGTCCGCGCGCAGCGTGCGGATGAACATCTCGCTCGTCCTGCCGCCGCAGATCTGCGTGGCGGGATCGAGCATCACCGGCTCGCCGTCGAACAGCGCGAGCACGGGCTTGCGGCCGCCGATGCGGAACCGTTCCGCGAACACCTGAGTCACCGCGCGCGCCGCGACCCAGTCACCGGTCAGCCACTCCCAGCCGAGCGCCGCGATCGAGCGGAAATCGCGCGCGTCGACCGCGGCAATATCGAGGCGCTCCTTGCCGGGCCGCACGAACACGGCCTGCGCGTGATGCTCCAGCCCCGGCACGCCCTCCAGCCGGATGCCCCGCGAAAAGGTGCGCCGCACCGCGTGGCGAAGCGCGCGCACGAGCCCGCGCAGCTTGCCCGATCGCACCAGTTCGCGCGCATGCACCCAACTCGTCGCCGGGCCGAGGATCAGCCCGACCAGTGCGCGGTGCTGCCCGGCCTCGACGAACGGGAGCGAGACGATCTCGCCCCGCTCGTGCGCGGCGTGGATGATCGAGGACGGATCGGCGGTGCCGTGGAGTTCCTTGGCGAGCAGGTTCATCGTGCCGCCAGGCAGGATCAGGATCGCGCCGTCCCATTTGGCGAGCGCGCAGACGGCTGCGTTGATCGTGCCGTCGCCGGCGAACAGAACGACGGTATCCGCGCCGGCGGCGTCGAGCGCGTCGCCGCTCGGCAGGTCGTCCTTGGGGAAGGCGGTGCGCCCGACGAGCGCGAGGCCGCGCTCCTCGAAGACGGCGAGCAGCGCCTCGGCCTTGGCCCCCGTGGCGGAGCCGGACGCGGGGTTGGTGATGAACCAGATGTTCTTCATGCCCCGCCAACGCGTGGAAGAGGAAAAGGCCGCATTCTTCTGAAAGCCCTCTTCCCTCCGAGACAGGGTTGGGAGAGGGGCAACAGCAGCACAGTGCTCGCGACGGCCGCTCTCCGGGTGAGTGGTGGCACAGAAAAAGGGCTGTGCTTGGCCGCCGCGATCATGCAACGATGCGCCATGCAGACCACCGCCAAGCCCCTTGCCGAACTCACCATCCGCGGTGTGATCCTGGGCGGGATCATCACGCTCTTCTTCACCGCCGCCAACGTCTATCTCGGTCTGAAGGTCGGGCTGACCTTCGCGACGTCGATCCCGGCGGCGGTGATCTCGATGGCGATCCTGCGGCTGCTGCCCGGTGGGTCAATCCTCGAGAACAACATCGTCCAGACGATCGCGAGCGCGGCGGGTACGCTATCGGCGATCATCTTCGTGCTGCCGGGGCTGGTCATGATCGGCTGGTGGCAGGGTTTCCCCTATGTGCAAACCGCGCTCATCACCGCGACCGGCGGCATCCTCGGCGTGATGTTCTCGGTGCCGCTCAGGCGTGCGCTCGTCGTCGATACCGATCTGCCCTATCCCGAGGGCGTCGCGGCCGCCGAGGTGCTCGAAGTCGGCGCGGGCTCGCGCGAGGGCGGCGAGGAAAGCGCGACCGGATTGAAGGTACTTGTCCTCAACAGCCTCGCCTCGGCGGGGTTCGCGATCGCCACGCAGACCAAGATCATCACCGACACCGCCGCCACCGCTTTCCGCGTCGGCGCGGGCGCGACGGGAATCTCGGGGAGTCTCTCGTTCGCGCTGCTCGGTGTCGGGCATCTCGTCGGCATCTCGGTGGGCGCGGCGATGGCGCTTGGCCTGGTCATCGGCTGGGTGGTGCTGGTTCCGGTGATGACCGCCTATCATCCGATGCCGGGCGATGTGGCGGATTGGGTCGGTGCGATCTTCAAGGGGCAGGTGCGCTTCTTCGGCGCCGGGGTGATCGGCGTTTCGGCGATCTGGACATTGCTGCGCATCGCCGGCCCCGTGCTCGGCGGCATCCGTTCCGCCCTGGCGGCGAGCGCGGCGCGGCAGGCGGGTGAAACGCTCGCTCTCGAAGAGCGCGACCTGCCGATCCTGTGGGTCGGCGCGGCCGCGCTGCTGACGCTCCTGCCGATCGTGTGGCTGCTGTGGGACGTGCTGGCGGGCGGTGCGCTGTCGGGATCGGCGGTATCGCTGATCGCGGGCGCGCTCGTGTTCATCCTCGTCGCCGGGCTGATGATCGCGGCGGTGTGCGGCTATATGGCCGGGCTGATCGGCGCGTCGAACTCGCCGGTCTCGGGGATCGGCATCCTCGCCGCGATCGGCTCGGCGCTGCTGCTGGTCGGGCTGTTCGGCCAGCATCCGGGCGAAGACACCACGCGCGCGCTGATCGCCTATGCGCTGATCGTCACCGGCATCGTGTTCGGGGTCGCGACGATCTCGAACGACAATTTGCAGGATCTCAAGACCGGCCAGCTCGTCGGCGCGACACCGTGGAAGCAGCAGGTGGCGCTGGTGATCGGCGTGGTGTTCGGCGCGCTCATCATCCCGCCAGTGCTCAACGTGCTCAACACCGGCATCGGCTTCGTCGGCGCGCCGGGTGCGGGGCCGAATGCGCTGGCGGCGCCGCAGGCGGGGCTGATCTCGGCGCTCGCCAAGGGGGTGCTGTCGGGCGACGCCAATTGGACGATGCTCGGCTATGGCGCGCTCGCCGGCGTGGCGCTGATCGTGCTCGACGAGGCGCTCGGGCGATTGAAGCTGCTGCGGCTGCCGCCGCTCGGCGTCGCGCTCGGCATCTATCTGCCGATGTCGGTGATCCTGCCGACCGTCGCGGGTTCGATCGTCGGCTTCTGCTACGATCGCTGGGCACGGCGCAGCCACAACCCCGAAGTCGCCGAGCGGATGGGAACGCTGACCGCGACCGGGCTGATCGTCGGCGAGAGCCTGTGGGGCGTGGCGTTCGCCTTCATCGTGTATCTGGCCGGCAGCGACGCGCCCATGGCATTGGTCGGTCCGGGATTCGCCCAGATCGCGTTGGTGACGGGGACACTCTGCTTCATCGTGCTGGCCGCTGCCCTGTACCGGCGGACGATGAGCGTCGTGCGCTGACCGCGAGGATCACGCGCGCCTTCCGCATACAGCGCAACGGAGACCTTGAAGGCATACGCGGGCAGAGCTCGCGTAAAGTAGGATCCGCGCGGTGACGCGCGAGAATTGCACCCAAAACCGCCCAATCTCATTCGCGCTGCACCGCACAAAGCTTCGACGAAGTGATACAGAGGCCCCCGCATTCTGAGTTCGGGAAGCGATCCCGAACGCATCGACGGGGGTTGAGCGTTCATGCACGGAAGCAGGCCGGAGGTCGGGCAGGTCCACTCGCCCGAAGCGCTGCGATATCGGCCCGAGATCGACGGGCTGCGCGCGCTGGCGGTACTACCGGTGATCTTGTTTCATGCCGGCGTGACCGTCTTCAGCGGCGGATTCGTCGGAGTCGACGTCTTCTTCGTCATATCCGGGTTTTTGATCACCGGGATCCTCTATCGCGAGATTTCCGCGGGTAAGTTCAGCATCTTGAACTTCTACGAACGCCGGATCCGGCGGTTGTTCCCTGCCCTGTTCGCGATGCTCGCGGCGAGTTCGGCGATCGGCTGGTTCATCCTCCTTCCCGATGAATTCGCGGCATTCGGGCGGCAAATCCTCGCCACCTGCCTGTTCATGTCGAACATCCTGTTCTGGAGCGAGGACGGATATTTCGACGCCGAGTCCGCGACCAAGCCGTTGCTGCACACATGGTCGCTTGCAGTCGAAGAGCAATATTACATCATCTTCCCGTTGCTGCTCTGGCTCATGGTCCGATATGCGCGATCCGCGATCCGGCCTATCGTGATGATCGGCATCGTGGGATCGCTGGTGGTCAACGAGCTTGTTCTTCACCGTTTCCCCAGCACCGCATTCTTCATGCTGCCGACACGCGCCTGGGAGCTGTTGATCGGCGCACTCGTCGCCCTGATCCCCGCCTATTCGGGCCGATATGCCGCCATGTTGGCGTGGGCGGGGGTTGGCGCGATCCTGATCCCGGTACTCACCTTTCAGGAGTCCATGCTGTTCCCCGGCATCGCCGCGCTGCCGCCATGCGCGGGCGCGGCGGCGATCCTGTGGGCGAGCCGCGGAACCTCCTGCGCGGTCGCCTTGTCGAGTCGCGGCCTGAGATTCTTCGGTCTGATCTCCTACTCGCTCTATCTCTGGCACTGGCCGATCATCGTCTTCCTGGGCCTGAAATTTGGCATGCCAATGTCGCCGGACCTTACCGTGGTGGCGATCCTGCTCTCGCTGGCCGTCGCCACCGCGTCATGGCGCTTCGTCGAGCGGCCGTTGCGCAAGGGCGGCGGCAAGCCCTTCGTGTGGAGCTTCGGCGGCGCCTGCCTGACAGCGGGGATGTCCGTCGCCGCGATATTGATCGCCGGCAACGGCCTGCCCGCGCGGTTCACGTCCATGCAGAACCGGATGGTCGACTTGTCCATCCGCGAAGGCGCCGCGATGGAGGCGGCGTATCGCTGCGCCGCCGCCCACAAGATCGGCATCCGCAAGAAAGTCGGCGTCTGCGATGTCGGGCCGGGCGGACGACCGCGCCTGGTCATCCTCGGCGATTCCGAAGCCATGGCGTTGAAGCCGGCGTTTTCGGCTGCGCTCGAACGATCGGACATCCCGGCGCGGCTGATTTCGAAGCCCGGCTGCCCGCCGCTGCTCGGCCTTGATCGTGTCGAGACGTCGCGCGGCTGCGCGGCCGCGAGCGCGGCGATGGCCGCCTATGTGCGTGCGGTGAAGCCGGCGGCGATCATCCTCGTCGCAAACTGGCGTAACGTGCTCAGCGCCAAGAACACCATCTTCGCGGGACGAACCAGTTACGATGCCGCATCACGCCTCGACAATGTCACGCGTGCGCTATCGCGGACTGTCGCCGTCTATCGCTCGATGGGCGTTCGGATCGGCATCGTCCGTTCCTTGCCCGGCGCCACCACGTCGGTGGGGCGTGCGGTGGCCCGTAGCAGCCTCGCACCGTTGCACTACACTCTGGCCGATCATCGCGCTGCGTTCGTTCCGCTCAATCGCGCGATCGACGCGCTACGGCCGGACGCCATCGTCGATCCCGCCGACATCACATGCCGGTCGCTTTGCGCCGTGACCGATGCGGCTGGAACCCCATTGTATTGGGATGCATCTCACCCCGGCGCAGCCGGCAACGCCGTGCTGGAGCCCATGCTCGCCACGCTCGTGACGAAACTCTTCAACGGCCATACCGCCCACGCGACGATCGGACATGATGATGGCCGGTCTTGAAGCCGCCGCAGCAGGCGGCGTTCGTCGTCCGGGAAGGCAGAGCGCCGCCGGCGGTCTCGCCTGGCTGGTCGCCGGGCGCTCCAGCAACATAGCGCTGTCGATCGTCACGACCGCGATTTTGTCGCGCTTTCTGACCCCTCAGCAATTCGGCCAGCTCGTGCCGGTCATGATCGTCATCTCGCTGTCGATGGCGGTCTTCGACGGCACCTTCGGCGTCGGCATCATCCGTAGCCCCAAACTCGACCGTGAACGGGTGCGCATCGCGCTCGGCAATTGCCTGCTGGTCGCCGTGATACTGGCGGGCGCGCTGGTCGCCACATCGCCGCTGATCGAGCGCTTCTTCCATTTCGACCGACTCGCCGAACTGATCGCCGCCGCGACGAGCGTGATCCTGCTACGCGCGGTGTTCGTGATCGCCTGTGCGGTGCTACAGCGGGAGCGACGCTACAAGGCGATTTCGCTCGCCTCACTGGTCGCGGCGCCTTGCGGATCGCTGCTCGTCTCGGTGCCGCTCGCGATCAGCGGCTGCGGCGCGTGGTCTTTGCTGCTGGGAACGATCGCGATGAGCGCCGTCGAGACGGCGATCGTTTCGCGCAAGGCGCGCCTGCCGTGGCGCGTCACCATTTCGCGCGCCGGCCTGTCCGAACTCGGCGCGACCGAAGGCTTTTTCGCGCTCAACCAGTTGCTCAACTGGGCGGCGCTCTCCAGCACCAGTCTGGTTGCCGGTCACTTTCTGGGTCTGGCGCAACTTGGCTATTATTCGCGAAGCTGGCGCCTGCTCGACATCGCGGTATCCGCGACGAGCGGGCCGATGCAGCGCGTGCTGGTGCCCATCTTCGCAGGGCTGCAGGACGGCGGCAGCGCGGCGCGCGCCACGTTCGAGCGTGCGCTGGCGGTCGCGGTTCCGCTGTTCGCCGTCGCGGGAACGTTCTCTTGCCTCCACGCCGAGGCGATCGTACGCGCGCTACTCGGCAAGCAGTGGCTGGCGGCGATCCCGCTCGTCCAGATCCTGTTCTCGGCGCTGGTGGCGCGTTGCGGGTACAAGGTTTCGGAGAGCGTGCTGGTCGGGTTCGGGCGGGCACGCTCGGCGGCGCTGCGCCAGTTTGTATATCTCGTCGCACTGGCATCGGGCGCGCTGATCGCGGTGCGTTGGCAGTCGGCGGGCGTCGCGCTCAGCACGTCGATCGCGGTGTGGCTGTTCTACGCCCTCTCGCTGGGCCAAGCGGTGCGGCTGCTGCACGCCAGTCTTTCGCGCACCATCATGATTCATGCCCGCGCGGCGGCGCTCGCCGGAGCGTTGCTCCTGTTTCATGTGCTGGCGGCGGTCGCGGTTGCGCGGCTCAGCTATTGGTCGGGTGAAATGGTGATGGCGATCGCGGATGCGCTCTTCTTGGGCTTCGTCCTGTTCACGGCGCCATCGTGGCTGGTCGACAGCGTCCTTCGCGCGCTGATCCGTCAGCGTGGCCGCGCCATATGATCGGCCCGCCGGGCGCGGCCGACACGCCGACGATCGTCTATCTCTATGGGCAGACCCTGCCTAACAAAGCCGCGAACTCGGGCGCCGTTATCGGATTATGCTCCGCGCTCGCGGCCCTCGGGGAGCGTATATGCGTCGTTTCCCCTGATGGCGGTGGAACAACGGCGGAGATCACCGCGACCTATCAGCCACATCCGCGCGTGCGGTTCCGCAACCTGAGCGTACCGGACAATGCCGGGCACTATCCCGCATACGCCGCCGCCCTGCGCCGGCCCGAGTTCGCCCGCGCGATCATCATCACACGCATGCCGCAAGTCGCGCTGCTGACAGCGGCGCTGGGCCGGCGAACCGTGCTGGAACTGCACCAGCATTCCGAGACCTACAAACATTGGGCGGTGTGGCGGCGGCTGTTGCACCTGGTCCGGTCGGACCGGCTGCGTGTTGCCGCCTTGTCGCAGGGTGTGGTGGATGAACTCGATCCGCTCTTGAGGCGAAAAGGCGGGGAGCCGGCCATGATTGCGAGCGCGGCGCGCGATTTCGCCGGGGGGGCCGACATCCGCCCGCGTTACGATATCGGTTTCATCGGCAGCTTCATGCCGGGCAAAGGCGTCGGCTTCGTCGAGACGATCGCGCGGCTCGCGCCCCATTATAGCGTGGTGCTTTACGGCGACCCCTCGCGCGATCCACCCTCCGCGGCGCGACTCGCGGCGCTCCCCAACGTCACGCTCGCCGGCTATGTGAACCCGACCGACGTCGGCGCCGCGCTCGCGAGTTTCCGCGTCGGCCTGGCGCCTTACGAACGCGCAGGCTTCGGCGGTGACGGCGCGCCGTTCGTACGCGCGGATGATCTCTCGTCGCTCAAGATCGTCGAATATCTGTCGGCGCGGCGGATCGTGGTGGCGTCCCGCATTCCCTCGGTGGAACGCATGGTCGCGGACCGGCATAGCGCGATGCTCTGCGATCCGGACGACCCCGCCGATTGGATTCGCGCGATCGACACGATGTTCGCCGAACCGGCGCTGGCCGCGCACATCGCCGCAACGGGGCGCGCGTTGTACGAACACCAGTTCAGCTTCGATATCCGCGCCCGGCGGTTCCGCGCGCTGATCGACCAGCTTCGCTGACCGACCGGCGCCCCGTCACATCGCCGCGAGCAGGCTCGCGATCGGAATGAAGGCGAATGCGACCGAGCTGTCCGCCACGCCGTAAGGCACGAACAGCTTGTCCCCGTGCCGCAGCGCGCCGCAGGTATAAACGACGTTGGGCACATAGCCTTCACGGTCCTGGTCCGCCGCCGCGAGGATCGGCTCCTTGGTCCGCCCCAGCACCTTCGAGGGATCGTGCTTGTCGAGCAACACCGCACCGATCGCATATTTGCGCATCGCGCCAACGCCGTGGGTCAGCAGCAACCAGCCTTGATCCACCTCGATCGGCGGCCCGCAATTGCCGATCTGCACAAGCTCCCACGGCAGTTCCGGGGCGAGCAGCTTTTCGCCTTCCTCCCAATGCGTGAGCGTATCGGATTTGAGCAGGAACAGATTCTCGCCGTCCTGGCGCCCGATCATCATATAGCGGCCGTCGATCTTGCGCGGGAACAACGCCATCCCCTTGTTGCGCGCGGCCGGGCCGGTCATCGGCACCAGATCGAACGCGCGGAAATCACGCGTTCGCATCAACTCGGACTGGATCGCGGACCCATTGTAGGCGGTATAGGTGCCGAGCCACTCCCACGAGCCGTCATCGTGCTGGAAATGGACGAGGCGCAGATCCTCGAGACCCTTCGATTGCGCGTTGGTGATCGGGAAGATCACCGTGCCCGACAGAGTCGAGTCGCGGTGACGGTACACTGTCACCGGGCCCTCGGGCACATGCTCTTCGTCGACGCCGACCATATCGGTCGCGGTCGCGAAGGGCGGCTCCGGGGCGAGCTTCAACTCATTGTTGTCAGTGATGATGCCTTCGCGAAACGCAACCGAGGAGATGTGCCCCTCGCCGACCGCGCGCAGCGACATGAGGATGCGCTGCGACCCCGGCGGCATGCCCGACTGGTCGTGGTGCGGCACCGCGCTAGGGTTCATGAGCGCGGCGGCCGCATAGCTATATTCGTGGCAGAAATACGCGCCGATCAACTGTCGCTTCTCGTCGTCGATCGCCGCGCCATTCAGGCCGAGCATCCCCTCGATCTCGTCATAGCGCGTCATGAACACGCGCCGCGTCTGCCAGTGCCGCGCCTCGAAATCCTTGAGCACGATCTCCAGCTCGGCGCTCGTCTCGGCGGCGTCGAGTGCGAGCACGGCGTTGACGATCCGCTCGGTGCGGCTCGGCCCCTGCCCGTTATTCGCCCAGGCGAGGTGGAACGGGCGCACGACGACCCGCGACGGATCGGCATGCAGCCGCAGTGCATGGTGAAACAAATCTATCACGCCTAAGCCTCGCCAATCGTCCGCACCCGCGGCGTCGCGAGCGAGGCTACGCGACGGCGCGATCCGGTCCTGCCACGCTTTCGGCCCGTTTTGAAAGCCCCGAAATCGCGCAAGAGGCAAGTTGCAGCGCCAAAATCGATTCAGCACCCTGGTTCCGGTTGAGACCGGTGGGCATCAGCCCGTCGAAACAGCCGCCGTCCTGTACGGTGGCGAGCGGCAGATCGAGATCGTTGACGCCCAGATACCATAGATACGCGCGCATCGCCTCGTCGATCCAGCGCTGATCGCCGGTGGCATCGAACGCGGCCTCGCACGCCTCGATCGTCGCCTGCGCCTCGAGCGGCTGCTGGTCGAACGGCAATGGCGGCTGATAAGGCCGGTTGAAGCTCTCGCTGCCGACGGCGCGGAAGCGGCCCTCGGGCGAGGTCTGCTGCGCGATGATCCAGTCGAGCGTCGCGGTGCCGCAGGCGATCAGATCGTCGCGGTTCAGCGCCTTGCCGGCGCGGAGCAAGGCTTCGGGCAGACGCGCATTGTCATAGGCCAGCACGATCTCGAACCACTCCCATTCGGGGCGGCGCGCCTCTTCAAGCAACGCCAGCAGTTCGGTCGAGAAGCGCGTGAGGATGCTGCGCGCGAGCGCGTGTCCGGGGAAGGCTTCAAGGATCGCCGCCGCGCCGAGCATGGCGAAGCCGTGCGCGCGGGGGCTGCCGAGTTCGAAGGCGAGGCTCGCGGTCATGTCGAACATCGCCACGGCCCAGTCGCGGTGCTTGGCATGCCGCGCGTCGCGCGCGGTTACGCCCAACGCCCAGAGCGTGCGGCCGTTCGAATCCTCCGATCCGACCTCCTCGCACCACGTCCTGTCGAAGCGCATGAAGTTGCGGAAGCGGCGCGCCTCGGGGTTCCAGGCATATTGGAGGAACGATTCGTAGATCGTCATCCACTTGTCGCGCGTGTCGTCGGCGAGCGCGTCCATCTTGCACGTCAGCATCAGCGCGCGGGCATTGTCGTCGATGCAATAGCCGTGGCGACGGTCAGGCACCGAGAAGATCGCGTGCTGAAACATGCCGGTCGAATCGCTCATCCGCTCCACTGCGGAGAAATCCGGGTCGAGCGGGGTGAGCGACGTGCTTGGCCCCGCGATCCGGCGCGGTCGGGCCGCGACCATTCCGACGATCTCGCGCATCGCTCGCTCGGCGAGACGCGGCCAGATCATCGTGCGGCCACGCTCATAGGCACGCTGCGACAGCCGCATGCGGTTACGATCGCTTCCAAGCAACGCGTTGATTTCGCGCGCGAAGGCTTCGCTGTCGCCGAAATCGACCAGCACGCCATGCCCGTCGGAGAGGATCTCGGTCGCGTGGACATACGGTGTGGACACCACCGCTTTGCCGACGCCCACCGCATAGGACAGCGTGCCCGACGTGATCTGCGCGGGGTTCACATAAGGCGTCGCATAGATGTCGGCCGCCTGGAGATAATCGATCAGATCGTCATGCTCGACGAACTCGTTGATGAAGGCCACCTGGTCGGCCACGCCATGCTCGGCGGCGAGCGCCTTGAGCCGGTCGCGATACGCCTCGCCCTCGTGCGCGACGAGGTTCGGATGAGTCGCGCCAAGCACGACATACAGCGCGTCCGGGTGCTTGTCGGTGATGGCCGGCATCGCGTCGATGATCGTTTCGATGCCCTTGCCGGGCGCGAGCAGGCCGAAGGTGAAGATCACCTGCTTGCCCTGCCAGCCGAACCGCGCCTTCAGCGTATCGGGGTTGACGAACTCACGATCGGGCACGCCGTGCGGGATCATCGCGAGGGTACGCGCGCTCGCACCATAGACGCGCTCGAGAATCTCACGGCCACGCTCCGCCATCACGATGATCTTGGCGGCGCGGCGCAACAGCCCCTCCATGACGCGGCGCTCGTCCGCGCTCGGGCGTTCGAGGATGGTGTGCAACGTCACGATGACGGGAATGGTGACGCGGTCGAGCAGCGCGAGCAAATGCTCGCCCGCGGGGCCGCCATAGATGCCATATTCGTGCTGGACCCACAGCGCCTGTGCGCCGCTCTGTTCGATCGCCCGCGCCGCTTCGGAGTAAGCGATGCGATCCTGCTCGGGGATGCTCATCGTCACTTCCGGGGGATATGCGTAGCGGCCCGGATGATCGTCCATCGCGTACACATCGACCTTCAGGTCGGGGAAGCGGCCCTTCAACGCGGTGAACGTATCAGTCGTATATGTCGCGAGGCCGCATTTACGCGGGAGGAAATTGCCGAGCAGCGCGATATGATCGACAGAAGGGAGCACGTCTGCTGATCGTGTCATCAAAGGCCATCCTGCATGAACAAGGGCTTAACGCCCGCTACGCATCCTCAAACGGTTCGGCCGCGATATGGTTGCATTATTGTTGCATCGCGGCATATCGAATCCCATTGATTTGAATCAATATTGTTCCCGCTCAGCCTCGTCCGCGATACCCCGGCACGTCCTGCGAAGGCAGCCACAATCCTTCTGGGGGCGAGCCCGACTGCCAGAATACGTCGATTGGAATGCCGCCGCGCGGATACCAATAGCCGCCGATGCGGAGCCACAGCGGCTGCATTTCCGCGAACAGCCGCTCGCCGATGCCGACCGTGCAATCCTCGTGAAACGCCTGATGGTTGCGGAAGGCGCCGAGGAACAGCTTGAGCGACTTGGATTCGACGATCGTCGCGTCGGGCGCGTAATCGATGACGAGGTGCGCGAAATCGGGTTGCGCCGTCACCGGACACAGGGACGTGAATTCGGGCGCGGTGAAGCGCACCAGATACGGGCGCCCGCGACGCGGGTTGGGAACGTAATCGAGCACGGCTTCCTCGGGCGAGGAAGGAAGCGCGCTGGTCTGGCCGAGATGCTTTGGAGTCATGCCGGCTATGTAGTGTCGTACACGCGGGTTCGCCACTGCGCCTCGACGACGCCGGGATGCAGGGCTAGGACGCGGTTCGAGGGCTGCACCGCCCCGCCCCCAGACACGATGAGGTGTGAACATGGACTCGCTGGTATCGACCGAATGGCTCGCCGCAGAACTGGGCGCGGCCGATCTGCGCATCGTCGATGCGAGCTATCACCTTGCCGAGCACAAGCGCGATGCGCGGGCCGAGTTCGCGGCCGCGCACATCCCGGGCGCGGTGTTTCTCGATCTGGCCGAGGTGGCGGACACGGCGAGCCCCCTCCCCACCATGCTGCCCGCGCCCGAGAAATTCGCGAGCCGGATGCAGTCGCTTGGCCTAGGCGATGGCACGCGGATCGTGATCTATGACGCATCCCCGGTGCGTTCATCGGCACGCGCATGGTGGATGCTGCGCCATTTCGGCGTGCGCGATGTCGCGATCCTCGACGGCGGCTTCAGCAAATGGCGTGCCGAGGGCCGCGCCGTGGAAAGCGGCGAACCCTCGCCACGGCACCGCCATTTCACCATCGCCGCAATGCGAGACGACGTGCGTGATCTGGCCGCGATGCAGGCCAACATCGACAGCGGTGCCGAGCAGGTGCTCGATGCGCGGTCGGCGAGCCGCTTCACCGGCGAGGAAGGCGACCCGCGCCCGGGCGTCGCTCCCGGCCATATCCCCGGCTCGAAACACCTGCACTATGCGACGCTGTTCAACGCCGACAACACGTGGAAGACTGGCGACGCGCTGCGGGCTGCGTTCGACGGGGCCGGAATCGATCTCGCGAAGCCGCTCGTCACCACCTGCGGATCGGGCATCACCGCCGCCGGGCTGCTGTTCGGCGCGCATCTGCTCGGCGCGGACGGTGCGCTCTATGACGGCAGTTGGTCCGAATGGGGGGCCGATCCCGCTACCCCCAAGGCGACGGGCGAGGCATGAGCGCGAACGGTAAGGGCGATTCGACCCGCGTCGTCGCCGCCGGACGGCGCAAAGACTGGACCCAGGGCATCGTCAACACCCCGGTCTGGCGCGCCTCGACCATCCTGTACGACAGCGTCGCGGACCTCCGCGCCTCGGGCGCCACCGACACGCACCATCGCCTGTTCTACGGCCGGCGTGGTACGCCGACCCAGTGGAGCCTCGCCGACGCGCTCACCGAACTCGAGCCGGGCGCCGAGGCGACGTTCCTCTATCCGTCGGGCGTCGCGGCGATCGCCGCGGCATTGCTTTCGGTATTGTCGCCCGGCGACGAGTTGCTGCTCGTCGACAGTGCCTACGATCCGTCGCGCGGGATCGCCAACACGTTGCTCAAGCGGATGGGCATCACCACGCGCTTCTACGATCCGCTGATCGGGGCCGGCATCGCCGAGCTGATCGGCCCCGCCACGCGCGCGATCCTGATGGAGAGCCCCGGCAGCCTCACCTTCGAGGTGCAGGACGCGCCGGCGATCTGCGCGGCGGCGAAGGCGCGCGGCGTGGTGACGCTACTCGACAACACCTGGGCGACGCCCTTGTTCTTCCCCGCGATCGAACATGGCGTCGATCTGTCGATCCTCGCCTGCACCAAATATGTCGTCGGCCATTCGGACGTGATGCTCGGATCGGTCACGGCGGCACCAGGGCATTTCGGCAAGCTACGGGATACCAGCTTTCAATTGGGTCAGGTCGCGAGCCCGGACGATTCGTGGCTCGGATCGCGGGGCTTGCGGACGATGGCGGTGCGGCTGCGCCAACATCAGGCGAGCGCGCTCCGCATCGCCGAATGGCTGGCGGGGCGCCCCGAAGTGTCACGCGTGCTACACCCGGCATTGCCCTCCTGCCCCGGCCATGCGCTGTTCGCGCGCGACTTCAAGGGCGCGTCGGGGCTGTTCTCGTTCGTGTTGAACGGCGGGGACGATGCGGCGCGCGCCGCGCTGATCGACGGCCTCGACCATTTCGGCATCGGCTTTAGCTGGGGCGGGTTCGAAAGCCTCGCGCTGCCGGTCGATCCCGCACGCCACCGCACCGCAACACGCCGCGCCGATGCCGGACCGATCATCCGCCTCCAGATCGGGCTGGAGGACACCGACGATCTGATCGCCGACCTCGACGCCGGGCTCGCCCGCTTCCGCGCGCACGTCTCATAAAGGAAGACGTGTTGCCCGGCCACCACACTGGCAACAAAACAGACACAAACCAGCAAAATTTTGTTGTGCTGCACCATGAGCACCGGCACATCAAAGCCTCCAACGGCCAGTTGCGCGGAGGGCTTCCCTTACAGACGCACATGCCCACGGAAGCAGGCGGGGACGACGCATTTCGAAAGGAAAACGATGCGCTTCTCCACACTCTCGCTCGGCGCGCTGCTGCTCGCCGCCTCCGCCACGCCCGCCTTCGCGGACGACGCGCCCACAGCTCCGGCTCCCGCGTTCACCGTTTCTGGCGGTGCTACGCTGATCTCGGACTACAGGTTCCGCGGCATCTCGCAGACCGACAAGAAGGTGGCGCTGCAGGGCACCTTCACGATCTCGCACGAGTCCGGCCTCTACGCGACCGTCTGGGGCTCCTCGATCGATGATTATGTCGCAAACGGCAGCGATCAGGAAGTCGATCTGATCGCGGGCTATTCGAAGACGATCAACGGCATCAAGCTCGATGGCGGCGTGCTCTATTATTACTATCCCGGCGGCGGCCACGCCAACACCGATTTCGCCGAGCCCTATTTCGACGTCTCGACCCAGTTCGGTCCGGTTAACGGCAAGGTCACCGTCAATTACGCGCCCAAGCAGAAGGCGCTGAGCGTCGGCAAGGGTGCCGAGGACAATGTGTATCTCGCTGGCGATCTCGCCGCCTCGGTGCCCAACACCCCGATCAGCTTCACCGCGCATCTCGGCCACACCTTCGGCCCGAGCTATCTTTCGATCGGCGACAATTACACCGATTGGGGCCTCGGCGGTGCGGTGACGTGGAACCACCTCACGCTCGGCGTCAGCTATGTCGATACGAACAAGGATTCGTTCATCACCGATCAGCACGACAGAACCCGCAACATTTCCGGGTCCGGCGTCGTGGTGTCGCTGGGCGCCGCGTTCTAAGCGACCGCCCGCAAGGACCGACGACAAAGAAAAAGGGAGCGGTTCGCCGCTCCCTTTTTTGTGTCCGTGGCTTAGCGGCGGCTCACTTCGGCGCGGACGCCCGTGCGCTCTGGCCATCGCCCTCGGGGGCAGCAACCACGTCGCGGGTTGAGGCGCCCTTGTCGATCACGTTGGTCTGCGGATCGTCGACCGACGAGCGGATACCGGGATCGTCGGAGTCCACGCCCGCCGCCGCGATCGTCGCGCTCTCGCCCGCGCCACGCGCGGCCGGGCCACCGAACAGAGCATCGAGCGCCTGCGCGTTGGGGCTGATGTCGTTGGCGCGCGCGGCACCCGGCTGCGGCGGCGCCAACGAGAAATCGGGCGGGATCACCAGCGGCGCCTGGCGCGCGACGGCGAATTCATCCGGCCCGCCGGGGCGACCGAGCCGCGAATGGCCACAGCCGCCGAGCAACAGCGCGACGCTCGACACGCTCGCCACACAAACCAGTTTACGCATTGCCAGAAGTCTCCACAGAATCTCGTTCGGCCCGGGGCTTGTCGCGTACCAGAAGCGCGCGGACGAACAAGACGAGCACCCCCACCGTAATCGCCGCATCGGCGACATTGAAGACCAAAAACGGTTGCCAGGTGCCGATATGGAAATCGGCGAAATCGACCACATAGCCGAGCCGCATCCGATCGAGGATGTTGCCGAGCGCACCGCCGAACACGCAGCCGAGCGCGATCTGCTCGATTCGCTTCGGTTCGCGCAGCATCCACACCAACACGCCGAGTGCGATCAGTCCGGTCATCGCGACGAGCAACCAGCGAGACGTGTCGTTGCTGGCATGGAGCAGCCCGAGCGAGACACCACGATTGGCCACGAACTGCAGGTTGAAGAACGGCGTGATCTCGCGCGCATTGGTCAGTTCGTCGAGACCAAGGACTTGGGTGACGCCGTATTTCGCCGCCTGATCGGCGACGAACAAGACGGCGGCGGCGGTGAAGCCCGCGACGGGAACGCGGCTCATGCCACGACGCTTTCGCAGCGATCGCACAAGGCGAGGTCTTCGGTCACCTCGGGCAGCAAGCGCCAGCAGCGGCCGCATTTGTGATAGTCGGTGCGCGTCACCGATACGTCCGGAGCATTGGAAACAGTGTGGCGCTCGTCATCGACCGTAACTTTAGCTACAATAAAAATCTCCGCTAAGTCGCCGAAATCGTCCGCGTTTTGACGACCATCTTGATACGGGGGCGGACAGATTACCTCTGCTTCCAAACTCGATCTGATGATCTTGGCACGTCGCAACGGTTCGATCTCGGCGGTCACCGCTTCGCGTAGCTGCCTGATTGAAGCCCAACGATCTACAATGGTTGCACCCGGCACCTCCGGCAGTTCGGGCCATTCGAGGAAATGCACCGAGCCGTCCTCGCTCGGAAAGCGCGCCTGCCACACTTCCTCGGCCGTGAAGCACAGGATCGGCGCGGCGTAGCGCACCAGCGCGTGGAACAGGATGTCGAACACGGTGCGCGCGGCACGGCGCTTGAGGTCGCTCGGCGCGTCGCAATACAGCGAGTCCTTGCGGATATCGAAGTAGAAGGCCGACAGATCCTCGTTGGCGAAATCGGTGAGCAGCCGCAGGTAACGGTTGAACTCATACGCCTCGGCCGCCGCCTTCAACTCCACGTCGAGCGTGCCGAGCAGATGGAGCACGTAGCGCTCCAGTTCGGGCATCTCGGCGGGCGCGACCTTCTCGGCGTCGGTGAAGCCATCGAGCGCACCGAGCAGATAACGGAAGGTGTTGCGCAGCTTGCGATAGGCGTCCGAGGTGGTGTTGAGCACCTCTTTGCCGATCCGCACGTCCTCGAAATAATCGACCGAGGCGACCCACATGCGCAGGATGTCCGCCCCGCTCTCGCCGATCACCTTGAGCGGATCGACGACGTTGCCGAGGCTCTTCGACATCTTGCGCCCATTGCCGTCGAGCGCGAAGCCGTGCGTCAACACCGCGTCATACGGTGCGCGCCCGCGCGTGCCGCAGCTTTCGAGCAGAGACGACTGGAACCAGCCGCGATGCTGGTCCGAGCCTTCGAGATAGAGGTTGGCGCGAACGCCCTCGCCGTAGCGTGCCTCGATCACGAAGGCATGAGTTGAGCCGCTGTCGAACCACACGTCTAGGATGTCGGTGACGACCTCATAGTCGGCGGCGTCATAGTCGGGGCCGAGCAGCGCCTGATGATCGGCCGAGAACCACGCATCGGCGCCGCCCGCCGTGAAAGCGTCGCGGATGCGCTGGTTGACCGCCGGGTCGCGGAGGTAGTCGCCCGTCGCGCGGTTGACGTAGAGCGCGATCGGCACGCCCCACGCGCGCTGGCGCGAGATCACCCAATCGGGCCGCTGCGACACCATCGCGTTGATGCGGTTCTTGGCGCGCTCGGGCACCCAGCGGGTATGTTCGATCGCATCGAGCGCGATCTCGCGGAGGGTGGCGCCGTTGGAGCTAGGGGCGGCGTGCGTGGCACGTCCTTCGACAAGCTCAGGACGAACGGAGGGACTGGTCGCGCCGCTCTCTACACCGTTCGTGCTGAGCGAAGTCGAAGCACGTGCCCCGGACGGTTGGTCCATCGGGATGAACCACTGCGGCGTGGCGCGGAAGATCACCTTCGCTTTCGAACGCCAGCTATGCGGATAGCTATGCGCGAAATCGTCGCTCGCCGCGAGCAGCGCGCCCGCAGCGCGCAGGTCGGAGCAGATCGGCCCCTCGGCGCTGACGAACTTCTTGTTGATGACGCTGCCTTGCCCGCCCAGCCACAGCCAGTCGGCGCGGTACATGCCCGCGCCATCGACCGCGAACACCGGATCGATGCCGTGCGCCTTGCATAGCAGGAAATCGTCCTCACCGTGGTCCGGCGCCATATGGACGAGGCCGGTGCCGGCGTCGGTCGTGACGAAGTCGCCGGCGAGGAACGGGCGCGGGCGCGCGAAGAAGCCGCCGAGACGGTGCATCGGGTGGCGCGCAGTAGCGCCGTTGAGCTGATTGCCAACAAATCTCTGGAGCTTGGAAGCGTAACCCGCCGGTTCCTCTGTAACGCCTCGGACTATGGCTTTGATCTCAGAGAAGCCAATCTCCGGCTTCGGCAGCCGGTCTATCTGCTTTTGAACTGCCATTAGGAAACGATCTGCCAACTGATCGGCGATCAGATAGCGTTTTCCATGAAAGTCGATTCCGTGAGATTTCAGCCAAGCTAACGCTGGTTGAAGTTTCGCGTCGCCATTAAGAAACCCGACCGTGCCATCTACGGCCAATTCCAGTCTGAAATGACTGTACTCGATCTCCGGCCCATAGGCCAAAGCCTGGTTCACCGGAATCGTCCACGGCGTCGTCGTCCAGATCACACCATGCGCGCCGACCAGTTCGGGCGCGTTCGGCGCCTCGACGATCTCGAACGCGACGTCGATCTGAGTCGAAACCACGTCCTCGTACTCGACCTCGGCCTCGGCGAGCGCGGTCTTCTCGACCGGGGACCACATCACCGGCTTGGCGCCGCGATAGAGCTGCCCCGACTCAGCGAACTTGAGCAGCTCGCCGACGATCGACGCTTCCGCTTCGAACTTCATCGTCAGATAGGGATCGGCCCAGTCGCCCATCACGCCGAGCCGCTCGAACTGTTCGCGCTGCACCGCGACCCATTTCTCGGCATAGGCGCGGCACTCGGCGCGGAACTGCGCGACCGGCACCTGATCCTTGTCGAGCTTCTTGGCGCGATACGCTTCCTCGACCTTCCATTCGATCGGCAGGCCGTGGCAATCCCAGCCCGGCACGTAGGGCGCATCCTTGCCCATCAGCGACTGGCTTCGGACGATGATGTCCTTGAGCACCTTGTTCATCGCATGGCCCATGTGAATGTCGCCATTCGCATAAGGCGGGCCGTCGTGCAGGATGAAGCGCTCGCGCCCGGCGCGCTGCTCGCGCAGCCGATCGTACAGGCCGAGCTTCTCCCAGCGCGCGAGGATCGCGGGTTCCTTGGCGGCGAGGCCGGCCTTCATCGGGAAGTCGGTCTTCGGCAGGAAGACGGTTTCGCGCCAGTCGCGCGGCGTATCGGGTGCGGTGGTGTCGGTCATGGGTGCGCGCGCAATATACGAGGGGCGCGTGCGTTACAAATTGTTCAAGCCGGTTCCCTTTCGCACCCGCGCGGCTAGGGACGGCGTTCAACCCTCATGACCGACCTGATCGTCCAACTCATCGCCCGCAGCGGCTATCTCGGCATCTTCCTGCTGATGGCGCTGGAGAACATCTTCCCGCCGATCCCGTCCGAGGTCATCATGGGGCTTGGCGGCATCGCCGTCGCGCATGGCAAGATGGGGATGGTGCCGCTGATCGTCGCCGGCACGCTCGGCACGACGGCGGGCAATTACGCCTGGTATGCGCTCGGCCGCCATTTCGGCGTCGCGCCGCTGCGGCCCGTGGTGGCGCGCTGGGGCCGCTGGCTGACGGTCGAATGGCGCGATGTCGAGCGGCTCCATGCCTTCTTCCAGCGCCACGGCGAATGGGTGGCGTTCGTGTTCCGCTTCATGCCCGCCTTCCGCACGATCGTCTCGCTGCCGGCGGGGATGGCGCGCATGCAACGCTGGAAGTTCTGCCTGTGGACGACGGCAGGGGCGGCGATCTGGAACACGTTGCTGGCGTGGGCGGGCTGGTATCTCGGCGCGCGGTTCCGCGTGCTGGAGGCTTGGTTCGGCCCGGCAAGCGCGGCGATCATGGCCGCGGTGGCGGTGGTGTATGTGTGGCGCGTGGTGACGTGGAAGCCGCGGGGAGAATAAGCGTCGCCCCGGCGCAGGCCGGGGCCGCTGCGTTATAGGGCACTCGGCTCGCCAAACTACGTAACGGCCCGGGCCTGCGCCGGGGCGACGCTTAGGCGGCGCGAGGGACGATGCGGTCGAGGTCGCCGTCAAGCGCGCGCTTGGCTTCCTCAAGATCGAAGTCGTTTTGCAGCGCGAGGAACACACCTTCGGAAATACCGAAATAGCCGCTCAGCCGCAGATCGATCGCGGCATCGACATCGAGCTTCGACGAGACGAGCGCGGCGAGACGCGTCTCATCGATACCCGCCCCCAGCGCGACTTCCGCCAAGGGGATTTCGCTGCCGATCAGAAAATCCTGGCGCAGAATGTCGCCGGGATGGACATTGTCCAGCCGGTCCTCATCCGCGATGGTAGTCCTCGATCCGGACATCCTCCGCGCCTCCGTTCGACCAGTGGTTTACCGCCCCCGCCGGCTCGCCCCCGGCAGCCCGGCGCGCATCTTCTGGCTCTTGCCATACCGCGTCTTGCGCGTTCCCGGCTTGCCCTCGTTCGAGCGGCCCATCACCGGCGCCACCGGGCGTTCGGCGCCGGGAAGCCCCAACTCCTCCGCTTCGAGCACGCGAATCTCGTCGCGCAAGCGGCCGGCTTCCTCGAATTCGAGGTCGGCGGCGGCGGTGCGCATTTTCTTCTCGAGCTCCTCGATATAGGCGCGCAGGTTGTGGCCGACCATGTGCGGGCGGTCCTCGTCGATCTCGACCGTGACCTGATCGCGCTGCGACACGTCCTGGATGATGTCGCCGATGTTGCGGCGGATCGTCAGCGGGGTGATGCCGTGTTCTTCGTTGTAGGCGCGCTGCTTCTCGCGGCGGCGGTTGGTCTCGTTGAGCGCGCGCTCCATGCTGCCGGTCATCCGGTCGGCGTAGAGGATGACGCGGCCGTCGACGTTGCGCGCGGCGCGGCCGATCGTCTGGATCAGCGAGGTTTCGGAGCGCAGGAAGCCTTCCTTGTCGGCGTCCATGATGCACACCAGCCCGCATTCGGGGATGTCGAGCCCCTCGCGCAGCAGATTGATGCCGACCAACACATCGTACACGCCGAGCCGCAGATCGCGGATGAGTTCGATCCGCTCGAGCGTCTCGACGTCCGAGTGCATGTAACGGACCTTGAGCCCAGCCTCGTGCATGAACTCTGTCAAATCCTCGGCCATGCGCTTGGTCAGCGTGGTGACGAGCGTGCGATAGCCGAGCTCCGCGGTCTTGCGGCACTCGACGATGCAATCCTGCACCTGCTCCTCGACCGGCTTGATCTCGACCGGCGGGTCGATCAGCCCGGTCGGGCGGATCACCTGTTCGACGAACACGCCGCCGGTCTGCTCCATTTCCCAAGCGCCCGGCGTCGCCGAGACATAGGTGGTCTGCGGGCGCATCGCGTCCCATTCGTTGAAGCGTAGCGGCCGGTTGTCGATCGCGCTCGGCAGGCGGAAGCCATATTCGGCGAGCGTCAGCTTGCGGCGGTGGTCGCCGCGCGACATGCCGTTGATCTGGCCGACCGTCTGGTGGCTTTCATCGACGAACAGCAGCGCGTTGTCGGGCAGATATTCAAACAAGGTGGGCGGCGGCTCACCCGGAAGGCGGCCGGTCAGGAAGCGCGAGTAATTCTCGATGCCGGCGCATGATCCGGTCGCGGCGATCATTTCGAGATCGAAGTTGGTGCGCTGTTCGAGCCGCTGCGCTTCGAGCAGCTTGCCCTCGGGGATCAGTTCCTTGAGCCGCTCGGCGAGTTCGTGCTTGATCGCCTCCATCGCCTGTTTGAGCGTAGGGCCGGGCGTGACGTAATGCGAGTTCGCGTAGATGCGAACATAATCAAGATTAGCCACCTTCTTGCCGGTGAGCGGATCGAACTCGGTGATCTCCTCGATATCGTCGCCGAAGAAGGAGATGCGCCAGGCGGTATCCTCATAGTGCGACGGGAAAATCTCGAGATTATCGCCCTTTACCCGGAAATTGCCGCGCGCGAAGGCGGCGTCGTTGCGCTTGTATTGCAGCGCGACGAGCTTGCGGACGATCTCGCGCTGGTCGACGCTCTGGCCCTTCTTGAGATCGAAGATCATCGCCGAATAGGTTTCGACCGAGCCGATACCGTACAGGCACGACACCGAGGCGACGATGATGACGTCGTCGCGTTCGAGCAAAGAGCGGGTCGCCGAGTGGCGCATCCGGTCGATCGCCTCGTTGGTCGAGCTTTCCTTCTCGATATAGGTGTCCGAGCGCGCGACGTACGCCTCGGGCTGATAATAATCGTAATAGCTGACGAAATATTCGACCGCATTGTCCGGGAAGAACGACTTCATCTCGCCGTAGAGCTGCGCCGCGAGGATCTTGTTGGGGGCGAGGATCAGCGCGGGGCGCTGCACCGCCTCGATCACCTTCGCCATCGTGAAGGTCTTGCCCGATCCGGTCACGCCGAGCAGCACCTGGTCGCGCTCACCCGCCTCGGTCTGCGCGACGAGTTCGGCGATCGCGGCGGGCTGGTCGCCGGCGGGGCTATAGTCCGAGACGATCTTGAACGGCCGCCCGCCTTCCGCCTTGGGCGGGCGCGAGGGCCGGTGCGGGATGAAGGTCTGCCCGGTTTCGGGCTCGTCCAAGGTCGTGCGAATCTGGATTGCCATGTCCGGCAATATGGGCTGTACCGCGCCCAGCCGCAACAAAGCGGGAACGGGTCGCACAAAACAAACCGTATCAAAGGGATGACTCCATGCGTTTGGTGTTTGCCGCCGTTCTGACCCTGCCGCTCGCCGCCTGCGGCCCCGCCAAGACCCCGACCGTGGAGGCGACCAACGCGACGGCCGCCGAAGTGCAAGCCAAGGTGGCCGCGGCGACCGGCGACGCCGATCTCGTCAAGCCGGGGCGGTGGGAAGGCAGCATGACGATGCACGACATGCAGATGAGCGGCCTGCCCCCTGAGGTGCAGCAGCAGATGAGCGCGCGGATGACCGAGCCGCATCGCTTCACCAGTTGCGTCACGCCCGAAGACGTCAAGGCCAAGCGCGGCTTCTTCACCGGCGCGAAGGACAGCCACTGCACCTACGACCATTTCACGATGGCGGGCGGCAAGATCGACGCGGCCATGGTCTGCAAGGAAACCGTCGGCACGATGAAGGCGACGATGGCGGGCAGCTACACGCCCGAAAGCTATCATTTCGACATGCGTTCGACCACCGAGGCGCCCGGCGCCGGCGCGGCGCCAGGCGGCCCGGGCGCGCAGAAGATGACGATCACGATCGACGCCAAGCGCACGGGCGAATGCCGTGGCGACGAGAACGGGGCGACGCCGAAAATCAGGCCGTAAGGCGCCATGCCCGCGCGGCGGAGCGTGCCCCGCCCGCGCCGTCCCGCGCGGAACGCCGCGCCCGAATGTGCGTTCCACCGCCTCCGAAGGAGGAGGTGTGTATGCGTAAACGTGTTGCCGCCGCACTGGCGATCGGGATCGCGATGCTGTCGGTATCGAGCGCCGAGGCGCGCGACGGCTGCGGCCCCGGCGGGCATCGCAATCGCTGGGGCGATTGCCGCCCCAACCGCGGGCCGGTGATCGTCGAGCGGGGCCCGGTGGTGGTCGAGCGCGGGCCGCTGGTGGTCGATCGCTATTATGCCGGTCGCGGCTATTGGGACGGCCGGCGCTATTGGCATCGTCGTCAACGCTGGCACGGCGGCTGGCGCTACTGGTAAGTCTCCCGCGCTGTCGCCATTCGCGGCGGCGCGCTCGTCCTATTCGCCGTGCCGCATGGCCATCAGGCCAGAGCGGGCCATCACCGGGCGAACGTCACGGCAAGCTCCGCACCGCCGGCGAGGCGAGGCACGCTGCCGTAGCGGCCGGCGAGACAGGCTTCGCGAGCAGCGGCGCATAAGGCGCGATCGGTACCGGGCGGCCGAACGCGACCGTGCCGAAGCCGCTCAAACCGCGACAGCGCTCGACCGCCGCGAGCAGACGCGGCGGCGTGTCATAGGCTTCGTAGGAGAGGCGGAAAGTGCCCCAGTGGATGCCGATCGCGCTCGATGCGCCGAGCCGGCGATATACCTCAACCGCATCGATCGGCCCGATATGGCTGCCCGCCGCCATTTGCCCGGCGGAGAAGCGGAACGCGCCGATCGGGATCAACGCCAGCCGCACCGGGCCATAGGCCGCCGCCTCGTCCGCCCAGCGCAGATCGCCCGCGCCGGTGTCGCCCGCGAAGAACAGATTGCCGCCGGGCAGCGTCACCACGAAGCTGGACCACAATGCCCGGTTGCGATCGGCCATCCAGCGGCTACCCCAATGGTGATTGCGCGTCACGATCACCTCGACGCCGGGCTTGACCGGCACGCGGCCGCCCCAGTCGCGCGCGATCGCGGGGACGCCCGCCTGGCCGATAACGCTGTCATTGCCCAGGCTGGTGACGATGCGGGGGTGATCGCGATCCCACAACCGTTTGAGCGTGGCGAGGTCCAGATGGTCGTAATGGTCATGGCTGACCAGGACGAGGTCGATCTTCGGCAGCGAGTCGAACGCCACGCCCGGTTCGGCGACGCGCTTGGGGCCAAGCCCGAGCGGCCCGGCGCGCGGCGACCAGACCGGATCGGTGAGAATGTTCAGCCCCTGCGTCTGCACCAGCATGGTGGCGTGCCCGACCCAGGTGGCGAGCATCGCGTCGCCGCTGACGCGCGGCGGCGGTGCGACGCGGCGGACGGCGACGTGATCGGGCCACGCCGGGCGCCCGTCGCTGCCGGTGAGGAAGCGCACCATCATGCCCAGGCCCGGCACCGGCGCCGGCTTGCCGCCGGGGCGGGCGGCGGGCGCGAACGTGTCGTCACCATCGGGATTGGCGAAGCGCCTGCCGTCGAAATGCCCGCTCACCGGTCCGCGATAATAGCGCGCGTCGAGGAAGCGGGGCAGAACCGTGATCGCAAGGCAGATCAAGACGACGATCCACAGGATCGCCGCCACCAGGAAACGAAGAAACCGCATGACGTGCCGTTGAGCCATTGTGCGGCGCGGCGCAACCCCGCGCGGAGCGCCCGTCGCCCCGCCCACCGGATAGCGCAGGTCAGGCGGCGGCGTGCGTCACAGCGCGCCGGCGAGCGCGAGCACCACGCCGGTCGCGACGATCAACAGCCCAGCGACCTCGCTCCGCGCCATGCGCTCGCCAAGGTAGAAATGCGCGAACGCCATCGTGAAGGCGACCTCGACCTGCCCGACGATCCGCACCAGCGCGACCGGCGCGGTGGCGAAGCCGGTGAACCAGCACGCCGAACCGACCGAGGAGAGCAGACCGACCTGGCCGGACACCCGCCAGCTTGCCAGCACGCGCGCCATCTCGCCACGTTCGCGCAGCAGCACATAGCCGCCCTGCAACATCGTCTGGGTGGCGACGGTCGCCGCGAGCGTGACGAGCGCGGCGAGGATGTGATCGCCGGTCGCGACTTCGAACGTGGTGCGGCGGATCGCGATCGTCGCCAGCGCGAACACGGTGCCCGAGGCGATACCGTAGAGCGCCGCCCGCTCGCCGAGCGCACGCGCGAACGCGATCGGCGCCATCGCCCGCCCGCCGGTCGCCAGCACCATCACCCCGACCACGCCGAGCGCGATGCCGGCCCAGCTCAACGCGCTCAAATGGTCATGGAGCAGCACCGCCGAGAACAGCGCCGCCTGCACCGCCTCGGTCTTCGAATAGGCCGTGCCGACGACGAAGTTGCGCTCACCGAACGCCATCAGCAGCAGGTTGGTCGCGACGATCTGCCCGATCGCCCCGGCGAGGCAGAACGGCCAGAATTGCGCACCGAGCGCGGGCCAGACGCCGGGCGCGGCAAGTGCGTGATAGCCGGCGAGCATGACGAGCGCGAACGGCAGACCGTAGAGATAGCGCACCAGCCCGGCGCCGTTGACCGACAGCGACCTGCCGACCCGCCGCTGCACCGCCGTCCGCCACGCCTGCACCGCGCCCGCGACAAGGGTAACGGGGAGCCAGATGGGGGAGGCGATCATGGCGTGCGGCTGAAAGGCGGGAGTCCAGGCTGCTCCCCCGCTCTAGCGGGGGAGCATGATGCTAGGCGAGCGCTTCGTAGAGGTCGGTCCAGTCGGGATTGAGCCTCTCGATCTCGCTGAGTTTCCACAAACGATTCCATTTCTTCAGACGAAGCTCGCGCTGTCGGGCGTCCTCAATCGTGTCATGCGCTTCGTACCAGACCAGAAGCTTGCAGCCATATTTCTTGGTGAAGCCTTCGACCAGGCCGTTGCGATGCTGATAGGCTCGGGCGGCCAAGTTGCTTGTCGCGCCGACATAGATCGTGCCGTTACGGCCACTTGCCATGATGTAGGCGAAGCCCGCTTTCTCTCGCATCGCCCTACTCCATATGTTCCCGCGAAGGCGGGAACATAGTCTGGGCCCCCGCCTTCGCGGGGGCACATATCACATCAGTATCACGCCAGCAGCTTCTCCCGCGCGATCTTCTCCTTCCACACGAGGGGCGCGAGCTGGTGCACGTTCGCGCCCGACGAATCGACCGCGACCGTCACCGGGAAGTCCTGCACCTCGAATTCGTAGATCGCCTCCATGCCGAGATCGGCGAAGCCGACCACCTTCGAGCCCTTGATCGCGCGTGCGACGAGATAGGCCGCGCCGCCGACCGCCATCAGATAGGCGCTCTCCTTCTCGGCGATCGCCTTGGTCGCGTCCGCGCCGCGCTCGGCCTTGCCGACCATCGCGAGCAGGCCCTGGTCGAGCATCATGCGGGTGAACTTGTCCATCCGCGTCGCGGTGGTCGGACCGGCGGGGCCGACCACTTCCTCGCCGACCGGATCGACCGGACCGACATAATAGATCACCCGCCCCCGGAAATCGACCGGCAGCGGCTCGCCCGCATCGAGCATGTCCTTGATCCGCTTGTGCGCGGCATCGCGGCCGGTGAGCATCTTGCCGTTGAGGAGAAGGCGGTCGCCCTGCTTCCAGCCCTTGACGTCCTCGGGCGTGAGCGTGTCGAGATCGACGCGGATCGCGGCGGAATCGGGCTTCCAATCGACCTTGGGCCATTCATCGAGCTTGGGGGTTTCGAGGAAGGCGGGGCCGGAGCCGTCGAGCGTGAAGTGCGCGTGGCGGGTGGCGGCGCAGTTGGGGATCATCGCGACCGGCTTGCCGGCGGCATGGCACGGCGCATCCTTGATCTTGACGTCGAGGATGGTCGAGAGCCCGCCCAGCCCCTGCGCGCCGATGCCGAGCGCGTTGACCTTGTCGAAGATCTCGATGCGCAGCGCCTCGATATCGTTACGAGGGCCACGCGCCTTCAATGGTCCCATGTCGATCGGCTCCATCAGCGCCTGCTTGGCGAGCAGCACGCAATGTTCGGCGGTGCCGCCGATGCCGATGCCGAGCATGCCGGGCGGGCACCAGCCCGCGCCCATCTGCGGCAGCATCTCGAGCACCCAGTCGACGATCGAATCGCTCGGGTTCATCATCTTGAACTTGGATTTGTTCTCGCTGCCGCCGCCCTTGGCCGCGACATCGACCGAGACGCGCGCGCCCGGCACCATCTCGACATGGAGCACGCACGGCGTGTTGTCCTTGGTGTTGCGGCGGGTGAAGGCGGGATCGGCGAGCACCGAGGCGCGCAGCTTGTTCTCGGGGTTGAGATAGGCGAGCCGGACGCCCTCATCGACGATCTCCTGGAGCGAGCGGCTGGTGTCGTCGAAGCGACAGTCCATGCCCCACTTCACGAACACGTTGACGATGCCGGTATCCTGGCAGATCGGGCGATGCCCCTCCGCGCACATCCGCGAATTGGTGAGGATCTGCGCGATCGCGTCCTTCGCCGCCGGCCCCTGCTCCGCCTCATAAGCGTCACCGAGCGCACGGATATAGTCCATCGGGTGGTAGTAAGAGATGAACTGGAGCGCGTCGGCGACGCTCTCGATCAGATCGGCTTCGCGGATGATGGTGGTCATGGCTGCTCGCTCGAAGGAAATGGTGGCCGCACCTAGACCACATCGCGCGCCGAGGGAAAGTCCCGCGCCCGAGCGGCGGCCTGAGCGTGAATGTGGCGGTTACCACCATTATGGAGGTGAACACCGTAATCCGGCGCATGCCGGCAAGCAATTGGCAAGGATCGGCGGCTAGGTCC
Organism: Sphingomonas pollutisoli; assembly: GCF_029167165.1. NCBI lineage: Bacteria > Pseudomonadati > Pseudomonadota > Alphaproteobacteria > Sphingomonadales > Sphingomonadaceae > Sphingomonas > Sphingomonas pollutisoli. The sequence goes on from NZ_JARFNJ010000002.1 coordinate 579,199, forward strand.
GCCGCATGATTCCACCGCTCACTCCCCTCCGCACGGCCGCGCTTTGTCTATGTGTCGCCGTGACGACGGCGGCTGCGGTGGCGAGCCGCGACGCGCGCGCCGTGCCGCTCGCGCTCATGCTGGTGGGCGGGGTCGCGGTCCTGCTGTTCTGCACCGCGCGCGCGCCGCAGCGCGCCCCGGCGCTCGCCAACCCGCTCGTCGATGGAGTCGCGGCGCGGCTGGTGCGCGAATATGAGGAACAGGGCACCGGCTGGTTCTGGCAGACCGACCGCGAGGGGCGCGTCACCTATCTCTCGGCCAAGGTCGCCGCCGAACTCGACACCGCCGACACGCCCGCGATCGGCGCGCCGATCCGCACGCTGTTCCGGGTCGATACCAACGCGACCGAGACCGAACGGACGATCGCCTTCCATCTCGCCTCGCGCACCGCCTTCTCCAACTATTCGGTGCGCCCCGCGGTGCCGGGGAAACTGGAGCGCTGGTGGTCGATGTCGGGCCGGCCGATCACCGATGCCGACGGCACGTTCCAGGGTTTCATCGGCAACGGCAGCGACCTCACCGAGCGCCGCCGCGCCGAAGCCGAGATCGCCCGCCTCGCCTTGTTCGACAGCCTCACCGGCCTCGCCAACCGACAGCGGATGCGGCAATGGCTCGACCAGACACTGTCGCAGGCGCGCGGCGGGCGCGGCACCGCGCTGTTCCTGCTCGATCTCGACCGGTTCAAGGCGGTCAACGACACGCTCGGCCACCAGACCGGCGACGCGCTGCTCAAGCAGGTCGCGCAGCGGCTGGTGCGCGCGATCGGCGACAGCGGGCTGGTCGGGCGGCTGGGCGGCGACGAGTTCCAGGTCGTGCTGCCGGGGATGACCGAGCACGACATGCTCGGCACGGTCGCGCGCGGCGTCATCGAGGCGCTGTCGCAGCCCTATTCGATCGACGGCTCCTCGATCTCGATCGGCTGTTCGATCGGCATCGCGATCGCGCCCGAGGACGGCGACGATGCCGAGACGATGGTGCGCAATGCCGATCTCGCGCTGTACGGCGCCAAGGGCGACGGGCGCGGCGTCCACCGTTTCTTCAAGCCGGCGATGCTCGACGGCGCGCGCAGCCGCAAGCAGATCGAGGACGATCTGCGCCACGCGCTCGCCGCCGATCAATTGCACGTCGCCTATCAGCCGGTGGTGAGCACCGCGAGCGGGCGGATCGTCGGCTATGAGGCGCTGGTGCGCTGGGAGCATCCGACGCGCGGATCGGTCTCCCCGGCCGAGTTCGTGCCGGTCGCGGAGGATTGCGGCCTGATCGAGGCGATCGGCGAATGGGTGCTGCGCACCGCCTGCATCGAGGCGGCGACATGGCCGGACGACATCCGCGTCGCGGTCAACGTCTCGCCGATCCAGTTCGCCAATCCGGCGCTGCCGACGATCGTCACCTCGGCGCTGGCGCGCTCGGGCATCGTGCCGGGGCGGCTCGAACTGGAGATCACCGAGGGCGTGTTCCTCGACGAAACGGCGCAGTCCGAGCAGATGTTCAAGACGCTCAAGGCGATCGGCGTGCGGCTCGCGCTCGACGACTTCGGCACCGGCTATTCCTCGCTCGGCTATCTGAAGAAGGCGCCGTTCGACAAGATCAAGATCGACCAGGGCTTCGTGCGCGGCGCCGCGATCCCCGGCAACCGCAACGCGGCGATCATCCGCGCGATCGTCACGCTCGCCGACGCGCTCGACATGGAGACGACCGCCGAGGGCGTCGAGACGCAGGACGAGATCGCGCTGATCCGCGCGCTCGGATGCAGCCACATCCAGGGCTGGGCCTATGGCAAGGCCGCGCGCGCGGGCGAGGTGCCGGCGCAGCTCGCCGCGCAGGGCGGCATGCCGCTCGCCTCGGCCCCTGCCAGGAGCCGCCCGCCGCGCCACACGATGATCCGCACCGCGCGCATCCGCGCGGGCGATGCCGCGGGCGAGATCCGCATCCGCAACCTGTCGCCGGGCGGGGCGATGATCGACGGCATCGCGATCGACGGCGAGGCGACCGACGTGGACGTGATGATCGAACTGGTCGAGGATGAGATGTTCCCCGCCAAGCTGCGCTGGGCGATCGATGGCCGCGCCGGGCTGGAATTCGAAAGCCCCTTCAACATGGCGCGGCTCGCCCGCCCCGCCTTGCCGGTGCGCAAGGCGGGATAGCCTATTTCCCGTCCCGAAGGCGCGCGCGAGCATCGCCGCACCTGTTGGCGCTAAGCGCCCGGCACATACCGGATCGGGTGGCCGGCAGCGCGCAAAGAAATCTGTGGATTCCCGGTTCGTTCCCTTGCGTTTCGCGGAGGTGGCGGAAGTCCACGCGTCGCGGCGTGGCACGCTTCCCGCGATGCCATGAACCGAATCAAAATAGCGACGAACCGAGTCCCTGATCTGTCATTTACGGTCTTGCGATCGCGCGCGATCCGGCACAATCTGTAGGGGTAAGGTTCGGGGGCGAACCCAAGAACTGGTAGAACGGGGTGGCGAACCCCATATGATAGAGCGGTTGCCCGGTGCGTTTTGCATAGGCGCGGCCTTATTTTGTTCTCACGGGCGAGCGCCCGCAGTGATAGCATCGGGGACTGCCCCCGATTCGAACGGACCGGGAACACGGTCCGCCTATAGAGATGGTTTGGACAGGGGCGATACCGATGGATTTCAGGGACACCCAGGAAGTGAGCGTAGAGATGGCGACCGACACGATCGAAGCGACGAAAGTCGAGGCCGGCGGCGCCAACCGCAAGCTCGCCGAGCGCGGCGATTCGAAGGCGGTGCGCCCGCAGCTCTATCCGGTCGAAGTCGATCATTCGCGCGACGCGCTCCTTACCGATTTCGGCAAGGAGACGCTGACCGATCGCTATCTGCTGCCCGGCGAGCGCTTCCAGGATCTGTTCGTGCGCGTCGCCTCGGCCTATGCCGACGACGTCGGCCACGCGCAGCGGCTGTACGATTACATCTCGCAACTGTGGTTCATGCCGGCGACGCCGGTGCTGTCGAACGGCGGCACCGGGCGAGGCTTGCCGATCTCGTGCTTCCTCAATTCGGTGCCCGACAGCCTCAACGGTATCGTCGATACCTGGAACGAGAACGTCTGGCTCGCCTCGCGCGGCGGCGGGATCGGCACCTATTGGGGCAATGTGCGCGGCATCGGCGAGCCGGTCGGCCTCAACGGCAAGACCAGCGGCATCATCCCGTTCGTGCGCGTGATGGATTCGCTGACGCTGGCGATCAGCCAGGGCTCGCTGCGGCGCGGCTCGGCGGCCTGCTATCTCGACATCTCGCATCCCGAGATCGAGGAGTTCCTCGAAATCCGCAAGCCCTCGGGCGATTTCAACCGCAAGGCGCTCAACCTGCACCACGGTGTGCTGATCCCCGATGCCTTCATGGAAGCGGTGCGCGACGGCAAGGAATGGGCGCTGGTCAGCCCCAAGGACGGATCGGTGCGCAGCACGGTCGATGCGCGCGCGCTGTTCCAGAAGCTGGTCGAGACCCGGCTGGCGACGGGCGAGCCGTACATCGTCTTCGCCGACCATGTGAACAAGAACATGCCGAAGCACCACCGCGAGCTCGGCCTCAAGGTCTCGACCTCGAACCTGTGCAGCGAGATCACGCTGCCGACCGGCAAGGACCATCTCGGCAACGATCGCACCGCGGTGTGCTGCCTGTCCTCGCTCAACCTCGAGACCTGGGACCAGTGGAAGGACGCGAAGGGCTTCATCGAGGACGTGATGCGCTTCCTCGACAACGTGCTTCAGGACTATATCGACCGCGCCGAGCCGGGCATGGAGCGCGCCGCCTATTCGGCGATGCGCGAGCGCTCGGTCGGGCTCGGCGTGATGGGCTTCCACTCGTTCCTGCAGGCGCGCGGGCTCGCCTTCGAAGGCGCGATGGCGAAGTCCTGGAACCTGCGCATGTTCAAGCACATCAAGGCGCAGGTCGACGAAGCCTCGATGCATCTCGCGGTCGAGCGCGGTCCCTGCCCCGACGCGGCCGATCGCGGCGTGATGGAGCGTTTCTCGTGCAAGATGGCGATCGCACCGACCGCGTCGATCTCGATCATCTGCGGCGGCACCAGCGCGTGCATCGAGCCGATCCCGGCGAACGTCTATACGCACAAGACGCTGTCGGGCAGCTTCTCGGTGCGCAACCCGTATCTCGAGAAGCTGCTGATCGATAAATCGAAGAACTCGGAAGCGGTGTGGAATTCGATCCTCGAGCGCGGTGGTTCGGTGCAGCATCTCGACTTCCTCACGCCCGAGGAGAAGGATTGCTACAAGACCAGCTTCGAGATCGACCAGCGCTGGCTGATCGAGCTTCAGGCCGATCGCACGCCGTATATCGACCAGTCGACCTCGCTCAACCTGTTCATCCCCGCCGATGTCGAGAAATGGGATCTGCTGATGCTGCACTTCCGCGCGTGGGAACTGGGCATCAAGTCGCTCTATTACCTGCGCTCGAAATCGGTGCAGCGCGCCGGTTTCGCGGGCGGGGTCGAAGCCGACAACACCATCGACGCGCCCAAGTTCGAGCTCGGCGAGAGCACGGACTATGACGAATGTCTGGCGTGCCAGTGAGGTGGTTGAGGTAAGTCGCCCTCACCCTCCCATGCTGCGCATGGGCCCCTCCCTCTCCCGGAGGGAGAGGGGTTCTTTCCCTCTCCCTCCGGGAGAGGGAGGGAGCCGCGCAGCGGCGGAAGGGTGAGGGCGAATGCGCACGTATCGGAACCAACCCGGCGGCACGGTAACACACGCGCGCGATTTGCGTCGCAACGCCACCGAGGCGGAAAAAGCGCTATGGCGTGCGCTGCGCGAAAGCTTCCCGGGGCTAAAATGGCGGCGGCAAGTCCCAGTCGGCCAATACTTTGCTGACGTCCTGTGTTTCTCGGCAAGACTCGTCATCGAAATCGATGGCGGCCAGCACGCAGCGGCGACAGATTATGACGCGATCCGCTCAAGCTTTTTGGAGAGCGAAGGCTATCGAGTCCTGCGGTTCTGGAACAACGATGTGCTGCAAAATCTCGACGGGGTAATTGCGAGAATCGCAAAATCCCTCTCCCAGCGGGAGAGGGAAGGAGCCGCGCAGCGGCGGAAGGGTGAGGGCGACGCGACACTCTTAGCGCACACGCCCTCACCCCGCGCGGCTGCGCCGCTTGCCCCTCTCCCGATGGGAGAGGGGGAGTGAGCTTATTCTTCCTCTTCGAACGTCACCGCGACGTCGGCGTTGGCGCTGAGGCGGACCTTGTCGCCTTCGACATCGGCGACGAGGCCGAGCGAGATGTAATGATGGTGCCCTTCGTGGCTGCCTTCCCCGCTGTCCTTCTTGGTCAGCTTGATGCGGTCGCCATCGAGATGATCGACGGTCCCGACATGGACGCCGTCGGCGCCGATGACTTCCATATGTTCTTTGATCGCGCTCTTGTCGGCCATGTGCAATGCTCCTGCGTTATGGTTGCCGGGGCTGAACGCATACGCGAGCGAAACGATGCAGGCGAGGGCGTAAGATGAAGTACCGCGTGATTCTGCTGCTCGGGATGAGCCTCGCGCTCGCCGCCTGCGCGCACCGCGTCGCGAGTTCGGTGCAGCACACGCCCGATACGCCGGGCTTCCTGCTGGGCGTGTGGCACGGCTTCATCTTCCCGGTGGCGTGGGTGCTGTCGCTGTTCGTGCAGGGCGTGGCGGTCTATGCCGTGCCCAACCAGGGCGGCTGGTATGATTTCGGCTATTTCATCGGCATCGTGTTTCTTGGCGTCGGCTCGCACCGCACGCGTACCGTCTATGTCACGCGGGTGGTGCGACGGTGATGCCGCGCGCGCTGATCGCGATCGACGCGTGCGCGGGCGGCGCGTTCGTGTGCGGCGTGGCGCTGGTCGCTCGCTCGGGGCGGGTGGCGGACGCGGCCGCGACCTACCGCCTGCGCATCGGCGGCGCGATGCTGGCGGCGGCGGCGCTGTTCCTCGCCGGTTTCGCGACGATGGCGTGGGTGACGGCGTGAGCGGCCCCGCGACAGTTTCTTCCCATTCCCAGATTTAAGACCGAAAGGCGTACCCCATGTCCCTCCTCGAAGCCCGCAAGCAGTACAAACCATTCGAATACCCCTGGGCGTTCGAGTTCTGGAAGCGTCAGCAGCAGATCCACTGGATGCCGGAGGAAGTGCCGCTCGGCGAGGATTGCCGCGACTGGGCGCAGAAGCTCAGCGATCACGAGCGCAACCTGCTCACGCAGATCTTCCGCTTCTTCACCCAGGCCGATGTCGAGGTGCAGGATTGCTACCACGAGAAATACGGCCGCATCTTCAAGCCGACCGAGATCAAGATGATGCTCGCCGCCTTCTCCAACATGGAGACGGTGCATATCGCCGCGTACAGCCATCTGCTCGACACGATCGGCATGCCCGAGAGCGAATATGGCGCCTTCCTCGAATATAGCGAGATGAAGGACAAGCACGATTATCTGCAGACCTTCGGCGTTCAAAGCGACGAGGATATCGCCAAGACGCTGGCGATGTTCGGTGGCTTCACCGAGGGGCTTCAGCTCTTCGCGAGCTTCGCGATGCTGATGAACTTCCCGCGCTTCAACAAGATGAAGGGCATGGGGCAGATCGTCACCTGGTCGATCCGCGACGAGAGCCTGCATTGCGAGGGCATCGTCAAGCTGTTCCACACCTTCGTGCGCGAGCGCGACTGTTTCACAAAGTCGGTCAAGTCGGACATTCGCGACATGTGCCAGACGACGGTGCATCTCGAGGATAACTTCATCGATCTCGCGTTCGAGATGGGGCCGGTCAACGGCATGACCCCCAAGGAGATCAAGAAGTACATCCGCTACATCGCCGACTGGCGGCTTGGGCAGCTCGGGATGAAGCCGATCTACATGATCGACGAACATCCCCTGCCCTGGCTCGCGCCGCTGCTCAACGGGGTCGAGCACGCCAATTTCTTCGAACAGCGCGCGACCGAATATTCGAAGGCGGCGACGCGCGGCAACTGGAACGAGGTGTGGGATTCGTTCGACACGCGCCAGAAGGCCAAGGCCGGTCCGGCCGCCAACGAGGATGCCGGCGAGCGCGACGGGGACATGTTCTCGCGTGCCGGGGTGGCGGCGGAGTGACCTTTGCGGCGGGGCGGCGGCGCGCCGCCCCTTGAAGCGCTTACCGAGGTAAACACCCGTTCGTGTCGAGGCACCCTGTCCTCCGGGCACCTCCCTCGACTTCGCTCGGGACGAACGGTGATTCAGGGCCTTGTACCTCCAATCCGTTCGCACTGAGCGTAGTCGAAGTGCGTGCCGCGCGCTGCGTTGGTAACACGCGCTTCGGCTGCGCTCAGCACCAAATGATGGATGCGGCGCACCCCCGCCGCCCGTTCGTGTCGAGCGAAGTCGAGACACTTTCGCGCGGGGCGAACGGGCAACCACAGCCACACAAATACTATGCAAAACCTATGTGCCCGACCGGGAATCGATCTCGAATCCCTATGCGCATGAGGCCTAATTAGGCGTCCTCACGAGGGTCGTGGCCGGTGTCGGACGCGTCGCATCGTGATCGAGGACGATCATGACACGAGTCTCTGTACGGCCGGCCCACGCCGCTGCCGCCAATCCCGCTTGCACCCGCCCGGCGGCGCGTTCCGCCTGAACCCTTGCGCGCGCGCGATGCGCGGCGTGGGGCCGTGCTTCGCGATGCGCGCCTTCGCATCTCGAAAGGAATCTCCCATGCAGGATCTGCTCTGGATCGCAGCGCTGGCCGGGCTGGTGGCGGCAACGCTCGCCTATGTCCGCCTCTGCGACAATGCGTGAGGCAGCGATGACGCTCGACCTCTGGCTCGCCGCGCTGACCACCGTCGGCCTCCTCATCTATCTCGTGGCCGTGCTCGTCCGGCCCGAACGCTTCTGAAGGGAGCGCATCCATGACCATCCAGGGCTGGATTCTCATCGCCGCGTTCGTCGGCATCCTGCTTGCGCTCACCAAACCGATGGGGCTGTGGCTGCACGCGCTCTACGAAGGGCGGCGCACCCCGCTCCATGCCGTGCTCGGTCCCGTCGAACGCGGTTTCTACCGGCTCGCCGGGGTCGACCCGACGCAGGAACAGGGCTGGCGGCGCTACGCCGTTCACATGCTGCTGTTCAACGCGGCGCTGATGGTATTCACCTATGCGATCCTGCGGTTGCAGGGCGTGCTTCCGGGCAACCCGCTCGGCTTCGCCGGCACCAGCCAGCATCTCGCCGCCAACACCGCGATCAGCTTCACCACCAACACCAACTGGCAGAGCTATGCGGGCGAATCGACCATGTCGAACCTCTCGCAGATGCTCGGGCTGACGATCCACAATTTCCTGTCGGCGGCGACCGGCATCGCGCTCGCCTTCGCGCTGTTTCGCGGGTTCGCGCGGCGTGAGGCCAAGACCGTCGGCAACTTCTGGGCGGATTGCACGCGCGTCACGCTCTATCTGCTGCTGCCGATCTCGATCGTCTATGCGCTGTTCCTGATCGCCAGCGGCGTGCCGCAGACGCTCGCCGGGTCGGTCGACGTGGCGACGCTCGAAGGCGCCAAGCAGACGCTCGCGCTCGGCCCCGTCGCCAGCCAGGAAGCGATCAAGATGCTCGGCACCAACGGCGGCGGCTTCTTCAACGCCAACAGCGCGCACCCGTTCGAGAACCCGAGCGCGCTCACCAACCTCGTCCAGATGCTGTCGATCTTCGTGATCGGCTTCGGGCTGACCTGGACGTTCGGCAAGGCGGTCGGCAACACCAAGCAAGGCTGGGCGATCCTGTCGGCGATGGTGATCCTGTTCCTCGCCGGCGTCACCGTCACCTATTGGCAGGAAGCGGCCGGCAATCCGGTGCTCCATCACCTCGGCGTCGTCGGGGGCAATATGGAGGGCAAGGAGGTACGCTTCGGCATCGTCGCCTCGGCGCTGTTCTCGGTCGTCACCACGGCGGCATCGTGCGGCGCGGTCAATGCGATGCATGACAGCTTCACCGCGCTCGGCGGGATGATCCCGCTGTTCAACATCCAGTTGGGTGAGGTCGTCGTCGGCGGCGTTGGCGCGGGCATCTACGGCTTCCTGCTGTTCGCGATCCTCGCGGTGTTCGTCGCCGGGCTGATGGTCGGCCGCACGCCCGAATATGTCGGCAAGAAGATCGAGGCGCGCGAAGTGAAGCTGGCGGTGCTGGCGATCGCGATCCTGCCGCTCGTCATCCTCGGGATGACCGCGATCTCGTCGGTGGTCGCGGACGGCCTCGCCGGTCCGCTCAACAAGGGGCCGCATGGCTTCGGCGAAATTCTCTACGCCTTCACCAGCGCCGTCGGCAACAACGGCTCGGCCTTCGCCGGGATCAGCGCGAACACGCCCTATTACAACGCCATGCTCGGCATCGCGATGTGGCTGGGGCGGTTCTTCGTGATCGTGCCGATGCTCGCCATCGCCGGCAGCCTCGCCGCCAAGAAATACACGCCCGCATCGGCTGGGTCGTTCCCGACCACCGGCGCGCTGTGGGTGGGGCTGCTCGTCGGCATCATCCTGATCCTGGGCGGGCTGACCTTCCTGCCGAGCCTCGCGCTCGGTCCCATCGCCGATCATCTCGCGATGATCGCCGGCAAAACTTTCTGATCGGGGGCCGCCATCATGGCACGCACACCTGCCAAATCTCTGTTCACCGCCGACCTGATCGCGCCCGCGATCGGCGACGCGTTCCGCAAGCTTAATCCCAAAGAGCTCGTCCGCAATCCGGTGATGTTCACCACCGCGATCGTCGCCACGCTGCTGACCATCCTGCTCGTCGTCGGGCATGACGCGCTCGGTGTCGGCTTCAAGCTCCAGCTCGTGATCTGGCTGTGGCTGACGGTGCTGTTCGGCACCTTCGCGGAGGCGCTCGCCGAGGGGCGCGGCAAGGCGCAGGCCGCGTCGCTGCGCGCGACCAAGGCGGAACTCACCGCCCGCCGCGTCAAGGGCGCAAGCGTCGAGGACGTGCCCGCCAGCGCGCTGCGCATCGGCGATCTCGTCCTCGTCGAAACCGGCGAGTTGATCCCTTCCGACGGTGAGGTCGTCGAGGGCGTCGCCTCGGTCAACGAAGCGGCGATCACCGGCGAAAGCGCGCCGGTGATCCGAGAGGCGGGCGGCGACCGTTCCGCCGTCACCGCCGGCACGCGCGTCATCTCGGACCGGATCGCGGTGCGGGTTACGGTCAATCCGGGGCAAGGCTTCCTCGACCGCATGATCGCGTTGGTCGAAGGCGCCGAGCGCCAGAAGACGCCCAATGAAATCGCGCTGACGATCCTGCTGGTCGGGTTGACGATCATCTTCCTGATCGCGGTCGCCACCATTCCGGGCTTCGCCAGCTATGCCGGCGGCGGGATTCCGGTCGCGATCCTCGCGGCGTTGCTCATCACCCTCATCCCGACGACGATCGCGGCGCTGCTCTCGGCGATCGGCATCGCCGGCATGGACCGGCTGGTACGCTTCAACGTGCTCGCCAAATCGGGCCGCGCGGTCGAGGCGGCGGGCGATATCGACGTGCTGCTGCTCGACAAGACCGGCACGATCACCGTCGGCGACCGGCAGGCGTCCGAGTTCCGCGCGGTCGGCGGTGCGAGCCAGACCGATCTCGCCGAGGCGGCGCTGCTCGCCAGCCTTGCCGACGAGACCCCCGAAGGTCGCTCGATCGTGGTGCTGGCGCGCGAGGCATTCGGCGTCACCACCCATACTCTGCCCGCCGGGGCCGAGGTGATCCCGTTCACCGCGCAGACGCGCATTTCGGGCGTCCAGATGAACGGCTCGCTGATCCAGAAGGGCGCGGTCGATTCGATCCTGCGCGCCAATCCGGGTGCGGGCGAGACCGCCGCCGCGACCGAACTGCGCCGCATCACCGACGAGATCGCGCGCGCCGGCGGCACGCCGCTAGCGGTCGCGCAGGACGGACGGCTGCTCGGCGCGATCTTCCTCAAGGATGTCGTCAAGGCCGGCATCCGCGAACGCTTCGGCGAGCTTCGCCAGATGGGTATCCGCACGGTGATGATCACCGGCGACAACCCGCTCACCGCCGCCGCGATCGCCGCCGAGGCGGGGGTCGACGATTTCCTCGCGCAAGCCACCCCCGAGGACAAGCTCGCGCTGATCCGCAAGGAGCAGCAGGGCGGCCGGCTCGTCGCGATGTGCGGCGACGGCACCAACGACGCGCCCGCGCTCGCGCAGGCCGACGTGGGTGTCGCGATGAACACCGGCACGCAAGCCGCGCGCGAGGCCGGCAACATGGTCGATCTCGACAGCGATCCGACCAAGCTGATCGAGGTGGTGGGCCTCGGCAAGCAGTTGCTGATGACGCGCGGCGCGCTGACCACCTTCTCGGTCGCCAACGATGTCGCCAAATATTTCGCGATCATCCCGGCGATGTTCGTGGTGCTCTATCCGGGCCTCGCGGTGCTCAACGTGATGGGCCTCGGCACCCCGCAATCGGCGATCCTGTCGGCGATCATCTTCAACGCGCTGATCATCCCGCTGCTGGTGCCGCTCGCGCTGAAGGGCGTGGCGTACAAGCCGATGGGGGCCGGCCCGCTGCTCGCCCGCAACCTCGCCGTCTATGGTCTGGGCGGCCTCGTCGCTCCGTTCATCGGCATCAAGATCATCGACCTGGCCGTCACCGGCCTCGGTCTCGCCTGAGGAACTTCTCATGGGCAACGATATCTCTTCCGCGCTTCGTCCCGCGCTCGTCATGACCCTGCTGTTCGCGCTGCTGCTCGGGATCGCCTATCCGCTCGCGCTGACCGGCATCGGCCAGACGATCTTCCCGAGCCAGGCCAATGGAAGCCTGATCTCGCAAGGCGGCAAGGTGATCGGCTCGACCGTGATCGGTCAGGCCTTCACCGGCGACCGCTATTTCAAGACACGCCCTTCGGCGGCGGGCAAAGGCTATGACGGCCTCGCCTCGTCCGGCTCGAACTACGGCCCGACCTCGCAGGCGCTCGCCGACCGCGTGCGCGCCGATGTCGCCGCCGCCAAACCTTCCGCACCAGGGATGAACGTCCCCGCCGATCTGGTGACGGCCTCCGCCTCGGGGCTTGATCCCGATCTCAGCCCCGAGGCGGCTTTGTATCAGACGCAGCGTATCGCTAAGGTGCGCGGCCTACCGGTCGAGAAGGTGCGTGCGCTCGTGATGGATCATGTCGAACAGCCGCTGCTCGGTGTGGTCGGCGAACCGCATGTCAACGTGCTCGCGCTCAACCGCGCGCTTGATGGTCTCGGGTCCACGCGTTGAACGACGCGACTGGCCGCCCTTCCCCGGATGCCCTTCTGCGCCAGGCGGCGCAGGAGGGTAAGGGGCGGCTCAAGATCTTCCTCGGGGCGGCGCCCGGCGTCGGCAAGACTTTCGAGATGCTGAGTGACGGCCGCACCCGCGCCAAGGCCGGGGTCGATGTCGTGATCGGCGTCGTCGAAACCCACGGGCGTATCGAGACCGAACAGCTTACACGCGGCTATGAGATCGTGCCGCGCCGCGCGGTCGCGCATGCCGGCGGCACGCTGTACGAGATGGATATCGACGCGATCCTCGCGCGCGCGCCCCGGCTCGTGCTGGTCGATGAACTCGCGCACACCAACGCGCCGGGCAGCCGCCATCCGAAACGGTATCAGGATGTCGTCGAGCTGCTCGATGCCGGGATCGACGTCTATTCGACGCTTAACATCCAGCATGTCGAGAGCCTCAACGATGTCGTCGCCTCGTTCACGCGCGTGCGCGTGCGCGAGACGGTGCCCGACAGCATCCTCGAAACCGCCGAGATCGAGGTGGTCGATATCCCGCCCGACGAGCTGATCGAGCGGTTGAAAGACGGCAAGGTCTATCTGCCGCAGGAGGCGACGCGCGCGCTGTCGCACTTCTTTTCCAAATCGAACCTGTCGGCACTGCGCGAACTGGCGCTGCGGCGCGCGGCGCAGGCGGTCGATGCGCAGATGCTCGATCACGTCCGCGCGCTCGGCGTCGGCGGCACCTGGGCGGGAAGCGAGCGAATCGTCGTCGCGGTGAGCGAAGCGCCCGGCGCCGAGGGGCTGGTCCGCGCCGGCAAGCGCATCGCCGACGCGCTGCATGCGCCGTGGACCGCGCTGCATGTCGAAACGCCGCGCACGCAAGGCTTCAGCGACGACGAGCATCGCCAGATCGCCAAGGTGCTCAACCTCGCCACGCAACTCGGCGCCGCCGCCGCGACCGTCCCGGCCGCGTCGGTGATCGAGGGACTCAAGGCGTTTTCCGCCAACGCGCGCGCGACTCAGCTCGTCGTCGGCAAGTCGGTGCGGTCGCGCTGGTTCGAGCTTCGCCACGGCTCAGTGGTCGACCGGCTGGTGCGCGAGACGCCCGGCGTGGCGGTGCATGTCTTGCCGATCGAGGGTGCGGGACCACGCAAGCTTCGGCTGCGTCCCGGCCATTGGGGCAGCCGCGCCGGCTATGCGTGGACCGCGCTGATGGTCGGCGGGGTCACCGCGATCGCCAACGCGCTGTTCCACATTCTCAACCTCGGCAATGTCGCGCTGCTCTATCTGCTGCCGGTGATGGCGGCGGCGAGCCTTTTCGGGCTGCGCACGGGGCTATTCGCGGGCGTGCTCTCGTCGCTCGCCTACAACTTCTTCTTCCTGCCGCCGACGGGTACGCTGACGATCAACAACCCTGAGAACGTCGTCTCGGTGCTGGTGCTGCTCGGCATCGCGCTGGCGACCAGCCAGCTCACCTCGCGCGTGCGCGCGCAGGCCGATCTGGCGGCGGCGAGCGCGCGCGCCAACGCCGCCCTCGCCGGCTTCCTGCGCCAGCTCGGCGCGATCAACGACGCCGAGGCGCTGTCGCGCGCGATCTGCGAGGAGATCGGCCGGCTGTTCGATTTCCGCACGATGCTGCTCGTCCCCGCGCCGACCGGCACCGGCCTGGTCTTACAGGCGGCCAACACCGAGGTGCGGCTGGAGACGATGGAACTCGCCGCCGCGCAATGGGCGCTCGATGCCGGCACGCCGGCCGGGCGCGGATCGGACACGCTCGCCGCCTCCGAATGGCTGTTCCGCCCAATGCGCGCCGGCGAGCGCACGCTGGCGGTGCTCGGCATGGCCCGCGACGACAGCGCCGAACCGCTCCGTGCCGACCAACTGCCGCTGCTGACCGGGTTGATCGACCAGGCGGCGCTGCTGCTCGAACGGCTGCGGCTGGAGGCCGAGATGCGCGACGTCGATCGCCTGCGCGAGCGCGACCGGCTGCGCGCCGCCCTGCTCTCCTCGGTCAGCCACGATCTGCGCACGCCGCTGACGGCGGTGATGGCGGCGGCGGGGCAGCTCGATCAGGGCGCGACGCCCGAGCTGATCGCGACGCTGCAAAGCGAATCGGCGCGCCTCAACCGCTTCGTCGCCAACCTGCTCGACATGGCGCGCGTCGAGGCCGGCGCGCTGACGCTCGCGCTCGAACCGGTCGATCTGTCCGATGCCGTCGCGGGTGCGGCGCAGGACGCGCGCCGCGCATTGGAGGGACATGCGATTGTCCTTGAGGTGCCCCCCAACCTGCCGCTGGTGCGAGTCGATCCGCAATTGCTCCACCATTGCCTGCTCAACCTGCTCGACAATGCCGGGCGCTATGCCGATCCGGGTACGCCGGTCACGGTGCGCGGCGTGCATCGCCACGACACGCTGACGCTGTCGGTGCTCGATCAGGGGCCGGGCCTACCGCCAGGGCGCGAGAGCGAGGTGTTCGAGACCTTCCGGCGGCTGGAGGGATCGGACCGCCAGATCGGCGGCACCGGCCTCGGCCTCGCCATCGTCAAGGCGTTCGCCGAGGCGATGGGCATGGCGGTGCGCGCCGGCAACCGCGAGGATGGGACGGGGGCGGACTTCCGGCTGATCTTCCCCAAGGCGCTGCTGGTCCGCGACAGCGACGGAGACTTGATCCTGTGAGCGACGCGACCATCCTCGTCATCGACGACGAGCAATCGATCCGCCGGCTGCTGCGCAACACGCTCGAACGCGCGGGCTATGCGGTGGTCGAGGCGGCGAATGGCGGCGAGGCGCTCAAGGCGGCGGAGCGCTACACGCCGGCCGCGATCCTGCTCGATCTCGGCCTGCCCGACCGCGACGGGCTGTCGCTGGTGCCGCTGCTGCGCAAGCTGGGGGAGGCCACGATCCTCGTCGTCTCGGCGCGCGACGAGACCGACCAGAAGGTCGCCGCGCTCGATCTCGGCGCCGACGATTATGTCACCAAGCCGTTCGACACCGAGGAATTGCTCGCACGCCTGCGTGTCGCGCTGCGCCACGCCGGGCATCGCGCCAAACCAAAGACTTTGCGCGCGGGCGATGTGGAGATCGATTTCGAGCACCGCCGCGTCCGCCGCGCCGGCGAGGAGGTGCATCTGACTCGCAAGGAATATGACGTGCTTGCATGCCTCGCCGAAGCGCCGGGGCGGGTGGTGACGCATCAGCGCATCCTCGCCGCCGCCTGGCCGCTCGATCACGATCGCAAGATCGAATATCTGCGCATCGTCATCCGCAATCTGCGCCAGAAGATCGAGCCTGCCGACGCAGTCGGATCGGTGGTGGCGAACGAACTCGGCGTTGGCTATCGGCTGCTGATGACGGGGTGACCTGCCCTCACATCGCCAGCGCTTTGTCGTAGCCGGTGAGTTCGAGATAGCCGCGCCCGCCCTGTGTTCGCACCGCGCCTTCCCAATAGACCGGCATGCCGCTGCCGCGCGTATCGAGTTCCTGCGCCGCGAACAACGGCTGCAGGCGCCAGCGGTGGATGCCGTCGGCGAGGCGCACGCTGAGCTGCTGCGCGACCGGATAAGTCGCCCCCGTCGCCGGGCTGCGCCAGGTCGCAAGCGGCCGGAATGACACATCGCCGGGCGCGAACACCGATCGCGTGCCATCGGCGCGGCGCAGCGCCCCGCCCGCCCAGAGCGTGCCGCCGCCCTTGCGACGGATGCGAAACGCCATCAGCGCGCTGCCGTCATCGAAGTTGAGCCCGGTCCAGTCCCACCCCTGCGCTTGCGGGGCGAGATAGTCCGACGACCATTCGCGATCGAGCCACGCCTCGCCCGTCACCCGCTCGACGGTGCCTGCCCGCGTAACGCGGCCGCTGACGCGCAAATGCGGGATCGAGTAATAATAGCTCGCCTCTTCGGGGCGCGGCCCCTTGCGGCTGTAGCCACCCTGCCCTTGCGGCAGCGGCGGCTGGGTTGGGCTGAGCGCCAACGTGAGCGCGAAGCCATCGGCGTTGACCTGCGTCGCCCAGCGCCCGTCGGGAAGCCGCCGTATCCGCCAGTCGCGGATCGCGACATCGCCGTCGCCTTCGCGCGCCTGCGCCAGCCCGAAGCCAGCGCGCGCGGCGCGCTCGCCGTGGAGCAGGCGGCCGGTCTTGGCGTCTGACAGCGCGGCATGCGCGAACAGAACCTGCGTTGGCGCGAAACGGCTCGGGTTGCGCGGGTCGGTCTGTGGGCGGGTGCGGAAGAACGTCACCTGAAAGCCGAGATCATCGCCGCGCGCGGTGCGCAGCCAGCCGGTGACATACCACCATTCGGTGCGGAACGCCGGGTGTGCGCCGTGATCCTGCGGGAAGCGCAGCACGATGCCGGGCCTGACCACTGGATAGGGCGTCGCCGCCGGCGCGGCAGCGGCGAGCGCGAGGCCCGCTATCCAACGCAGCATCACCAATCCTCCCGAACCGATTGCACCGCGCCGCGTGCGGTCGCGCGGCGGCCGGCGAGGATCGCGGTCGCCGCCGCCGCGCCCGACAGCGCCGCCGCCACCGCCGCGAGCGTGCCGAACGGAATTCGCGTGCTCATCGTGAAGTTGAACGACTGCGGGTTGATGACGTGGATCAGCACCTGCGCCAACACCAGCCCGAGCGCGATGCCGGCGAGCGCGCCGGTCAGCCCGACCAAGGCGCCTTCGGTGGCGAGCATCGCTGTGAGCTGGCGGCGGGTGAGGCCGAGATGGCGGAGCATGCCGAACTCGCGCTCGCGCGCCATCGTCTGCGCCGAGATGGTCGCGGCGACCCCGGCGAGACCGACCAGGATTGCGATCGCCTCCAGCAGATAGGTGACGGCGAAGCTGCGATCGAACAACGTCAGCGCGAAGCGGCGCAGCGTGGCGGGCCGGGTGATCTCGACCTGATCGCGCAGATCGGCCGGAAGCCGCGCCTGGATCGCGGCGGTGACGGCCCCCGTGTCAGCACCGGGGCGCAGCATCGCCGCGAGTTCGTCGCGGCCGGTATCGCCGGTGAGGCGCTGATAGTCTTGCGCATCGACCAGCACCGCGCCGGTCTGCCGACCATAATCACGCCACACGCCCGCGACGGTGAAGCGCGCGCCAGCGCCGATCGGCAGCGTGAGGCTATCGCCGGGGCTCCAGCCGTAGAGCCGCTGCGCCGGCTCCGACACCCACACCGGCCGCGCACCCGTCGGGAGCGGTACGGCTGGGGCGATCAGCACCAGCAGCGGGTCGCGCGCGCCGCGCTCGGGGCGGGCGATCAGCGTGATCGGCGGGCGGTCGGGCACGATCGTCAGCGGCAGTTGGCGGCTGAACGCAGCGCGCGCGACGCCGGGCGTGGCGGAGAGCCGCGCCTGGGTGGCCGGATCGAACACCGCGCCCGCGCTGGTGCGCAGATACAGGTCCGCGCCGAGTACCTGCCCGAGCCAGTCATCGACCGCGCCGCGGAAGCTGGTAATCATCGTCGCCATCGCGATCATCAGCGCCGTCGAGGCGACGATTCCGCACAAGGCGGTCGCGGCATCGTTCGGCGCGCCGTGGAGGTGGCGGATCGCGAGCCGGCGCGGCACCGCCCCGCCGCTGCGCCGCGCGAGCGGGGTGAGCAGCACGCGCGCGAACCACGGCACGCCCGCGACGCCGCCGGCAAGCAGCAGCGCCATTCCCGCGAAGCCGAACAGCGGCAGCCCGCCGACCGGCGGGAGCAGCGCGACCGCGCCGCCGACAACGAGCAACACCGCCGCCGGCCACCATGCCACCCGCGCGCGCGGATCGAGCACGTCGCCGGCGTTTTTCAGCGCGGCGGCGGGTGCGGCGCGTGCCGCCAGCCGCGCGGGGATCGCGCTGCCCAGCGCCGCCGCGGCCAGCCCGAGCGCGAAGAACCCGAGCGCCGCGCCGGGCTGGAACGCGAGCCGCACCACGCCGCCGCCGAAATAGCCCGCGCCGAGATCGCCGCCGAACCAGCGCAACGCCGCCCAGGCCATCACATAGCCCGTCACAAGTCCCGCGCCCGCGCCGACCACGCCGATCGCCAGCCCTTCGACAGCAACCGCCGCCACCACCCCGCCGCGCGGCATGCCGAGCGTGCGCAGCAGCGCGAACGCGCGCTGCCGCCGCGCCACCGACAGCGACTGCGCCGAATAGACCAGGAACCCACCGGTGAGCAGCGCGACCAACGCGAGCATGTCGAGGTTGACGCGATAGGCACGCGACAGCGCATCCCCCTGTGCGTTCTGCGCCTCCGCCGCCGACAGAGTCGCGCCAGGCAGGCCGCGCAATGCGGACTCGGCGGCGGCCCGATCGGACACCGCAAGATCGATCCGGTCGAGCATGCCGAGCCTGCCAAAGCGCCACTGCGCGGCAGCGATGTCGATCACCCCAAGTGCAGCGGCCTCGCCAGCGCCGGGGAGCGTGCCCGCGACGCGCAGCGGCACGGTTCGCCCGTTGGCGGTGACAGCCATGCGCGCGCCGATCTTTGCCCCGGTCTGTGCAAGCGCCGCGCGCGACAGGAAGACCGCGTCCTCAGCGAACATCGCATCGTTGCCGCGTTCGGGCGCGATCCCGACCAGCGCCGGCGTGACGGCAGCGGCGCGGATCACGTCGAGGCCGAGCAGCGTCAGCCGCGCGGTGCCGATGCGGGCGTCGAGCTTGACCACCGGGCTGACATCGCGCACCCCGGCCGCACGCGCGACGCGCGGATACAGCGCTTCATCGAAGCCGAGCGGGCTGGCCGCGCGTACCGACAGTTCCGCGCCTCCGCCCACGCCGCGCACCGCGCCGTCGAACGAGGCGAGCGCCGAGCCGTTGATGAGATGCACCGCGAAGCCCAGCGCCACCCCGACCGCGATCGCCACCGCCGTCAGCACGAAGCGACCGGGGTGGAAGCGCCATTCGCCGCCGATCAGCCAGCCGAGCGCGAGCCGCCCGGACCACAGGTCAGGCTCAGCCGCCACGGCGTTCCACGAGCCCCTGCGCGGTGAGCGTCAGGACGCGGTCGGCGATGGCGGCGGTCGCATCCGAATGGGTGACGATCACGCCCGCCGCGCCACGCTCGCGCACCGCGCCGCCGAACAGCGCCAGCACGCGCGCGGCGGTTTCGGGATCGAGATTGCCCGTTGGTTCGTCGGCGAGGATCAGCGCCGGCGCGTGGACGAGCGCGCGGGCGATCGCGACGCGCTGCAACTCGCCGCCCGACAGATCGCGCGCATAATCGCCGCCGCGCCCGCCAAGCCCGACCGAGTCGAGCATCGCCTCGGCACGCGCCTGCGCGGCGCGCGAGTCGGACGACACGAGCGCGAGCGGCAGCGCGACGTTCTGCGCCAGCGTGAGATACGGCAGGATGTGGAAGGCCTGGAAGACGAAGCCGATCCGCTCACGCCGCAACCGCGTCCGCGCCGCCTCGTCGAGCGGGCCGAGCGTGATGCCCTCGATTGTGACCGTGCCTTCGTCGGCCTCGTCGAGACCGGCGAGCATGTTGAGCAAGGTCGACTTGCCGACCCCCGATTCACCGAGGATCGCGACCAGTTCGCCGCCGCGCACCGCCAGATCGAGCCCGGCGAACAGCCGGCGCGGGCCGGGCACGCTCTTGCCGAGGCCACGCACGTCGAGACGGGGCGCGGTCACGCCCCCGCCCGCGCCTGAAACAGCCGACCGCCCTCGATCCACAGGATCAACCCCAGCGCGACCACGCCGATGCTGAGATAGCCGAGCGCCAGCGGCAGCGTGGTGCCGTCATAGGATTGTCCGATCACCGCCGCCACCACCACCGCGCCGACGCTGGCGATGAAGCCCTGCACCGAGGAAGCGGTGCCGGCGATATGGCCGACCCGCTCCATCGCCATCGCGCCGAAATTCGATCCGCACAGTGCGATGCACGTCATGCTCAGCGCCTGGAAGACGATATAGGTGGCAAGCGATTCGTGCCCGCTGGCGATGATCGCGACATGGACCAGCGACAGCGCGATCAGCCCGAACACCGCGCTCTGCGAGATCAGCCGCATGCCGGGGCGTTCGACGAGGCGGCTGTTGGCGAAGGCCGCGCAGCCCATCGAAAAGGCGCAGACCGCGAACAGGATGGTGAACTTGCCGCCCGCGTGGAACTCATCGACGAAAATCTGCTGCGAGGAGGAGACGAACGCGACGATGCCGCCGAAGGTCAGCGCGCTGCTCACCGCATAGCCGAGCGAGAAGCGGTCGGTCAGCGTCAATCGATAGGACTGGCGCAGCGACGGCCACGAGATCGGTATGCGCCGCGCGCGCGGCAGCGTCTCCGCGAAGCGCAGCAAGGTCCAGAGCAGCACCACCAGCGTATATCCGGCGAGCGCGTAGAAGATCAGCCGCCACGGGCCGAAGGCGAGCACGAGGCTCCCCAACGTGGGCGCGAGGATCGGGAAGACGAAGAAGATCGTCTGCGCGACCGACAGGGTGCGCGCCATCTGCCGGCCCGAGAACCGATCGCGCACGATCGCCACCGACAGCACGCGCGACGCGGCCGAGGTCAACCCCTGCAACACCCGCGCGCCGAGCAGCGCCGCGAACGAGGCCGAATGCGCCGCGAACGCCGCCGCTCCGACGAAGCAGAGCAGCGCCACCACCACCACCGGCTTGCGCCCGAACCGGTCGGCCAGCGGCCCGTAGAAGATCTGCCCAATGCCGAAACCGAAGATATAGGCGGTGACGATCCATTGCCGGTCGTTCGCGGTGACGATCGCGAGATCGCGCCCGATATCGGCGAGCGCGGGTAACATCAGGTCGACGCCCAGCGCGTTCACAGCCATCAAGGCGGCGATGAACGCGACGAACTCGAACCCGCTCATCGGATAGCGTGCGGTCGGCTCGGTCATACCGGTCCTTTCGCGGCAGCCGCCCGACATTACAAGCATTTGCGCCGCCCCTGCGCGGCGCGGGGTGCGGGGCCGCCGGGCGGCGGCCCCACCGGGGATCAGAACTTGCCGCTGAGCTGGACGCCGACGATGCGTGGATCGTTGAACACCGCCGCATTGTAATTGTCGAGCACACCCTTGAGGTTCTTCTCGTTGGTCACGTTGCGCGTGAACACGGCGATCTCATACGCGCCTTCGGGGGGGGTGTAGCCGGCCTTCAGGCCCGCCTCGAACGTGCCGTCCGAGGTGTATTCGATCGTCTTGTACGGCACCAGGCTGGTGTAGCCCTGGAGCGTCACGTCGCCGCCGACGAACAGCTTGCCGCCGTTGCCGAGCGGGAAGTCGTAGCGCGCGTTGCCGTCGAGCTGATATTTCGGCGCGTTGGGCAGCGGGTTGCCATCGATCTGCGCGAGCGTCGCGGTCGTCACGCCCGCCGCGTTGCGGACCGGGATCGTCGGGTTGAGCACCGTGCAGGTCACCGCGCCGTTGAGGAAGCACACCGGCGTATAGACGCGCTTGTCGTTGATTTCGGTGTGGAGCACGCTCGCGCCGATGCCAGCCGTGAAGTTCGGCACCGGCCGCCAGGTCAGCTCCGCCTCGCCGCCCCACGCCTGCGCCTGATCGGCGTTGAACAGCAGGCCGTTGTTGTTGGCGTCGTTGCCGTTCAACTGGATGTTCTTGACCTTGTAGTAGAAGCCGGTCGCGTTGAAGCGCAGCGTGTTGCCGAGCAGGTTCGACTTGAAGCCGCCCTCATACGAGGTGATCGTCTCCGAACCCGCCGTAACGAACGCCGAGCTGAACACCGCGTTGCGGCCCTGGATCGTCGGCCCGCGGAAGCTGTGCGCGACCCGCGCGAACAGGCTCACGTCGTCGGTGGCCTGATAACGCAGTGCCACGTCCCAGCTCGGCTGCGTGTCCGACAGGCGGACGAACGTCGGCGCGGTGGCGGGGAAGGTCGAGACGCCCGCCGCGTTGCGCGGGCCGATCACCAGACGCGTCGATTTGGTGTCGTTGGTGACGCGCACGCCGCCCGTGATGGTCAGCTTGGGGACGATCTCATAGCTCGCCTGGCCGAAGCCCGCGTACGACGTGTTGGTGTTGCGCAGCAGGACATAGTTGTTCGGGTTGCGCGCCGCCTGGCCCGGCAGCAGGAAGAAGCCGCGCTGGTCGAACTCGGTGTTGTCGCGCGAGTAGAAATAGATGCCGCCGATCTGCCACTTGAAGCGACCGTTGCCGTTGTTGGCGAGGCGCAGCTCCTGGGTGAGCTGGTCGAGATCACGCACCCGGCCCTGGCTCTCGCCGAAATAGAGGTTGCCCGGGAAGTTGGTCGCGACGCCGCCGTCGGTGTCGCCACGGCTGTAGCCCGAGGTCGTCTCATAGGCGCTGATCGAGGTCAGCGTTACGCCGCCGAAATCGTTCTTCATGTTCCACGACCCGCCGTAGGTCTTGTACGCCTGCGGGTTGCCCGCGCCCTCGTCGAGCCCGACGAACGCGCGCGGCGCGTTGCTCACGTCGTTGGTGCCCTTCAGGATGGCGCCGCGATGGAAGATCGTCGAGGTGCCGCTGTAATCGCGCGCATGCGCCGAGAGCAGGCCGGTGAAGCCGGTGTCGGGCGGGGTCAGCTCGAGCTGGACGCGGATGTCCTTCTCGTCGAAGCCGCCGAGCGTGTCCTTGCCGCCGGTGGTGCCGTCCGCGCTGTTGGTGCCGGTGTAGGTGTTGGTGATCCAGTTGTCGCGGTGCTGATACAGGCCCGACACGCGGAAGGTTAGCACGTCCTTGACGATCGGCCCGCCGACGCCCGCGTCGAGCGTGACGGTGTTGTAGGTGCCATAGGACGCGGTGGCGCGGCCGGTGAACTCGTTGGTCGGCTTGTTGGTGTCGAACTTGATGATGCCCGCGGTCGAGTTGCGGCCGAACAGCGTGCCCTGCGGGCCGCGCAGCACTTCGATCTGGTTGACGTCATAGACCGGGTTCGACTTGAGCACGACATGCTCGAGCACGACATCGTCCTGGATGATCTCGACCGGCTGCGACGCGCCGAGGTAGAAATCGATGTTGCCGAGGCCGCGGATGTAGAAGCGCGGGAAGATCTTGCCCGTGGTCGTCTCGGCATAGAGGCCGGGGACGCGGTTGGCGAGTTCGAGGAGCGTGTCGCTGCCGCCGGCGGTATAGTCGCGCAGGTCGCTGCCCTGGAGCACGCCCACCGAGATCGGCACATTCTGGAGATTCTCCGAGCGCCGCTCCGCCGTCACGACGATGTCGCCGAGCGTGCCGTCGCTTGCCGCGGCGGTCGTGGTCGTCGGCGCGTCCTGGGCCGAGGCGGCCGTCGCGAACGACAGCGCGGCGGTGGCGCAGCCGACGAAGAGAAGCGAACGAATGGTGAAGTTGGACACGGGAACCCCCAAGATAAAAGGATCGTTACGATCGAATCTGTTTGCCCGCACGCACGCCACCGGCCGCCGGCTCGTCAAGAACAGGCGTTCGGTGGTGTTTGCGGCTGACCCTTGCCTCGCGGCTAGGATCGGATTGTGTAGTTTTGATGACAGAGATTTTGCTTTCGCGGTGACCGGCTGTTCCGCCAGCCATGCCCCGTAAACACTTGCTCTCCTCGCGGTCTTTTCATCAACGCGGCGCGCCCTTGGCGCAAATTCCGGCGATGCGCCAGTCCCGGCGCAATTGCACGCGTGCAATTGCGGAACAGTGTGGCAATCATCCCACACACCGCCCCACGCCTGTTAACCCGCCGCGATTTGGTGCAAGGCGCGGCGATGCAGTGCCCCCGACCCCGCGCGCAATGAGTCCCACCGTCCTCAACATCACCCGCTCGATCCTCGGCCAGCCGTGGCGCTGGCGCATGCTGGCGGCGGACGCGCGCGACCCGGATTTCGCGCCCGACGATCTCGTCACGCATCTGTTGCTTGCGCGCGGCTGCCCGCGGGAGGCGCTCGACGCGCATCGGAGCCCGAGCATCCGCGCCTTCATGCCCGATCCGTCGATCTTCCAGGACATGGACCGCGCCGCCGCGCGACTGGCCGATGCGGTGCAGGCGGGCGAACAGGTGACGATCTTCGGCGATTACGACGTCGATGGCGCCACCTCGGCGGCGCTGATGATCCTGCTGCTGCGCGATCTCGGGCTGGAGGCGCGCGCCTATATCCCCGACCGTCTGATGGAAGGCTATGGCCCCTCGGGCGAGGCGCTGGTGCGGCTGGCGCAGGAAGGCGCGCGGCTGATCGTCACCGTCGATTGCGGCGCCCAGGCGTTCGAGGCGCTCGAAATGGCGCGCGACGCCGGCGTTGACGTGATCGTGGTCGATCATCACAAATGCGCGACCGCGCTGCCCCACGCGCACGCGCTGGTGAACCCCAACCGGCTCGACGAGACCGAGGGCGCGGCACACGGGCATCTCGCGGCGGTGGGCGTCGCGTTCCTGCTCGGCGCCGCGCTGGTGCGGACGCTGCGCGGACGCGGATATTTCGCGGCGCGCGCCGAACCACGGCTGCTCGACCTGCTCGATCTGGTCGCGCTCGGCACCGTCGCCGATGTCGCGCAGTTGAAGGGCCTCAACCGCGCGTTCGTGGCGCAGGGCCTCAAGGTGATGGGGCAGCGCCGCAACATCGGCCTCGGCGCGCTGGCCGACGCGGCGCGGATGAAGCGCGCGGCGATCTGCTCCGATCTCGGCTTCGCCTTGGGGCCGCGCATCAACGCCGGCGGGCGCGTCGGCAAGTCCGACCTCGGCGTGCGCTTGCTGACGACGCGCGACCCGGCCGAGGCGGCGGCGATCGCCGCCGAACTCGACCGCCTGAACGAGGAGCGCCGCGCGATCGAGGCGCAGGTGCAGGAGGCCGCCGAGGACATCGCGCTCCACAAGGGCAACCGCGCGGTGATGGTGGTGGCCGGGCGTGGCTGGCACCCCGGCGTGATCGGCATCGTCGCCGGGCGCCTGAAAGAGAAATACGGCCGCCCCGCGATCGTCATCGCCTTGGATGAGGCGGGCGTCGGCAAGGGCTCGGGCCGCTCGATCGCCGGAGTCGATCTCGGCGCAGGCGTGCTGGCGGCGAAGGACAGCGGCCTGCTGATCGCGGGCGGCGGGCATGCGATGGCGGCAGGGCTGACGATCGCCGAGGACCGGCTGGACGCGTTCGCGGACTTCCTCGAGGAACGACTCGAAGCGGCGGTGACCCGCGCGATCGGCGACCGTGCGCTGCTGGTCGATGCGTTGCTCGCGCCCGGCGGGGTCAACCCGGCGCTGGTCGAGTCGATGGAGGCCGGCGGCCCCTATGGCATGGGCTGGCCCGCGCCGCGCATCGCCGCCGGGCCGGTGCGGATTCTCAAGGCCGACATCGTCGGCAACGGCCACGTCCGCGCGATCGCCAGCGGCGATGACGGCCGACCGCTCAAGACCGTCGCCTTCCGCGCCGCCGACACGCTGCTCGGCCAGGCGCTGCTCGGCGCTCCGCCGCACCGCAGGCTGTGGCTCGCCGGCCGCGCCAAGATCGACGACTGGGGCGCCAAGCCCGCTGCCGAACTTCACCTCGACGATGCCGCCTGGGCCGATTAGACGCTTGACCTCGAGCGCATGTTTCCCTAGCAGCGCCCAACGCCCGCCCGGCAACGGCATGGCCCCTTCGTCTAAGGGTTAGGACGCGGCCCTTTCACGGCTGAAATACGGGTTCGAATCCCGTAGGGGTCACCAAATCTGCTGAAGACGCTGAAACCGCGCCCTCCGCCTGATCACCGAAGAGCGCGGCGGCGGACAAATCCGCTAACATATCAAACGGTTGACTGAATGTTGCGCTGAGGCTGCCGTTCGCCCATGTGCAGTTCGAAAGTAGCAAATTGAGCGCAAGCCGCTTGTGTTTCGGAGGGGTCGAAGCAAAGCCCTCGTGAGCATTGGTGACGAGTTCGATGAGAGCGACCCCGTCATCAATGTACGCATCGTCGACCTTGTTCAGGTGCTCCAAATTCCGGATGACGCGGGCGCGCTGGTCGCGCCACGGCACCACGATCCGGTCGTGATACTCAGCCGAGATACGTCCCTCGAGCTTGTCGAGATAGATTATGTCGAGACGCTCTTGCAGCTGAGCGGCTTCGGCGAGGAGGCGCGCCCTTGCCTCTTCATGCTCCCGGCGCTCGTCGGCATGACTTTCCTTGAGCGCGGTCCGGACGAGGTCGAACACCGTTTCGTCAAGGCGGATGCGTTGGAGCAGTTGCTCGAAGTGCTGGTCCATCACTTCTTGTCGAACATACGGCTCGGGGCATTTCCCCTTATATCCGGTGCAGTGGTAGTAGATGTATTTCTTCTTCTTGACCTCCGCGACGATCGCACAGCCGCAATGACCGCACTTCATCATGCCGGTGTAGGTGAAGTCTTTCGGGTCCGCCCGTATGTTCGCTCCCGCACGGCCATCAATGACTGCCTGAACGGCTTCCCAAAGCTCATGCGTAATGATCGGCTCGTGCCGCCCTTGAAAAATCTTGCCGTTCCAATCGTAGGATCCGCCATACAGCCGGTTTCGCAGGACATAGAGGAGCGTGCTTGTCCTGATCGGTTTGCCACTGCGACGATAAATGAGACCGAGGTCACGTCCTATTTCCGCGAGCTTGTTCATCGAGAAATTGCCCGTCGAGGCATATTCGAACAGGCGCTTCACACGAGGGGCAACCTCCGGGTCGACGACGATCACCTTCTTGCCGAAATCATCCCGCGCGTTGCGATAGCCGAGAGGAGCCAAGGTCGGCCAGTAACCTTGGGCGGCCTTCTCGTTCATGCCTTTGCGCGCCTCCTCGGACAAATTGTCGATGTAGTTCTTGGCCATCAGCACCTTGATGGCATGCACGAACTTCTCGGAGGAACGCGACTCGCGCGAGATGATCTCACCTTCTTTCGCGAGATGGATCACTACGTCGAGTTCATCGAGCGTAACGTAATCCTTGAAATTGCGATATAGGCGGTCGGTCTTCTCAACAAGGATGGAGCGCACCGACGTGTGCCGCCGGAGAAACGCGACCATATTCTGAAATTCGGTTCGCCCTGCCCTCTTGGCGGACTCGACGTCCAGATACTCACCGACGATCTGAATATCGTTGATCGCAGCGTATTCGCGGAGAAATTTCAACTGGGCCGGGAGCGAAAATCCTTCGCGTTCCTGGTCAGCGGATGAGACGCGGAAATAGAGGACGGCCTTGTTATCGGCCGTGGCAGCGCCACTCCTCGTTGATCTGCGTCCCATCGTCTTGGCTCGGGGTCGTGCCATTGGTAATCTCCGATCTTGGCGTATCTGCGATATTAGCCCCACCGACAGCCGCACGCGAAGCCGACACGCTTGCGTCAGGAGGCAAGATTTGTTCACGGTTTATTCTTGATATTGGCTGCTTGGGTCAAGTCCAATATCGGCACTCCACCTTCCCGATGGGCTGGCGTTAAGGATCTGCACCCCTGCCCGAACCGTCTTGTGAAGCTCGTATCAGGCGCCGACGCCGAACAAGGGCCAGTTCATAGAAGTCGGTCAGATTTCCAAGGAGCAGGCGGGCTTCGGCCTCCGAAACGTCGCGCTTGAGTCGATCACGAAAAACGCCCTGCGCTTTCGCGACCAACTGATCGGAGAACCTGTCTCGACGCGCGATGTGCGGCTCATCCTCGTCGTAAATCCCGGTTGCGGCAGCGCTGCCCGCTGGGCAAGGTGGTGACGTTTTCGGTGAGAGGTTGTCGTCCGGCGTCGACGTTTGCTCTGCGTGGGCTGAGGTCGCGCCGGAGGAGTTCTTCTCTACCGATGTCCTATCCTCGGCTGAGCGACCTTGAGGAAGCGGAGCAACCGTCGGTGTGGGCGACGTCTGCGGCTGGGCGAGGTCCGCGGTTTCACCCGGGATCCTTTCGATCTTGGGCTGCGATTCGTCAGCGAGAGCACTGACCTGCGCGCGGCGGCGGCGCCTCATCGCCGCGCAAACTCCATGCGCGAGGTTGCTTCGAACCGTCGCAACGAGGCTGGGGCTAGTTCGAAAGTCGAGAATGCAATCATGGTCCACCGTCCTATCGACGATGCGCGAACGCGACCATGAAGCTCAGTCGTTATACCGCCTGCCGATGGCTTGGGAAACCCATGTTATTGAGACGGCGCGGCAGGACGCGACAAACGGGCTACCTTGGCTGACCGAGGGAATTGGCGACCGCCCGGACTGCATCGCGGAGCGTTCGGCTGGCACGGCGATGCGATATTCCGAGGCGAGCGGCGATCTCCC
The DNA here is from genome assembly GCF_029167165.1 of Sphingomonas pollutisoli. NCBI lineage: Bacteria > Pseudomonadati > Pseudomonadota > Alphaproteobacteria > Sphingomonadales > Sphingomonadaceae > Sphingomonas > Sphingomonas pollutisoli. Next base: position 607,551 of record NZ_JARFNJ010000002.1, read on the forward strand.
TCACCTCCAGCCCGTAGCGAAGCCGCAGCAGAAGGACGTTGCGCGCAAGGGGCTCAAGCCGAGCGAAGGCAATCTCGGCCGCCGGCTCAGCCAACGAGAGCGCGGCAACGGTCTCGCTCGGAACAAGGAACCAGGCCCGCACCTCGACCCCAGACTCACACGCGCGCGTCTCGCTCTCGTCCGGGTCGATGGTGATGCCGGGCAGCGCCGTCGAAGCGCTTCTGGCATAAGCGATGATCGCGCTCCCGAACCTTGGAGAAAGTCGGGCAGTGTGGAGCCATGACTCGATACGGTGGATCAGTCGACGGTTGGCGATGCGGCCCAGGCTTGGAAAGTACAGGCGGCGGCGACAGGCCTCAAGGAGGACGACAATGGGGGTCTCGGTCATGATGGGGCTCACATTTCGTTGGCGACGCGAGCCGCCGCCAATCCACTCGACGGCCGCTGCGACGCCACTCCCATCCCCCCTCCCCTCCCTTCCAGTGAGCGCCTTCATACTGACAACGGTCGGTTCGGATCGATTCCGCCCGCACTGATCGTTTTTGGGAAACGACCGAGGTGCTCCCCTCGGAAGAAGGGCTTTGGCTAGACGGAGAACGCAGACCGCCCGAAAATGCGGAAGTGGGTCAGTTCTAATTTCCGCCTGGAGCGGAACATCGCCGTCGGCCTGATATGAAACGACCGGGATGGGTGGATACTTGCCAGACCGATTTGCGCCTCCCACAGTTGGATAGCTACCACTCACGCGTGAGAGATAATGGGCGACCCAGGCATTGATCCGCTGCTTCTAAACGCATGGCTTTCAGCGCGATCCGTAGCACGGGGGCTACCCTGGCCAATTCCTGAACACGGAGGCTTCCGTGTTGATACCAATTCGGATTCCGAGGTCGTTCGCTGGGTTTTCCCGAAGGCGGGACCAGGGCTTGAGGAGCTTGCTCACTCCATCAACAAGCCTCGCCATCTTCTGAAACTCTGCGGTACGGCCGACGAATTGCAAGCAGCGCTGCCCACCGGTTGGGAACTTCACGCCCCGAGCTACTTCATGCAGGCACCCGGAAAACCTACCGGGAGGCGCCTGACCGAAGGCTACAGGGTCGAGGTCACGCGCGTCGGCATGGTATCGCAGGCGCGTGTATTCTCCCAGGAAGGCACAATAGCAGCGAGCGGGTATGCGGCAGAAACGCAGGGCGTTTTCATATACGACCGGATCATCACAGAGCCTGCGCATCGCAGAAGAGGATTAGGACAAGCTCTGATGATAGCTCTGCGTGCCACTCGGAAGCAGCCGGATAGCCCGGAACTGCTTGTCGCCACAGAAGAGGGTCGAGCCCTTTATTCAACGCTGGGCTGGGAGACGATCTCACCATACTCCACGGCTTCAATCGTCACGCCGTAGCGTCGGCTTTCGGCGCGGCGCGAAGCTGGCGGAAACGGCTAGAAGGGGGGCGGCAGCGGAAATTCAAACTGGCCCAATACCAAAAATTGCGGCGGGCTTGGATCCGCGTCAAATTGGCTGACGTGGACACTTATCGAATAGCCGATCCGTCATCCGATCGAGAATTCTGTCCATTATTCCCGCACCTTTGTCGGTCATCGCAACGTTGATTCGCCGACGATCGCGCCCTATTTTCGACCGCACCACGAGCCCGTATCGCTCCATGAAGAGAACCTTGCGGTGCGCCGTTGAGAGTGGACAGTGCGACGCGATGCACAACGGCCATAGATAGACTTCCCGAAGTTCGAAGCGCGCGAGGTAGAGGTCGAGCAGCATGTCCCAGATCGGATTGGCGCAAATCGTAAACCCCAGAGCCTCGCCCACAACGCCACGCATCGAGACGAGGAGGCGACACATTTCGACGCGCCGGCAAAGGGACCCATCGTACTTCATTTGAGACCTCCCATCACGAGCAGCGCCTGGCTGGATTGCGAACCGGCGAGGTCAGGCATGATTTCGCCCCGACGATAGACCGCAACGAGGGCCTCCTGTTGCGGAAGCAGGGCATCGACGGCGCAGTCCGCATACGATAGATAAATCTCTCGAAATTCTTGACGCGTTCCATACAGATACACCTCTCCTGGCCGATGAACGGCAGAGCCTTGGTTTAATGCCTTCCGGAAAGGCTGGATCATCCCGCGAATGCGAGGTTTGTCGACAAATATCTGTTCGTATTGGCAAATTATCGGGCCGGTTAGTTGTACATTCGTGGTACAAAGTGCGCTCTTAGGAACGATGACCTATCGCTGTGCTTCAGACGATCTGAAAGTCACACCACTTTGGATCAACTTCTGGCTGGCATAGGCAGCGTATCGAATGTCCGCCGGCCGTAACTTGCGGCGTTTGACAGGCGACTGACCCCGAACACCAACGTTGTCTGGCATTGGTTAATGGTCGTCATGCGCCCGGCCCTCGACATCGAGCTTGATGGCCAACCCGGCGCCGCGACAGCTCTATCCGCGCCAGTTACGATCCGATCTCACACGAGGGCGTGCTGCCGACATGCCAGACACCGACACAAGCGGTCACAGGCCCGCTGGCGGCGCGTCGATATAGCCTTCGAAGGCATAATCGTTGAGCATCTGCTGGCGCCACAGATACGACCGGTCGACCTCGCTCAGTTCTGCCTCGTCGCAAATGCCGACCCAGGCGGCGAGAATGCCACTTGCCTGCCCATTGATGATGTCGCGGGCCTCGGCGTCGGTCAGGAGGAACGATGAGGCCGCCAGGCGGCAGTTTTCGAGGAGGCTGCGCCTGTCCTCGCCCAGCACCGCCATCGCCTGGTTCGCTTCCCGGCCGGTGCGGGCCTGCGGACAGATGTCGTATGCGTGTGTCAATTCCAACCGCGCGCCGTCCCAGAATGCGGCGTGGTTGCGGGTATGATCGTCGGTGTTGCCCTCCAGGATGTTGAAGACCATCCGCGCGAACAACTCGCGCGGCACGATCTGCACCAGTTCGACATAGCTCGCATATCGAGCCTGCATCTCGCTGAGGCCGAGCATGGTCAATGCCGACACCATCGCTCGCCGCGCCCATCCGTCGGCGCTCTTCTCGCGATCGAACCGCTGCACGAGCAGGACGTCCTTGCCGCTGGCCTTGGTCAAGCGCACCGGCGCGACGCCGAGACCCAGTTAAGTCAACGCATGACCGGCACGGCGGTCATGAAACCATTCCATGACCGCTATTGCGGTCAATCTACACCTAATTGGATGTCGGAAGGGCGCCGATCCGCCCCCCCCTCAATCGGTGAAATCCGAAGGCGACATCTCGCGTGGCGTCACGCACTCGCACCGATCGCGAACGATCGCTTCGGCGATGCTCGTCGGCAGATCCTTGGCGATATTCGGCAAAATCTGAAGTTCGCTCTTGCCTCCGTGCGTGGAACGCGCAACCTAGCCCTGCTTCCGAGGAAAGGTCGGGAGCGGGGCGTGGAAACCCCACCATATGTCCTCGGTCACAGCTTCCTGCGGCCGGGTGGCATGCGCGCATGTCCAGCCGGCAACGGTAAAGGCGCATGCGCCTGACATATGGCAGGTTTCCAACATCCGGCTCCGGCCGCCGCCCTGAGTGGACATAGGGGTAGCGAATGAGCCGAAGACGAACAAAGCCGGTTTGCCATCGGTCAGCGCGCCGGGAACGCGACGCGCGCGGGACCACCAGACTGCGGATACGGGGTGAATTGCCCCGCCGATGAGCATCAAGCGAGCCGGAGCCGCGAAGGCGCAGCTAGGGAATCCCACCGAAAGCGACCAGTTTCCTGGATTGGCCGAGGCTTACCGGCGCGAAATCCCGCGGCTGGTGCGGCTCTTCCGAATGACTGTCCGCAACCGGGATGATGCGGACGACATGGCGCAGGAGACGTTCGCCCGCTTCCTAGGCGCTCCTCGCCCCGCGAACATCCTGTCTCCCGGGAACTATCTTACGAGGATTGCCTTCAATCTTATACGCGACCGCGACAAACGCGGATCAACCAAGCTCGCGAAGCTTTGTCTTCCGATTGAAGCTGGTCTTGTTGCGTTTGCCGATGACGATCAGCATCGGGAAATTGAAGCGCGTCAGCAAGCCGAAGCCTGGCGGAAAATCCTTGAGGAGTTGCCGCCGCTTACCCTGGACGTGTTCCTGCTCAATCGCATCGATGGGTTGACCTACGATGCGATTGCGAACCGCTTGGGCATTTCCAAGCCTCGTGTACAGAAGCATATTGTGAGAGCCCTGCGACATATCGACGCCAATATGGACCGCGCGGATGTCTGAGCTATCCGATGAAGAGCGCTACGAAGCGACAGAATGGTTGGCGAAGATGATGGACCAACCCGAGGCGCACCGCGCCGATCTCGAAGCGTGGCTGTCCGGCAACGATGCCAGGCGAACACACTATGATCGCCTCTTGACTGGGTTGCACGGCTCGACCTGGGGCGCCGAATTCACCGGCATGCGCGCGAGAAACGCGGAGCGGGCCGTTCCCTGGACTGTCTTCTGGGCCGGCGTGCGGTGGCGCCCCGTGCTTGCCGGCTCCGCCATCGCAATCATTGTCGCGGCGTTTGGCTATCAGTTCGCTCGCGATCGCAGCCACATCGCGAGCGCCGACCAACTGCGAACAACGATCCAAACGCAAATCGGGGAGGTGCGTCCGACGCGGCTTGCTGATGGAACGGTCGTGACCCTCGACACCGGGACGGAGATTGTGGTCGACCTTGCGAGCGACACACGGAAGGTGGAGCTTAGGCGTGGGCGCGCACGATTCGCCGTCGCGGATCGCGGATCGCCCTTCAAAGTCGTGGAGGGCGCGAACAGCATTGTCGCCGCGTCAGGTACGTTCGATGTGAGCTATCGCGGTTCGCTTACCGCTCAGGTGATCGAAGGAACTGCCGAGGTTCGGCTGCAACCCGCAGCCTATTTCGCGTATCGCGATTTCCCCATTCGCCTGACTTCCGGACAGAAACTGGTCTTTACCAGTGGACAGAGCGACCCTCCATCAGCCATCGACGCCCGACCTTCGGATCAGCAATGGATTGGCGGCGTGAAGAGTCTCAACGACGTTCCGATCAGCGAAGTCATCGCGGAGGCGAACACCTATAGTGACACCAGAATCGTGCTCGCTGATCCGAGGCTTGGCGACAAAGTGATCTTCGGGGATCTCCACATCAGGGACATCGACGCGGTTGCCAAGGCGATCGCCGACTATCTCCATGTGAAAGTTGATCGTTCGCATCCCGGCAAGCTAATATTGGTGGCGCCAAATTAGCTGCTGATCGGCTCGAAAATCCGCCTGCATCGTCCTTGTTCATAGAGGCCATTGAAAACGGCTCTTCGAGCGAGAGGCGCAGCGGAATGAGAGTTAGCAGCCTGGCGGCTATCGTCGGTCCTATGATATCAATTGCGATCATTGTTCCCGGCGCTGCCGCCCATGAGCAGCATCGCCGCCACTATGATCTCCCGGCGCAAGAGCTTAGATTCGCGACACGCGCCGTCGCTCGCCGCGTCGGCTATCAACTCGTCGCCGACGCCGACGCAATTCGCGGGAAGCTCTCCAAACCGCTGAAAGGGGATTTCACGGTCCAGGAGGCAATCGCCGCCCTTCTAGAGGGCCAAGGGTTGTCATTCGAAATCAAAAACCGGACGATCTTTATTCGCGCAGCGATTGGAACGCGCTCGTTGGCCACGTTGTAACAGATTGTAGATCTCAAGGGACGGCTTATCGTGCCCTTCGGGCCGAAAACGCTATGCCCGGCAACTCGGCAATCCGCCTCACTCCTGATATTCGAGACTGGCGCTTGGGCTCGCCACATATTCGCACCAGATGCTCAGCACGGCGCAGGAATCCTCCGGAAATCGAGCGGGTCTGATGATGACGGTCATCGGTGCATTATCCGATATCAATGCGGCAGCAATCGGATCGGAATGTGCTCCGCCTAAACGCTTTCCGGCGGTTCCGGCTGAGTTTCCAAAACCAGCCGTACGGCGCCCGGCGTCTCATCTCGCGAGCGTTGCCGGTGAAGAAACGGCCGGACGTTGAACGAGGCGATCAGTTCGATGCAGAGCGACTCGAGTTCGTGCATATCATCGTGCAGCAGTCCTCGCGGAAAGTGCAGATGGTGCTCGAGGAACAGCATCGGGATCAAGAGGTGCGCTGCCGAGAGCCCTAAGCCATGGGCAAGACGAAAGTGATCGTCGATCCGCGATTTCGGGTTGCCGGCTTCGATCTCGCGAAGCCAGCGCACACCTATCCCGACCTCGGAGGCGAGTTGTTCTTGCGTCTTGCGCTGGAAGCGTCGCCGCTCCTCGATGCGCCGGCCTGAGATGCGCTTCACCTCAGCCAGGATAGACGCGCGTTCGTCATCATCGACAATGCTCTGAGACGACATCATCAGGATCTCCCTGAGTGTTTCTCAAAGCTCCCGTGCATGCTCCGACGCTAAAAATTTGCGTATTCCACGCATATGGTCAAACAAAACAGTTCCCATTTTGAAAGGGTTTACGGTCGTTACAGCCGCCGTTCAGACACTCGGCTATTTGCCTTCGATGTCTTTTTGCATGCGCCGATAGGCGCGGGTCACCTCTGCGTCTTCGGCCTGGGCCATGATCGTGAGGGCTGCCAAATAGATCTCGCCTGGTCTCGGGTTCTTCCAGTAGAAATCGGTCTCGACCACGCGCTCTATTATTCGCGCCACCAGGTCCCGGAAACAGATCGGCGTTCCCACAAAGTGAATTACCGGGCCGGAGAGGTTGTGGGTCCTTGGTCTATTGAGCTCGTCGACAATCGATTCGGTATCGAGCGCGTCGGCAATCCGAACCGCCACATATAGAGTTGTCCCATAGGGAACGAAGGACCGGGTCAGGGAAGCAAGTCTATTGTGGCAGGCGAGGAAGGCGTCGAACCCCCTCTCGGACAAGCCAATTCTGTGCGTCCTTGATTTCATCCCTAATCCTCGGTGATTCGCAGACCCTCTCATTGGAAATGACGATGTTCGGCCAAATTCGAGCCGGCTAACCGCTAAAAATCGGCAAATAAATGCCTATTGCGGCATTGTCGTGCCTAAATCGGCATCCTGGTGCCCTGCCTATTGTGTGCCTCCCAATCCTTCCTGCAACTGGCGCCCAACGCGGTCTGGCAGGGCACTTCCGACAGCTAATTCAAAGTTTCCCGCCTTGCCCGACCGCCTCACGCGAAATGCAGAGGATCGTAGCATGAGACAGCCGCTTTGTGGCTTGCTGCTCTGCGCCGTCGTCGCTTGTGCGACAGCGCCCGCCGCAGCCGACACCGCCGCCCCCGCGCCACAGGCCGCACGCGGCGACCCGTGCGCCGGCCAGCACAACGCACGGGTCGCCCAGGATTCCAACTGCTGCAAGGTGCCGAGCTTCGCTCTCGCCGACGCCTCCGCGCCCAGGTCGCCGGCGCCGGCCGCCGCGCAGCCTGACGGGCACGAAGACGTGGGAGGGCCACGCAAATGAGCCCGCGCACCAAGCTCTTCGCCCTGCTCTGCAGTGGCGCCATGACCATCTCCTTCGCCCCTGCCCTCGCGCAGGATGCAAAGGAGAACGACAAGGTGATCGCTGCCGCGGCCGCACAAGCCGAAGCGGAACTCCACCAGACGTTCACGAACCTGCAGTTCGATGAATTCGGCCCATCGCCGATCGTCGGCCCGATCTACCAGGCGGTCGCGGGCGGACGGATCATCTATTACGCGCCGAAGAGCGAGCATCTGTTGTTCGCCGCCGTCTATGACAAGAATGGCATCAATCTCACGGCGCTTGCCCAGGAGCAGAGCGCCCAGCGCAAGCTGAAGGTCGTCGATCCGGCCAAGGCGCTCGCGATCGGCCCGGCCAATGCCCCGACGGTGATCGAGTTCACCGACCCGGACTGCCCTTATTGCCAGGCGCTGGAGCGCTTTTGGGCGGCGAAGGCCGCGGAGGGCAAGCCGGTCCGGCGGCTGGTCTATTTCGTGAGCGGCATTCATCCGACCGCGGCGGCAAAGGCGGAGCATATCCTGTGCTCGCCGGATCGCGAGGCGGCCTTCAAGGCTACCTATGCGGGCCAGGTGCCCGCGCAGCTGCGGGCATGCGCCGAAGGCCGTGCCAAGGTCGAGGCCGACGCCACCCTGGTCTCCAAGGTCGGGATCACCGGCACACCGACCCTCATCGTCGACGGCAAGCTCGTGTCCGGCTTCCAGCAGGCCGAGCTCGAGGCATTCCTCGATCGGCAGGGCCAGCAAAAGGCGGCGACCAGTGCGCCGCGCTGACCTCAATTCTCTTCTGGCGGGCGTCCGGGATGGAGCGGCTATCGCTCCTCGGACGGACCGGAATGCCGGCGGCGGCGGGCCTAAGGGGCCGTCCACTGTCGCCCCGGCCGACCTCGATCTCGATCGGTGCCGGCAGGCATTGTCCCGGACGGCTCCTGTTTCACGGAGCAGTACAATGATGCGAAAAATCGGAAGCAAGGCCCTCGCCATCGCGAACGTCGGCCTCCCTTTGGGAGTCCTCGCCCTCACGAGCGGCACGGCCCACGCCTTCGCGCCGCCGGCGCAGGGCGATCTCGGGTACGACATCTACGATATCGTCGTGAACAAGGGCGTGAAGGGGCCACTCGGCTTCGTCGGTGGCGTCGCCGCATTCCTGTTCGGCGTGTCGCGCCTGTTCAGCAATATCATGATCGGCATCCCGACCATCGTGGCGGCCGTCTGCCTCATCAAGGCGGACAGCATCCTGATGACGTTCGGGATGGTGATCTGACGCATCGGGCGCGACCGCGCGCCGGTGCTGACCGGCGTCTCGGTCGCGCTCCCACGAGCTGGGGGCCGATGGTCGGCCTCTGGAACATGACGGCGCCTCTCAGGCGGTCATGAAGCAGGAGGAGAAGGGCGATGGATGAGCGTCTGCCGCAATATCTGCACAGACCGGTTCAGATCCTGTGGTTCGGGTCCGATGAATTCTTGCTGGCGACCTCGACCGTCTTCGTGGCGGTCATCGTCGGCGGGATCATCGGCTGGGCTCTGATCGTCGCCCTTCTCCTTTTCATTCCGTGGAAGCGGACAAAACCCCGTGGCTATCTCGCGCACATCGCCTGGCGTTGGGGACTGGTCAGCTTCAACCATTATCCGGGTCCGACGCAGACCCGGTTCTGCGAGTAACCGCGATGGGCATTTTCAAGCGAAGGCCCGCGTCGGCCGACCCGCTGCTCGGCAAACCGGCCAGCTTCGGAATCCACCGCTACCTGCAGGGCAGCAGCAATCTGTTCGAGGAGAACAGGTTGCTCAAGGCGGCGATCGCCGGCCTGTTCGGCGTGACGGCGGTGCTCGGCACGGTCATCTACACCACCAACCAGAATGCGCGCACGGTGATCGTGCCCTTCGGCGCCAGCGGCGATCTCTATGTGACCGGCAGCAAGCCCTCGGAAGCGTATCTGCGCACCATGACCCGCAACATCGTCGGGCTGGCCGGAACCTATTCGGCTTACTCGGCGGACCGGCAATTCCAAGAGTTGCTCGGGCTCGTCCATCCGTCCGCTTATAATGCGATGCGGGACTCGCTGAACGGGATACTCGACGATCTGTCGCAGAATCCGACGCTCTCCATCGCCACCTATATCCGTAACGACCAGCCGGTCACCTGGAACGGCCACGAGATCATCGTGCCCGTCGAGAAAGTCAGGGTGATCGGCGGCGTGATCCGCAAATTCCGCGGTAACCTGCGCATTGGCTACGCGATCGAGAATGGTCGCTTCTGGCTGACGCGCCTCTCCGAGGAGCAGTTCGATGCCGAAACCCGCCAGTAGGGCCACGCTCGCGCTCGCGCTCGCGCTGGCTGCGGCCAGCCCGGCCGCCGCGCAGTCGATCCGGGCGCTGCCCGACCAGACAAGCCGCGTCCGCGTCTCGAACCACGACATCAACCATATCGTCTGCGAGGGCGGCGACATCGATGATGTCAAATTCTCGGCCGAGAAGGGCATCACCGTCGAGAAGGGCGGCTCCGACGCCTGGGTCAAGTTCTTGGTCAAGGAGACCGATGACGCCGGCCAGGTGACGCGCAGCTATGTGACGGCGCCGTCCGAATTCTTCGTGAGCTGCAACGGCGCGAACTATCCGCTTTATGCCGAGCCGGCCGACGTGCCGGCGCAAACGGTGGTGTTGGTGGCGGGCTCGGCGCAGCGCGCGCGCGCCAACACGGATCTGCTCGGTCCGCTGGTCGAGGAAGAGCGCGCGGTCTCCATTACCCTGGCGATCCTCGACGATCGGGTGCCGGCCTCCTTCGCCGAGGTGGCGCCCGCTGCCGGTACGATCCAGCTTGCGGGATTGCCGGCCGCGACCCTGGTGGAACATCGCCGTCTCGACGTCGAGGGATCGGGCCTCACCGGCTCGGAGTATCTCGTCCGCGCGACCGGGCCAGTGACGCTGGATGAACGGTCGTTCCTCGATCCGGCGCTGGGCGCCGGGATCTTCGCAGTCACGTTCGATCGCGCCCAGCTCGCTGCCGGAGACACGGCGCGCCTGGTCGTCATTCGCCGGGGAGCGGTCCAATGAGCGGTGATGACACCCAGAGCGGCGCGTCGCGCTATCAGGCTCATCTTTCCGAGGAAGCAGCAGAGGATCGCGATGAGCCCGGTGCGGCCGGGCGCGCGCCTGCCCTGCTCGACCTCAAGGCGCAGTGGGGGAAGCTGACCGCCAGGCAGAAGCTGCGCGCAAAGCAGGCGGGCGTTGCCGTCGCGGTCGGCGTGCTCGGTCTCGGCCTTTATAGCGCCACGGCCAATCACGAACCGCCCAAGCCCGCTGCGGACACCGCCAATCTCAACATGGGTGCGGGCCTGCGCGGCGACAGTCTCGAGGAGAAGGTCCGCGGCGACCTCAAAAAGGTCCTCGACGGCCAGCAACTGCTCGGCGACCGCGTGTCGGCGATCGAGGAAGGCAAGGTCGTTCCCGGCACCAAAGCGGCGCCGGGCTCCGGGACCGGCGCGGACGGCGATCTGCCGCCCGCCCTGGCTGACGCGCCCCCGCACCTGCCCGCGCCACCCGAGACGGGCGACGTCGGCGGCGGCGGCGACAAGCTCCCTGCTCCTCCCGCGCCGCCGCCAGCACCCGCCGCGCCGCCCGCGCCGCCTGTCGAGAAAAATGTCGGCTCGATCGGCACGGCGACCAGCCAGGTCGCCCCGCGCGACGCCGCAACGGATGGATCGGGGGCCTCGAAAAAAAAGATTCGGACGATCTATTTGCCGCCTGGTTTCATGAAGGCGCGCCTCCTGACGGGGATCGACGCGCTGGCGAGCCGGGACGCCACCAGCAATCCCGAGCCAATCATCGCTCGCGTACAGGCGCCCGCCGTCCTCCCGAATGAGGTCAAGGCAAACCTCGCCGGCTGTTTCGTGATCGGGAATGCCACGGGCAGCCTCGCGAAGGAGCGGGTCGAGGTCCAGTTGGTGACGCTTTCCTGTGTCGATTTCGACGATCACTCGGTGGTCGACCAGACCGTGAAGGGCTTCTTCGTTGACGCTGACGGGAAGAAGGGCCTCAGCGGCAAGGTCGTGACCCGCGCCGGGGCGACCCTGGCGCGTGCCTTCCTGGCGGGCACGATCAGCGGCATCTCGCGATCGGTCGAGGACACGTTCGGTCAGACGTCGACATCGGCGCTGGGCACGGTCCGCACGCTCGATGCGGGCGATGCCGCGAAGGAAGGCATCGCTGGAGGCCTCGGCCGTTCGTCCGACAAGCTCACCGATTTCTATCTCGATCTCGCGCGTCAGGCTGGCCCGATCGTCGAGGTCGGCGCGGCCAAGGATGTGGTCGTCGTCATCCAGGAGGGCGTGTCCCTTGAGATCAAACCCAGCGCCGGGACGAAATTCTGATGCCCGCGCTCATAGGAGATCGCCTCATGTCGAAACTGGGTTCCCGCTCGCGCGCCTGGTGTGCGCCCGCTTCCTGCCTTGCGCTCACGCTCCTGTCGGGATGCGCGACGCTCGGCTCGGTCTTGTCGCCTTATAGCGAGAAATTCTCGTGCAAGAATAGCGACCACGGCCAGTGCATCCATCCCGAACAGGCCTATGCCGATGCGGTCGCCGGACGGGCATCCAAATCGGACCCGGCGGTGACGAACGACAAGAAGCTCCTCACCAAAGAGGATCGAGCGGACGCCCGCCGCAAGGACAAGAAGCGGGAGAAGGACAAGCTCGCCGGCGCGAAGGGTAGGCCCGAGGTGGCAGCGGCGCCGAACGCCTATGCCGGCCTCGCCGCGAGCGTGGCGGACGCCGGCACGCCGATGTTGCGGCCGTCGCGCACGGTCCGCACGCTGATCCTTCCTTATGCGGACCGCCAGCGGCCGGACCGGCTCTACATGTCGCGTTTCGTCTATTCGATGCTCGGGCAGCCGGCCTGGGTAGTCGGCAGCTATCTGGTCGAGCCGGCAGGCCGCGCGCCCAACCCGCCTGTGCTGCGCTCGGTGCGCGATACCGGCGCCGAGACCGGTGAGGCCTCGGCCCCGATCGGTGCGGAGCCGCGCCCGTGAGCCCTCGCAGCGCCCGAGCCGATCGCGGCCTTTCGCGCCGCCGCCTGCAGGCGGCGGTGGAACGCGACGCCTATTCGGACTTCCTGCCGATGGTCGCCTGGGTCGACGAAGAGGAGGCTTTCCTCTGCATCGACGACGGCTGGGGCTATGGATGGGAGCTGGTGCCCGCCGCCTATATGTTCAGTCACGTCCAGCAGGCCTTGCTGGGCTTGCTCAACATCCAGTTCCCCGAAGGCACGACGGTCCAGCTCATCACCTTCGCGGACCCGCTGATCGATCCGGCGCTCGATGCCTATCTCGATCTCAAATCCCGGCCCGACCCGTTGGTGCAGGCGTCGGCGCGGCGCACCGCCGAGTATCTGCGTGCCGGCACGGAGGGCCTCGATGCGCTCCACGGCATCCCGGTCCGCGATTTCCGCCTCTTCCTCGCGATCAAGACCCGGGTGCGCATCGGCGCGGACCTGCGGCGCCAGGTCGAAGAGCAGCTCGCGAAGATGGGGATCAGGCGCCTGCCGCCCGAGGAACTGGTGAGCTTCTATCGCCGCGTGTTCAATGGCGTGTTCGAGCCGGCGCCGGGTGTGTTTGCGCAGGCCGGTGACTCCGGAGCGCCCGCGCCTGCGATCCGCAAGCAGATCATCGACGCCGGCCCGGATCTTTTTTTCGATGGTCCCGAACTCTTCATCGGCAACCAGGTGGCGCGTTGCCTGACCCCCAAGGCGCCGGCACGCCGGATCACGGCCGAGCGCACGAACCGGCTTCTCGGCGGCATGCGCGGTTCGGCCGAGGACAGCGACCAGATCGGAGGCCCGTTCCTGTTCTGCCTCACCGTCCTGTTCGATGTGTCGCAATTCGAAGTCCACAAGCGTGCCCAGATCCTGTCGGCACAAAAGGCGGCTGGCAGCTTCGCGATCGAAGTGGGGAAACAACTCGAAGAAATCGGCTGGATCCTCGACGAGGCCGCGAACAGCCGCTTCGTCTCGGTGATCCCGACCGTGTGGGTGTTCGGGCGTGATCGAGCCCAGGCCCGTGAGATGGCGGCGCGCGCGAAGCGGCTGTGGGAGTCCGAGCCCCTGCCCTTCATGGTGCAGGAGGAATCCTATCTGCTGCCGGTGCTGCTCGCGGCGAGCCTGCCGTTCGGCCTGTATCCTGAGAAGCGTACGATGCGGCTGCTGGAGCGCGATTTCCGGATGCCGGCCAAGGCGGCGACCCTGCTGGCGCCGGTCCAGACGGATTTCCGCGGCGGTGGTCGGCCGGCTTTGCTCTATGTCGGGCGCAAGGGCCAACTCGTCACGCTCGATCTGTTCGACCCGCGCATCAACAATTACAATTTCATCGTCAGCGCGGAATCCGGCGCCGGCAAGAGCTTCCTGCTGAACAACCTGTGCCAGCAATATTATGCCCAGGGCGCGCTCATCCGGATCATCGATATTGGCGGCTCGTACCGGAAACTCTGCACGCTGTGCTCGGGCCGCTATATCGATATCGGCGAGGAGCGGCTGGTCCTAAATCCGTTCGACATGGGGCTCGCTCTCGATGGCGACGATCGCCAGTCGGCCATCTCGATGGCGGTCGCGATCGTCGCGGAAATGGCGAACGCCTCCACCCGCAAGTCGGTCTCGACCTCGGAATGGAACCTGCTCAAGTCGGCGGTTCAATGGACGGTCGAGACCGGCCGCGGCCAGCGCGGCATCGACGCCGTGCGCGAATGGCTCGGGCACTATCCCGACAATGCGGACAGCGAACTCGATCGGGTGGAGCATCTCGTTCCGGTTGCGCGGGAGCTGGCCTTTAACCTGCGCGATTTCGGGTCGGACGGGCAATATGGGCACTTCTTCAACGGCCCCTCGACCTTCGACATTTCGCGGGACGAGTTCGTCGTCCTCGAGCTTGAGCATCTCGTCAAATTCAAGGACCTTTTCAACGTCATCATCATGACGGTGGTGAACGCCGTTACCCAGGAACTCTACCTCTCCGCGCGCGATCGGCCGCGCTTCGTGCTGTGCGACGAAGCGGCGCAGTTCATGACCAAGAGCGACGGGCAGGACCTGTCGCGGCTCGCCGAAGCGTTCGGCCAGGGCTATCGCCGCGCCCGCAAATATCAGGGCAGCTTCGGCATCGTCATGCAGTCGATGAACGATCTGTTGCTGTTCGGCGGGACCGGCCAGGTCATCCTGGAAAATGCCGCGACGCGCTTCCTCCTGCAGGGCTCGACCTACGACAAGGCCGTCGAGAACAAGATTCTCGACTATAGCGGCTTCGTCCTCGAATTGCTGAAGTCCGTCCGTAACGCCAAGCCGAACTATTCGGAGGTGTTCATCGACAGTCCGCTCGGGCTCGGCATCGCGCGTCTGGTCGTCGATCCCTTCTCCTACTGGATCAACACGAGTGCGCCGAACGAGGTCGCTGCCTTCGAGGCAAAGCTGCGTCTCGGCCGCTCGCCGCTGGTCGCGGTGTGCGAACTGGCCGGCGTCGATCCTGCCGAGATTCTCGGGTCGGCCGCGCTGGGCCTGGCCGGTGGAGTTCGACCATGACCCGGCATCCTTTTCCGCATCCCGACCAATTGATGCTCGATTGGGAGAACGACCCCGCCGTTCAGGCGCGGATCGAGCAACTGGCCGCGGAGCTGGCCGAGCGGCAATCGTTTCAGTGGCGTCTCCGCCTGATGATGATCGAGTCCGTGATGATGGGCAGCCTCGTCATCGCCGCGGGCACGGCGCTCCGTCAGCCTACGGCCATGGTCCTCCAGTCCGGTCTGTTCGTGGCGGCGGCGTGCCTCGCCAGCGGCATGATCCTCATCGGTCTCTCCGCGCTCTGCGCGGTCGGCCTCGCCAAGCTGCGCAAGCGGTGGGCGCGATGAACGGGATATTCTCCGCGACGCCGGGGACGGGCCCAATCCGCCTGATGGTGGGCACCCATGGGCTCATGATCTCACAATCGATGCTGACGCTCATGGCCCCGGATATCGCCGGGAGCTTTCGCCTGCTGGTCCTGCTCATTCTCACGCTCGCGCTGAGCGGTCTCGGCGCGGCGATGATCGGCCTGCCGGCGGAGGATCACGAACCTTATTGGAGGCGCCGCCATGGCCGGTGATCGCATTTCCTGGCCCGACCGGCGAGACGTGTTCCTTGTCACTGGCATCGGCGCCGCGCTCCTGGCCGTCGCGGCGAATGCCGCCACGACCACGATCGGGCGGACGTGGCCGATCGCCGAAGCCGACGCGCTGAGCGAGATCGAGGGTCGCGCCACTCGCGTACCGGACATGCGCCGGGCTTATGGGCCGCGATCGGGCTGGTCTGCGATGAAGGCGGCCTCGCTCGGTATCGCGCGCGCGGACCGGCAGCGCTCGGTCGTTCCCTTCTACACGCTCGACCAGGACATCAAGCTGCCTGATGGGCGGCTGGTTTACGGCAAGGGGTTCACGTTCAACCCGCTCGCTTATGTGAAATTGCCGCAACGGCTGGTGATCGCGCATCCCGCCGAGCTTGGCTGGGCGCTGCGCACCGCGCGACCGGCGGATTTCATCCTGCTCGCCGCCGGCAATCCCGGCGATCCCGACGCCATCACGCTCGGGGAGCGGCACGGCCGGTCGATCTTCATCCTCGAGGAGCGGGTCAAGCAGCGCCTCGGCCTCACGGTGGCGCCCGTCGTCGTCATGCAGTCCGGACAGAAGCTGGTGCTGACCGAAGTCGGTCCCGCGAGCCGGCTGCCGGTCCAGGGAGCGGCGAAATGATCGGCCGTCGCGCGATATTCCTGATCGGCCTGCTGATCGGCTTCGCCGCCGTGACCTTCTGGCCGGCCCAGGCGCATGCTTCCTCATGCGACAGCTCCGTCTTCAACCCGATCACCAAGGTCCGGTGGAGCTGCATCTTCCCGATCACCATCGGCGGCGTCCGGGTCGGTCCGCACGATCCGCTCGGCAGTGCGCTCGATTCCCAGACCGCCGCCAAGCCGCTGTGCGCGTGCCGCAAGGGCGTGACCTTCTGGTTCGGCGTGAAGGTCTCGTTCTGGAGCCCGAACCGGATGGTCGACGTGGTGACCGAGCCGGGCTGCATGATGGCGCTCGGCGCGGACATCCTGCCGACCCACGGCAAGCTCCAGGGCAGCCAGTCGAGCATCTCGGACGGCACGAACACCCGCAAGATGTTCGCGCAGATGCACTATTATGTGAGCCCGGTCTGGAAGATGCTCGATATGTTCACGGACCTGCCGTGCCTCGAGGATGACGGGTTCGACGTCGCGCTCATCACCGAGGTCCTGCCGACCTGGCAGTCGGCGACGCTTGGCGCGATCATCCAGCCCGAGGCGATCCTGTTCGGCAATCCCGCCGCCGGCCTCGCCTGTATGGGCGACAGCGCCGCGGCCGCGGCCGGCAAGGTGGTCGATCCGCTCTTCTGGTGCATGGGCAGCTGGGGGAGCACGTATCCCATCGCCGGCGACATCCATTTCGACGACAGTGTCGAGGCATGGGCCGGGCTTGCCGCACGCGGCGTGTTCATGATGGGGCGCCTCGGCGCGCTCACCATCAGCTCCGCGGACGGCTGCTCGTTCATCCCGCAGCCGATCTGGACCAAGAGCCGGTACAAGCTCCAGATGATGGAGCCTGTGAAAGGCGGCCAGTGCGTCAATATCGGCCGGCCCGGTGCCTTGTGGACCAGCGCGAAGCACGCGCCGGGCAAGGACAATGCTCAATTCATGCTCTTCGAAAAGACGATCTGCTGCGCCGGAGTAGCGGTGCCATGACCAGATCGTCTCCCAGATGCTCCGCCATGGCAACCTCTTTGGATCGATGGCCTGCCCGCCGGGTCAATCAGCCACAGGTAGCGTGCGGAGCAGGAACGGCGCCCCCTCCCCCCAGGGGCGCCGTTCCACCGGTCAGCGCGGCCGCACCAGCCCCGGTCGCGGCGCGGCAATGCCCCCCGCCGTCCGCGATCGCGGCCGCGCTGACCGTTTTCGATGGACAGGCCGTCTTTCGCGCCATCGTGCGCGGCGATCCCGATCGGGTGCTGCTGCTGCGTCTCCGCCACGGCTCGCGCACTATTCTCGCCCGACAGGTCTGCCCGTGAACCGCCTGCGGCTCCTCGCCCTGCTCGCGCTCACTCTGCCCGCACCCGCGCTGGCGCAGAGCGCGGAAGATCGGGCGCGCGCGGCAGCGTCCGCCTCCCGCGCCAAGACATCCGACAGCGATACGTTGCTCCAGAATTATGTGACGCCGGGGCTGAGCGGCAAGCCGATCTCGACGGTCGATTCAAGCAAGCAGTTCACGCCGAACCTTGCCTGCCAGAAGACCGCGACCCTGCTCGAGGTGTTCGTGCAACCGGGCTCGACCGGCGACCTCGGCTCGGTCCGGATCAGCCGGGATACCGATCTCAATGGAACGTTCGACGCGTCAGCGACCTTGCCGGTCCAGGTTTCGGGCATCTGCGCCAACGGCGTGATCTCCTGCGACGCCGGCACTTGGAACAATTGCCACAGCTTTCGCTGGGCGGTCGATCCCAACCAGGCGCCGCGGCTCGAAAACGTGGCTATGACCGAACTCGCGGGCTGCTACTGCATCAACAATAGCTGCGGCAGCAATCTCGCGATGGCGAACCTGCCGACCGTGCTGAAGGATCTGGGCGGCGGTGTCGTCGCGGCGCTGACCACCAGCGACCCGCGCTACGGCATTGCGGAGGCCAAGGTCGACGGGCCGGTCATCTCCTATGTCGGCGCGCAGAGCACCGCCTGCACCGCCAATCCGACCATCGGACAGACCGCCTATCGCAGCTCGCCCACCGCCATGGCCGGCGACGCCACCGCCGCCTCTTCCACGAACTCGGTGTTCCAGATGCTGGTCTCCTCGCCGGCCGGTACGGCGAAGGGTATCGAGAACCGGAGCTGCACGGTCGAGCGCCGGGTGACGGTGCTGTCGCCGGCGATCGACGACATCATCAGCCGCGTCTCGGGCGGCTATTCGACGGTGCGGAGCGGCGGATCGCTCGATTTCCTGCTTGGCTCGCCGTCGGACAACACCCTGAGCGGCGGAAGCTGCAAGCTATTCGATTTCCGGATGACGCTTCATGTCGGCGATCCCAACCGGATCATCAGCGCGAGCCTGCCGACCTATTTCGCCGACGACTGGGGGCAGATCCGCATTGACGGTCAGCTCGTCTCCTCCGGCCCCTCTCCCTGGACTTCGACCGGCTTTCCGCCGGGCAAGTGCGACCTGAAGAAGACCTCTTATATGTATCCGAACATCGATCTGAAGCCGTTCCTGACGGAAGGCGATCACGAGATCTGGCTGCGCGTCGCTGTCGGTGACCACGGCGAAGGCTATGCCCAGGTCCATGTCGAGGTAGACGATAGTTGCCGCTCGGAGGAGCAGGTCGTCGACCAGTGCGCAACCCTTGCCGGCGATCCCCAATGCAGCCTCCAGAGCGAGGTGGCCGACGGCGTGCAGACGTTGTTGAACGGCATCCGGACGGGACTGACGCCGGTCAATCAGACTCGGGTGGTGGGCAACGCCACATGCCCGATCACACTCACCCGCGATTTCTTCCTCAAGCAGCGCAGCTATCGCTGCACCTTCGACAATAATGCGATCGAGCCGGACACAAGCCGTGGCGCCTATATCATCGACCATTCCACCGAGACGCTGCTGGCCGACCGCGTGCGGGGCACCGATGGCAGCTATTCGACGACGACGCGCAATTTCAACCTGCCCGATCGCGGCTCGGTCAATGCCTGCGAGGCGGTCTGCAAGACGCGCCGTCCGCAGGTCAACACGGCCGCGGCGCTCGACGGCGTGACGGGCGCAAAGCAGAACGACCCGACCGGCTGGGACACGATCTACCACGCCTGCCAGGACAATAATGTCTGCCCGGCGGGGGACGGCGAACAGCTGGTCGAGGGCTGCGGCTGCATCGACGATTTCCCCGAGGCGGTCGTCATGATGCAGACCGTGCGGCTCGGCGGGACCGATCTCGTCTGCACGGGAACCCAGCGGTGAAGCGCGCTCGGCTCCTGCTCGCGACCTCGGCGCTCTTCGCCGCCGGCATCGCGCTCGCCCCCGCGCCGGCAGCCGCCCAACAGCTCTGTGCGGTCGACCTCAATGGCAATGGGGACGCCGCCGATCCGGGCGAGACGGCGAGTTGCCACCTGACCGCCGTCGGCGGCTGGATGTGCCCGATCGGCGAGACTGCCTGCGTGACCGGACCCACCGGCGCCATGCAATGTCCGCTGGGCGACCAATATGCCTGCGCCGTCCCGGCAGCCGGCGGCGCTCCGACCTGCTCGGCCAATAGCTGCATCGATACCAACGCCAATCCGATCGTCGAGGAGCCGCCGCCCGACGATCCGGGCGCCGTGCCGGACGGCCCGGTCGATGCCGAGGGCAATTGCCTCGGCACGATCGAGATCTTCTCGGGGCGCGCCGCGCGCTGCCGTCCTGCCGGGCTGCTCACGACCTTCTCCAATTGCTGCAAGGACAAGGGCAAGATCGTCAAGGATGGGATGGGCGGATCGCTCACCTCGATCTCGACCAAGATCGCCGTCGCGCGCGGCGTCTTCAGCGGAATGTCGGCCGCGTTCACGGCATTCCGGGCCGGCGCGTCCGCCGGCCAGGCCGCCAATGCCGGACTCGGCGCGATCGTCGGCATCGATCCGACCTCGATCGCGATCAGCATCGCGATCAACTTCATGATCGAGGTGCTGCTTCAGGGCTGCGACCAGCAGGACATGGAGGTGGGCATGCTGAGCGGCTCGGGCATGTGCCACTTCGTCGGCAGCTACTGCACGACCAGTGTCCTCGGCATTTGCCTGCAGAAGGCGCACGGCAATTGCTGCTTCAATACCAAATTGGGCAGGATCATCCAGGAGCAGGGCCGCCCGCAGCTCAAGAGTTTCGATGCGGTCGGCTGGGGCACGGCGAAGAAGCCTTATTGCCGCGGCTTCACCAGCGAGGAGTTCCAGGCTCTCGACTTCAGCAAGATGGACCTGTCCGAATATTACGCGGACATCGAGGCCAAGGCCCAATCCCAAATCCAGGTCGACATGCAAGGAAAGATCGATGCGTATAAGCAGACGGTCAATCAATAAGCGCGCCCTCGCGCTGGCGGCGATCGTCGCGTTGCCCATGGCCGGGCTGGCGCAGGACCGGCCGCAGCCGGGCGCCAAGGCGAAGGTCCAGGCCGAGGGCGATGCCGCGATGGAGCGAGTTAAGCGCGCCGTCAGCGCGGCGAAGCAAGCGCAGGTCCCCTCCCCGACCCTGCCGGCGCCCGCGGACGATGCCGCCAGGCGCCGCGCCTTTCAGGGGCTGCACAACCGGAAAGCCGACCCGACGCTCGCCAAGCGCGCCGAGGCCGACGTGGCGAAGGCGCGCGCCGCGATCGCCGGCGAGCGGGAGACGGCGAGTCGGCGCATCGCGCAGGCGCTCGGTCTCGAGGCACCGGAGGCGGGCGCGCTGGCCGGCGCGGCACCACCGCCCCCGCCGTCGAGCTGGGTCCCGGTGCTCATGGTCTCGTCCTCGATGCCGACTGCGGTGCTGCGTACCTATGCCGCACAGCTCGAACAGGCCGGCGGCGTGCTGGCCTTCCGGGGCATGCCGGGCGGGATGACGAAGGTCGCGCCGATGGCGAAGCTGGCAGCGCAGATCCTGCGGATCGATCCCGGCTGCGAGGGTCCGGCCTGCGCGATGCGCAATGTCCAGGTCATCGTCGACCCGATCCTGTTCCGCCAGCACGGCGTCGCCCGCGTGCCGGCACTGGCGATGATTCCGGGCGATCCCACCCAACCCTATTGTGAGCGGGACAATGCCAGTCCGCATAGCACGCACGTCGTCTATGGGGATTCGGCGCTCTCCGGCCTGCTCGAGGAATATGCCCGTTTGGGCGGAACGAAGGAGGTGCGCGATGCTCAAGCTCGCCTGGCTCGCCGGTAGCCGTGTCTATCAGGCGTTCGGTGACATCACGCTGCGCGCCGCGGTCGCGCTCGGTGCCAGCGGCCTCGGCCAGCCAGCGCGGCCGATGCAGCTGTTCAAGGCCTATGGGATCGTCTTGCCGATCGGTCTCTTCGCCTGGTGGGCGGTGCCGCAGATCACCTTGGTCATGACGCCGAGCATCGATGCCTGGGTGGTTCACCGGTCGCCGGGGCCGATCCACCGTGGCGATCTCGTCTCCTTCACGTTGGTCCATCCGCTCGCCGGCCCAAAGCCGATCAGCGTCACCAAATATGCGCTCTGCCTCCCCGGGGACCGGATCGATATGATCGAGCAGCCGTCGGCGACCAAAGGCACGTTCGACGGGGTGTATTTCTGCAACGGGAAGCGGCTCGGCCAGAGCAAGCCGCGCTCGCGCAGCGGCAAGCCGCTGACCCATTGGCAGCCCGGCACTGTGATCATGCCCGCCGACGCGATCTTCGTCGGGTCGAGCTACAAGGATGGATTCGACAGCCGCTATTATGGGCCGGTCGAGATCGACCGTTTGACGCGCATGGAGAAGCTCCTGTGAGCCGGCGTCCTGCCATGGCGCTCCTCGCCGTCGCCACCCTGTTCCCGGCAGCGCCGGCCCTCGCGCAGTCCGATCGGACAGGGGAGACGCGGGGCTATTGGTGGTACGCGCCCGCGCCCAAGCCGCCGTCGCCGGATCAACCTGCGGAAGACGATGTGGTGAAGCCGCCGATTCCGCCGATGACCGAGCTGGTCAAATGGTCGCCGCCGAAGATTGCAAAGCTGATCGTCCAGCAACGCGACTATGCCGCAACCGTGCTCACGGTCGATGCGGTCGCGGACTTCTGGCGGCTCGAAGACTTTGCGCGGCGGAAGGCCCGCGCGTTCGCCGGTGTCACTCAGCTCGCGATGCTCGCGCATCCGGAGCTCAACGCGAAGGCGGCGAACCCGATGATCGGTGAGGCACGCGACGCCATGAGCGCCGAGAAGGATGGGGTACGCCGCCAGTATCTGCGGGCCCATGCTTCCGAGTTCGCCCTGGTGATGTTCGCGCGGACGTCGTGCAGCTATTGCCGCGTGCAGTGGCCGATTATCCAGCGCTTCCAGGATGAGATGGGTTGGCAGGTCACGATGATGGACCTCGATCGGCGGCCGGACCTCGGCCAGCGCTACGGGGTCGAGGTGACGCCGACCACGATGATCATCCGGCGCAACAGCGCGCAACGCATGGTGATCGCGGCCGGTGTCGAGACCTATCCCAATATAGCGCAAATGGCGTACCAGGCGGTGAAGCTGCTCAGCGGCGACATTCGCCCCGAGCAATGGCTGACAGGCGCGGGTGAAGAGAACGGCTTCTTCGATGCGCTGGCCAATGGCCCGGTCTCGCCGAGCGACCCGCGTGTGGTCGGTGGCGACATTGTCTCCCAGCCGGGGCCGCAGCGATGACCGGGCCGACGCACTTTTCGCTGATCAGGCGTCTTGCCGGGGACCGAAAGAGCGGCGCGACCACAGTGCTCAGCCTCGGCCTCGCGCTGGCGGCTGCAGCACTCCTTTGCGCCGGCCAGCTTTCAGCGCAGACGGTGACGCGCGCCGACGCCGCGCGCGCCGCGATCCATCCGGTCGCCTCGCCGGCCGATGTGCGGGCGTGGCTTGCGCGGGTGCCGGCGACGCGTGATTTCCCGCCCGATTTTGACGAAACGTTGCGCGGTCAGGCCTCGCTCTTCTCGCTCGAGATGAGCACTGGGCCTGGCTGCGCGCCCTGCGCGGATCTCTGGAACAAGCTGCTCGCGTTCCGCGCGCGCTATGGCTGGCAGGTCCGCACCATCAGCGCGAACGACGCGATGCTGCGCTCGGGGCGACTGGGCCTGCCCTGGGTCGGCAACCCGGTGGTCTGGGCCCGGCCGAATGCGGATCCGAACCGCATGGTGCCCGTCGCGATCGGGACGGACCATACGGTCAATATCGCGCGCAACGCCTATCTTGCGGCCAAGATGCTGACCGGCGTCCGCGTCGCGGTGGCCGTTCGCGGCATGTCGAAATTCACCGGGATCGTCAGCTTTGCCTCCTCCGACGCTTCCAACCGGCGGCGCCCATGACTGGTATCCCCTCATCCATCTGCCTGGTCGAAAGGCGTGCGCTCACCGCGTCGTTCGGTTCTATGGCGAAACCTGGGAGGCGCGACCGCGCACTTGGGACACTGCAACCTAGTAATCGTGGAGTGTCGCTCCCGATTTGCAAGGCTAAAGCGCAACGACTCCACCGCGGGGGCGGTGGTTCGTTGCTGAGAATGGGAGTCAGCCCAGACCCCCAACAACCCAGAACGACCGGGCGCGCATGGCGGGCCGCTCGGTCGGAGCAACATCTTTAGGAAGTCCGCCATGGTCCCCTTTGTCCGCCGCCTGAGCGGCGCAGCGCTTCTCGTCATCGCCGCCTGCACCGCCTCCGCTCCGGCCCATGCCCAAAGCTGGGCGGAGAGCTGGTTCGACAATGTGACCTACACCTCGCCGGGCAGCTTTGAGGATCAAACGCGCGGCTATGTCACGGCCGGCGGCATGTCGGGCCGCGTCGATGTCCATGACGATTATCTCATGTCGCTCACGCTGCCGAAGGTGAAGGCCGGTTGCGGCGGCATTGATATGTTCCTTGGAGGCATGAGCTTCCTGGACCCCGACTATCTGGTTCAGAAGCTGGAGACGATCCTGCAGGCCGCGCCGGCGGTCGCGTTCCAGTACCTGCTCGAAACGCTCGACGAAAAGATGGGCAACATCATCTCGAAGATGGAGGCGGCGACCAACTTCCTGAACTCGATCCAGGTCAATGACTGTCGGATGGCGAACCGTCTCGTCCAGATCGCCAAGGGCGATGACAATATGAGCGGGATCGTCGAGGAGATGACCGGCTACAAGTCGGTGCGCGAAGGGTTCGCCAAGAGCTGGCAGAATTCCCGGGAGAAGATTCAGGCCAATAAGGGCAACCCGACGGAAGACCTGAAGGACGCGCTGGTCAACTGTCCGGCGGAGGTGACCGACATCTTCAAGACCGGCTCGCTGCTCCAGCACGCCGCCCAGCGCGTCGGCGCCAGCGATTGGACCAGTGTGATGCGCGCGCGGGTCGGCGACGTGTACATGCGCTGGGACGCCAACGACAAGGTGCCGCTGTTCTCGGCGATACCTGCCTGCCCGCATCAGGATACCGAGAGCGCGGACGACTTCCTGACCGGCCGGGTGCCGACGCGCGCGCTCAACGTACCCCCCACGGCCGGCGACTGCACCGTGAACGGCGCCGGGCGCGGCGCCTTGGTGCTTGCGCGCGAGCGGATGGACTCGATCGCCACCAAGATCCGCACGCGTTCCGCCCTCACCACCGATGAAAAACAGTTTGTCGCCAATGTCCGGACGCTTCCCGTATATCGGCTCCTCGAATGGGGCGTTCGCCAGGGCGTCACGGACAGCGTGATCGCGGACACCGACGAGCTCGTCGCACTCACCCTCGCCTATCAGATGCTGAACGACCTCACGCGCTCGATCGATTTCGCGCTCACGAACGCGGAGCGCGGCGCGACGACGGCTGGTGCGTCGAACGAGCAGAACGAGAATGTCTGCCAGACGCGCATCCTGACCAAGGGCATGGAGCAGTTGCGGGACCTGCGCGACGAGGTGCTGCGCCAGCGCGCGCAGATGCGCCAGTCCTATATGGCCGCGCTAAGCCAGGTGAACCTCTCCGCCACCTACGCTGGCGTCATCCGCCAGCGCGATCGTGACGCCCGGGATACTGCCGGTGCCGACGCCAACCGGAACCGCTGAGGCCCACCATGCGCAGACTCCTCCGCCTCGCGCTCGCCGCGCTTACCCTGCTCGCCCCCACCCCCGCGCTTGCTGTCGACACGAGTTATTACACCTGGGGTGGCTTCTCCGAGACCGTCGACGCCTTCCATCTGGTCGCGCTGATCTTCGGCGATCCGCGCTACGAGTCGCTGGTGGTGATCATCGCGGTGGTCGGCATCGGCTTCGGCGCGGTGCTTGCCAGCGTGCGGGGATCGGGCATCGGGCTGGTCGCATTCGGGTTCCAGATGCTCGTCGGCATCGGCCTGTTCGCCGGAATGATCGCGACCACGGGCACGGTGAACATCTACGACCCGGTGAAGAACGGCTACCAGGCGGTGGGCGGCGTGCCGAACCTCATCGTCGTAGTGGCCGGCGTCACCAACCTGATGGAGCGCTCGCTGGTCGAGACGATCGACGACAATACGACCGATCCCAATGCCAAGATGGCATTTGGCGCGGGCGGCCATGCGTTCGACCTGTTCCTCAATGCGGTGAGCCCGCGCAGCCCGATGGTCGACTCGTTCCTCGATGCGACCGTCAGGGATTATGTGCGCCAATGCTACCCGGTCGCGCGGGTGTCGCCGGCTTACGGGGTGGATGACGACAAGCTGTTCCGCACGGCGACGGACCTTCCCGAGGCGTTCTCCGCCATGGCCGGGCCGGCGACCTTCTCGACCGTCTATACCCAGTCGGACAAGGCGGGCACGACACAGAGCTGCGACGCGGCCTGGGGCTATATCTCGGACCGGTTGAACGATCCGGCGGTGTTCGACGCCTATAGCGATCAGGTCTGCGCCCGGACCGGGTTCGACGCGTCCGCCGCCCAGCAACGGAACCAGTGCCGCCAGCAGATCGACAGCCTGGGCGGAATGATGCTTGGCCAGCCCATGAGCCGGCAGAAGTTCCTTACCAACGTATTCCTGGGCGACACGGTCGGCGATGTGCTGTTCGAGGATTCGCCTGCGGCAGCGGCGCGCGTCATGGCCAACCGAGCGGTCCTGTCGAACGGATTGTCGACGCTCTCCACGGCGAATGAATGGATGCCGACGATCCGCGCGGCGGTGTTCGCGATCATGTTGATGATGATGCCGATCGCGTTGCTGTTCATCCTGACCCCGATCAATCTCCGGGTCGCGAGCTTCGCGCTCGGCCTGTTCGTGTTCGTCGCGCTATGGGGCGTGATAGATGCCGGCATCTATCAGCTCACCCTGGGCCGGGCGGTGGGCGTGCTGGCCGAGCTCCGCGCGACCAATGCCGCGGCGAACACCTGGATTCTCGCGCCCTCGGCGGCGATGAAGGCGCTGGCGATATTCGGCTCGTTTCGCACGGCGGCGGCCGGGCTCGCGGGAGCGTTCGTCTTCACCGTGTTCCGGTTCTCCGGCAACGTCTTCAGCGCGATCACCGGCGAGTCCATGACGCTGACAAGTCAGGGATCGGCTGCCAGCACCGGCACGCTCACCAGCGAGGGCTATGCGTCGGCGCTCGAGAGCCAGGCATCGGCGATGGGCACGATGGGTCGCCGCTCCGCTTCTGCCGGTTTTGGCGACTTCGGCGCGCGCAGCACCTTCGGCGTCGATCGGGCGTTTGGCGCCTCCGGCTCGATCACCGGCCAATATGGCGGCGGAGCGGCTGGGACGGCGGCATTCGGCCTCGGACAGACCGACGCCGCTCGCGAGTTGGGCGGGCTCGCGCCCGCCCTGACTGGACGGGACCTGAGCGATCCCGCCACCGCCAGCGCGGTGCGCGCCAACGCCACCACCTCCGCGATCCATAATTTCGCCCAGGGGGATGCCTTGCGCTCGCTTGGCACGACCTATTTCGGCCCAGGGCAGGCCGGGGAGCGTACTTTTGCGTCGTTTGCCCAGAACATGGTTCAGTGGAAGGCGTTTGGAGACCAGCGCGCCTATGACATGATGCGGACGGGCGCCGAGCGGCATTTCGAGCGCAACGGCTATAGTCCGAAGGACGCAGCGCTGAAGGCGTCGACGATGATCGGCGAGGCCGCGTCCGATCCGCTGTTCGCGAAGCTGTCGGCCAATGCGTTCGATGAAGAGACGATGTTGCGCAACGATCTGACGGCAGCGCAGGTCCAGGTCGGCGCCATGGAAGGACGACGCGACTATGCCGGCGATAGCATCGCGGCGAACGAGCGTGCCAATGTCTCTACGGAACAGGCGCACCGCACCGGCACGAACCACGGGCAGCGCGACGCCGCTGCGATGCTCGGGCTTTCGGTCGATGAGGCAAGTCGGCGGATCGGGTTCATCAATACACTCACTGGCGAAGAGCGCTCGACTGCGATCTCGCGACTCGCAAATTCCACCGGGCGCAATGAGGCGCAGGTCGTGCGTGCGCTCGAGAGCTACAATGCTTCGGTGCAACTCGGGACGGCTGATGGGGCCAGTCGAGAAGCGGGGCGCGAGGGCACCAGCGTCTATGGTCGCACGGCCGAGACGGCGGGCTATGATTTCGCCGAGCGCGCCGGCAAGCTGGATGCGCAAAAGGAGGTCGGCCGCGACGGAACGCGCAGTGCCGCGCGCATCGGCGAGGAGCGGCGGCAGGCCGACAATATGGGCTTTGCGGAGGGTGCGGCTGCGGCCGGCGTCTCTGTGCGCGAAGCCGCGCGTCTCGACTCCTTCATCCGTGCGGCGGCAGGCACGGCAGGCAACCAGGTCGATATGGCCGAAGGTGGCGCCGCTGGGATCATGGACCGCGCGCGGAACGAACGGCTCACCCGCGTCGTCGACGATGAGCGGTTGACCCGCATCCAGTCGCTGCTTGGCGAGCATGGCGTCCAAATGTCGAAGCGTCAGATCGCGATGGATCAGAATGGAGATTTCGGCCTCAACCTCTCGCCAGGTCTCGCCGCGGCGATGTGGCGCGGCGGGCTGATCAACGAAAGTCAGCTCGGCGCCATCGCGAACGGCGGGCATGCGCGACTCAGTTTCGCGGATAACGATCTGCTGGTTTCGAGCAGCACCAACTTCAGCAAGGCGGCCCGTAACGACACCAGCACGCGATTTGAAGCCGGCAAACAGGCCGGCCCTGATACGATCGAGAACTTCATGGGCGGCGGGGCCGAAGGCCAGGCCGCCATGCAGAACTGGTTGCGCGGCGGGTTCGAGATGGACCGGAAAGGTAATTGGCGCCTCAAGCCGCAGGTCGCGGATACGCTCCAGCGCGACGTCACGGCTATTATGGCACAGACAGGATGGCAGAGGTCGTTGTCGCGGAGCGCCGATAAGCAAGATGTAATGGGAACTGGCTGGGGTCTCGAAATCGGGGGTGGCGCTCAGTCTGGCGGCTCTGACAAGGGAGGCTCCGGGCGAAGTTCGACTGGTCGGGTAGGAGCAAGGGCGGGCATTGATAGTCGGGAGACCGGCAGCACAAGCTCCGTCGCAAGGTCGACCATGGATATCATGAACTATGACGTTCGATCGGCGATCGCCGCTTCCGAGCAGGCAGCTTCGCGTTCCTCAACCCCGGAGAATGCATTCGCCGATGAGTTGTCGAAGCGGGTACTCGGGGCGAATGGCTTGCGGAATCGCTATCTGGAGAACTCGGACTCGGGTCGCGGAACCTGGGATTGGGTCGCTCCGCTCACGTCCACCGAACAGTCCTCGATACTTTCGGGCGGGCGGCTCAGCACCGACCTCGATCACAGTAGCGGCGACGGAGACCCCACCTTCAAGACGCGAAAGAACTAGGGGATCAACTCGTCTCGATGCCGATTGCCAATCCATCGGGGGCCAGACGCGGGATCAAACTCATCGATCGTTGGGTGGGGATAGCCGGCAGGTCGATAGGTGCCGACTTCAAACTCTGCATCGAAGGCTTGGGCCTGGCGATCGAGCAATCCACCGAAGAAGCGAAAGCCGAGAACCAAGATCGCCGTCATTGGGAGAAAAACGATATTGGTGATCGCGGTGTAGCCGCCCCGTACAAGGGGATCGATGAACGTCGGCCTGGTCGGATCCGCCACTACAATCCAATAAAGCGGAATAGCGGCCCACCAGAGCTTCGCGTACCAAGGGCGCCAGAAATAGTCGCGGGCGCGTGGACGCACGCGGACCGAGGCAGCGGTGTCCTTCTCGTGACTGTCTGAGGCGATTTCCTGTGTCATTTCATCGGCTATCCGGAGCCATGCGAAGGTAGCGGAAATGGATGCCGAATGGAATCTCCAGTTTGGGCGGGAAGGGAATTTTTCGTGTAGCATGACGGCCTCCGACCATGCCCCTCCCCCTTCCCTCCCGTAATGCTGTTGCACGAGCGACGGCGACTGCAGGGAGGCCTGGCGGACGGTCATGATTCTGTCCGAACTTGGCAATCCGTTCACGTCTGCGTTTGCAGCCGGCACAGAACGGATCCCCTCTAGTCATTTTTCGGGTGCACAAAAACCATTGCCTCTCCACTTTAATGGGTGTACAAAATTACATGAAAATCGAGTTCGATCCAGCCAAGGATGCGACGAACATCGCCAAGCATGGAGTGTCCTTGCAGGCTGCGAATGGGTTCGATTGGGATACGGCATTTGAGCGCGAGGATGATCGCTTCGATTATGGAGAGGTTCGGTTTGTCGCCATGGGGCTGATCGGTGATCGCCTACATGTGCTGGTTTTTACCGAAGGCTCCGATGAAAACGCGGTTCGCGCCATCAGCTTGCGCTCGGCGGAAAAGCACGAAGTGAGGTTCTATTATGACCAAGTTTGACCCGGAGATTCACGACGACAATCCGTCGATGGATGCAGCGTTCATGACCGGAATGAAGCCATCCCGACGCGGTCGGCCGAAGCTGGAAGCCCCCAAGGTTGAGGTGAAAATCCGTCTGGATGCAAAGACGGTGGAGCATCTGCGAGGGAGTGGTCCCGGATGGCAGACGCGCGTAAATGCCTTGCTGGGCAAACTGGTGGCGACTGGACAAATCTAGAGACCATCCGCACTTCCTCGTAGGCGGAAAGCCTGAGCGCGTCGCTCCGTTGGCGAGTAGCGCCGGATGCTTGCGAGCACGTTGGCAAATATCCTGGGCAGTCGCCATCGACCAGGCCCGCCACCTTTGCTTCACGATGTGAAATCTATGCCGGCGACAGGCGCTGTTCCAGCCCGTCGTGCACTTGAAACGTCTCGCGCTCCAGCCGCACGCTCGGCCAGCTGTTGCGGCCACTATCACAGCCAGGCCAAGCGATCGTCGAGAAGCAATTTCACGCGGATGGCGGGCTTTGCCTAGGTCGACTTGCCGGCGCCTTCTCGGCGCGGGATGGCTAAGTCCCTCACCGTTGATGAATGGAATGCATCGGCACTGGAAAGCAAAAGCGCTGAGAAGTCAGGCTTCCTTTGCCGCGGCCTTACGCCTGCCCCGCTTGGGAGGGCTGGTGGGTTCCGGCGCTGGCGCTGGAGCCGGAGCGAGCGTCCGAGGCTTGCGGCCGAGGCCGATTTTCTTGGCAAGCCCACGCCGCTGCTCTGCATAGCTGGGCGCGACCATAGGATAGTCCGCTGGCAG
Organism: Sphingomonas pollutisoli; assembly: GCF_029167165.1. Taxonomy (NCBI): domain Bacteria; kingdom Pseudomonadati; phylum Pseudomonadota; class Alphaproteobacteria; order Sphingomonadales; family Sphingomonadaceae; genus Sphingomonas; species Sphingomonas pollutisoli. The sequence goes on from NZ_JARFNJ010000002.1 coordinate 638,276, forward strand.
GTTCCATTTCGCGCGGTAGTCGGCGGGTGTCATCTGATAGTGAGTCATCAGATGGCGCTTGAGCATCTTCAGCTTTTTGCCGTCCTCCAAACACACAATGTGGTCCGGCTTCACTGAACTGCGGATCGATACCGCTGGCGCCTGCGCGACAGGCTCGGGCTCCTTCGGGGAACTCAGACCGGAAAGCGATCCATGCACATTTTTGATGAGCACTGGAAGATCACCGACGGCGACGCTGTTGTTCGACACATGAGCGGCGACAATGTCGGCGGTAAGCGTCAGCAATTCGGCCTGAAGGTCGGTATCAGCCATTGTACCTCTTGCGTTTCTGGTGTTTCAGACGTGAGCGTCTGAGCGTGTCTCTAATATAGGCCTATCAGCTTGGAAAGCGCGCGGCGTTACTGAATTTCAGAGTCCTCCTCATCCTCGCGGATCGGTTGATGCTGCATCCGGCGCCACTGTCCCGGCGTAACGCCGATGTTTCGAACGAAGACACGATGGAAATGGCTTTGATCCGAAAAGCCGCATTCGCTGGCAATTTCGGCAAGCGAGCGCCTCTCATCGGCCAGGAACCGCAAGGAGAGGCAAAGTCGCTGATACAGCAGCCACCGATGCGGAGGGATACCCACAGTGTTCTTGAACGCCTTAAGAAAATGGTTCTGCGATACGTTGAGGCGCTCGGCTATTTCACGGAGAACGACCGTCCGATCGATCTGCGAGAGCATTTCCCTTTGAGCGACGCGGACCTGCCAAGTAGCCAGTTGCGCGCGATTCGCCGGCTGTCTTTCGCCGGCGCAAAGAAGGAGCAGACGGCAGGTACACGCGGCACCGGCGGGGCATCGATCGGCACAGTCGCCATTCGGCGGCCCTATCAACGGATGCGTCGACATGGCGCATCTCCAACAGGCTGGACCGGGGGTCCTGTGTTGACGGCATGGAAGTTCATGGGTTGCCGTTGCGCATAGGCGTTCTCCGGTCGATGCCATCACCCCCGCACCAAGATGGTCGGGTCTGAGCGCCTGATCGGCGAGCCAGTCGACCCCTCAGCCAGGTCGAGCAGGCCCCGGCCAATCTTATCCACCCATTACATAGACACTTGAGGTCGCGCAGACTGGCAAGCGAACGCGCAGATTTTTGCTGCCAGATTGACAACGATGTCGGAAACGGCTGCATTTCGTGAATGCGAGGACCGCCAATTGGGGCGACGGAGAAGGTGATCGGCGGGTTGCCAAATCGAACTTGCCCAAGGTGCTGCGGCGGTTCATGGCTCAAGCGCGGGCCCTCGGAAGAGCGAGCCCGATGCTTCAAGGAAGGTGCGGCCATTCAGGCGATCGGAGTGGTGACTTCTCCCATCCCGGTTGCACGCTCGAAGCTAGCTCTTACGCGGAGCTACGAGCGAGCGCTCGACAGAACTTTTTCAAGTGCGCTCCAATCATAGACATCCACTAAGGTCTTCCCGTTGAGTATGAAGGTCGGCGTTCCGCCAACCTTGTAGGTCTGGTCGGCGAATTTCGCCTGGTTTGCGATACTCGCAATCTTTTTCTGGTCGTTGAGACAGCTGCGCAGTTTCGGTTCGGAAAAACCGCGCTGCTTCATAAAACTCAAATAGCCCAAGCCTTCTGCGTAGGAAGTAGCGATCTGATTTGGCGAGGCGTCGTGGCGGGATTGCACCGCGGCGATCGTGGCGTCGGCATTGCTCAGCAACTCGGATTGATCGCGGTACATTTGAGACAGGACGGAGAAAAATTGTGAAGGCTGCACGCAGTGCCCAAGGAGGATGGGCGCCAGATCCAGCGCGCCATGAACCGGGAAATCGCGGAACTCATAGCTGACCCTGCCGGTCGCGATATAGTTCGCCTTGAGATTGGCCAAGCCTTCGGCATCGAATGCTGCGCAATGCGGGCATGTGCGTGAGCCATATTCGACAATCCTAAGCGATGCACTGGGATTGCCCATTCGCACGCCGCCTTCCGCGGTTGGGGCGACCATGTGGACCCAATCCGTCTGCGCTGAAGGATGCCGTGGCGGCTGAGCTTTAGGCGACGGCGCTGCCAGGAGCGGCGCAGAAAGCAGAGCCAGGAATATCAGTGGTCGCACCATGTCTTCCTCTTCGCCTTAAAGGGGCGAATATATCGCCAGCGAGGTCGATCGCAGACGAAGGCGACCGACCTCATCCTTAGCCGATTGCTCAAGATGCCGTTTTCTCGGCCGGTAGCGTCTCGCGGTTGAAAGTGATGGTAGAGATTTTGGCATCGAGCGCCTGCGTCACCGCGGCAGTCAGGTCGTTGGTCATGTTGCCGCCGATCACCGAACTGCGGTCGATCAGAAGACCGCAATTGCGCTGCTTGTAGACTTGCGCCACGACCGGCTGCAGTTCTGTGGAAATCCGCTCGAGCGCCTTCTCGCGCGTGGCATCGATTTCACGCGCGCGCACGCGGGTCTTGGTCTCGATCGGTTGCAGTCGGGCCTGTAATGCCTGCTGGCGCTGCTGCCGCTGCGGCTCGGAAAGTTTCGACGATTCGGCGTTGAACGCCTGAATGTCCGCGTCGAGCGGCTTGCGCTCGGCATCAATCTCCTGCTGCGCTTCCTGCGTCAGCGTGCGCAAGCGATCGGTGGCGGCCACGGCGACCTTGGCGTTCGAGAGCACGGCTTGGCGGGACAACAGGCAAACGCCGGCGATGGCCGGCCCGCCAAGACCCTGCGCGGACTGCGTGCCGGGAGCCGGCGCGGTCTGCGCATGGGCGGCCGCTGCGACAGACGCCAGCGCGATGGCGGTGATCATTCGACGCATATTTTCGTTCCTCATGCTGAAGCGGTTGGAAGTTGGGATTCTGATTGGCCATTGGCGTTGGTGCGCCCATCGTGCTCGGCATCGGCATCTGCTTGCCGCCGCGCCAGAGCCTGAAGCCTCGAGAGAGAAGCCAGATGGAAGTGGACGGGCGCGAGCCAACCCTTTGCGTGCCATTCGACGATGGTCGGGCCGTCGAGCCGAGCGAATTTGTCGGCGTCGATGATCCTGAATCCGGTGAGCCCGAGCGAGCGGCCGCTATGCAGGGTGATATTCGCTCGCCGTTCGATGAGGAGTTCCCGCGCCTCCAGCGCACGAACGAACGCCATCGTGGCTTCGGCCTGTTGGCGGAAGGCCTCACAGAACTGAAGCGCTGACGCCACAGTCGCGGAAGGCTTGCCATTTTCGAACAGGGGCGTCCCCTCCTCGCCCTCTTTTCGAAGCAACGGGCTTGTCTTGTCGATCGCGAGGACGTGCTGCTCATCCGTCGTTCGCAGCAGCGCGAAGGGATGGCGGCGGATATAGGCCGGGACATAGATGTCGGCCTGTTGCTCGCCCGCAGCCTGCGCATCACCGATCCGAGCTGCGAACTCACTCTCCCACACCCCGTCCTTCACGAAGAGGTTGTGCTGATCGAGCCCCAGGATCGCAATCGGCGAGGGATCGCTATTCGAAAAGACGATCGGAAAGACCCGCGCGGCGGCCGCGAACTCGGCGATCAGTACCGGAACGAACGGAACGGTCACGGCATGCGCCATGTCGCCCGCAGCGAGGCGCCAGCTTCCGTGGCGATCAGAGGCGAGCGGTTCCCATGCGTCGTCCGTCGCGGTTGTCGAAGAGGCCGAAGTCATGTGGCGCTGCTATCTTCCTGTGCCGTCATCACGCTTGGCATGGAATCCATCGCCGGCGGCGATCTGTCGCGACTCGGGTCCCACACCATGAACACCGGGCTGATAGCGGGGTCGCAATCAGCGGCCGCTAGTGGTTTCCCTAGCGAACGCTTCCGATCTGGCAGCGACAAGTCGAAATCTTGAGCCAGGACAGCAGTCCAGGGAATCAAAAAATTTATCGGCGCTAGTGATTCCACCGGCAAGGGACGCGTCATGGCCAGCCATATAGATCAGAGCTTCTGACCTTGGGTGGGCATGTCTTTCGCAACCGCTTTTCAATCCGGTCTATTCGGACGCCAACGCGCGTTGCGAAAGCCGATTCTGCGGTCGCCGCCATTTCCTGACGCGAAACCTAATGGCGTGCCCCTGTTGCGCGCAGGTGGCGCGAAGCGATTGCGCACCGCCGACAGCATTGCCGAGATCTGCGAAGCCGTGACCCGATCCCGCGTCGGTGGCAGCTTCTGGTCGGTCCCCGCCTCGGTGGGAGATCGGTTTTCGGCCCTCATCCGGACCGATTGCGAGCGCGCAGAACCAGCGATCAAACGAGAGGGTATTGTCGCCCTGACACCGCTGCTGCTGTCATCGGTTAGTGCTGATCCGCCTCCGGTGCCGGCGATCGGTATCGAGACGGTTGCTCTTGCTGGGGACCATGATCCATGGACGCTGATTGAGCGCAGCGAGCGCATTGTCGCCTCTGCTACGGATGAGGTGGCGTTGCTGGCTGCGGCCGCGGGTCGCGACGTCGTTGATCCCGAAACCGGCGAGCAATTTGACACTGCGCGACTGCGCGACCAGCTCGTCGCTGATTTCGATGCGTGGGACTATGCAGACCCCTTCACCGGCGCCCCCATCGATGTTCTCGAGTGGATCGAGATACTCGGCGAGTGGCGTTCGCAGATCGACGCCAACCGAAGTCTTTCCAATGTAGTCGGCATAAAGGGTTGGAAGGCGCGTGCGCTAAGCCGCTTTCTATGGGCCGATCGCCCTCCCCGTCTGCTCTCCGCGTCGAGCGGCCCGGAGGTTGGTGGCGGCAAACCTGTGGGCATATGGCCGTCGCGAGTTCCGTCAGGGTTCGTGCGCAAGGCCGAAGACGGTGCGCTGCCGCTTGCCCGGATCGAAGACGGTTTCATCCGGTCGATCGGTCTCGGCACACATCTGTTCCCACCTTGCTCGATCGTGATCGACATGACGGGCATCTATTATGATCCAAACTGCCCGAGCGACCTCGAGCGGATTTTGTCGGAAATTGAATTCCAGCCTCAGTTGATCGAGCGGGCAGCAGCGCTGGTGCAACTCCTGGTGCGGGGCGGCGTGACGAAATATGCTGCGCACAAAACCGGGTCGATCGAGCTTCCCGATGCGGCCCGCCGGGTGCTTGTGCCCGGCCAGGTATCGGACGATCTTTCGGTCAAACTGGGCGGCACCGGTGTAACGGGCAACATCGACCTGTTGCGCCGGGCGCGGGCGGCGGAACCGGATGCGTGGATCGGCTACCGCCCGCATCCCGACGTTTCGGCAGGCCTCCGGAAAGGCCATGTCGACGATGCGCAAGCGCTGCAATTTGCTGACGCCGTCATCCGCGACGGCTCCATTGCCGAGCTGCTGGACCAGGTGGATTGCGTCCACACGCTGACATCCCTGGCCGGCTTCGAGGCACTACTCCGAGGATGCCAGGTCGTGACCCATGGACAGCCCTTTTATGCGGGCTGGGGGCTGACCCAGGATATGGGTCCTCCCGTCGAACGGCGCCGGCGGCGCCTCACGCTTCTGGAATTGGTGGCAGGGTGTCTCATCCTCTATCCGCGCTACGTCGACCCTGAAACCGGCCTGCCCTGCTCGCCTGAATTGCTCGTTCAACGACATCTCGCGGGTCCAAAGCCTGCGCCTACAATCCTCAATCGGCTTCGGAGCCTTCAGGGCAAGGCGCTCGTTACGAGCCGCCGCCTTGTCGGAGCGGCCGCATGACGCGCCGACCGCCCGCGAGCTTCCTGTTCCTGCAAGGGCCGCCGGGTCCGTTCTTTGCGCAGTTGGCAGCCGGTCTGAAAGCCGAAGGGCATCGCTGTTGCAGGATCAATTTCCACGGTGGCGATTGGCTCGATTGGCGGGGAGCCGCTTACGACTTCACAGGCGATCTGAAGGCGTGGCCGGACTATCTCGCCTCTGTGCTCGACGAAAAGGGCGTCACCGACATCGTCCTGTTCGGCGACTGCCGACCGCTCCACGAGGCAGCGATTTCGCTGGCAAATGATCGGCGGCTGGCCGTCCATGTCTTCGAGGAAGGCTATGTCCGGCCGGATTGGGTGACGCTCGAGCGCGGCGGCGTGAACGGGCATTCTAGCCTTCCGCGCGATCCGCAGGAGTATTTGCATCTGGCCCATCGGCTCCCGCCGATTCCGGTCTATCCGCCGATCCCCGCGTCATTCCGACAGCGCGCGATCGAAGCGTTCGGCTATTTCGCTGCCGACTGCCTTCTGCACTTCCGCTTTGCCCGTTACCGGTCGCACCGTCCCTACCCTGCGGCGGCCGAGCTTGCGGGTTGGGCGCTTCGTTTTGCCGTCCGTCCGATCGCCAGGCTGCGCGCGGCGCTTACGTTCGGGCGACTGGGGCAGCGCCGTTATTTCGTGCTGCCGCTGCAACTCGACTCCGACCATCAAATCAGGACCCATTCGCCGTTCGCTGGCATGACGGAGGCCATTGAGCGGATCGTCGCCTCCTTCGCGGAACACGCGTCCGCGGACACGGTGTTGGTGGTCAAGGAACACCCACTCGACAACGGGCTCAAGGGCTGGCGCGGGATCGTCCGAAAGATCGCATCGAACTCCAATATCGCGCGGCGCGTCCTGTTTCTCGAGCACGGCCATATCGACGCGCTCGTGGCCCGGGCGGCGGGAGTCGTGACGGTGAACAGCACTACCGGGACGCTTGCGCTCTCCGCCGGCACGCCGGTCGCGGTATTGGGCGTTGCCGTATATGATCTGGCCGGCGTGACCCACCACGGTGGGTTGGATACCTTCTGGGCAGATCCGGGGAGGCCGCAGCTCGAAATCTACGAAGCCTTCCGGCGGGTCCTTGTCGCGCGTTGTCTGCTCCGCGGCGGCTTCAGCAACGCCGAAGCACGTGCCCATCTCGTTCCAGCTGCCGTCGCAAGGCTCTGTCAGAGCATGGAGACCAGCAGCGCGGATGCGCCGGCCGTGAAAGTGCGCGCATGATGTTCCTTCCAAGAGCGGTTGAGGAGGGTCATCCTTATCGAGGGTCTTTGCCGACCGGGCCTCGGGGCCAATGGCAATATCCACCCGAGATCATCCTCGACCTCTCGCGGCTGCTGTCTCGCGCGTTGCACCCTTCTCCCACCGGGATTGACCGAGTGGAAATGGCCTATGCCCGGACGCTCGCTCGCCTGATCCCGGAGCGACTGCGTTTCGGCGCCGTGCACCCGACCGGCCTTTATGGTCGTCTGCCGCTTCGCGCCGTCGAGGAGTTCCTGAACCGGACGGAGGAGCGCTGGGAGACGATCGGCGGCGCCGAGCATGCGACGCAGAGCCGGCGAATTGCCGCGGCACAATGCTGGCTGCTCCGGCCACGTCCTATACCGGCTGGTTCATCGCCGCGCGTGGTGCTTCAGGTGTCGCCCCATCACCTGCAGCATCCCTCGGTCGTCGCCGGCAAGTTGCGCCGTGAGCGGGCGAAATTCGTGTGCATGGTCCACGACCTCATTCCGATTTCCTATCCGGAATATGCCCGGCCGAACGGTCCCGACCTACACCGCCGCCGCCTGCGGTCGGTCGAAAGGTTCGCTGACGGCATCCTGACGAACTCCCAGGCCACGCTCGACGCGTTGCTGGCGAGTCCGGAGATAGATCTCGGCGGCCGCCCCACGCGGGTGGCGCGGTTCGGTGTCGATCGTAGAGCAGTAATGAAGGGAGCATTCGGTCCGCTGCAGCGCGACTATTTCGTCTGTCTGTCGACGATCGAGCCGCGCAAGAACCACCTGCTCCTTTTGCATATCTGGCGATCGATGGTCGAAGCGCTGGGCGCGGACCGCGTGCCGCTCCTGTACCTCGTAGGGCGGCGCGGTTGGGAGAACGAGAACATCCTCGACCTGCTGGATCGTTGTCCGGGTCTGCGGGACTGCGTGCGGGAACTGCCGCGCTTGCCGGACGCCCAGCTCAGGGAGCTGATCAGCCGCGCGCGCGCGCTGCTCATGCCGTCGTTCGCCGAAGGCTTTGGTATGCCGGTCGCGGAGGCGCTGGTCGCCGGCGTGCCGGTCCTGGCGAGCGATATCCCGGCACACCGCGAGGCCGGCGGGATGGTTCCGGATTATATCGATCCGGTCGACGGCGCAGCCTGGCGCCATCTCATTCTCGACTATTGCGCGCCGGCGAGCGCCCGCCGTGCTGCCCAGCAGGCTCGAATGAAAAGTTGGACGCCCATCTCTTGGGATTCGCATGTGGCGGCGGCCCTGTCGCTTGTCGAGGAGATGATCGCATGTTGACCCGTGGCCAAGACCTGCGCCGGCTGCTTTGGCGGACAACCGATGGATTTGACAGTCAGTGCCATGTGATCGGAGCATTGATAATCCGCGAACTTCATACGCGGTATGGTCGCGACAATATCGGCTATCTCTGGATGCTCGCCGAGCCGATGCTTTTGGCCGGCGCGGTCGCCGTCATCCACGTGGGATCGGAGGGAACCGGGAATATCCATGGTTCGGACCTTCGAGCGGTCCCGTTCGCGCTCACTGGCTATTGCGTGTTCATCATCTTCCGCTCGATCGTTTCACGATCCGAAACGGCACTCGAGTCAAACAAGACACTCTTGTTCCATCGCATGGTGACGGTTTTCGACATCCTGTTCTCGCGGGCGTTGCTCGAATTTCTTTCGACGGTATGCGCCCTCGCGATTCTGCTGTCGGCGGCCGTGATCCTTGGCCTTGCAGCGCCGCCCGCTCGTCCCTTGCTGTTCCTGGCAGCGGTGTTTCTGTTCAGCTGGTTTGCGTTCGCCATTTCGATGATGGTCAGTGCGGCAACCCATTTCAGCCACTCCGCGTCCAAGCTCATCCATCCCGCCATATATATCTTCATGCCGCTGTCGGGGGCATTCTTCTTGCTCTCCTGGATTCCGGAACCCTATCGGACATGGGTATCCTGGTCGCCCAGCGTTCAAATCTTCGAGATGGTCCACATGGGCCAGTTCGGGAGCATCGAAGAGGCGCAGTTTAACCCGATCTATATTGTTGGTTGGTGCCTGTTGCTGACCGTGATCGGCCTGTCTGCGCTGCGCGTGCTGCGTCGCCATGTGCATCTGAGCTGACGATGCACGCACCCCGCCAACCTCATCCGGGAGAACAAGCCGTGACAACGGTGTTGGATCGCGCATTGTTTGCCGATCCTCTTGCCCCAGCCGTCCCACCCCCGTTCGATGAAGGCGGGCGAGGAAATTCGGGACCAGGACCATCATCGGAGCGGTCGGATTTTATCGACGACGACGATGGTGAACTGGAGCGGAAAGGATGGCGCAGACTGCTGCCGCTGCTGCTGCTCGTGATGCTGCCCACGCTACTCGTCGCGGGGTTCGAATATCTGATCGCATCAGACCAATATCAGTCCGAGGCGAGGTTCATTGTTCGTGCACCCCAGTCCGTGCCAAGCGGGTCCAGCTTGGGTCAAATGCTCGGATTGGCGTCTCCGACCGCGCCGGCCGATGCGCACGGCGTCAGTGAGTATCTCGTATCGCACGACGCAATCGACGCGCTTGGCCGCCAACGTCTCACTGACATCTTCAGGCGGCCGGAGGCCGATCTGGTGACGCGCCTCTGGTTCGCGACTCCCCAGCCCGAGACCCTGCTCAACTATTATCTTGGGAAGGTCGAGTTAAGCGCATCGTCGGAGACAGGCATTACGACGCTAAGGGTGCGCGCCTTTCGCCCGTCCGACGCTAAAATGCTCGCCCAACGGTTGCTCGAGCTCGGTGAGCAACGGGTCAACCGCCTTAATCAGCGGATGCTCGACGACGGTTTGGCTGCGGCAAGCCGGCAGGTGAAAGAGGCCGAGGCAGAGATAGAGGCCTCGCAAGTCGCCCTGACAAAATTCAGGCAGACGAACCGCGATATCGATCCTGAACGGACCGGAGCTGCGCAAATTCAGGTTGCGGCGACCCTCGAGCAACAGGCTGCCGCTGCGCGCGCGAGCTTCCAGGCGATGGCCGCGAAAATTCCGCCAACTGCGCCGCAATATGGTGCGGTCGCCAGACAGGTGCGCGCGCTCGAAGCTCAAGTCGCAACAGAGCGCGCCCGCCTTGCCGGGTCGGGGCGCTCGCTTGCAACTGGATTGGGGGAATTCGAGAAGCTGCGGGTCAAGCAAGATTTGGCGGCGAAGCGCTATCAGGCAGCCTCGACCAGCTATCAGTCTGCCCGCGAGCAACTCCTCAAGCAGCAATTGTTCATCGTATCGGTGGTTGCGCCCAATCTTCCTGGCAAGGCGCTGTACCCGCAGCGTTTAATGATCGTGGCGACCGTCTTCTTTGGTTTGCTCCTCGCCTTCGCCATTGGATGGCTCATCCTCGCGGGAGTACGCGAACATGCCGCGTGAAGCTTTCAGCCGCGTGATGCCTATGCTCTCTAAAATGACCATGAAGCGCTCGCACGGCGTACTGGTCACGAGCGCTCTCCACCGTCTTATTTCTCATGGCAATGCCGCGCGTGATCTGAAAGCGTGGCCGGAAGCGGCCGAAACCTATCGGGCGGTGCTCGAACAAGCCCCACACCTCGTCCATATTTGGATTCAACGCGGCCACGCTCTCAGGGAATGCGGAGATGTTGGCAGGGCAACAGAGGCCTACGAGAAGGCCCGGGATCTTTGCCCAGCGAATGCGGACCCGCACTTGCATTTAGGGCACATTGCGAAGCTTCGCGGCGACATATCCGCGGCCACCAAGCACTATCTTGACGCCGCGCGCTGCGTTCCGCCTTCGACCGACGCCTACGCCGAATTGCGGTTCCTCAGCATGAAAGGCGCGAAAATCAGCATCCATCAGCTTAGGACCCTCATCGAGAAGCCGGATAGCCTCCCTGTCCCGAGAAACTCTTCCCCTCCGGAACGTGCCACAACGCTGGCAGTGGAAACGGACGTGTTGGCTGATGACGGCACCCCGCCCAAGACCTGTGTGGTCTTCGACGTGTCGGATCTTATCAGCTATTTCAACCATTCGCGCACCCCGAGTGGAATCCAGCGCGTGCAGTTGGAGACATTACGCTCAGCGCTGGGCGATGCTTCCTGTGATGTACGAATTTGCGCCGTCCACGAGACCCGGGAAGAGTGGATCGAGATCCCAAGCGCGCAATTTCTCGACCTGTGCTGGTTGAGTTCGTCGGGCGAGGAAGAAGAATGGACATTGGCATTCACCAAGCTGACGGTTCGATTGAATATCGAACCCGCCTTTGCCTTTCCGCGCGGCGCGCTGTTGATCAATCTTGGCACCTCGTGGTGGATTCCCAACTATTTCATGTTCGTGCGTAAAGCGAAGGAGCAGGCCGGAATCCGCTACCTGCCATTTGTCCATGACATGATTCCCCTGGTCCGGTCGGAACTGTGTCCGCCCTTGCTCGTCCGCGACTTCATGGCCTGGATCGTGAGCGTGCTGGATCACGCCGACTGCTATCTCGTCAATTCGCTGTCGACGCGAAACGACCTTATGAAGGTCAGCGCCTATTTGGAGCGACCGATTTCGCCCGATCGCATCGAGGTCATTCGGCTCGATGCGATCCCCGGCAAGGTGGCGGAGGTAGGCGACCGCGCAGCGCTGAAGAGCTTCGGCTTGCAGCGCGGATCCTATGTGTTGTGTGTCTCGACGATCGAGCCACGCAAGAATCACGTTCTCGCGTTCGAAGCCTGGTACCGGCTGATCGATCGGCATGGTGCGAGACAAGTGCCCAAGCTCGTCTGTGTCGGGAATTCGGGCTGGATGAATGAACCCGTTCACGCCTATCTCAAGGCCCGGCCGGACCTGATGGCGAAGGTCCAGATCTTTTCGAATGTCTCCGATGAAGAACTGGACCAGCTATACGAGGGCTGCCTCTTCACCTTGTATCCCAGCCACTATGAAGGTTGGGGACTGCCGGTCACCGAATCCCTAGGGCATGGAAAGGTGCCGCTATGCTCCAAGATCTCGTCGATTCCGGAGGCGGGCGGCGACCTGGCGGACTATTTCAGCCCCGATTCCCGGACCGAATTGACGGAAGGGATCGAACGACTGGCTTTCGATCCCGCATACCGCCGATCGCGCGAACAGAATATCGTGCGGCATTTTCGGCCTCGGTCATGGAACGACATTTCAGGACAAATCCTCAGCAGCGCCAATCGTTGGCTCGACGCAGATGCACCGCCGGACTGCACGCCTCCCCGCGCTGAATCCGGCAGGTACTATTCCCTCGGCCGCACTCTTGCAGGGCGTTTGTGGCCCGGCCTACGCTCGACAGAAACCTTCCGGTCCGGCTCGAACTGGTGGGGACGCGATCCCTGGGGCTGCTGGACGAAGCCAGGCGGCGGCGCGCTCCTCTTCACGGTCCCCGACGCGACCCAGGCATACCGCGTCTACTTCGATCTGCTGGGAATGCCGAACGTCCGTTGCGCTCTGCGGATCGACGCGAATGGCAAAGAGGGGCTTGAGGAGATTTCCCTTGAGCCCAATGAAAGCAAGTGGGTGTCGGTCGAAATCCCGGGGCAGGTCGCGTCGGATCTGCCGATCAAGCTTTTCCTTACCTGCGAAACGTTCGAGGATCTGAGCGTCGCTGGCGACGGCGGCGATCGGCGCAGGATCGCGGTCGGCGTGCGCGGCTTCTATATCTGCGAAGCGAATGACGCCAACGCGCGGATGGCGCTTCTCGAGGCGGTCACGCTTTCGTCCGTGGACAACCTTTCGGTCAATCGGCCGCCGGCAGAATTCGTATCCATTCAGGCTTATCTACAAGGTAGCGTGCCGGAATAGCATCATGTCCGAGCGTCGTCTTGCACCCCTGTGGGGCTGGCTGCGTCAGACCGTCGGCGAGGACGCCCCTCGCCCTACCCACCACCTCTGGGGCCTGATGCGCGGCATGCTGCGTCATGGCTCGCATGTGCTTTCAGCGCGGAGCCTCGAAATGAATGAATACGGTCCGGCGGATCTTGACGCCTTTGTGGCCAAGGTCGACTCCTTCGGCGGCCCGGGCTTTCCCGGCGTGGACGACTATTGGCGTGGCTTCAACTACGCTCCGGTCACGGCTGTCGACACGAGCCTCGATCCGTTCGGAGCGGCCTATTTCGAGCAGCAGATTGCGCTCTATCGCGAGATTTCCGGGCGAACGCTCGACCAAACCGCCAATGAGCACACCGTGTTTGATCCCGAAGCCCATCTGAACGCGCGCAATCCCTACAACCATGGCGAGCCGGGGGTGCTGGCCAATCATCTCGTGCAGTTGACCATGGCCATGCGGCTGGCCAATCCGCGGCGCGGCGCCCGCATGGTCGACATGGGATGCGGCTGGGGGCTGTCATCCGAGCTGGGCTCCTACCTCGGCCTGGAAGTCGAAGCCGTCGACATCAACCCCGATTTCGTTGAGCTTGTCCGGGCGCGATCGGAACGTTACCGCTACGATATCAAGCCGGTCCAGGCGGGCTTCGACGACTATTTGCCCGATGCGTCGGTCGACCTTGTTCTGTTCTATGAGTGCCTCCACCACGCAGTCGAGCCCTGGGCATTGTTGAGCCGCCTGAGCAAGCGTTTGTCATCCGGCGGGAAGATCGTTGCCTGTGGCGAACCGATCAATACTTTCTGGTGGCCGCATTGGGGACTGAGGCTCGACCCGATGTCCGTCTATTGCATTCGCAAGCACGGCTGGTTCGAGAGCGGATGGTCGCGCGAATTCATTGTCGCGTGCATGGACCGTGCATTGCTGAACACCTCGGTGGTCACGCACCCGGAGCCACAGATCGGCGACTTCATCATCGGTGCAGCTGACCCATTGCTTAGCCCGGACTGGATGGTGCGAAATTGTGAGATCGTCGGCGCGGCCCTCGATGGCGACTATCTCGTCGCGACGGGGGACATGCGCATTATTTTTCGCACCTCTCTCGCAGATGCGAAGGCGGAGATATCGCTGCACAGTTTCCGGGATCGACCTGTGACGGCCAACATGCGCTGGAATGACGGCCCGATCGTGCCGCTGTCGCTTCAGCCCGGAGAGACGCGGTTGCCGGTCGACGGTACCGGGGAGGCAGGAACGTCCCTCACGATCGTGTCAGAGACATGGGTTCCCGCTGAGGAGATTGGCAACCTCGACACACGCCGTCTCGCATTTCAGATCGGGGGCGTTGCCATCGGTCGCGCCTAGGGCCGCGTGGCCCGATCAGGCGGACGGGTGGAGGCAAAGGTCGAGATGCGAACCGCCGTCGAGGGCGCAATGCTCCGCCCAGGCCGCGTCTATCCGGGCGGCGGGATCGGGATCCGTCACGAGTTCGCGGTCCTTGGTACGATGCAGGATCTCGAAGCTATATCCCAACTCCTGAAAAAGCCCGAGGAGACGCACCCCAGGCACTCCTGACCATTGCCTTTGAAACTCGGGCGAATATTCAAGAAAAACCATCGGGCGATCGTGCTTGAGCGCATTGATCGCTCCCATGCATGCCCGATATTCCATGCCTTCAATGTCCATCTTCATCAAATCGATCTTGCCGATGGCAGGATGGAGCAGGTCGAACGGCACGATCGGTACCATGTCGTGGCTTCGTATATCGGTCGGCTTTGTATCGCGCTCGCGATCGATCACGTTGTTATTGCTCATCCGCTGACGCGGGAGGCGCGCGAAACCGAGATAGTCGGAAACCCCGAGCGGGAGAAGATGCACATTGTCGAGTTCGTTCAGCGTGATGCTCTGCGCAAGCAGACTGCAATTCAACGGGCTGACTTCGATCGCGTAGACAGAGCCGCCCGGCAGCACGTGGCGAGCGGCCGGCAAGGCGAGCGAGCCAATGCTGGCGCCGACGTCCACGATGGTCATCCCCGGCCGACAAAGGCTGAGAAAGTAAGGGATGACCCAGTTCTCATAGCCTTCAGGTGCCGTAAGCTCTGCCGTCCAGCTTCGGGGCAGGAGGAATTTGCTGCCGAATGCTTCGATCACCACCTGGTCGAGGAACGCTTCCAAGGCGCCCGTCCGAATCTTGAACTCGTCCGAGTTGAAGAAACCGAGCGCGAGTCCTCGCTCGTCGATCTCTCCTGATACGAGAAGATTGGTGTGGAGCTCGCTGCCATAGGGATCGGCGGGGCGCCCGAGAATGGAGCGATAGAACAGGTCGACGACCGAGCGAGCTTGGTCTGGTGGCATGGCTGCAGGCATGATTACTTTCCCGGCTAAAAAGTCGTCGGTCGGGTCCGCAGCGTGACCGTCCATTATCGGATCTTCCGCGCGAGATAGGTAAACGACAGGCCAGCTGGTCCAATGCGCTGGTCGGGAAGAATCTCCAGGGGCACAAAGCCGTGGCGCGCGAGCAACTGGAAAACGTAGCTTTGCGGTAAAGCGTGGATTTCTCCGGCGTCGGAGTTCGACTTCGCGCTCAGATATTCAGCGGTCTTGAAGCCATAATCGTAGACTTGGCATGGCACCTGGAAATAGGCATGGCCACCCGGCTTGATCCTGCCGAGACAGATGTGAAGCAACATGAGCGCCACTGGCGGCGGGGCATACTGGAGCAGCATGACGGAGTGAAAGATATCGTGGCGCTGCCAATCATCGAATGGAGCGGATTCGAGAAAGGCCCGGAGCGATATGAGCTCGCCCGCGGTGACCGAACGCTCTTCCAGCGCAGAGATTCCTTGCTCAAGGGCGCTGCGGCCGATTTCGAGGCCGAGAAAGCGCCCGTGCCAATGCGCTACCGCAGCAGCGAGGAATGCGACCTCGTAGCCGAGCGCGAGGACTGAAAAGTGCGGCGGTAAGGTGATGCCATTGCGATGGAGCGCGATGAACATGCGCTGCAGTTCCTCTTGCGCAATTTCTAATCGCTTTTCACGATTCCACTTACCGCTGCGGTCGGCGAACAAGCGCGGATCGCGAAAGATCTGGTCATAGGCAAAGCCGCGCCCACACCGCTCCCATCGGGCCAACGTATCGGTCAGAAGATCCTCGCGCTGCGCATCGCTGGCAGAAGGGTCGACCTGAGATGGATCATATATGTCGCTGATGAACCCGGACGCGCGGTTGACCTTGCGCCGTATCGCTTCGGTGCTGACCGCGAACCGGTTGATCAACTCCCATAGATTGGACACATCCGCCATCTGCATGACCGCAGTGGAGGCATCCTCAACATCGCGCTCAAGAAAGAGACGATAACATTCTGCAACGTCGTTGAGCGTCGCGGTGCGATCCATGATTTGCCTAACGCCTCACTCAAGGTTTTGAGAAGGGAAGTGCGCGGGCGGTTCCGCGGGAGAATGGGTGAAAGCCCGCAGCGTTGTCGGTCCCTCGGCAGCCACTTTGGCGATGGCCACTCCGTTCACGACTGTTTGCGCCGGCATTGAACTCCATTCCCTTCGCGTGACTCGATGCACGTCCAGCGGCATGCCGCGGTGACGGGCAGCGCGTCATTAGGAGTGTAGGGCAACCAGGGACGTTTCGGCCTAGTGATTCCACCAGCGAACGGATGAAAGACGCACATCGGCCGCTCGCCGCTGCAGCCGCCCCCGAACTGATCGAGTGAATGCTTGCCGCAGTCTTTTCACACCCCCGATGAAATGCCAGATCAAACGCTGGTGTGCGTCCCTGCCGCGGTGTCTGGGCGGCGGATAAATTCGCTGCATTCATTGCCAACTCTAGATGGCTGACGTGTCTAGATATTGAGGGGAGCTGCGGCCCGATGGGGGAGCAGACATCGCTCATTGGTCGTCGTCCGATGAATGTACCGTCACAGTCGCACAGGCGGTGGAGCTATTTGAGCTCGCCGATCAGCCGTTTAATCACCTGAGGAGGAGACACCATGGATTGCGCGGCTGATGGACCTACTTGCTACCGAGGTTTGTACCAGCGGGCTCCTTTGCTCTGTTGGCTTCTCTGCCTGCTGGTTGCCACCGCATTAGCCACTCCAGCGTCCGCTCAGGATGTCAGCAGCGCCACCGCGACCTCAACCGGATCGACCACGCCCCGATCTCTCGCAGCCCGATTTGGCGAGGTTGCGAATGTGCTGGATTTCGGCGCGAAATGCGACGGCGTCACGGATGACGCCGGGGCCATCAATGCAGCGCTGTCCAATCCGGTGACGGTCGTAATTCCGAATGCGACATGCCGCGCCGCATCAACCATTGTCGTTCAATCCGGCGCGAACCTTGTGGGCACAACGTTCAGCACCCAAGAACCACCCAGCGGATCTGTCCTTCAGTGCGATATTTCGGTGTCGCCTTGCGTTACCGTTGTCGAACCATTTGTGCTGCCACAAACGCGCGGGGGGCAACTCATCAGCGATCTCACGATTAGCCGCGCGGCCGGGCAAATTCCGAACGGAACAACATGCCTCTACACCGAGTCCTTCTTTGTCATGGTCCGATATGTGAACTGCAACGGCCACGCTATCGGCTATAGGGTGGTTCAGCGGATTGCTACCGGCGGGTACGGCACCATCGCAAAGTTCAATAACGTTTCGAGCTGCAATATCGTCGACACCGATATCGTGATGGATGGCCTCGCCGAGTTCAACATCGATACTGGTCGGTTCGGCTGCAATGGTACGCGCAATCCTGGGCGTCACAATAACTATATTTCAATTACAGGCGGCGCAGGCGGCCCCAACACCATCAAAGTGACGAATTCGCAGTTTAACGACATCCAGAACCCGACATGCTTCATAAACTGGAACAATCTTACCGCTGTTCCTCCGACCACAAGCGAGTTCAGTTTTACCGGAAACCATCTCGAATTTACGGGTCAGGCTGAATCTCCGCACAACGTCTTCTGCTCCGACCATAGCGCAGGCCTGATAAATCTTGTTCGATTCAACGACAATGAAATCAGAGACAACAATGGAACGGGCACGGTTTTCAATTTTGATGCGGGGACTGCCCTGGGCGACTGGAGAATGCACGGCAATTCCTGGGTCGGCTTCAACAAGAACGGCTGGACGTTAGCCCTCGCTCAGCCTTTGCTGATATTCAACTCGTCCGGCGAGACATTCAACAATCCGCGAGTCACTGTCGTCGGCGCCGCATCACAGGGGCAATCGAGCGTGGTGTTCGAAGGAAATAGCTATGCTGGCGGGCTCACGGTTGGCGGCAATTTCGGCAACGCGTTTCCGACACGCTTTGGTGGTGTTTTGGCCGGGGGAACAGTCACCAACACCGCGTCGTCTCCGGTCGAGATTGACATACCGGGCTACTCGCTGACGGATGGTTCCAATAATATTGCCGTCAGATTCGGTGGGGTCAACGCAGCGCTCGGATTTAAAAACGCCAAGTGGCAGCTCAGAGGGAGTATTCTGACATATTCGTTCTTCGTTTCTATTTCTTCGCTCGGGACGGGGTCTGGAACCGCCGAACTCCTGGGTCTGCCGTTTCCAGCCGGAGCATCTGCTCCCCTGGGCACCTTCCCGGTTTACTGCTTGGGGATGACTGGATTGCCCGGACCGATCATGATCACCGTGAACGCATTGTCGACGTCCGCAACCTTCGTCACCTCCGGCGCTAGCGGAATTTCGCTGGTCACGAGCGGCAACTTCACATCCAACTCGCAGTGCCAGGGCGCGCTTTCCTATAGCATTCAATGACTATCAGGCGGCCATGCCCTGCTGCCGAAGGTAGTGAGCGTGTCTGAGAGCTATTGGCTGAGGACCTTCGCCGTGTAGAACGGCGAGAAGAACAGGCTCAGCACCTGGATCGCCTTTGTCGGGATGTTCGCATCGGCATTGGCTATGTAGATCACGTCGCGCGGCCGCATTTCGAAGCGCTGGGCAAGGAAGTAGCTTTCCGGCCGACGCATATTGAGCTTGTATGCCACCGCTCGCGACGTGGCTGCCGGCGAGCCGTCGAACTCCGCGGGCTCGTAACGGAAGACGAAAATCGCCGCGGGGTTGGCCCGTTCGTCGCTTGGGCCGCCGCTGCGGCCGATCGCCTCGATGAGCGACACGCGCGGGCTCTGGAACGGAATCTCGGACACTTTTCCGGTCGCTCCCAGGACCGTGAAGGTGCGCGGGCGAAATGTCACCGACAGCCGGTCTTGCGCAAGGAGGAGTAGGTCGTCCTCGGAGCGTGGCTCGATAGAACTCAGCGGCTCCTCCGCGGAACGCGCGCCACGGTTGATCTTGACGATGCTGTCGAGGCTCGGATTGGCCGAGCCGCCGGCGATCGCGATCGCATCGAGCAGCGTCTCGCGTGCGAGAGTCAACGGAAGCCGCCCGGGCTTCTTCACGTCACCCTGGACCACGACTGTGTTGTTCACGTTCTCGCGGATCGCGACCATCACCTGCGGGTTTTCGGAGTTGCGGCGGTACGCGGCGCTGAGTTCCGCTGCCAGCTCGTCCGGGGTCTTGCCCTGTGCATTGATATTGCCGACCCAGGGGATGGTGATGCGCCCGTCGCGTGCAACGGTAACCGGAGGGAGATTCTCGCCGCTGCCGGTGGACGGCGCAAATCCCATCGAAGCAGCGCGCGAGCCGAAGAGCGAGGAGCCGACTTCGTAAACGGTGATCTGGAGCACGTCGCCAGGACCGATCGCATCGACCATGCCGTCGATGGCGAGTGGCGCGAGCCGCCCTTTTCCAGTCGAAGGTGACGCCGTGATCCGCCCGAGCGCGGACTCATCGACGTCGACCAGATCGAAGCTGTCGAGCTGCCGCTGAGCCTTGGAGATCTCCCCTGCGGTTGGCCCGCTGCTCGGCAAAGTGGCGCAGCCCCCCAACAACAGCGTGCTGGTGATGAGCAAAGCCGCCGCTGATGAGCGTTTGGTGCGGTTGATCCGCAGGTTCACATTAGTTCTCCGGTAACGGCGGTGTGGCTCTTGGGTACATCTCGAACGCGCCGCGGGTACGGCGCCTCGACGAGGAGCTGGCGATGGATCGCATCGATGCGGGCACAATATTGCGCCATGGTGAAATCGAGGGCTCGGTTGGCTCCGGCGACCCTCAGGTCGGCCCGCAGTTGATCATCCGTGTCGAGCCCAATCAGTGCGCGGCTGATGGCCTCGACGTCATAGGGATCGACCTGGACGCCGGCGCCGGCCACGATCTCGGGCAGTGCGCCCTCGGAACCGACAATGAGCGGGGCGCCGGCCGACATCGCCTCCAGCGCGGGCAGGCCGAACCCCTCATAGAGGGACGGGAAGATGACGGCACGCGCACCGGCGACAAGTTGCTCGAGATGGTCGGCCGGGAGGTAGCCAAGCCTGCGGATTCGGCCCTCTTGCCGCGCGACCTCCGCGCCGCCGCCTTCCAGCAGCCGCAATTGATCCTCAGAGCGCCAGGCGGCAGGCCCTGCCAGCACGAGCGGTGTGTCGAGGAAGGCGGACAGGTAGGCCTCGATCAGCCGCTTCACATTCTTCTTCGGCTCGATCGCGCCGAAAAAGAGGAAATAGCCGTCTGCCTCCAGATTGAAGATCGCCCGTAGATTCCGCGCGAGGGCATCCGGCGCGGGCGCGGCACGCCGCCGCGCCGGCAACGCCTGGTAGGTGTTCGTGACCTTCTCCGGCTGGACAGGAAGGTATTGCAAAATGTCCCGGCGCGAATGCTCGGACACGGTGAGAATGTGCGCGGCCTCATCGATGCAGGCATGGAGGAGGCGCTCGTGGTAGCGCTTGTCCTCGAGGCTGAGGTACGGCAGCCGAAGTGGCACCAGGTCATGGATGGTGTAGACGTTCCGCGAGCCGACCATTCGTACCGGAACCGGGTAGGTCCAATGCATGATCTCCGGTGGGGATTGCATCCTGACCGGCATGAGCCGGCCGAAGCGCCGCAGGTAACGTTCGCCGACGTTGAACAGCGCGTTCATGGTAACGAGGCCGTCGAAGGCGGGCATTACATCGGCAACGCCCTTGAGGATCACCCGGCCAGATATGGGGACGTCGACAAGCGTCCGGACGCCGGGGCGCAGGCACAGACGGCGAAACGAACGCTTCAGCGACCATCGCGGCGGCAGTTCCTCGCTTGACAAGCGGTCCGCCAGGGCGGCGAAGAACAGCGTCTCGCGCTGCTCGGGTCGCGCGTTGGGCGGGACGTTGAGGCCGTAAACGAGGTCGACCTTGCGGCCGAGTTCGTGACATGCCTCGACGAGCGACCGTCCGTAGGTCGCAACGCCCGTGCCCTGCCCCATTGCCAGATTGAAGCCGTCGATCCCGACGCGGATTTGAGGCCCGCCGGTCATGGTCGTGCCTCGCCGTTCACGGCCGTGTTCGCGAGTGCGCCCGCATAGAGCGCGCGCAGCCGGCGGGCATAAAGTTCCGGTGTGAAGTTCCGGCCGCGGTTGAAGCCGGCGGTTCGTAGCCGGGCGCAGAGCGCGTCATCGCGCTCGAAGCGGCGAATGGCCTGCGCCATCGCCGCGACATCATGCGGATCGATCAGCATGGCCGCGCCGCCCGCAACCTCCGCTGCGGCACCGCCGGTCGAGGCGAGAACAGGACAGCCGAGTGTCATCGCCTCGACAATCGGAAGCCCGAACCCTTCTGCCAGCGACGGGAAAAGCAAGGCGCGCGCCCGCCGCATCATGCCGATCAACTCGTTTCGCGGAACCCAGGCGAGGCGCCGCACGCCCGTAAAGTCCGTCAGTTCGGCCTCCAGTTCCTCTTCTCCGTCGACGGTGGGGCCAACGATCACGAGAGGCAGCTCCGAGCCGCTCTGCGCGTGTGCCCGAGCGAGGAACGCGAGGTTCTTCCGGCGCTCGACGCGGCCGCAGAAGAAGAAGTAGCGCCCTGAGCGCAGGTCGGCGGGCAGTGGCGGATCGGATTGGAGCGGCGTCTCGATCGCCTGGTAGGTATTGGTCACCTTGCCCGGAGCGACACCGAGATGGTCGATTACGGAGTCGCGGACGGCCTCGGACACCGTGACGATTCCCTGAGCCTGGCGCGCGATGGCTTTGAGGATCGCACTATGCCGGGCGGTGGGGATCGGCGTGAGGTGTGGATGCGTGATCGGGATGAGGTCGTGGATCGTATAGAGATTCTTGCCGCCGACCACATAGAGGGGGACCGGATAGGTCCAGTGCATAACCTCGGGAGGGCGATCGAAAGCGACCGGCAGGAGGCGACCGTGGATGTTGAAGAACACCTGGGCCTCGCGGAATACGTCCCGGGCCACCCATTGCATCGGCTCGGGCGCCCCGGTCGGCTCGAGCGCGATCGCGGGCCGCGGCGAGACGCGAGCGGCCGATACCCACCGTGCAATACGCGATCTCGGCCTGGGGTCGGAATGCCGGCCGTCATCGAGGATCAGTGGCACGGCGCCGGCGCTCTCGAGACAGCCGGCGAGAACGCGCGCATAGGTCGCCACGCCTGTTCCCGACTGATCGAGAAGCATGCGGCTTTCGACGCAGACCTGGACCGGCGCACCGCCGTTTAATGTCTCGACATGGCGAACAAAATTCGGATCATAGAGTGAGCGCAGCCGCTCGGAGTTCGAGAGCGAAGCCGTCATCGAACTGTAACCCCGCTCGAACAATGGCCTTGACGTCTCTCGGCCACGCCAGAGAATGAAGCGCCCAAGAAAGGACTCGCGTGATGATCCGGTTTAAGAATGTCTCGATGACGTATCACGCGCGAAATCTGCGGAAGACGGTGCTCAAGAAGACGAATTTCTGCATTCGGCCGGGCGAATCGCTCGGTATTTGCGGCGCGAACGGCGCCGGGAAGTCGACGCTCCTGCGGCTGATTGCCGGCGTGGAAATGCCGACCGCCGGCCGCATCGACCGCCGGATGACCGTGTCGTGGCCGATCGGCTACACCAGTGCTTTCCAGGCGAGCCTGACAGGTGCTGACAATGTCCGGTTCATCGCTCGCATCTATCGGCGGAAGGCCAATCCCATGCTTGCCTTCGTCGAGGAATTTGCCCAACTCGG
Source organism: Sphingomonas pollutisoli (assembly GCF_029167165.1). NCBI lineage: Bacteria > Pseudomonadati > Pseudomonadota > Alphaproteobacteria > Sphingomonadales > Sphingomonadaceae > Sphingomonas > Sphingomonas pollutisoli. The sequence continues at coordinate 661,001 of NZ_JARFNJ010000002.1, forward strand.
TCCTTATTTTCGGCAACCCATCAAGACCTATTCCGCGGGCATGCAGGCTCGCCTCGCCTTCGCCATCAGCCTCGCGATCAACTTCGACTGCTACCTGGTCGACGAGGTGACCGGCGCGGGTGACGAACGCTTCCGTGAGCGGTGCCATGCCGAGCTTGCCCAGCGCCGTAAGGATGGAACGCTGATCATGGTATCGCACCATCCTGAGACGCTTCTCGCCTATTGCGAGAAGGGCGCCGTACTGAAGGATGGCCGACTGGTCTTCTTCGACACCATCCATGAAGCGCTTGACGTTCACCATTGGTATCAGCGGCAGGCCGCCTAGCCCGGTCGAGGTCGGTTCCGGCGGGCGAAACCCAATGGGGGCTTCGCCTGGGCAGGCGTTCGCTGGCCGGGTATCAATCTGAACCAAGAGCCGACTTCCCATTGAGAGACATAACGGGTGATTGGCCGGCGCCTTCTATCGCCCCCCAGAATCGCACTGTGTCTACCCGGCTCGGGCGTGTGCTCGGCTAGTGGTTTCCCTAGCGGAGCGAGAAATACAGCCGGGTCCGTGACAGTGCATGGCCACGCGTCCGTAACGCCAGTGACATGAGCGACGCCTAGGCGCGCTCGGGTTGGCTATTGCGGAAAACCGCAATGCCAATTCGACAGGAAGGAGGTGCCCCAAAACGACACCCTTTCCGACGGGGCGCGCCAACCGCGGGCGAACGCTCCAGCGCCGATCAAGGCGTCCCCATTCGGGCCTGACCTGTCCTTGCGTTCGATCGAGGTAGTGCTTACCACCCTTCCCTGCGTGCGGAGACGTAGGCGGAGGCGTGGAAACCTCCTGAGAAGAGAGCCGGCAAGCTTAGGCTACCGGGCAGCGGACACGTATGTCCAAGGCCCGGCCCAAAGGTGTTCGCGCCTGACTCTTCTCAGGTTTCCAATGCCCGGTTTCCGGGGCTGCGCGGTTCCAGTTTTGGAACGCGCAGCCGGCTGGCCGCTTTTTACGCATGTGTATTGGAAACGAGAGATCGTCTAGGATCGCTGATGGACCTTCAAATAGCGCGAGGCACCTTGATCACAGAAGATGATGAGACACCGGGCTTTCTTTGCTCCGTAGCCGCCGAATCGGTGAATGATGCGATATTGCTGCTTGATGGTTTGCGGTGCGAAGCCGAGCCCCATTTGAGGCGCGCCTTCGAGATCCTCACCGACTATTTGGCGCAGCAGAACGGACCACTTGGCGAGAGCGGAATTGGCGAAGGCAAGAGTGCCCCCAAGCCAACTCTCTCGTCGAGCGCGATCGATTTGCTCGTGCAGCAGCGGCTTTGCGAGGAGGAGGCACAGCAAGCCAAGCTGGGCAACCAGCGCGGGCGTCGGCGAATGCGCTCGCATGTGGGCACCTTTCACCCGCATCGGCAGCGCAGCATCATGCTGATGATCGAAGCGCTTTCGCTTCTGGATCAGCTCGAGGACCTGGACGCCGTCACGCATCTGCAACTGGCGATCGATCGCGCGATGGACGCCGGAAGCGAGGAAGCGGAGCGCGCACACGGTGACAAGCCGGAACGTCGCGGAAAGCCAAACTGAACATTTTGGGGAGCGTCGACCTGCGCGCACTTGCTGGGCCTTCCGGCAGCGATCAGATCTAGGATGTTCTGAGGGCGTCGCCGATGCGCAGCGTTCCTTCGCGCATCTTCCGGCGCCAGCGGCCCGGCGTCACACCGAGGACGCGCCGGAACGCCTTGGTGTAATGGCTTTGGTCGGTGAAGCCGCATTCGCTTGCGATTTCCGCCAGGCTAAGCCGCTCATCATAGAGAAGCGCCGCGGAGCGCACGACCCGCCGCCGAAGATGCCAGCCATAGGGACCTACGCCGACCGAATTCTTGAAGGCCTTCGAGAATCTGGAAAGCGGCATATCGAGCTTGGCGGCAATATCCGCCACCTCCAGCGGTTGATGAAGCTGATCGAATATCAGATCCTGTGCCCGCTTGAGTTCCGCCGGGGGTAGCGTCGCCATGCGCATCGAGCGGGACGAAGCGGACACGGGGCCGGATCTGCGCGCCAACAAAAAACTGAAGCCATTGAGACCATCGCCACCTTCGCCCAACCCAATGTCATGCGCCATATAAGTCTCCCCCGAACGGCGCGGTTACGTCGCACTCACCAAACCGTAGCGCCTCCTGCGACGACGACCTCAGTCTCCCCTTCCGCCATCCTTCCGCGCCGCCAGCGCCCGGGCCGCATACCCACGAAGCGATCGAATCGTTCGCTGAAGTGGCTTTCGTCGGTGAACCCGCATTCGAGTGCGATCTGGGCGAGGGTGAAGGTTGTGCCCGTCATCAATTCCATGGAGTACGCGAGGCGCGCGTTCTGGAACCAGGCATAAGGCGACATGCCGACGGAATTCTTGAACGCCTTCGCGAAATGGCTGGAGGAGAGCTGGAGCTTGGCGGCGACGTCGCCGATCCGTAGGCGGCCCTTCACCTGATTCTGCATTTCCGCCTTGGCGATCTTGATCTGCCAGGGCGCGAGTTTCGCGCGACGGCTCGGCGGTGCCGCGCAACTTTTGATCGCGTTGCCCGATTGAGAAGCTTGCCTCATCATCGCCGTCTCCTCCGGATGCACAGGAGGCGGTCGCCGTGGACCGGCGATGTATTGCCTCCCTGCGAAGCCCACCCTCTCTTGCAGAACCGTGCGACTATGGTTCACCGGGGCTACGGAATCTCGCTTGCTCCTATTCTTGAGACACTTGGCCGCTGAATCTTGGCAAAGGTCGCGCGGAAAATTTAATTCATGTGCTTTATCAGATACTTATTCCATGCGCAATTGCATTCCAACTCCTCGCCGATTGCGGGAAGTGGCAATGCCAGGCCCGTCAGCCGCCGTCGATCGCCGACCCATCCGGCGGCAAGTTGTCGGCGCAAGTCGTAACCGGCTCAAACAGTAAAATGCGAGGTTCCGCTCATCCGCGTATGCGTTGGCCGTCACCGACCGCGCTTGCGGTAGCGCCATCGCCGATGGTTACCTTGCACTGTCCGATGTAAAGATGCTTTTGATCGAAGGTGACCGCGTCGTTTGCTTTGGTCACAAACATGATCGCCTTTCCGTTGATCGGATCAATACGATCGACAATGATGAGATTTACAGCAACGTCGTTGATCGGCGTCGTCATCTCGACCCGTTCGGGCCAATAATCGATCACCCTGTCGAAAGGACGGCCCTGTGCTTCTTTAGCTATCCCGTCCGGATCTGCGACGATCTTAGTGCGTGGATCAACGGGTTCTGGCACGGCCGTTGCCGCAGGAGGCTCTTTCGTCCTGGTCGGAATCGAGGGAAGGTAGAGCTTGAAGGCGTGGTGCTCGTCAAATTGGTACTCGGAGAGTTGCTGATCCTTACTCGGGTCAAAATTTGCTATCCGCCCGAGCGAGCAATCAAGCAGACGTGCGGGCAGCATGGTCGGGTTTTGGTCTTGGGGTTCCGCCGACATGGCCGTCTGCGCCTCGTTCGGCTTCTTCGGGTCTGGTCCGCTTCCGTAGAAGAGCGCAGTCGACAGACCGACCACCGCGACGGCAGCCATGGCTCCAAGCTTTATGATCATTTCCGTTCTCCGATTGCGGTGTAGCGATCAAGCGCGCTCCGACCCTATAGGGTCAATCTGGATCGAATTTTGTAACAGGATTCTACAAGTTTCATAAATCCGTAGTCGTAAACCCGCCAATCATGTGGAATAATTCGGGAGCGATTCTAGCACTTCCTCAAGCTATGTTTCTCATTCCAGTGATACAAGGTCAATTAATTCAGTATACCCTGACTTTCAACCAATACTTATTGGCGAGATATGGAAAATTACGTCGATTTTTGTTCGGCAACATCTGATGTTGTCGTAAGACGTGCAGGATTTTATTGTTCAACTGGACGTCGAATATCTCTTTCAATGATTCTGAGGAATTGATGCAGGCACGTCTGGCCAAGTGTGCGAGCATGTTCTTCTGGGCGTCGTGGGTGCTGGCCGGCCCATCGGTGGCGACCCTGCCCGTTCAAGCCCAGGAACGTGGCCTGGTCCCGGTCGAAGATCACGAACGGGCGCTCGAATGCTTGACGCTGGCGGTCGCCTATGAAGCTGGATATGAGAGCCAGGAAGGCCAACAAGCCGTAGCAGAGGTCGTGCTGAACCGGGTTCGCAATCCGGCGTTTCCCAAGACGGTCTGTGATGTTGTATTCGCGGGGTCTACCAGACGCACCGGCTGTCAGTTCACCTTCACCTGCGATGGATCGCTGTACCGAAGATTGCCCGATCGCATCCTGTCCGCTGCAAGGATTGTGGCGGAGGATGCGCTAGCCGGGCGGGCGCCATCACGTGTACCGGGCGCGACGAATTACCACGCCGACTATGTCCATCCCTATTGGGCAAGCAGCCTTAATCTGGTGAGGAAGATCGGTGCGCACATTTTCTATCAGCCGCAGGGCGGGAACTCGATCTCCTTACCCGGGGGAGTGCCGCTTGCCAATTTGACGAACAGCGATGAACGAGGCTCGGCGACCAGCAAGTTGGAGAAGACATCAGCGCCTCAGGTGTTCGCGCCGTGGGGCCTCGCGACGCCGCCAGCATCTCTATCGCGGCCATAGGGGCGACCTAGAGGACAGAGTCGGTATCGACGGCGGGCCAAACAGACCAGGCTGCGGCTAGTCCGCGGCTCGAATAAGGTATGGCTGCGTGGAAACGCCGGTGAGTTCGACGACTATTCGACGAAATGACCTGGCCCCGTCTGGAAGCTTCGCCTCGACATTGACCGTGAGAGGGCGGCCTGTGAGCCCGTTCGTATTCGCGAACGCGATTGCCGTTTGTTGCCCTGCCAGTTCTTTCTCGCGATCGATCGATCGTGGTCCCCCTTGCTGACCAGCATCCTCCATGACGGCAAGCGCTTGAGGATTGGCGTATCTTGGGTCGAATGACGCCATCGCCGTGTATGTCGTCACCATGGGCCGCAAACGCTCGACAGTTTCCGCGTCGAAGCCGCGAATCCGGCGGAGTTCGTCGATCGAGGATAGGAACCCGTTGGGGGGAGCGATTCCCTCGGACTGATAATATGCTGCTTCGGCGCCATATGGACGAGCCTGATTGTCGGAGTCCGTCCAGTCGAGCAAGGAGTCACGCGCTATCAACAAGCGATCTCCATCGAGGCCGACCTCCTCTAGCAAGCGTGTTGCCAGCTTCTCGTCAAGCCTGCTGATTGGCACTTTTCCCAACTCGTCTTCGACTCTTACGGTGAGTTGGGCGTCTCCATAGCGCAAGTGGCGTTCCCGCCCGCCGACAGCCCAGCCCTCGCCGTCTGATGCCAAAAGCTTGCTGAGCACCAGAGCGACACCCGCTTCCGCAGCAGCGCCAACCTGGAGCCGATCCTGCTCGGCGCTGGCATCGCCGATTTCAAGGTGCGTTGCCGATAGGACGGTCAATGCCATCGCTGAAAAGACAGCCATGCTGGCAACAGCGGCGACAAGGGCATATCCTTCTTCGTCGCGCCTCGTCATGGTATCTTTCCCTGGGTTTTGAACGGTTCGAGCGTCTGCAACTTTGCGCGCAGTTCCTCTGTAACCGCGCGACCGTCTTCGGGTGTCCGGATGACATGCGGCTTTAAGAGGACAATGAGTTCCGTGCGGTTCTGCTGGTTGCTGTGATTGCCGAAGAGGGCGCCCACGACCGGAAGGCGCGAGAGAATGGGCAATCCATTCTTTCCGTATGAGCGGGAATCCCGAAACAGGCCGCCCAGCGCGATCACCTGTCCGTCTTGCACCGCCACGGTGGTGGATATCTTGCGCGTGGATATCGTCGGAGATGCGGGGGTCCGATCTCCACCAATGGCCAGTGCATTGGGATTGACGTCGCTCACCTCTTGCGAAACATCGAGCTGTACCGACCCGCTTGCGTTTACGCGAGGCGTCACTTTGAGGATGACGCCTGTGTCCCGGTACTCGATCGAATTGACGATTGGAGCGTTGGGGTTGTCGACGCTGACGGCACTTCCGGAAGAGACCGGCACCTGATCTCCGACTTGTAGGGCTGCTGTTTGATTGTTCAGTGTCACGAGTTTCGGGGCAGACACCACCTTGAGCGTTGTGCGCTGCTCGAGAGCATTCAGTGCGGCAGTGATGCTGGTTCCCGCCAGGAAATAGGAAAAGCCGGCGCCGCTCGGCCCGACCGGCATCGCGTCACCGTCGGTGACGCGGATGTTACTGTTGCCGGTCAACCAATTCCACTGAACGCCATAGCGGAGTGAATCGGTCAGCGTCACCTCCGTGATCGCCGCTTCGATCATGACCTGCAGTGGCTGCACGTCGAGTTTGCGGAGAGCCGCCTCAATCATGGCGTACTCACGCGGCGTCGCGTATACGACGATGGCGTTGTTCACCTCGTCCGCCGTGATTTTCCCACCTTTGTCGCGAGATTCAGAATTTGGGGTCTCGTCCGACCGGCTTTCGCCTTTGGTAGGGCGTTGGCCAGAACTGCCTTGATTCCCCTCAGTCCGCTGTTCGGTACGCGGCGCCGGTCCGGTCGACACGCGGCTACCCGGTGTCTCTGGCGATGTGGTGGATTCAGTATCTTCGTCACCGCTATCTCCACCGCTGCCGTAAGCGCGGTTGAGCGTCCGGGCGAGATCGCGCGCGCGGCCGTTCTCGACGCGGTACACATAGATTCGGCGCTCCGCGCTTTCGCCTTCGCGGTCCAGTATCTCGACCCAGCGTCGGACGTCCTCGAGATATTGCGCCTGGGCGCTCACCGCGAGGATGCCGTTGATCCGATCCATCGTGATGAGACGAACGAGGCCTTTGGTCGGGGCATTGTCCGCGTTGATCAGCTTGTCGAGCTCGGGAACGATCAGCCGTGCATCGGTTCGCTCCGGCACGTAAAGGCCGAAGCTCATGTTGCGCAACCAATTCACGTCGAACTGCTTCAACAGGTCGCGCGCGCTGCTTCGCTGTCCCGTCGTGCCGGCGATCGTCACCCGATTTCCCGCCGCATCGACGGACTGCACCACCCCCGGAATGGCGCTGTCCAGAACCTTGCGAACCTCATCGGCATTGATGAATTGGAGCGTGATCACTTCCGTGCCATAGCCTATGGCGTCGGGAGCAACCGGCTGTTGGGCAGCGGTAGTCGTACGAACGATATAGCCTTGGCCCACCCGAACGAGCGCGAGATTTGCTGCCTTCAGCGCTGTCTCGAAGAGACCGACGACTTCGGAGCGAGCAACGGTGCCCGGCGTGACAAGCGTGACTTGTCCGTTTACGCCCGTGTCCACCTCGATGGGGATTCCGGTGACTTCCTGCACCGAAGCGGCCACTGCGTGGATATCGGCTTGCGGTAGATTGAGACTGATCGTTCCGCTACGCGGTTTCCGCAGCGGAAGGTTGGAAGTCGCCTGGGGCACGGGCGCTTCCCCACCCACGATAGTAGATCGAACCTGTGGCTCAGCGCGTTCGGCTTCCTCGACAATCGCCGGAGGCTTTGGCATCTCCACCGGCATGGGGGGGCGGCTTGCCGAGCATCCTGCGATCAGCATTGCCACGAGAGCGGTGCCTGACTTCAAATGGAATTTGCGGTTCATCTACTGGCTCCTCGTCGCGGCCGCAGTCGCCGGGAGGGAACTCCTCGCGCCGAATGGGACAGTGATCTGTTCTTCGCCGCGCGTAAGCAGCGCTTCATTCTGTCGGATCGCTGTCAGCCGCCAGTCGCCTATCCTTCCGCCCACGGGCACGTTCGCGACCCGATTGTTCGGACCCATCACGACTGCGAAGATGGCTCGGCCCATACGGAGGGAACCTGCGATCATGATGCCTCCGAGCGGATTGGCGTCTTGACCCGGCGCGGCGGGTTGGTTCGTACTGGGCGCGAACATCGATCGGGCGAGAATGGCGGGACCGCCACCGGCAGCGGCAGGGACCGCGTCTTCTACATCCCCTGCCCCACCCGCGCCGACGGGTCCAACCGGCGGCAGTTCGACGTCGTCGACCACCGTCAACTGAAACGCCAGCGCCGCGCACAGCAGGCCCGCCAGGATAAGTGGAAGTCCGGCCGAGCTATCGAGTGGCGGCAGGTCGAGCGGACGTCGAGCGGAGAGGAATGGAAGCTTCAAGCTGAACATCCATGGTTGAGGATTGACCGGTAACGAGTGCGTCATTGGCGCCGATCGAGAGGCTTTCGACGATCAGCCAGGGCGGCGAATTCTGAACTTGCGCGAGCAGCTCTGTGAGTTGGGGGAGCGTCAGACGTGCTGTCACGCGGGCGCGGGCCCAGCCTTCGCGACCATCGACGTCGGCAACATCGCGGAATTCGCCATCGACGCGTTCGATCGAGCGTTGCAGCCGGTCATTCAGCCAATTGCGGGCCTGCTCACGATTTGCGGCAGCGATCGCAAACGGACGGGACGCCGCAAACTGGCTTTCGGCTTGCCGCCGCAATCTCGGGACCGCGGCAATCGTGCGAACATTATGGGTATATCTGAGCAGGAGTTGCTGGCGGCGCTCTGCGCGGACGGCGAAGCCGTTGGCGATCGGTGCGACGATCGCAAACCAGGCGAAGGCGATCATTGCGACGAGGACGAGCAGCGCCACCAGCCGGCGTTCGCGGGCGGAAACAGGTTTCATCATCGCCGGATGATCCGGGCCGAGATATCGAAGGGTTCGCCAGCAGGGACAGCCGCCTGAGTCTCATCGGCCATCGACCGTACTTCACTGAACCGGTCGGATCGGCGAAGCGCTGTTGCGACGTCGGTCTTCGGCGGCTTATAGCCCGTCAGACGGACCGTGGACCCGTCCCAGACATAGCGTTGCAACCACGCCCCGGCAGGTAATGTCGTGCTCGTCGTCGCGAGTGCGTGGAGAGCGTCGTGAGTTTGGCGCAACCTGAGCGTCGACTGGACGAGTGACCGATCCAATTCGATCCGGCGCGTAATGGTCTGGGCCACGGAGACTGATGGCTGCTGGCCGTCCACGATCTGAGCAAACCGGTCGACGGACGCCACATCCTTCCAGATCAGCGTTGCCAGATTGAGCGCGGCGAGAAAGCCAACACATCCCCAAATGAGCGGCGTTGCGCTCCGCGGTTTGGCAATGAGGCCCGCGCTGCGCATAGCTGGCGCAAAATCGAGTTCGACCGCCCGGCCACCGTTCACGACAATCTTGAGCGGTAGAATGTTGTCTTCGCGAGTTACGGTCGCGATCTCGCGTGCCGTCTCGATGGGTAGGCTGGCGATCTCGATGAGGATCTTGCCCGGCTCCGCTGCGGGACCGATTGCTCGCCCGGCAAGCACGACGGATTCGGCCGGAAAAGGAACCAGAGATTCCGCCTCAAAGGCCAGCACCTGCGGCAAGTCGTGATCGTCAAGTACGGGCCGTTCGATCGTGCGCTTCAAGGTCAGTTCCGGGTGAACGACCAGAATGGTTCGGAGCCCAGCATTCTTTCGTATTCTGACCTGACCTTTGTGCGATCCGATCGGCGACAAGCTTCCCGCCCGAAACAGGAAGCGCGGCAAACGATTGTCGGAGCTTCGACGAAGTTGCGCAGGGACGAGAGTGTGGAGTTCGGCAAGCCACCAACGCCATCCGCGCGCTGCCCAGCGCCCGAGCGTCTGCATGTCCGCGTCAAGAATGCCGCGACCGCTCACTGGTCGATCTCACATCGACCGGTGAATACGTCCACTCTACAGCCGGCGCGCATTGTGGCATGCGGCCGAATGACAAGGTCAGGCCATGTCCGATGATCGCCATCCTGGAAAGAGACTCGAATGCGAATCAGGTCCGGTGGACTCGGCCTGTCCCACCAGCGATCCTGCCAGCCGCGCTCCCCACCATTTGGTCCCGCGCCAAGATAGCTCACCTCTAGATCAGTTACGCCGTGGAGGATCGTGTTCGGCGACCACCCGACCAGGTCAGTACCGCTTCGATCGACATTCTCCTTAAGGATGCTCGCGCTGTAGAGCACGAGATCTCCGCTCGCGGTACGGGTCAACCTGAAGCGCTGGAGAACATCAGGTGCATCGCGATCGAGCGGCGGACCGACATACGTGACGACGCCAGCTGTCCCACGAAATTCGATGATGGGCGTTGAGGAATCGATTCTCCTGACCGGCCGGAGCCGCTCGATGCTGGAACGCAGCACCCGCTGCGCGGCGATCGTCTCTGAAAGATCGGTCGATTGCGTCCGTTCGCGTTCTGCCACGTTGCTCGCGACCGCAAGCCCCTGGAGAAGAAGGAGAGCTGCAAAGCCCAACAGGGCCAAGGTCACCAACATCTCGATTAAGGTGAAACCAAATTCCGATCGTGCGGCGTTGCGCTTTGAAATAGAGTCGAGCATCGCCGTCACCGCTCAAGTCGAAGCGTTTGCACGCGTACGAGGGATTGACCGCTTCCACGATCGGCGACGTCGATCTTCACTTCCTGAAGGGGTACGCCGGTGTCGCGTGCGCCGCCGTCGATGATGCGATTGGTCACCCGCCAACGGAATCGGTTCGTCTGCCCAGATGGAGGAAGGTCGCCGACCCCTTGTGAGATGGTCGCCTGAGCAAGAAGCGACTGAGCGAGGAGAATAGCTTCGCGTTTGTCGGCAATTTTCGTGTGAGCGCGCGCGCTGGTGCTGATCGCCTCGAAGAGCAAGCTTGTCATGGCAGCTATGATTGCTAGCGCGACAAGCGCCTCGACGACGCTGAAGCCGGTTTCGGGCGCCTCCGGCTTCATCGAACGCGCTCGATGGCGCCGGTTGTCCGGCGAACGACCCAGCGGCGCTCCCATCTGGTGTCGACAAGGCTGATGCGTCCGCCGTCGGACGTGCCGTCGCCAAAAAATGCGATTGAGCCGTCAGGCGACTCTGCAAGGACCGCTTCGGGCAAGGGTTCGAATGCGCCACTATAGCCGTAGCTGCGATGATCAGCGGAGACAGTGAAGCGCACCGCTGTTCCTCGCTGCAGGGCTCTGGCGCGCGCCGCATGCAACGCGACCTCGAATCTGGTCGCGGCCGCAATAAAAGTCTGCCTGCGCATGACCTTTTCGACTTCGGGGAATGCGATGCCCGCGATCAGCGAGAGGATGGCGATAATCACGAGCACCTCGAAGAGCGTGAATCCGCGATCGCAACGCGATCGGGCAGCGGCTGAATCACCAGCTTCCGACATCCTTGGCCTCGCCTGTCCCGCCGGGCTGGCCATCCGAGCCGAGGCTGTAGACGTCGACGTCGCCATGCTCTCCGGGGATCCGCAGCAGGTAGGTGCGCCCCCAGGGATCGACGATGGCGGATTGATCCGGGAGATAGGGGCCGTTCCAGGTCGCGACGTTCGGCGGCTTTTTCATCAAGGCCGCGACACCTTCCTCCTGCGTGGGGAATCTCGAAGCATCGAGCTTGAACAGGTTGAGCGCAGCAACGACGTTCTTCGCTTGCACTCTGGCGGTCTGCGACTTGGAGCTATCGAGGTATTTTATGACCTGCGGGCCGACGATCGCGGCCAGCAATCCCAGGATCGCGAGCACTACGAGCAGCTCCAGCAATGTGAAGCCCGCTTCCCTTTCGTGTTCCTTCTCCATTTTCCATTCTCGCTTCATGAGGCCAAGGCTAGATCGTTGAATCCAAGGATCGCCGACATGATCGAGGCGATGATCCCGGCAACCGTGGCCCCGAGCACCACGGTGATGACGGGAGTGAGGATGCCGATCAGCCTTTCAAGGCGGGTTCGGATATCGCGTTCGAGGACCGTCGCGAGCCGATTGAGCATCATGCCGAGCTGGGACGTTTCCTCGCCTGTCCGCAGGAAGCCGATGGCAAGGCGCGGCAGCACGCCCGATGCCGCGAGCGGGGCAGTCAGCCCGCCCCCCTCTCTCACGCCGTCAGCGACCTGGGCAATGGCGCGACCCAACACCTGGTTGGAGATCGTGCGCTGTGCGAGCGAAAGTGCGACGGGCAGCGCGACCTCACCCTGGATAAGGGCGCCAAGCGTCCGCGCAAACCGGGCGGTCTCGATCCGTCGCACGAGCTCGCCGAGTTGCGGCAGCGAAAGAACTATCCGGTCGCGTGCGAGGCGCACAGCCGGCTGCCGTAGAGCGACTGCAGCACCAAAGAGCGCGACGCCGGAGAGGAGGAGCATCGCCAGGCCATAGTGTCGAAGCAGACGGCTCGCCGTCATTACCACCACGGTCGCAGTTGGCAGCTTCTGCGTAGTGCTGGCGAACATGCTCTCGAATTGGGGGACGACGAAAAGCAGCATCAGCAGGACTACGCCGACTGCGATGACGAGCAACGCGATCGGATAAATCATCGAAGAAATGACCAGGCGCCGCAGCTCGGCTTCTTCTTCGAGCGCTGCGGCGAGCGTGGTCAGTGCTTCGCCGAGCCGACCGTTCGCTTCGCCGGCTTCGGTCATCGCCACCGCTGTCTGGGAGAACAGCTCGGGTTTCTGGGCCATGGCGCGCGATAGCGGCGCCCCTTCGCGCACTTCTCGGAGGATTTCCGCGAGGTGCATGGCGACCGTCTTGTCTTCGACGTTCTCGATCGCGAGGGCTAGCGCCCGGTCGAGTTGCAGCCCGGCCTCGAGCAGAACCGCTAATTCGCTGATGGTCACTGCGGCCGCCAGACGGCTTTTTGCGCTCCCCTTGCGCTGTCGTTCTTTGACCGGCGCTGCTGGGCTGAGATCAAGAAGCGTGGCGCCATTGCGACGAACGCTGGCGACGGCCGCCCTTTTATCTAGAGCGTCAACCCTCCCCAATAGGGTGGAGCCGTCTGCTTTGAGCGCGCGATACTGGAAAGTCGCCATCAATCTTCTCCGCTCGCGACACGAAGCACTTCTTCGATCGTTGTGAGACCGGAAGCTGCCTTGAGGAGCCCGTCGACAAAGAGGCTGCGCATCCCGGACGCTTCGCCAGCGGCGAGAATGTCCGGCGTGTCGGCGCGCCGCAGGATCAGCCGCGATATCTGATCATCGATGCGCAGGAACTCGAGAATGGCAACACGCCCTGCATAACCGCTCCCCCCGCAACGGGCGCAGCCACGCGCCTCGTAGAGATGCCGGATGCGTTGCGCTTCCAGAAGGTCCTGCAAGCCCGCGGGCAGGTCATGGGGTTCGTAAGGGTGCCGGCAATCGGTGCAGAGGCGGCGAACGAGGCGCTGCGCCAACACGCCCGTCAAGACAGAGCCGAGGAGGAATGGCTCGACGCCCATATCGAGAAGGCGTGAGACCGCGCCAGCTGCCGTGTTCGTGTGCAGGGTCGAGAGGATCATGTGGCCCGTAAGCGCTGCCTGTACCGCGATCTGAGCGGTTTCGGTGTCGCGGATTTCACCCACCATCATCACGTCGGGATCTTGGCGCAGGAACGAGCGCAAGGCCGTGCTGAAGGTGAAGTTGATCGCAGGGTTGACCTGCGTCTGAATCACCCCTGGAAGTCGATATTCGATTGGATCCTCGACGGTCAGCAGCTTCCGTTCTTGCGTGTTGAGTTCGGACAGCGCTGCATAAAGCGTCGTCGTTTTGCCGCTCCCGGTCGGCCCGGTGACAAGCACGATCCCGTGCGGCCGCGCGATTGCTTCGCGGATGCGGCGGGTCAATTCGGCGTCGAAGCCGAGCGCCTTGAAATCAAGAGCCAACTTGGAGCGATCGAGGATGCGCATCACGACGCTTTCCCCATGAATCGACGGTGAGGTGGCGACGCGAAGATCGACCTCGTTTCCGCGAACGGAAATTCGAAGCCGGCCGTCCTGCGGAAGCCGTCGTTCCGCGATGTTGAGCCCCGCCATCACCTTGATACGGGAGACCAACGGGGCTTTCATGGCGGCGGGCAGCCGCACGGCATTGCGCAACATACCGTCAATCCTGAAACGCACGGCGAGACCGTCGTCGTTTGGTTCGACGTGGATGTCGGACGCGCGTTGATCGGACGCGCTGGCGATCAGCCTGTTCACTGCCCGGATGACGGGTGCATCACTGACCATGTCTTTCAGGCGCTCGAGATCGTCGTCGTCGATCCCGCCCTCGGCATCCTCAAGCGCCGCGCCAGCACTATGGTAGAGGCGCTCGATCGCGGCATCGATTGGGCGCTGCAGCGCCTGTAATTCCTAGCGCCCCGAGCAGCCGCCGGGGCTTTCGGCGAACTGACCGACGCTCATGTACCCACGACCGTCGTTGCGATCGCGCTCATGGCAGAAGCCAGGACCGCCCTCGTAGTAGTCGAGCCATCCGGCACGGCTGCGCGTCGTGAGGAAGAAGGGCCTGTCCTGCCCCTCGCCCACCTTCCTCCAGCCGCCGGGCACGGGGCTCAGGATCGTGAACCTGCCGCCACTGTTGTCGCCTTCGCATATTTCATTGACGATCACTTCGGGATGGCCGTCGCCGTTCATGTCCATGACCGGCGACCCGTTGCCGATCTCTTCCTCGTCGGGAATCCGGACGCCGCTCGCGCCGTCGCAGTCCCCCCAGCCCTTGGGGCCGCGCTTGTAGCCAGCCGCGGTGAAGATTTGCGCGATCTGGCCCGGCGTCAGATTGCCGGTGCTCCACGGCGTGGCCCAACCGGCACTCGGGAGAACTCCCGGCGGGGTCTTGTCCGGCAGGCGGGCGAGCGCCACATTTCTGCGGTATTGGACAGTGGAAGTTCGCAGGTAGCGGTTGTCGCCGGTCACGAACACAAAGCCGGTGGTCTTGTCGCCATCGGTGATATCGATCAGCGGCCAGGCGGTTCCGGTCTGCGACCCGATCCTGGGCTGGCCGTCCACGTCCAGCATGTTCTGATAGATCTTGGTCTGCGGATCGAGAAAGACGATGGTCGCGTGCAATTTGCCGTTGCTGCCGGGGCAATCGTTCTGGCTGAGGACGAAGAATTCCTCCTTACCGTCATGATTGATGTCGCGGCGGCCGATTCCAACCTTTGCGATCCTCTCCTTGTCATCGCAGGTGCGCGTGGCGTTGCGCAGGTCGGCACTGAGATCGAAGCCGGAGACCTGGAGGATTTGCTTGCGATCCGCGACCGACATACCCGCAGGGAAGCCGGTGTTTCCCGTAGCCTTTGGCGGCGTTTGCGCTGAGCAGGCGGTGGCGAGGCCTGCGCCCAGCATCGACAGGAGGATGGTTGAACCATAACGCATGGTGGTGGTTCCTTCAGGCCGTCGCGAGCGGGTTGTGAATTTTGCCGAGACCCGAGAGGCCCAGCGCGATGCTGGTGAGCAGGATGATCCAGGCCCCGAAGCCGAGCGTCAGCATCGACATGCCGTCGCCGATCGTCCCCAGCGATGTCAGATTCCACAGCAGGCCGAAGGCGACCACGCCGGAGATACCCGCGGCAAGCGAAGCAGTGCGCAGCGTGCGGCCGGTCCAGCTCAGGCCGATCAGCGCCAGCGCCAGCAGCGGCACGGCATAGACCAGCCACATGAAGCTCAGCAGGAACGAGCCCATGTGACTTTCCTGCGATGCGGCGGTTTTGGCGCGCTCGTCCTGCAGTTCCTTGAGGGCGTCACCCGCCGATCCGCCGCTGCCGAACATGCCGATTGGCGTGGCGGGGCCAGTGGTGGCGATCACGGTCTGCAACTGCTTCTCGCGTTCGTCGAAGTCCTTGCTGCGGCTTTCGGCCGACTCCCGTTCGGCTTTCGCCTCCTGGGACAGTTCGGTGACGACGGGGCCGAGGCCGAGCAGCGAGAGGCTTTGCCCGCCGCGGGCGAGACTGTTGATGGCAGGCATGATGCAGGCAATCAGCAGCAGGATCGCAAGCGGGAAAGCCAGCGTTCCAGTAGCCAGCGCGCGTGCCTTCGCCACTGCGGGAGACGACGACAGCGCGGCCACGTCGATGCCCGCGCCCGCAACAGGATAAATACCGATTGCCTCGCTGCCGCGCAGCTCGAAATCCACTGCGATGCCTGCGGCAATGGGCTTGTCGCTGCGCCATTCCGCCTGGCTGAAACCATAGCGGTTGCCATCATCGCCGGTGATGGTGCCGGTCCCCGACGAGGGGGTGAAGCCCAATATCCTGCCCTTCATCATGGTCTCCGCGTGCCGCACGCCGCATGGGAAGAGTGTTTCCGCCACGCGGCTGCATTGTTGCCTTGCAGCAATCTGGAACGGCAGCGTAAGAATTGTCCTCACGAATATCTCAAGGATTTCTCAAGGACGCGCGCGAAACCCATGGCTTCTGCTTCATCGCCTTCTGATTCCGCTGTCAGGCGTCTGTGGACGTTCGGAAAATGCACCTTCAACGAGGCGCGATGGATATTCACCGTTGGCGATGACGCGGTGGAGCTGGAGGGCAAGCCGCTCGAAATCCTTCTGGAGCTTCTCCATCATGCCGGCGAGGTCGTCACCAAGGACGAACTGCTCGATGCCGTCTGGCCCGGCGTGGTCGTTGTCGAGGGCTCGCTGACCACCGCGATCTCGAAGCTGCGCAAGGCCATGGGTGACGCGGGTGGGCTGATCGAGACCGTCCCGCGCATCGGCTACCGGCTGGCCGGGCCGGTGTCGTCGCAACTCGTCCGCCCAGAGGCGCCGAAGGCGCTCCCGATTGAGCCGGGCACCCCCGTGCCCGACCGGCCAAACTGGTGTTTCGCGGCGCGGCTCGATCTCTCGGCCGGCAGCGAGGTCTGGCGGATCGAGCATAGTAAGACGCGCGAGATGCACGTCCTCAAATTTGCCACCGACGCGAGCCGCCTGCGCGCGCTGAAGCGGGAAAGCGCGATATCGCGGCTGCTGGTTCAGTCGCTCGGCGCGCGTCCGGACTTCGTGCCTGTCCTCGACTGGAATTTCGTCACCGCGCCCTGGTCCCTGGAAAGCGCCTATGGCGGCCCCGATCTCGGCCAGTGGGCAATCGAGCAGGGCGGTCTCACAGCGATCCCGCTGGCGGTCAGGCTGGAGCTGGTCGCCGCCGTCGCCTCGACCGTGGCAGCCGCGCATGGCATCGGCATCCTTCACAAGGACATCAAGCCGGGCAACATCCTCGTTGCGGTCGATCGCAACGGGCATTGGCAGCCGAAGGTGGTCGATTTCGGGAGCGCGGTGCTGTCCGATCCCGACCGTCTCGCCGTGCTGGACATCACGCAGAGCGGTTTCGAGGGGCGCGGTGACGGCGCGC
Organism: Sphingomonas pollutisoli; assembly: GCF_029167165.1. Taxonomy (NCBI): domain Bacteria; kingdom Pseudomonadati; phylum Pseudomonadota; class Alphaproteobacteria; order Sphingomonadales; family Sphingomonadaceae; genus Sphingomonas; species Sphingomonas pollutisoli. Next base: position 678,071 of record NZ_JARFNJ010000002.1, read on the forward strand.
CGGATGCGACCGGCACACCGCTCTGGATGGCACCGGAGCTGCTTGCCGGGGCCACGGCAAGCATCACTTCGGATGTCTTCGCGCTGGGCGTCGTCCTATATCAGATCGTCGTCGGCGATTTCCGCAAGCCGCTCGCGCCGGGCTGGGAAGCGGACATCGCCGATCCGCTGCTGCGCGAGGATATCGCGCTGGCCGCGGCGGGCGATCCGTTACTGCGCCTCGACAGCGCCGCCGAGCTGGCGCGCCGCCTGCGCTCGCTGGAGGCAAGGCGCGTGGAGCGGGACGCGCTGATGGAGACGGAGACGCGCGCGCGTCTTGCGGAGGCCCGCCTGGAGCGCGTGCGTGTTCGCCGTCCCTGGGTACTCGCGGCGGCGGGGGCTTTGTCCCTCGGTGTGATCGCGACATCGGCGTTATATGTCCGCACCCTGCGCGAGCGCGATATCGCCGAGCACCAGACGGCGATTGCGGAAAAGGTCAATCGCTTCCTCGCGACGGACCTCCTCGCCCGCAGCAGCCCGTTCCGGGGTGGATCACCGGATGAAAGCCTGGTCGGTGCCGTCAAGCAGGCATCGCCGCTGATCGATATCCGCTTCAAGGGCGACCCGGCCGTCGCGGCCCGGCTTCACCAGACCATCGCCAACGCGCTCGACAAGCGGAGCGACTGGCCCGGCGCACGGCTTGAATACACCCGTGCGACCGCTCTCTGGACAGAAGCGCAAGGCGCTGCGTCGCCCGATGCCGTCGCGACCCGGCTGCAACAGGCCATGATGGAGGCGCGTTCCTATGAGCAGGGTAGCCTGCCCCGCGCCAAGGCGATGATCGCGGCAGCGGAGAAGGGTATCCGCCAGCAGCGTCTTGTGCGTCCGGACCTGACTGTCTGGATGGCGTCCGCCAAGGGTATGGCCGCGCTGATCGACAACGATGCCCGCACCGCAGAGGCGGAATTCGGCAAGGCATCGCTGGGCGCGGAAGCCCTGCCCGACTTTGATCCCGCCGCGCGGCTGACCTTCCGGCAGCGGCTCGCCTTCGCCAAGATCAGGCTAGGCGATGGGGCGGGCGCGGAGCGGCTGTTTCGTCAGCTCGTGCGGGATTTCACCGCGATCGAGGGGCCGGATGGTGCCAATGTGCTGATGGTTGGCATGAATCTGGCGCAGGCCCTGATGGTGGAGGGCAAACACGCCGCGACCGTGGCGCAGGCGAATGCGGTCTATCCGCGCATGCTGGCGCGGCTTGGCGCGGATCACGAGATGACGCTGCAGCTTCTCACCACGCGCGCGCAGTCCGAGGGCATTCTGGAACGCTGGAGCGACGCCATCCGTGACGATCTCCACGTTCACGACATCGCCGTGCGCAAGCAGGGACCGAAATCCTTCTTCGCGGTGGCGACCCTGTCCGATGCGGCCACCGCGCAGTGCCGGGGCGGGCAGACGGCGGAAGGCCTCCGGAACGCGGAGACGGCCCATCGCTTTGCCGTCGATGGATTCGGCAAGACTGCGCTCACCGACGCGACGGCCTATACGTTGGCGGCCTGCCAGATAGGGGCCGGGCGGTATGCGGATGCCCTTGAGAATCTGCGGGCCATCGACCGTGCGGCCGTCGCGCAGCTTGCCGCCGATCCCCATTGGGGTGCGAACGTCGATCTCGCATTGGCCCAGATCGCGGTGGCGCAGGGGCACCCGTCAGACGCGCGTCGTTTTCTCGACGCTTCGGCTTCCGCATTCGCGGTCGCGAGCGCGGAGCCTTATCAGGTCAGGATATGGAAACGGCTTGATCGAGAAGTTCCAAACACGAACGGAAACGCCCGTTCGATTTGACGCCGGCACTCGTTCTCGGTGGTCGTGTGGAACTGTCACTGCGGACGCGGCGTACCAAATCCCTCTTAACTCGGGCCATAGGTACTGAACGGAAACACCGCGAACGTCGGCTTCACCCAACAGCAGTCGTTCGCCACCCTCGCCCTGGAGAGCAACAATGTCCCACAGCGAGCCGTGCAGGCGCCATCGCTGGATGACGAACGAATGACTGGTCTCGTAGATCGACTGAAGGTCACTGGACGACGAGAACTGAGCGGCTGCGGGAAGCCAGAGGGGAAACCGCCCCCGCAGCGCTACGCCGTTTGGGTTTGCTACGCGCTACGCGAGCGATTTCCCCTCTGGCGACACGCTCAAAATCCGATACTTGATTGTCTACATAACGCGCGGCCAGCTCTTGCCGCAGCCTGGTTTCTGGCAATTGGCATCGCCGGTGACGATGGGCCATCGGTTGGATCTCCGGATTGGCGCGGAACAAGGCAGATGCCATGGCCGCGAGATCACGGTCGCCCTGTCCGCTCTGTTGATGGTGGCTCACGCGGCAGCGACGTGACGATCGGGGTGCCGCGTCATCTTCAAAGGGGCGTGAGGCGCGCGAGGTCAGTCCGGAATCGGATCGGAAGCCATCGCGACGGCGACGGCCTGGCGCACGACCACCCAGTCCCAATAGCCAAGGCGGGTATCGCTGTTGGCGACTTCATACTGCCAGTCCTCGACCGGATGGCCGGCCAGCTCTCCCCAGATGCCATGGGATTCGGCGAGTTGCGCCGCCGTCGGGTTTTCGGACTGAAGTGCTGCGGCAAGACCTTCGCGCGTGAGGTGCAGCTCGATGCGATCGGCATGGATGGCGCACCATCCTCCGCCGAATTCGTCGGACCAGGGCTTCGAGCAGGTCATACCCCATTCGAATCCGATGGGATGTTCCTGCAACGAAGTCTGACAGCAGCGATGAACGAGCTTGGCGATCGGTTCGGGTTGGAAATCGGTCGCGCCGAAGATCTGGACGTCGCAGACCGCAGGCGTCTTCAGGCTGTTGCCGCCGCTGAGGGCCGCGCCGAAGGCAGGAAATGCCGGATCGCCGAACAGATCGCGCAATCCGCTCCATCGGTCATCCGGATCGATGGGCGGCAATATCGCGATCAACTCCTCGCTGGGATCGCCGGGATCGAAACCGGTCATGAGATCCGAAGCGGCCTGGAAGGCTTCTTCCAGCAGCGCCATCTCTGCGTTGGTACAGGCGAAGGCAAAGCTCCCGGCCAGATAGGTCTCATGCATGGCGTGTCTCCACCGGTTTGAAGGACTCCGAGGCCGCATCGGCGGCATCGAGGTTGGGCACAGCGAAATTGAGCGGTGCGGTGCGGAGGCGAAGATTGCCCTCCTCACCGCAACCAGGTGCGATCAGGCTGTTCATTGGTGATCCTTTTCGGGGGTTTGCCCGCAGCAGATTTGGGCGAGTGGAATGGCGCACGACACTGGTGCGCGACCGGCGTCATCGACCAGGCCTAGGCGCGCCGAAGCTGCTTCTCGGCGCGGGTTTCGATATGGACGTGGCACATGCCGCCGCGCCGACGTTTGCGGATGCGGCCGTCGACGAACGCGTCGGCCCACCGCCTCGCTTCGTCCGCGCGCGCACCGGCGCCGCATTCATCGGCCTGTTTGAACATCGCGTAGGCGAGGGCATATTGCTCGCGTTCCGGTAGGGTGAGGAGCGCGTCGGCGATCGGCAAGGCGCTCTCGTAGAATTCGAGGATATGGCGGCCGCCGCCATGATGCATGAGAATGGCGAGCCGGCCCCCGCTGCCGATGCCCGTGGGCCGCGCGATCATCAGATCGTGCGACCCGTAGGTGACCCCGACACTCGACGTCGCAGACTCCCCGCGATGGAATACGCGATCGCCGCGGTGAGAAAGCGGGTGAGCGAGGATGTCGTAGCCATCGAAGGTGTCGACCTTGCGGATCAGATTATGTCCGATAACAGTCATGGGAAACTCCTTTGCTGGTTTTGGATGGATCAGGCGGCGAGGCGGAAATCGTCCGCCATGGCATCGAGCCCGGCGTTGAAGTGCTCGATCCACGCGCTGATCGGCGGACGCTCGGCGAGATCGACGCGCGCGGCCGCCACTTGAAAGGACAGCAGCTCGAACGGCGCTGTGCGGATGATGTGCTCGATCTCGGCTGCGGGGAGCAGGCCGGCGTCACGGATGAAGTCGGTCATGGCGCCGGGCCGGGGTTCGTTCCCGCGCTTTCCGGCGATCGGAGAACGCCACAGGCCTTCGACGGTGCGCAGCCGGGGCTTGGCCCGCGCTTCGATCAGGACGATCAGCCGCAGATAGGCTGGCGGCAGCGAGCGAACCTCGTCCGGCTTCATCGCGACGCAGAAGAATTATGCCGTCATTGAGACGCTTCATTAAGGCTTTGACGGTCTCCTGATCCTGCCCCATCTTTGGCCAGAAAGAGAC
>NZ_JARFNJ010000020.1:0-62634 GCF_029167165.1 Sphingomonas pollutisoli
CCAGGCCAAATTCACCGCTAGCCGAAAGGTTGGCGGCAGGATAAACTCGTTCTGCAGCGCAGATGGCAGTCATGAGAGCGTTGTCTGGCGAACAAATCTTGAGGTGAGGCCTAGAACGGCTCGTATGTCCCCAGCAGGTGCCCGAGCTTTGCGGCTCTGAAGTCGAGCCCGACAGACGCACTTTTGGGCCTCACGCCCCTTTTTGCAGGTAGCGCGTTCAGCCCCGTTGAGGGCGTGTACGTTTTCGGCCGCCGCGTTTTGGGGCGCCCCCCTTCCAGGAGACCAGACGGAGGTGCCCGAACTCCAGTGGTAAGAGCCGCCGTATCGGGGCGATGTCGAGCACCTGCGCCGTTGGAACTGCTGCGGCAATATTTCGGCCTTGACCTTGGACCATGGTCCTGCCCGTAAGAGGCCTCCCCAATAGCGGTGCCTTTGCGGCGCGGCACTCCAGATCGATCCGAGGAGTATGGGGAACAAGCGCGTCGTTCACATCGTCGATGACGAAGAGACAATCCGAAAGGCACTGCGATTCACGTTGCGTACCGCCGGCTTCGCCGTCGAGGCCTACGCTTCGGGGCCGGAGTTTCTGTCGGCCGCGGGTGACGCGAAGAAAGGCTGCGTGATCCTCGACATGCACATGCCGGACATGAACGGCCTTCAGGTCCAGGTGGAGCTGACGCGACGCGGGATTGATATGCCTGTCGTCATGCTCACCGGCAATGGCGATCCCACGCTCGCCGTGCAGGCAATGCAGGCGGGCGCTGCCGACTTTCTCGCCAAACCGGTCGAAAAGGCCGCATTGCTTGGCGCGATCGACCGCGCCTTCAGCTCGCTGGAGAATATAACCGGGCGTGCCGCAGAACAGGCCGACGCGCTGTCGAAAGCCGCGAGACTGACGCAGCGCGAACGGGCCGTTCTTAGAGGGATTGCGCGAGGCTATCCCAATAGCTTTATCGCAGATGAACTCGGTACCACGCCGCGCACGGTCGAGCTGGATCGAGCCAGCCTGATGGTCAAACTGGGAGCCCAAAGTTTGCCCGACTTGCTACGGATCGCGTTTGCTGTGGACCTGAACGGATCGCCTGAGGACGATCGCCATTAGGCTTCACCATCCTGCGACATCGGACGTTATGCGGATCGGCCCGTGGCGAGTTCGGCAATGATCGGACAATCCGGCCGCGCGTCGCCGTGGCAGCGTTCGGCGAGATCGACCAGCGTGTCGCGCAGCGCCGTCAGCGCTGCCGCCTTGCGCTCGAATTCCTCGGCACGGGCCAGCGCAAGCCGCTTCACCTCGCCACTCGCGCGACCCGTATCCGCCCAAAGGCCGAGCAGAGTGCGGATCTCCTCGATCGGAAACCCCAGATCGCGCGCATTGGCGATGAACCGCAGGCGATGAAGATCGCGCTCGTCATAGTCGCGATAGCCCGCACCCCGGCGCGGCGGCGCCGGGATGAGGCCTATCTTCTCATAATGGCGGATCATCCGCTCCGAGACGCCGCTCCGCCGAGACGTCTCGCCGATGTTCACAGCGCCTTCCGGTTGAGTCGCAGCGCGTTGGTGACCACGCTGACCGAGGAGAGCGCCATGGCGGCGGCCGCGATGATCGGCGAGAGCAGGATGCCGAACAGCGGATAGAGCGCGCCCGCCGCCACCGGCACGCCCGCGACATTGTAGATGAAGGCGAAGACGAGGTTCTGGCGGATGTTCGACATGGTCGCCTGGCTGAGCTTACGCGCCCGGACGATGCCGGTGAGGTCGCCCTTGAGCAGGGTCACGCCCGCGCTCTCGATGGCGACGTCGGTGCCCGAGCCCATGGCGATGCCGACATCGGCGGCGGCCAGCGCGGGGGCGTCGTTGACACCGTCGCCGGCCATGGCGACCACCCGCCCCTCGCGCTTGAACTTGGCGACCACGGCGCTTTTCTGATCGGGCAGCACCTCGGCTTCGACCTCGTCGATGCCCAGGCGCCGGGCGACCGCTTCCGCTGTCGTGCGGTTGTCGCCGGTCAGCATGACCACGCGAATACCCTCCGCCTTGAGCGCGGCGAGCGCTTCTGGCGTCGTGGCCTTCACCGGATCGGCGATGGCGAAGGCACCGCCGACGGTGCCGTCGATTCCGATGAAGATTGCGGTGGCGCCATCGCGTCGCAGTGCGTCGGCCTGGCCGGCGAGCGCCTCGGTGGCGACGCCCTCGTCGGCGAGGAACCGCGCATTGCCGAGGACGATGCGCCGCCCTTCGACCGTACCGAGCGCGCCGCGCCCGGTCGGCGAGTCGAAGTCGGTGACGTCGCTCGTGGCGATGGCGCGATCCTTCGCAGCCTCGACGATCGCCAGCGCGAGCGGATGTTCGGAAGCCCGTTCGACCGAGGCGGCAAGCCGCAGCAACTCGGCTTCGTCGAAGCCGGGCGCCGGCACGACCTGGGTGACGGCAGGGCGGCCTTCGGTCAGCGTGCCTGTCTTGTCGACGACGAGCGTGTCGACCTTCTCCATATGCTCGAGCGCTTCGGCATTCTTGATAAGGACGCCGAGTCCGGCGCCGCGGCCGACGCCCACCATGATCGACATCGGCGTGGCGAGACCCAGTGCACAGGGACAGGCGATGATCAGCACGGCGACCGCCGCCACCAGCCCATAGGCGAAGCGCGGCTCGGGGCCCCAGATACCCCAGGCGATAAACGCGACCACCGCAACCGCGATGACCACGGGCACGAACCAGCCCGACACCTGATCGGCCATGCGCTGGATCGGCGCGCGCGAGCGCTGCGCCTCGGCGACCATCTGGACAATCCGCGCAAGCATGGTGTCGCGTCCGACCTTGTCGGCGACGATCACCAGCGCACCGGTCTGGTTGAGCGTGCCGCCGATCACCGTGTCGGCCTTGGCCTTGGTGACGGGCATGGATTCACCGGTGACCATCGACTCGTCGAGCGAGGAGCGGCCGTCCTCGACTACGCCGTCGACCGGCACCTTCTCGCCCGGCCGCACGCGCAGGCGGTCGCCGACCGCGACCAGATCGAGACTGATCTCCTCTTCGCTCCCGTCGGCGGCGATCCGGCGCGCGGTCTTGGGCGCGAGGTTGAGCAGCGCCTTGATCGCGCCCGAGGTCCGCTCACGCGCGCGCAGTTCGAGCACCTGGCCGAGCAGCACGAGAACGGTGATCACCGCGGCGGCCTCGAAATAGACGGCAACCATGCCGTCCTCGCCGCGGAAGGCAGGCGGGAACAGCTGAGGCGCGAGCGTCGCGACGACGCTGTAGATCCAGGCGACCCCCGTCCCCATCGCGATCAGGGTGAACATGTTGAGGTTGCGGGTCTTGAGCGAGGCCCAGCCACGCTCGAAGAACGGCCAGCCCGCCCAGAGCACGACAGGCGTCGCCAGCACGAACTGGATCCATACCGAGGTCGACATCGGCACGAGGCGATGGATCACAGGAAACAGGTGCGCCCCCATCTCGAGGATCAGCACCGGCAGGGCCAGCACCAGGCCAACCCAGAAACGCCGCGTGAAATCGACCAGCTCGTGGCTGGGACCGCTGTCGGCGGTCACGGTCGCGGGTTCGAGCGCCATGCCGCAGATCGGACAGGACCCGGGATGGTCCTGCCGGATCTCGGGATGCATAGGGCAGGTCCAGATCGTGCCCACGGGCGCTGCGAACGGCGGTGCCGGCGGGCCGAGATAGCGCTCGGGATCGGCGATGAACTTTGCCCGGCAGCCCGCGCTGCAGAAATGATAGCGTTCACCGCCATGATCGGCATGGTGCGCGGTGGTCGCCGGATCGACGGTCATGCCACAGACCGGGTCCTTGATGCCGGTCGCCGCTTTCGCGCCGCCGTGGCCGCCGCAGCAACCGCCGCCATGCGCCGCTCCATGTGTCTCGTTCATCGCCTTGCTCCTTTCGACGCCTGACGATCTAGGGTCTGACACCGTGTCAGGGTCAATACGTAATCGCCTAAGCGGCCAAATCGGCGTACCCGGTCGCTCGGCCGGGATCAGCCAAGGTCGTTCGCAACCGTAAGGCCCTGGGCCTGCGCCGGTCGATGCGCGGTAAGCAATTCGATCGCGCCGGTGATGGTCAAGAGCCGAAACGTCTCGGCCACATGCCTGAAGCCGGCCGCCGCGATCAGGCCGGGGAGCACGCCGTCGGCGTTGGGTCGGGTATCATCGATGCCATCGAGTCGCTGCACGGTCAGGCGAAAGGCGAGCCGCATGAGACCGTGCTGGCGGCCATAATCTGCGATCACCAGGCGGCCACCCGGGCGCAGCATGGCGAACATGGCGCGCAGGGTTGCCGCCTTCTCCCTGACCGGCATCTGATGCAGCACGAGACTCGATACGACAGCGTCGGCGGTGCCCGGGGCCACGTCCCTGGCAAATCCCTGACGCCAGTCGATATCGGCCTGCCGCGCAGCGGCCTTGTGCCGCGCGATGTCGAGCGCCTCGGCATCGGGATCGAGACCGATCACCTGCGTCCTGGGCTCGGCTTGCTTGAGCATCAGCGCGAAGCTGCCGGTGCCACAGCCGACGTCGACGACCGTCTCACCGGCTTTGGGCGCCAGGGCGGCGAGCATGGCGGCACGCCACCGCTTCTCCCGCGTCCACAGGCGGATCGCGCGATCATAGTCTTTCGTCGATCCGGTCCCGAGCGGCGGGGTGTAGGATTGCATTGGCTTCTCCCAACGCGAGGCGTCCGAAACGATAAGCTACATCGACATGGGTGGCGACAGTGTCCCCAGCCAGGCGACCAGCCCGAGAATGACGATCGCAAGACCGCCTTCGACGACGAGGCTCGCGCGCAGCAGCGCCTGCGCCCGTGGCGCGTCCTCTTCCTCGATCGCCTGCGCAAGTGCCGGGGTCAGGCGATAACGGTTGAGCGCGGCCAGGCCCAGCATGCCGGCGAAGAGCAGCAGCTTGGCGATGAGCAGCAGGCCGTAGGTCGACTGCCCGAGAGACGCGATGTTGCCCGGGCCGACCAGGAACCAGCCGTTCACCGTCCCGGTCAGGATCAGCAGGGCGACGATGATCGTGCCGACGAGGGAGAAGCCCCGCAGCGCTTCCTCGGCGAGCATGACCCGGTCCATGTCTTCAGTGGCGAGATCATCGGTTGCGAGCCTGGTAAGAACCAGCGCAAGGAATGCGGCAAGCGCGCCGACCCAGGCGCCCGCGGCGAGCAGATGGATGAGATCGGCCCCCAGTTGCAGCCAGCCCGCCTCGCCTTCGCCGGCCGCGCCATGCCCGCTCCAGGCGAGGGTCGCGAGTGCGACCGCGCCTGCCAGAGTGGAGGCGATGAAGGCAGGACGGGATTGCCGGCGATAGAAGGGGATGGAGAGCAGAAGAACGAGGAGCGCGACGAGGCGCGCCTTCAGCGCCGTTCCCATGGACGTGCCGTTGAACAGCTCTGCGACCATGGAAAGATCAGGCTGGGTGAGCGGCAGCCCGGTCATGGCCGCTGCCTGCAACGCGAACCCCAGCGCCGACAGCAGGAGGGCGAGACAGGCGAGACCGGCCACCATTGCTACCATCGGCAGATGCCGCTGTACCATCCGGCCGCCGCCGGGCGCATAGAGCGCGAACAGCGGCAGGCCGAACAACAGGCCGAGATCGACGTAGAGCGCCCAGCGGACGGCGACGAGTGCCACGTCGTTCATGGCGTCACTTGACGGTAAAGGCGAGATTGCCCTGGATGCGGTGCGTGTCGGTCGAGACGACGTGCCAGGCGACCTGATAGCTGCCCGCCATGAGCGGCTTGGCGAGCGTCAGCACGAGCGTCTTGTCGCCTTCGACGGACGTCTTGAAGCCGGTTACCGCCATGCGGTGGTTGGGCATGCCGGGCATGCCGGTCATCACGATCTCGGCGCCCGACAGCTTCGGCATCAGACCTTCACTGAAGGTGAGCGTTATACGCGACGGCGCCGAGACGCTGGCGTTCGCGGCGGGCGTCGAGGACACAAGCTTGGGATGCGCGTAGGCCGGAGCAGAAACACTCAGGCCGACGGCGGCGATAACTGCGAGAGGCGAAAAGAAACGCATTGGAACATTCTCCTGTAGATCCCATGAGACAATACGCAGCCCGAGCCCCCACCCCTCGCAATTATTCTTTTCAATCTACAGCAAGGGTTCCTGGACCATCGTGCGTATTGATGGATGAAGACGGAGAAGCACCATGGATGAACTTGACCACCTGCTCTCGCGGTTGCGCGATGCGCCTCTCGATCCCAGGCTCGGCGGCCTGGAAAGCCGGGTCATGGCGGAAATAGCGCGCATCCGGGCCATACCAAGCCTTGGCGCTATGACGTTCGGCATCGCGGCCGCAACCGCGCTGTTCATCGGAATTGCCGGCTCGGCAGTTTCGACACGGTCTGCTGATGCCAAACCGCTATCGCCCTTCGATGCTCGGCTCGCGCTTGCGCCCTCGACGCTGCTGAGCTCGCAGTGATGCGCGACCGCCGCCGGCTCCTGCTCCTCGTCCTGGTGACCTTCGCCGCGGCGATCGCTGGCGTTGTCATTGGCCGCGTCTATGTGGTTCCAGTGCGCCCGGTCGAAAATGAGCTGCACGAGCTGCTCCATCGCGATCTGAAGCTGAATTCAGCGCAACACAGCCGACTCGAGACAATCGAGAAGAACTACGCGATCCGGCGTCAAGCGCTGGAGGCCGAATTGCGCGCCGACAATGCGCGTCTCGCGGAAGCGATCGAAGCGGAGCATGGCTATGGCCCGCAAGTCGCAACTGCGGTGGATCGCTCGCACCAGGCCATGGGCGCGCTGCAGAAAGAAACACTTGAGCATATCTTCGCGATGCGGGCCGTGCTGCGCCCGGATCAGACGGACAAATTCGACGACGCCGTGGTGAAAGCGCTGACGGCCAAATCCGAATGACCGCGTGCCTCCCCGACTGCTCGGACGGGGAGCTCGCGGCTCTGGCGCTTGGAGGCCGGCAAGCGGCCTATGGCGAGCTGGTCCGCCGGCATCAAGGTTGGGTTCACCGGCTCGTGCGCAGCCATGTCGGATCTATGGATGAGGCATTGGATGTCACCCAGGCGAGCTTCGTCGCGGCCTTTGCCGCACTCAACCGCTATGACGTAACCCGACCCTTCCAGGTCTGGATGTCCCGGATTGTCATCAACAAATGCCATGACTGGCGGCGTCGGCGAGCGGTTCGAAATTTCTTTGCCCTAGCCCTACCGCTCGGCGAGGCGGACGGCGTCGCCGACGACGCACCGCTGCCCGATCAGGCGATCGGGGCCGAACAGCAGCTCGCGCAAGCAATGAAAGCGATTGCTGCCCTGCCGTCTTCCCTCAAGGACACGCTTATTTTGCGTACGATCGACGAGAAATCGGAAGCTGAAACCGCCGAAATTCTCGGGATCAGCCAGAAGGCGGTCGAAACGCGCCTCTATCGAGCTAGGGCACGCCTTTCGGAAATATTAAAGAAAGTTTGAGGGGGATGAGGCCATGCTGCGTATTCCCAATAGGTACGCCCTCTTTCTTAAAGCTGAGACAACCGAATGATTTCTGCTCTCGACCGCCGCCAGTTCCTCCGCGGCGCGGCCCTCGCCGGCGGCGGCGCAGCATTGTCAGCCTGGCTGCCGGCCTGGGCGCAGACGATCTCGCCGGGGATGCGACCGACGCTGCCGACCGTGTCGGGCGAAGACATTACGCTCACCATCGCCCGGCAGTCGATGACCATCGACGGGCGCAAGTTCCGGGCAATCGGCCTCAACGGCACGGTCCCCGCCCCGCTGATCCGGCTGCGCGAGGGCCAGCGCGTGCGGCTCAACGTCATCAATCAGCTGGAGGAGGACAGCTCGATCCACTGGCACGGGCTGATCCTGCCGGCCAATATGGACGGTGTGCCGGGCGTGTCTTTTCCGGGCATCAAGCCGGGCTCGAACTACCTCTACCAGTTCTCCGTCGTGCAAAGCGGCACCTACTGGTACCACAGCCATTCAGGCCTGCAGGAACAGGAAGGCCATTACGGCCCGATCATCATCGATCCCGCCGGTGCCGATCCGGTCGCCTATGACCGCGAGCATGTCATCGTGCTCGCCGATCACAGCGCGCTCTCGCCGCAGGCGATCTTCCGGCGCCTCAAGGTCAACCCCGGCCATTTCAATTTCCAGCGCCAGACCCTGGCCGGGCTCCTGTCGGGCAAGGATCAGCCGCTCAAGGACCGGCTCGACTGGGGCCAGATGCGGATGGACCCGGCCGACATCTCCGATGTGACCGGATCCACCTACACCTATCTCGTCAACGGCCATGGTCCGATGGACAACTGGACCGCGCTCTTCACCCCGGGCGAACGGGTGCGGCTGCGGGTCATCAATGCGTCGGCGATGACCACCTTCAACGTCCGCATCCCCGGCCTGCCGCTGACCATCGTCCAGGCCGACGGGCAGAATGTGGTGCCGGTCACCGTCGACGAGTTCCAGGTTGGTGTTGCCGAGACCTACGACGTCGTTGTCAGCCCAGGCGATGACAAGGCCTACACCCTTGTCGGCGAGGCGATCGACCGCTCGGGCATGGCGCGTGCCACGCTCGCGCCGCGCGCCGGCATGGCCGGCGAGGTTCCCCCCTTACGCAAACGGCCGCTCGCCGACATGAAGGACATGGGCATGGACATGTCCTCGATGCCGGGCATGGAAGGCATGGACATGTCGGGCGGCGCTATGCGGGGCGTCGATCCGACGGCCGAGAAGAACGCGTCCGCGCGCCTCGCGACCGGCGCGGCGGCAGCGATGGCGACCATGGACAATAGCGCCATGGCAGGCATGGATCATTCGGGGATGGATCATTCCGCGATGAGCGGGATGGACCACGGCGCGATGGGCGCCGATGGCCAGATGGCGGGCATGGACCATGGCGGGCACGCGATGGGGTCGATGAAGATGCGAGACTTCTCGAACGCGCCGCAGGTGAAGCGCGACCCGAGCGTCCAGACCATCTCGCCGATGCCCGTCGACCGCACCGGCGAGCCCGGCCAGGGCCTCGCCGACGTCGGCCACAAGGTGCTTGTCTACAGGGACCTGATGGCGCTCGATCGCAATCCGGACGTGCGCGCGCCGAGCCGCAGCATCGACATTCACCTCACCGGCAACATGGAGCGGTTCATGTGGTCGTTCGACGGCGAAAAAATGTCGGACCATCACGAGCCGATCCCCTTCATCGAAGGCGAGCGGGTGCGCGTCAATCTCATCAACGACACGATGATGGGGCATCCGATCCATATTCACGGGCATTTTTTCGAGCTGGTGACGGGGCATGGCGATCATGCGCCACGCAAGCATACGGTAATCGTCCAGCCCGGCGGCAAGGTGACCTGGGACTTCACCGCCGACGCGGTCGGCGACTGGGCCTTCCACTGTCATCTCCTCTACCACATGCATGCCGGGATGATGCGGGTCGTGAGCGTCCGTCCGAAGGGAGACGCGTAATGACCCGCATCCTCACGCCGCTGGTGAGCGCGATCGCCCTTTTCGCTGCCGCGCCCGCCTTTGCCCAGGATCATTCAATGCACGGCATGCCCGGCATGGCGCCGCCGGGCGAGGTGCCGCCGGCGCAGGAGAAGAAGAAGGACAAGGCCGCCGCCAGGCCGCGCGCTCAGACACCAGCGCCAGACGCCACCTCGGCGATGGACCATTCGCAGCACCAGGCCAGTCCTGCGCCGCAGGGAGATGCGGCCGGTCAGCCGCAACCCGCGTCTCCCGCGATGCCGGACATGCCGGGCATGGACCACTCCCAGCATCAGGACGGCGCGATGCCGGACATGCCCGGGATGGACCATTCGCAGCATGGCCAGACCGCCATGCCCGGCATGCAAATGACCGGCACGGCGCTTCCGGCCGGCAATGCGCCCCCGCCGCCTCCCCCCAGCGACCACTTCGCCGATCGTGATTTTCCCGGCGCCGAGATGGCGCGCTCACGCGACATCATGATGAAGGACAGCGGCGGCAACAATTTCGGGCAGGTGCTGCTCAACCTGTTCGAGTATCAAGCGCATAGCGGTCGCGATGGCTATCGCTGGGATGGCGAAGGCTTTTACGGCGGCGATATCAACCGGCTCTGGCTCAAGAGCGAGGGCGAAGGCGAGTTCGGCCGCGGCATCGACAGCGCGGAGGTGCAGGTGCTCTATAGCCGGGCCATCGACCCCTATTTCAATCTTCAGGGCGGTATCCGCCAGGACTTCGGCCGCGGGCCCGACCGCACTTACGCGACGGTCGGCGTCGAGGGCCTGGCTCCCGGCATGTTCGAAGTCGAAGGCGCGCTGTTCCTCTCGACCAAGGGCGATGTTCTGGGCCGGGTCGAGGGCTATTACGACCAGCGCATTACCCAGCGCCTGATCTTGCAGCCGCGCGCCGAGGTCAATTTCGCCGCGCAGGATATTCCGGAGAACGACATCGGTTCGGGGCTGGTCAACATAGAGCTCGGCGCGCGCCTGCGCTATGAGTTCAGCCGCCAGTTCGCACCCTATATCGGCGTCTCTTATCTGCGCAAAGCCGGCGACACGGCGCGGCTGTCGAGGCTTGCCGGCGAGGACGTCCATGCCACCAGCTTCGTCGCCGGCATCCGCTTCTGGTTCTAGCATCGGGACGGCTGATGGCGGGGGCGAACAGGAGAGCGGGGCGTTACACTGAGACCCAGGTCGGCCTGCGCCGAACGAAGGAGATACGCCATGGATCATTCGTCCCACATGAGCACACGGAAGATGGGCGCCTATTGGAGCCTGGCCTTCCAGACCGTCATCAGCGGCGTCATCATGTATCTGGTGATGTTCGTCATGATCGACGGGCTCGACAGCTTCTACAACAACCTCAACATGCTCTACATGACGCTGATGATGGTCTCACCGATGGTGGTGCTCATGATCCTCGCCATGCGGCACATGTTCCCGTCGAAGGCCGCCAACATCGCGCTGATCGCCGCGTCGCTGGTCGCCTTCTTGGGCAGCTTCGCGTTCATCCGCACGCAGACCACGATCGGCGACACGGCCTTTCTGCGCTCGATGATCCCACACCACTCCGGCGCGATCCTGATGTGCCAGGAAGCAAAGCTGAGCGATCCCGAAGTCATCCGGCTTTGCGAATCGATCAAGCGCTCGCAGCGGCAGGAAATCGACGAGATGAAGGCCATACTCGCGCGGCGCTGAGTGGCACGGTCCGGCTACGCCCGGATACGTGCGCCCGGCCGGGCGTGTGAGCCGGCCGATGGTCTACACGAGGCGCGGGCCCGACGAGATTGCCAGGGAGGTGGCGCGGCTTGCGCCGCTGTTCCTGCGACAGGCTGGCGGCCACGTCCTGACGCTGCTCGATCCTTCCGGGATGGTGCTGAGCTATAATGAAGAAGGCGAGCGTGCCGAATGCTGGCCGCTCGATCGCGTCCTGGGACAGCCCCACGACCTGTTCTACCCGCCCGACGAGATTGCGGCGGGGCGTCCAGGCGCAGACCTGGCGGCCGCCCTTCACGAGGGCACGCTGGAGCGCGAAGCGTGGCGGGTCTGCGAGAACGGCGCGGAATATCTGGCGCGCCTGACGATCACCGCACTGTTCGAAGGCGACACACATCGCGGCTTCGCCTGCATCAGCCGCGATGTCACCGACGAGGCGGCGGTCCGCGCATCGATCGAGACCCGCGAGCAGCATCTGCAATCGATTCTGGCGACGGTGCCGGATGCGATGATCATCATCGACGAGACCGGCGCCATCACGTCGTTCAGCGCAGCGGCACAACGCCTGTTCGGCTACAGCGAAGCCGAGCTCGTCGGCCGCAACGTCTCCTGCCTTATGCCCCAGCCCGATCGCGACCGTCACGACGAATATCTCGCGCATTATCTGCAGACCGGCGAGCGCCGGATCATCGGCCTCGGTCGCGTCGTGGTCGGCCAGCGCCGCGACGGCTCAACCTTCCCGATGCAGCTGTCGGTCGGCGAGGCCGGTGAAGACGGGCAGCGGTTGTTCACCGGCTTTATCCGGGATCTCACCGCCAAGGAGCAGGATGAGCTCAGGCTCAAGGAACTGCAGGCAGAGCTGGTCCATGTCTCTCGGCTGAGCGCGATGGGCACGATGGCCTCGACGCTCGCGCATGAGCTCAACCAGCCGCTTGCCGCGGTCGCGCTCTATCTCGAGACGATCCGCGACATGCTCGACGAGCGGGACGACGAACCCTTCGTGTCGCTACGGTCGGTGATGGATGATGCGGCACAGGAAACGCTGCGGGCCGGCCATATCGTCCGGCGCCTGCGCGATTTCGTCGCCCGCGGCGAGGTCGACAAGAGCCTCCACGAGCTGCCGCAGGTCATCGCCGAGGCGAGCCAGCTCGCGCTGGTCGGTGCACGCGAGCGCGGCATCCGCAGCTTCTTTGCGGTCGATCCCGCCGCGACGCTGGTCCTCGTCGACAGGGTGCAGATCCAGCAGGTGCTGGTCAACCTGATGCGCAATGCCATCGAGGCGATGGCGGAGTGTCCGGTTCGCGACCTCAAGGTGGCGACCAGGTTGCGCCCTGACGGGCTGATCGAGGTGACCGTGGAGGATACCGGTCCCGGCATCGCGGACGGAATCCGCGAGCAGCTCTTCACGGCGTTCAACTCGACAAAGGCCGACGGCATGGGCCTCGGCCTCTCGATCTGCCGGACCATCATCGAAGCGCATGGCGGCCGTATCTGGATGGAGCGCCCCGACCGCGGCGGCACCCGCTTTCATTTTACCTTGATCCATGCGCGGGCGGAGGAGGAACATGGGGGATAGACGCGTCATCCATCTGGTCGACGACGAGGAGAGCATCCGCAAGGCGGCGAGCTTTGCGCTCAAGACCGCGGGCTACGACGTCGTGACCTATGCCTCGGGCGTGGAGTTTCTCAAGGAGGCGAAGTCGGCGGCCGTCGGCTGCGTCATCCTTGACGTGCGCATGCCCGAGATGGACGGTCTCGAGGTTCAGGCCGCCATGGCAGCACGCGGGGTCAACATGCCGGTCATCGTCCTGACCGGCCATGGCGACGTGTCGGTTGCGGTGCAGGCCATGAAAGGCGGCGCGGTCGACTTTCTCGAGAAGCCCTTCGAGAAAGCGGCCCTGCTCGGCGCCGTCAGCCGCGCGTTCGCGCGTCTCGACGATGTCGACTTTCGCACTCTGGAAACCTCTGAAGCCGGCGTGCGGGTCGCTGCACTGACGCCCCGGGAGCGTGAAGTGCTGGAAGGGCTGGCGAACGGCCTGCCCAATAAGACGATCGCCTATGACCTGGGCTGTTCATCGCGAACGGTCGAGGTCCATCGCGCGAGCCTGATGGCCAAGCTCGAGGTCCGCAATTTGTCCGAAGCCCTGCGGATCGCCTTTGCCGCGGGCATGGGCCGCAAGCCGAAGTGACTGCGACCTCTACGTAGCGACGGGACGAGGCGCGATATGCGATCGATGGTGCAATCGTCACACGGGTGTCCGCTTCTCGCAATGCCATCGGTCCGTTCCACTCAGCATGATGGCAGATACACCATCCTCGTCTCCGACGACGATCCCGGCGTGCGGCGTGGCCTCCAGCTGCTGCTGAGATCGCGCGGCTATGCCGTGTGGGGATATACGACCGGCCACGCGCTGTTGGCCGACCCCCGCGCGAAGGAGGCAGACTGCGTCATCCTCGACTATCGCATGCCCGACATCGACGGATTCGCGATGCTGCGTCACCTTCGCGAGATCGGATGGTCGGGACGCGCCATCATGATCTCAGGCTTTCACGACACGCTGCTGGCCTGGCGGGCCGCCGAGGCGGGCTTCGATCACGTTCTCGCAAAGCCTTTGATCGGCAGGGCTTTGCTCGATGCGTTGGACCGGCACCGCGCCGAGGTTCTGCGAAAGCATTGAGTTATGGCGGCCGGCCCCCGGCAGCCTCAGCCCGGCGCGATGTGGAAAGCCGATCTGCGCCGTCAAAGCCAGTGGCTACGTTTGAACCGGATGTAGAGCCCAATGCAGACCGCAGCGATGACGCCGAGGATGACGAAATATCCCCATTGCGTCTTCAGTTCGGGCATATTCTCGAAATTCATGCCGTAGATTCCGGCAATCGCGGTAGGCACCGCGAGGATCGCGGCCCAGGCGGCAAGCTGACGCGTGATCGCACCCTGGCGCTGCTGTTCGAGCAGGTGACTCGCCTCGAACACCGAGATCAGGATGTCGCGGATGCCGGTGATGGCGCTCTCAACCCTGAGCATGTGATCGAGCAAATCACGGAAATAGGGTTTCCTTCTCACGATCTGGCTTTTGAGCCATTCGAGCATGGAATCTTTTGCCATCATGGGCGTCGTCGTCGCTCTCGGCAGCATCGTCTACCGGGCCAGCATCCGCCGGTCATCAACGTAGGGGTCACGACGGTGGAGCGAGCGGTCGGCTCTTCAAGCCCAACGCGATCGGCTCATTTCTCGCTCACCAGTCGTGAACTAACGGCAAATTTGTCAGAATTTGAGGGTGAAAGTGATTTATGGCCCTCATTTTTGTTTCAAGCAGCGCCTGCCGAATGCATCTCTGCGATTGATGTCTTCTGCAAAAGCTTGTTGGCATCGGATGCTCGCTGATCACACCTAACCCGTAATCGTGCCTCTGGCTGACATACCCGACAAACGTATAAGCTCGCCATGCGCGGGCGTCACCAACCCAATTCCGCGTGCGATCCCAAGCGCACAAGCTGCAAGGTGTCGTCATCGGGCTTGCGGTAAATCAGCACGAGGTCGGGCTTTATGTGGCAATCGCGATGGTCGCGCCAGTCGCCGGTCAGCGCATGGTCGCGGTGGCGCGGTTCAAGCGGCTCGTCGGATGCCAGCGCCTCGATGATCGGGATCAGGTCAGCGTCCAGCGTCTTGGCGTGCTGCCCCTTCTTCTCCCGCTTGTAGTCGCGCTTGAACCGCCCGAAGCGTTCAATCGTCCGCATTGAGGTCGGCCATCAGGTCGACCACCGTGGCGAACCGCTTGCCCTTTCCCTCGCGCGCTTCCTTCATGGCCTCGATCGTCTCGGCATTGGGCACCAGCGGTTCAAACGGCAAGGCCTTGTCGCGGGCAACGCGGGTCAGCATCAGGCGCACGGCATCGGAGACGGTCAGCCCCATAGCAGCCAGCACGGTCGCGGCTTCCTCCTTCACCGCTCCGTCGATCCGGGTCTGCACAAGAGCGTTTGCGGCCATGTCGATTTCCTTTCTGCATGACGATGTAATGCAAGCGAACGCAAAGTGCAATCAGGCAAAGCCCCGGCTATCGACATGGCGACCGGGCTTCGCGTTTTTCACCTTCAATGCTGTGAGTGCCATCGGTTCGGGGCCCTGATCGGGAATGTTGGGGCCGTTCTCACACTTTCGGTGGGCAAACGGTCCCACAATCGTTCCCACATTTTGGGCCAAATTCAGGCAAATCAGGGAGACGACCGCGAACAACTTACAAGACAAATCGTTGCTTTTTCAGTGTAGGTAGGGGTAGGGACGCCATCAGCTCGCTTGACACAAGGTTCTACACTCGACAGCGGGGTCCTCTACCACCGGGCAATTCTGCAGGATGCTGCAAACCGCGCGATATCAATGGCGGGCGAAAATTCGCTGACCGGCGCTGCCGAAGGCCACCACCGTATAGGGTTGGCGGGCAGCGCCTGCCACTTCCATGCCCTCCGAACCGATCGGCATCCCCGCAACCGCAATGCCTTTGACGCCCGCAGGACGGGTCGCCAGCAAGCGCTTGACGTCGGATATCGGGACATGGCCCTCGATCATATAGCCATCGACGATCGCGCTGTGGCAAGATGCCAGCGTCCGGGGCATGCCGGCCTTGCGCTGAAGCTCGCTGCGCGACGCATCGTCACGCATGACGACCTTGCGTCCCAGCTTCGCGCGCACGGCCTGCGCCCACTTCTCGCAACATCCACATCCCGGATCCCGGTGGACGACGATATCACTGGCCGCAAGCGCTACGCCGGGCATGGCGAGGAACAGCAAGGCGACGAATAGGCGGGTCTTCATGAAATGACTCCCGGAAGAACGATAAGCATGGGGCAGAGGCCCCTTCTTTTCTATACGCATCAATGCGCCCCTCCCCTCATCACGCAGATGATTTTACGATGGCGGGCGGCCTCCAGGCTAGCGGCAGGGACACAAGCAGCGCTAGCGATAGACCACCAATCCCCCACAGAACGAGCGGCTGCGCCCCGGGAGCGACGATGGCTATCGCCAGCGGCGCGAGCGCCTGCCCGATGCTGGCGGCGGAATGCTGGAAACCGAGCTTCACGCCTGAAGGGGCCCCGCCGCCGCTGATCCAGAAGCTGGTGACCAATCGAAGGGTTGCCGAGCTCCAGCCGGCAGCAACGATGATCCCACTGAGCTCGGCCATACTCGCGGCGACAGGAAACATGAAAAGTGCCACAGCCAGCAGGCCCAGCGTCAATCCGGCAAGCCGCCTCGGCACAGTGACCAGCCAATCCAGCTTTGCATGGAAGATCTGTGCCGCCAGCATGCCCAATCCGCAGAGACTGAGCATCCAGGCGATCTCTTCGCGGCTCAGCGAAATGGCGCTCCGCGTCACCAGGAGATTGACATGCATCGCCGCCAGCCCGCCGCCCGCGACGATCGTGATAAAAAGCAGGATCAACGTCGCGCCGAGCGTAGGCGCGGGCAGGTCTCCGCCATCGATGCAAGGTGCACACCAGCGCGGCAGACGCACGGCGCAAAGCGCCGCCCCGACGGCACCGATGCCGAGAGCGAGGATCATGAGGGGAGCGCGGGGCAGGATCGCGGCCGAGACCTCCGCCACCAGCGGACCGGCGAGATCGCCCAGAAACACGAAGGCGGTCAGCCAGGTGAAGCGGCGCGCCTGGTCCGCGCGCCCGCTTGCGGCAAAGCTCGCGCAGAGCAAGCCCAACGGTATGATGGCGGCCGACGCCATCCCCGCCACCAGACGCAATGCATAAAGCTCAGGCAACCCGACGAGGCCGATCGGCGCGGTCACCAGCGCGAGGATGACCAGCGCTGCGCGCAACATCGCCCGATAGTCGACCCGGTCCGCGATCCAGCCCCAGAGCGGCGCCGCCAGCAAGGCTGCCAGGGGATGGACCGCAGTCAGGCTCGCGACGTGAAAATCATGAGCGCTTGACGATAGCGCGCCACGAGCCGGGTCGACCAGTGCCGGAAGGAAGGCGAGAATGGCCGTCTGTCCCGCCGACGCCGCAGCCGCCGCGAGCAACAAGACGAAAAAGGAGGCCGGCCAGCGACCGTTGGCTTGCGATCCAGCCTTGTCACGCGGCGCGTTCGCGGTCGATCCCTCGAGTGGCCATCCGCGGATCACCACCAGGCGCGCAAGCCGATCACCAGCCTGTGTTCGGAAGGCCCTTCCCTGCGCAGGCGACGGAAATCGGCCGTGCCGTCAAATGCGCGCTCCCAGACGAAGCCGATATAGGGCGCGAACTTGCGCGACACCTCGTAGCGCAACCGTCCGCTCAGCTCGACATTGCTGAAGCCGCTGCCGAGCTGCCGATCGCTCGACCGCTTCGAATAGATATTGGTTTCCACCTGCGGCGTAAGGATCAACCGATTGGTGAACAGGACCTCATAGGAGGCCTTGGCGCGCGCCGCGAGACGCCCATCGGTTCCTACATAGCCGGTGAGCTGGACGTCGAACCAATAGGGCGCCAGTCCCTCGACGCCGGCGGCGAGCCAGGTGGTCGCACCCTTGCCGAGATCCTGCCTGACCCCGAGCAGCGTGCCCCAGAACGGGTTCTTGCTGTGCCACCACAGCGCCTCGACGCTGCTCTCCGGATCGAGACGTTGGTCGCGGGAGTTCTTGAGCCCCTGGCTGCGCAGCCAGAGCTTGTCATTGTCCTGACCCTTGGTGACGAGCACGGTCCAGCCCACGCCCTGACCCTCGTTGCCGCTGGTGAACTCGAGCTCATCCACAAGTATCTTGGGGATCGAGAGCTTGTCGGCCATCTCATAGCCCGGCAGCGTCGAGTTGCGATAGCCGTCGGCATAATCGTCCGAGTTGCGCGCGTCCGGCGGGGCCTTGCCACCCTGCATCGAGCCCATGTCCATCGTGGCGCCGTTACCGGACGCCTTCGTGTCGGTCATATCCATGCCCGGCATGTCCATGCCCGCATGCTCCTGAGAGCCTTGCGCGGAAGGTGAGTTTGGATCGGGAGTGGCCGTTTGGGCAGGGGTGGCGGCGGGCGACGGGGGCAAGGCATCCTGCGCGAGGGCGGGAGCCGTGATCGCCGGCGCCAGGAAGAGGGCAACGCCAAGAGCAATGCCGCGCGAGGGGATAATCCGGATCATGCGACCACCACCTCCCGGAACATGCCGGCCGCCATGTGATAGAGCAGATGGCAGTGGAAGGCCCATCGGCCCATGGCGTCGGCGGTGACGCGGAAGCTCACCCGCTGGGCGGGCTGGACCACGACCGTATGCTTGCGGACCTGGAAGGCGCCGTCCGGGCCTTCGACATCGCTCCACATGCCGTGCAGATGCATCGGATGCGCCATCATCGTGTCGTTGACGAAGGTGACGCGCAGCCGCTCGTTCGGCTTGAAATGCAGCGGCCGGGAATCGTTGAGCTTGATGCCGTCGAGCGACCAGATGAACCGTTCCATATTGCCCGTCAGATGCAGCTCGATGTCGCGCTCGGGCTCGCGCGGGTCGGGATCGCCGCCCGGCGTGCGCAGATCGGCCAGCGTCAGCACGCGCCAGCCGCGCCCGCGCAGCCCGGCGCCGGGATCGTCCAGATTGGTGCGGGGATAGTCGACGCGCATGTCGGTATTGGCGCCATATTCGGTGCGGGCGTGCTGTGCCCTGGCCGGCATCTCGGTCATGCCGTGCCCGGCATGCGCGTCGCCTCCCATTGCGCCCATCGTCGCCATCGCGCCCATCATGTCGACCGGCTCGAGCCAGGTCCGGGCATCGAGCGGCGGCACGGCTGCCGCCATGCCCGGAGCCGGTGCGATCGTGCCGCGGGCATAGCCGCTCCGATCGATCGCCTGCGCGAAGATGGTGCGGGCGCCGCCCTCGGGCATGGTGAACTCGACGTCATAGGTCTCGCCCGGGCCGATCCGGAATTCCTCGACCGTGACCGGCTCGACCGGCTGCCCGTCGGCCGATACGACCGTCAGCTCGACCCCCGGGATCCGCACGTCGAAGAACGTCGCCGTCCCCGCGCCGACGAAGCGCAGGCGCACGCGTTCGCCGGGCGCGGCGATACCGGTCCAGTTGCCGGCGGGCGGCGCGCCGTTCATCAGATAGGTGTAGGTCGCGGCAGAGACATCGCTGTAGTCGGTCGGGTTCATCCGCGAGCTGTTCCACATCCGCCGCCGCTCGAGCGCCTTCCCAAGGCCCATGGCGCCGACATCCTTGAGGAAGTCGCCGGCTGTCGGCTGCGCAAAATTATAGTAGCTGCTCTGCTTCTTGAGATTGAGGAAGATCTGCAGCGGCGGCTCGTCCGACCAGTCGCTGAGCACGATGCAATAGTCGCGATCGGGCGCCCGCGCCGCCGGCGCCTGTTTCGGCTCCACGATGATCGCTCCATAGAGTCCCGTCTGCTCGGCGAGCGTGTGAGCGTGATACCAGTAGGTTCCGCTCTGGCGGACCTCGAAGCGATAGGTGAAGGTCTCGCCCGGCGCGATGCCGGCAAAGCTGATGCCGGGCACGCCGTCCATCTCCGCCGGCACGATGATGCCGTGCCAATGGATGCTCGACATCTCCTTGAGGCCGTTGCGCACACGGAGCGTGACCGTGTCGCCTTCGCGCAGGCGCAGGACCGGCGCGGGCACGCTGCCGTTCACGGCGGTCGCGATACGGCGTTTGCCGGTGAAGTTGACTGGCAGCTCGGCGATCTCGAGGTCGAACTCGGTCCCGCTAAGCTCGGCGGGCGAGACTGGGGCGGATCGCGCGAGAAGCGCCGGGGCGAAGCCGGCAACCGCGCCGCCGATCGCCAGCCCCTGGACGAAACGGCGCCGTGCGATCGGCCGGATATGTAAGGGAGACATGAACTGTACTTTCGCGAAGTCGGGTTCAGGCGAGGTCGAGGACGATCCGGCCCTCGATGTCGCCATGGTGCATGCGGGAGAAGACGTCGTTGATGTTCTCCAGCTTGTCTGCATGGACCGTGGCCTTGACCTTGCCGTCGCCGGCGAACGCCAGTGCCTCGAGCAGATCGAGCCGCGTGCCGACGATCGAGCCTCGCACGGTAATGCCGTTCAGCACGGTGTCGAAGATCGACAGCGGGAAGTCGCCCGGCGGCAGACCATTGAGCGCGACCGTGCCGCCGCGCCGGACCATGCCGAGCGCCTGCTGGAACGCCTTGGGCGAAACGGCGGTGACGAGCGCTCCGTGCGCGCCGCCTATCGCCTTCTTGAGCGCTGCCGAAGGGTCCTCGCTGTGCGCGTTGACCGTCAGTGTGGCGCCAAGGCGTGTAGCGAGGTCGAGCTTGCTATCGTCGATGTCGACCGCGGCCACATTGAGACCCATGGCACGGGCATATTGCACCGCCATGTGGCCGAGCCCGCCGATCCCTGAGACGACCACCCACTCGCCGGGTCGGGCCTCGGTGGCCTTCAATCCCTTGTAGACGGTGACGCCCGCGCAGAGGATCGGCGCAATGTCGAGGAAGTCGACATTGTCGGGAAGGTGACCAACATAGTTGGGATCGGCGAGGACATATTCGGCAAAGCTGCCATTGACCGAATAGCCGGTGTTCTGCTGTTCGTGGCAAAGCGTCTCCCAGCCACCCAGGCAATGCACGCAATGCCCGAAGGCGGTGTAGAGCCAGGGCACGCCGACCCGGTCGCCTTCCTTCACATGGGTGACGCCCGCACCGACGGCGGCGACATGCCCGACGCCTTCATGGCCAGGAATGAAGGGCGGGTTGGGTTTGACCGGCCAGTCCCCTTCTGCCGCGTGCAGGTCGGTATGGCACACGCCGGTTGCCGCAATCTTGACCAGGATCTGCCCGGGGCCGACCGTCGGGATCGGCGCGTCCTCGATGACCAGGGGCTTGCCGAATTCGCGGACGACCGCCGCCTTCATGGTTTTCGCCATGTCCGTTTCTCCTTTTGAGCGAGGGGTCAGAACAGGCCGAGCGCGTGCTCGTCATAGGAGACGAGCAGGTTCTTGGTCTGCTGATAATGGTCGAGCATCATCCGGTGATTTTCACGCCCGAAGCCCGACGCCTTGTATCCGCCGAAGGCGGCATGGGCGGGGTACTGGTGATAGCAGTTGGTCCAGACCCGCCCGGCCTCGATCGCGCGGCCCAGACGGTAGGCGGTGTTGCCGCTCCGGGTCCAGACGCCCGCGCCAAGACCGTAGGCGGTGTCGTTGGCAAGTGCGATCGCCTCCTCGACCGTCTTGAAGGTGGTGACCGCCAGGACGGGACCGAAGATCTCCTCCTGGAAGATGCGCATGTGGTTCTGACCCACGAACACGGTCGGCTGTACGAAATAGCCCTGGTCGAGCGCACCGCCCGGCAGCGCCTTGGCGCCACCGACCAGACACTGCGCGCCCTCGGCCTTGCCGATATCGATATAGCCCAGGATCTTGTGGAGCTGGTCCTCCGACGCCTGCGCGCCGACCTGGACCGAGGGGTCGAGCGGATCGCCCTGGCGGATCGCGGCGACGCGCGCCACGGCGCGCTCGATGAAGCGATCGAAGATCGACTCATGGATCAGCGCGCGCGACGGGCAGGTGCAGACCTCGCCCTTGTTGAACGCGAACAGCGTGAAGCCTTCGAGCGCCTTGTCGAAGAAGGCATCGTCCTCGTCGAGCACGTCCGCCATGAAGATGTTGGGCGACTTGCCGCCAAGCTCCATCGTCTGGGGGATCAGATGGTCGGCGGCCGCATGCATGATCTGCTTGCCGGTGACGGTCTCGCCGGTGAACGAGACCTTGGCGATGCGCGGATTGGCGGCGATCGCCTGGCCGACGGTCCGTCCCGGGCCGGTGACGACATTGAGCACGCCGGGCGGCAGGATGTCGGCGGTGAGCTCGGCGAACATCAGCAAGGTGAGCGGCGTCTGGGATGCGGGCTTGATGACGGTGCAGTTGCCCGCCGCCAGCGCCGGGGCGATCTTCCACGCCGCCATCAGCAGCGGGAAGTTCCACGGGATGATCTGGCCGACGACGCCAAGCGGCTCGCGAAAATGATAGGCGATGGTGTCGGCATCGATCGTCGAGATCCCGCCTTCCTCGGCCCGGATGCAGCCGGCGAAATAGCGGAAATGGTCGATCGCGAGCGGAACGTCGGCAGCGCGCGTCTCGCGGATCGGCTTGCCGTTGTCGATCGTCTCGGCAAGCGCCAGCAACTCCATATTATCCTCGAGCCGGTCGGCGACGCGATTGAGAATCCTGGCGCGGTCGGCGGGCGAGATCCTTGCCCATTGATCCTTGGCGGCGTGCGCCGCATCGAGCGCGCGCTCGACATCTTCCGGCGTCGACAGCGCAAACTCGGCGATCTGGGCGCCATTGATCGGGCTCGTGTCCGCGAAATACTCGCCGCTCGCTGGAGCGCTCCATCGACCACCGATGAAATTATCATAGCGGTGTCGGAAGGACGCCGCAGCATTGATGGTCCCGATCGCCTTCTCGAACATCGCCTGTCTCCATCTTTACCGATTCCTGATGAAGTAGGCCTTCTGATGAGACGGCCTATAAGTAAGTTCCGCAGACAAAAATCAGGCAGAGTTTTTACGAAGCGCCAGGCTGGACACGCAAAAGAAGCCGATGATTTTCTCATCAGCTCATAGATTATCTCGTCGCCTAAGCAGGCAATGGCTCTCGCCATTCAATCGCGGCGCAGAGGTCACTGAAGTTGATCCGGCCATGCTTGGTCGGACCTCTTAATCGTAAGCGCGGACCCGCAGCTCGGTGCCAACTCCTGGAGCTTTACGCATCGCGGGCTCCTCTCTCTCGCGGTGGACGCCTGCTTCTCGTTATGAAATCCTAGAAACTTGGAACACCTCTTGAAGAACAGGCCCGCCGCGGGGGCAGCGGCGGGCCCTCAGCCCCAGGGGTCTGTTCTCGGGGCTGGAAACCTCACATGTCGCTCATCGGCTTGTCGGCCATAGGCGTGGCCGGTTTCTTCTTGGCGGCCGGCTTTGCCTTTTTCATCGGCATCTTGCAGCAACCGCTCTTGGGCTTGCCAGCCTTGCTCGAACCGCTCCCCTGCGACGAGCCACCAGACATTCCGGCCATGCCCGCAGCGCCCTGCTGGCCTTGCGGCTTCTGCATGCCGGCTTGGTGATCCTGCATCATTTGGTCGTGCATCTGCTGCCCTCCATGATCCATCCCCTGCTGATGGGCATGGGCGGTGGATGGCTTCGGCTGCGCAGGGGCGTGCTGGGGCGCGGCGGGTGCCGATTGCGCCAGACCCGCGCCAGCGAAGTTCAGGGTCGCCAGGCAGCCGATCGCGCCGACTAGAAGTTTCGTCTTTCGCATTGTGGTTCTCCGCATGATGAGTCCTTGCCCGATCGCCGTTTGCGACCGCGACCATACCGACCCCTCATGCGGGCTTGGCCCTTTGGTCTGAATACGTAAGTTACGAATCCGCACTGGATCAGGACTGGCAGGCCCGCGATCTTGCGGGCGAAACCATGGTCCAAGGGTCCAGCGGATTCATGACTGCATCGCATTAAAGCTCGTGCAGACCTTTATTCTGAAACGCAATTGGCCCGCCGGGGAAACGGCGGACCAACGTTGCGGCCCGGTCAAACGATACCAACGCCTTGTATGGTGAGGCTTTGATCAACCGACCTCTGATGGGCTTTTGGTTCAGCACCCCCCGCCCGACCGATGCGACATGTCAGAAGCCCCCTCCTGGCTCCCCGATTCCCGCATGGCCATCCGGTGGCCTCGCATCATCTCACCGTGCATCTGGTCCTTGCCGTGCCGCATGCCCTCCATATGGGCCGTGCCGGACTGAGCCGGCGCAGGCTTGGCCTTGAGCGTCTCCTCGAGATCCGGCATGTCCGACGGCATGCCATCGGCGAGAACAGGCCCGGCACCGAGGGCAAGGAGGCCGAGGGCTGCGAGCGAAGTGATAACTACCGTTTTCTTGCGCACTATCGATTCCTTCAAGTCTGGTTTCCGTTCGACCGGCTTCAGATCCGGTCGTTTCTCGCTCCTCCGGGAGCTTGCCCTTGAGATGGTATCGGTCCTGACCCGGCAGTATACGTAATATGCGAAGCGGGTGGTCAGCCGGTCATGTCCGCCATCATTCGGCAGCTCGCCGCGCATTTCTTGCAGGTGGCCGAGCAACGCGCGATCCGCTGGTCCTCGCTATGACGCCCGCATTCCTCGGCGCAGCGCTCGCAAGCATCGGCGCAGGCGCGGCACAGGATGCGGTGCAGAGCCGATTCCCGCAGCATCGAGTTGGCTGTCGCCTGGCACAGTTCCGCACAGTCGTTCAGCATGGCGATCAACGACGCGCTCGCCAGCGCGCTGCTTTGCTTCGTCAGCCAGGCGGCGGTTTCGAGGCACATGCGGTGTGAAGCCAGGCAATCGTCGATGCAGTCCGTCATCGACATCGCCATCCCTTCCATTCGATGCTGCTGCCCCGCCGCCGGCGCAGCCAGCGTTCCGGCGGCGGCAAGGCCGGCGCCCGCCATCAGCAATTCGCGTCTCTCGATCATCATGCACCCTCCATCGGCTATCCCTTGCGCGGTGTGCCGCATCCGGCGGCCTCAGCCGTCGCCGGCGACCCATCCGACGCCGCACGCGCCTTCTCCCGCGCCATCCGGGTTTCCTCCCAGGGCCAGTGACCGTTGATCTCGACCCCGAGCGAGATGCTCAGGAAGGTCCGCACCAGCACAAGCCCGGCCAGCACGATGAGATCGTCGAGCGTCGGGTTGATCACCAGCGACTTGACGATGTCGCCGGCGACCAGAAATTCCAGGCCGAGCAGGATGCTGCGGCCGAGCGCCGAGCGGAACGTGCTATAGGCCTCGGTTCGGTCGCCCGCCCTCGCCCGCCGCGCAAACAGAAAGGTTGCGAGCCCCGCGCCGACCAGGATGGTCAGCGTGCCCGCCAGTTCCAGGCCGATCACGGCGAGCCGGAAGAAGGCGCTCAGCCAGTCGGCCTCAATGGTGATCATACCAGCCTCGCTTGCGGATATTGTTGAAGCTGTCGGTGGCGTGACAGGCATAGCATTGGTCGACGCGCGCCTTCGATCCGGCTGCGCGCTGCGAGACCATGCTGAAATGCTCCATGAAGTGACTGGGCGGCGCCTTATGGCACTCGGCGCACTGCGTCGAATTGACCGATGGATGGCGGTAATTGGCGATCTTCCAGCTGTCGGTCTTGTGGCAGCTCGCGCAGTCGGTGCCGAACAGGCCCTGGTGCGGATCGCGGAACGCATGGCAGCTCGCGCAATTGAGCGCGGTCTCGGGGGTCAGGCTTCGAGTGTTTGTCGACATGCCCGCCAAAGGCTGCCGCCACTTCGCCATGTCGAGCAACGCGGCGTGATCCATGCGGATGATGCCGCGCTCTCCCTCATGTTCGACGTGGCAGGAGGTGCACTGCGTCGCTTTCGCGTGGAACTGCGTCGACTGCTTCGTCCCGAAATCGGTGCCCGCATGGCAGGTGAGACAGGTCCGGGTTTCGACGCCCTTGCCCGGCGTGTGGCAGGCCGTGCATTGGCCGGCAAAGGACTGGTGCGCGCTCGAGAGCGGGCCGGGCGAGACGAGCTGCGCCACCAGGCCGGCATCCCTCGGCGCGTCCGATCGCATCCGGATCGCGACCGCGGCGACCATCACCAGCAGGGCTGCGATGAAGACGGCGTAGGAAAGACGCTGCCAGCTCATAGCCAGCGCAGCCCGTAATAGATCGCCGCGCCGACGTGGAGCGCGAGCAGCGCGAAGATGAGACAGCCCAGCAGGATGTGCAGGAACCGCCACCGCGCGAACAGGGTGTTGGTTGCCTCTTCGGCACGGATCGCGAATTCGGTATCGGCCAGCGCTGCGGCGATCCCCGCCTTGTCCTGGGGGCGCTGGCCCGCGGACGCATCCCCGGCGACGAACAGATAGCGCTTCCAGCCCGACAGCGGCGGGGCTGCGGTATCGGCCTGCGTCGGCGCCGCCGGCTCCTCGAGGAAGGCGGCGCGAAGCGAGGCCAGTTCTGACCTGCGTCCGCGCAGCGCCCGACCAAGCTGGGCAAGCAGGTAGCGGCCGATGAAGCCGGTGATGACCGTCATCAGCAGGAGGACGGTCAGAAGCAGGCCGACCGGGCTTTCGAGCTTGTGCGCGGCGTGGACCAGACCCAGGATCGGCGCCAGCACGCCGGCATAGATGTGGATGGCGAGCAGGGTTGGCTTGCTGACGACCCGGGAGAGCGCCTTGTCGACCCAGGCGATGTGCTTGGCCGCGACATAAGGAAGCGTCAGCAGCATCAGCACGAGCGCTGCGATCCCGATGATCCCGCCGGCCAGGCTACCCGGAAAGCGGGGCGACACATGCACGAGATAGCCGAACGGGAACAGCAGCAGGAACGCGACCAGCAGGCCCACGGCAATGTCGCTGCGTTCGCGCATCAGGCTTCGACCACGAGCGGCGTGCCCGTCCCCTTCGCCTGGCACGCGAGCACATAGCCTTGCGCCTTGTCGGCGGGCGCAAGGCCGGATTCGACCTCCATCGTCACTTCGCCCTGCAGCAGCTTGACCACGCAGGCGCCGCATGTGCCCGCACGGCATGCATAGGGGATCTCGACGCCCGCGCCCTCGGCCGCCTCCAGCACGGTCTCGTCCGCGGGCAAGGCCGCCGACACCCCCGACACGGAGAAGGTCACCGTGCTCGGCGCCACCTCGGCGCTCGGGGCCGGCTTATCCGCTGGCGGGGGCGCGGGCTTGACCTCGAGATCCTCGTGGTCGGCCGGCAGCGAGGCCGGACCGAACGCCTCGGTGTGCAGCTGCGCGTCGGGGACGCCGAGTTCCGCCAGCACGCCGCGCATCGCGCCCATCATCGCCGGCGGGCCGCACATATGGATGCGCCGGCTCGCGATCTCCGGCACCGCGGCCAGGATCATCTCGCGCGTGATCGGCCCTTCGGGGCCCATCCAGACGGTGCCGGGCGCGCGCTGCATCGCGGCGACGACATGGAGGTTGGGAAAACGGCGTTCGAGCCGCTCGAGCTCGTCGCGGAACACGAATTCCTCGGTCGACCGTGCGCCGTAGAAGAAGAAGATATCACCCTTCCACGCGGTGTCGGTGAGATAGCGCAGCACCGACATCATCGGGGTGATGCCGACCCCGCCCGCGATCAGCACGATGCTCTGGGCATCCGTTCCCGTGAAGGTGAAGGCGCCGAACGGTCCGCTGACCTTCAGCAGATCGTCGGCGACGACCTTGTCGTGCAGGTATCGCGAGACCACGCCCTGCTCCTCGCGCTTGACCGTCAGTTCGACATAGGCCCGCTGGGTCGGCGAAGAGGCGATCGTGTAGGAACGGCGCGCGGTCTTGCCCGCTTCGGGCTCTACCTCGACCTGCAGGAACTGGCCCGGCAGGAAGTCGAACGGCAGCCGGTCGGCGGTCGGGTCCGCGAGCCGGAAGGTCAGCACGCTCGGCGTCTCTCGCACGATCTGGACCACGCGCAGCTGCCCCGCCCAGCTTTTGGGCTTGCGCAGCGACGCCCCAGCGGGTGCGGCCGCATTGCTCGGCGCGAGCCCGGCGCTGTCGGCAACGGGTGCAGGCGCGGGCGCAACCCTGGTAGCGGGAGGGGCAGCCTTCGGCTCCGGCTTTGCTGGAACCTTGGCGGTGGCGACACCGCCGGCGATCGCCCCGATCCGCCGCAGGCGGAAGATCTGCAGCGCGATAAGCGTGGCGCTCACCAGCCCCAGGAACAGCATGAGAAGGAGGTGCGAGGGCGAGATGCCGAACCAGTGATCGGCATGGCCGGGCGCGGCCTGGTCGATGTCGAGCTGATCGCGCAGCCAGGCAAGCCCGACCTCCCGGGGCGGCTGCAAGCCCCCGATCGCGCCCTGCGCGGCGGTGCCGGAGCGGAACAGGTCGGTTCCCTCGCGCAGGCGCCGCGCCGCATCGAGCCGGGCCGAGACCGTGGTCGCACGCGCGCCGTCGGCCGAGGCGGCGTTGATCATCGCCAGACCCGTGCTTACCCGTTCGCCGGCCTGCGCAGCGACCCGCTGCCTTGCCGCTTCGTCAAGCGCGGGAAAGGCGAGCAGCTGCGAGATGAAGCCGGTCCGGCGCGATTCGTGGCCGTGCTCATTCTCCCCTTCCCCATTGATCATGCGATCCATCATGGGGTTCATCATCTTCGCCATGTCCGACGACCCCGGCTCTGCCGGTGCGGACATGCCCCCGCCGGCCGGCATGCCTGCGCCATGATGCGCGGCATGATCCTCGCCCTCCTGCGCGCCCGCGCTCGCGGACAGGCTGAGAGCGATTGCGCAGCCGAGGCTCAAGCGTCGAAGGCTGATCCGCCTGGACATCCTCATCCCCTTAGTGTGCGAGCCTACATATCCTTCATCGGCATCGCCGCATTGCCCGGCGCGGGATCGGGTGCCGGCGCGGTCTGGTTGCCGGCCCCGGCGCGCATCGCGTCATGGTCCATCGCCTGACGGTGATGCCGCTCCATCTCGGCCTGGTTGCTCATCGCGTCCATCGGCGCCGCGTCTGCAGCGTTGCCGCTGTCGGTCAGGACCGGGGTGGCGGCGACGCTGTTCGCCGCGGGCGGCACCGTCTGGTCGGCCTGGCGGTCGCAGCCCGAAAGCGCGAGCGCCAGCAACAGGCTTCCGCCGACAAGTGGAAGGGCTTTCTTCGCATGGTCGATCATGGCTTTGCTCCTTGGCTTGAAAACTGTGTCCGGGCGCCATCCCTGGCGTCCGGACCGGCTCATTGCGCGCTGCGCAGAATCCGGAGACACCGGTCGTGCGAGAGGTTCATCGGGTTGCGCCCCTGCCCCTTCATCTCGCCATGATCATGCGGCGTCTGGAGACCCATATTGCCCTCCATCGCCCGGCAACTCTCGACCTGCGCCGAGGTCGGCCGCGTGGTCACACAGGCGCCTAGAAGCAGCGCCGGCGTGAGGACGGCGATCAAACGCATTTTCTTCATGACAAAACCCCTTTCGCTCGTGGTGATCGTTCGTCCTGCGCTGCCTGATGTTTCTTGTTATGCTGCTGGTCTTTCCGCCGCGCCGTCAGGAAGGCGAGGATCGGGCAATCGGAGACCGGCACTTCGCCCGGGCATTCGTCGGCGAGCATCCGCAGCATGTCGCGGATATCCGACAGGCGCTCGAGCCGGGCTTCGGCGTCCGCGATCTTGGCAAGCGTGATATCGAGCACGGCCTGGGCATGCGCGGTGTCCGACGCCCTGAGTGCCAGCAGCTGCCGGGCCTGTTCGAGTGTGAAACCAAGCTCCTGCGCCGAGCGGATGAAATTGACGCGCTCGAGGTCGGTCGCGTCGTAGAGCCTGTAGCCCGCTGCCGTGCGCGCGGGCTCGCGCAGCAGGCCCATCCGCTCATAATAGCGGATCGTATCCCGCCCCACGCCTGCGGCCGCGGCCAGTTCGCCGATCTTGAAATTGCCCATGTCATCCGCTCGATCATGCCGGTTGGACCATGGTCCAGGGTCAAGCGGTTTCGCTTTGACCCCGAACGGTCTCCTCGTCGCCGGCGGCCCGCTGCCCCGACGCGTCGCAGGGCAGCCCGTGCCGCCGGGCCACCGGCTTGTCAGTTCTTGCGAAGCTCGACGATGTCGTGCCTGGCAGGCGTGCCGTCGGCGACGGACACGTGCGCGAAGTGATCGTCAAAGATATGGTCGATCGTCACATGGCCGACGAGCTGGCGGTGATAGGTCGGCGCCACGCCCTTGGACGGACCCGGATGGGTCACGACGCGATAGACCTCGAGCTTCTGGCCGACCTCGGCGCCATCGGCCTTGCCGATGCAGACGACCGTGCCGTTGCTGCCCGTGTCGACGATCGAGCCGCGCATGAACAGGCTGTGCCCGATGCCCTGGGCCATAGCGGGGACGGCAGCAAGCATCGAAATGCCGGCAAGCGCGACCATGAGAGTTTTTCTGACCATATTCACCTCCTTGGATGGTAAGCCACCGCCCGGACTTTGCCGAGGGGAAGAGCGTCTCTTCAGGCTTGGGACTACGGTCCCGGGTCCAGCCTCGATATACGTAGAGGCCGCAGCCGATCTTCTTCCCCGGGCCGGATCTTTATTGACGCGGAGTTGACGGAATCAGCCGTCAGCACTTCAAAATCCGCGCGGCGCGAGACTTTGGTTGGCTGCGCCCGCGAAACCCGCTAGATATCGAGGCCCGTGAAACGCCTGCTCGCCCTCCTGCTCGTCATCGGAGCGCTGTCCGGTCTCTTCGGAGCCCAGATGGCGGCCGCGCACAGCGTGCCGCAGGCGGCAGGCGCGCCGCTGGCCAAGGGCATGGATGCGGACTGCATGGCGATGATGGCCAAGCAGCAGCCTGCGCCCAGCGAAAAGCCCTGCAAGGGCCTGACGCTCGATTGCATCGCCGCGATGGGGTGCGTGATCCCGCTGGTCGCAGCGGACCTGGCAGGCGGCGTTGCGCCTGCGCGTCTCTACGACGCGCCCAGCTTCTGGACGACCGACACGATATTGACCGGCAAGGCGGTTGCGCCCGAGCCGGATCCTCCCACCAGCCTTGCCTGATTGAACGAGCACGGGCTGCGCGCATCGATCGATGCGTGCGCGCCCGGTTTCCTTCTTTTCAGTCAAAGGTTTTCGTGATGATCAAACTGCTTCCGGCCGCCCTTGTGGCGGCCCTCAGTCTCGCCGCGCCTGCGCTTGCAACCGACGCGAGCCGCACGCCGCAAGGCCATTGGGAATGGCGGTCGGCGCCGCAATATGGTCCGCGGGCGACTGGCCCTGCGCGTGTCCGCATATGGGTGCCCGACAGCCGGGACATGGCCAGCTGCGATTGCGCGATGATGCAGGCAAGCGCCGCCGACTGCATGCGCGGCGCAGTCAGGTCGGACAAGGGCTAAACCCGCTCCGGAGCGGCGCGTCACATCTTGGCGCGCCGCCTCTGTCATGAGGGGATGATATCCATGATCATGATGCCGAGGCGCGCTGTGCGACGCCTGTTGCTCTCTATCGGTGCGACGCTTGCGAGCGCCTGGGCCGTGCCGGTGTCGGCCGGCCCGCTCACCTACGAGCAGGCAGTGAGGCTCGCTGCCGCCAACGCGCCAAGCCTCAAGGCGCGCGCGGCGGCGACAGCCGGCGCCCGCTCTTCGGCGGTCGCGGCCGATCGCCTGCCCGATCCGACGCTCGACCTGGGCCTGCAGAACTTCCCGGTGAGCGGCCCCAATGCCGGCAGCTTCACGCGCGACGATTTCACTATGGCGACGATCGGGTTCAGCCAGACCTTCCCCAATCTCGCCAAGCGCCATGCACGCGCCGCGCGCGCCGCGGCCGATATCGGTATCGCCGAGGCGGGCGAGCTGGTCGAAGGCCGCAACGTGCGGCTCGAGACCGCCCTCGCCTGGGTCGATCTCTATTATGGAGAACGCCGGCTCCGGCAGCTCGACCTGCTCGATGCCAGCCTCGACGACCTGCAGAAGACCGTGACCGCACGCCTGGCGTCGGGCAGCGCGCGCCCGAGCCAGGCGCTCGAGCCCGACCAGCTCCGCGCCGCCATCGCCGATCGCCGCGCCGAGATGGCTGCGGTGGTGGCGCAGGCGCGGGCCCGGCTCGCGCGCTATACCGGCGACCCCGACCCGCAGGCGACGGGCGACCCGCCGATGCTCGATGTCGATCCGATCCGGCTGCGGGCCGGGATCGATGCGCTTCCCGCCCTGCGCGCGCAGGACGCGCGGATCGCAGTCGCCGAAGCGGACGTGCGTCTCGCGCGCGCCGACAAGCGCCCCGACTGGAAGGTCGGCGTCACCTATGGCCGGCGCGATCCCATGTACGGCGACATGGCCTCGGTCGGCGTGTCGATCGACCTGCCGCTGTTCGCCGGCAAGCGCCAGAACCCCAGGATCGCTGCAAGCGAGAGCCTTGCGCAAGGGGGTCGGTTCGACCGCGAGGCGATCCGCCGCGAGCTGGTGGCGCAGCTCGACGCCGATCTCGCAGACCATGCCATGCATCTCTCCCGGTTGCGCAATGCCCGCGAGACGCTGGTGCCACTCGCCAGGCACCGCGCCGAGCTCGACCGCGACAGCTATGGCGCCGGCAAGCTCGACCTTGGCGCCGCGCTGCTCACGACGCTCGGGCTCGCGGAGGCCGAGGTCGAGGCGCTCAACCGCGAAGCCGACGTCGCGCGCGACGCGGTCCGCATCACTATCACCTATGGGGAGGAGCGGCCATGACGCTCGATAAATCCGCGCTGCGCTGGGGCGCATCGATCCTGGCTGTCGCGCTGCTGGCCGGCGGCACAGGCTATTGGGCTGGCCATCGCCAGGCACCGCAATCGGAGGCGACCACGCCCGCCGGGGCAGGCAAAGTCCTTTACTGGTACGATCCGATGTTCCCCAACCAGAAGTTCGACAAGCCCGGCAAGTCGCCCTTCATGGATATGCAGCTCGTGCCGCGATACGCGGACGGAGGAAGCGCCGGCGCGGCCCCCACGGTCGCCGTCGATCCCGCCGCGCGGCAGAGCCTGGGATTGCGGGTCGTCGCGGCGAAGATGGGCAGCCTTGCCTCGGCCCTCGAGGTCACCGGCACGATCGACTTCAACCAGCGCGACGTCGCCGTCATCCAGGCGCGTTCGGGCGGGTTCGTGAGCCGCGTCTATGCGCGAGCGCCCGGGGACGTGGTCCGCGCCGGCGCGCCGATCGCGGACCTGCTCCTGCCCGAATGGGGCGGCGCGCAGACCGAATATCTGAGCGTCAGGCGGCTCGGCAAGCCCGACCTCACCGCGGCCGCGCGCCAGCGACTGCGGCTGATGGGCATGTCCGACGGCCTCATCGCCAGCGTCGAGCGGAGCGGACGCCCGAACGGCGTGGTGACGATCACGACGCCGATCTCGGGCACGATCCAGACGCTCGACGCCCGTGCCGGCGTGACGCTCGCCATGGGCCAGACGCTCGCCCAGGTAAGCGGGCTCGGCACCGTCTGGCTCAATGCCGCGGTGCCCGAAGCGCGCGCGGGCGATGTCCGGGTCGGCCAGAATGCCAGCACCACGCTGGCGGGCTTCCCCGGCGAGCGCTTCGCCGGCCGGGTGATCGCGATCCTGCCGACCACGCAGGCCGACAGCCGCACGCTCACCGTGCGGATCGAGCTGCCCAACCGGGACGGCCGGTTGCGGCCGGGCATGTTCGCCAGCGTCGCGCTTGGCGGCGATGCCAAGCCGGCGCTGCTGGTGCCGAGCGAAGCGGTGATCCGCACGGGCAGGCGCACGCTCGTCATGCTGGCCGCAGGCGACGGGCGCTATCATCCCGCCGAGGTCCGCATCGGCCGCGAGGCAGGCGGCGAGACCGAGATCCTTGCCGGCCTGTCGCCCGGCGAGAACGTCGTCGTCTCGGGGCAGTTCCTGATCGATTCCGAGGCGAGCCTGTCGGGAATCGAGGCGCGGCCGATCGGCGGCGGTGCGGCATCGGCGACCATCGCCGCGCCGGCGTCGAAAGCCACGCTGTACGAGACGACGGGCAAGATCGAGCGGATCACGGCCAATTCGGTGACGCTCAGCCACGAGCCCGTTCCCGCGCTCGACTGGCCGGCGATGACGATGACCTTCGCGCTCGCCAATCCGGGCATCGCGCGCGGCTTCAAGGCGGGTGACCGGGTCCGGTTCGGGTTCGACCGGCCCCCGGCGGGACCGACGCTGCGGCATATGGCGAAGGTGGCGGGCCAGTGATCGCCCATCTCATCCGCTGGTCGGTGAGGAACCGCTTCTTCGTCGTGCTCGGCATGCTCGCGCTGGTCGGCGCGGGCCTGTGGGCGGTGCGCTCGACCCCGATCGACGCGCTGCCCGATCTTTCCGACGTGCAGGTCGTGATCCGCACTTCCTATCCGGGTCAGGCGCCGCAGATCGTCGAGAACCAGATCACCTATCCGCTCACCACCACCATGCTGTCGGTGCCCGGCGCCAAGACGGTGCGCGGCTATAGCTTCTTCGGCGACAGCTTCGTCTATGTGATCTTCGAGGACGGCACCGATCTCTACTGGGCGCGCAGCCGCGTGCTCGAATATCTCAACCAGGTCCAGGGTCGGTTGCCGGCCAGCGCCCGCAGCGCGCTCGGGCCGGACGCGACCGGGGTCGGCTGGGTCTATGAATATGCGCTGGTCGACCGCACCGGCCGGCACGATCTCTCGCAGCTTCGCGGGTTGCAGGACTGGTTCCTGCGCTACGAGCTGAAGACCGTGACCGGCGTGGCCGAAGTCGCCAGCATCGGCGGCATGGTCAAGCAGTACCAGGTGCTGCTCGATCCGGTGAAGCTCGCGGCCTACGGCGTAACCCACGCCCAGGCAGTGCAGGCGATCAGCCAAGCCAATCAGGAAGCCGGCGGCTCGGTGCTGGAAATGGCCGAGGCCGAATATATGGTCCGCGCCTCGGGCTATCTGAAAACGCTCGACGATTTCCGGGCAATCCCGCTCAAGACTGCGGCGGGCGGCGTGCCCGTCCGGCTCGGCGATGTCGCCACGATCCAGGTCGGCCCCGAGATGCGGCGCGGCATCGCCGAACTGAACGGCGAAGGCGAGGTCGCCGGCGGCGTCGTTATTCTTCGGTCAGGCAAGAACGCCCGTGAGACCATCGCGGCGGTCAAGGACAAGCTCGCCGATCTCAGGAAAAGCCTGCCGCCGGGCGTCGAGGTGGTCACGGTCTATGACCGCTCGCAGCTGATCGATCGCGCGGTCGAGAACCTCACCCGCAAGCTGGTCGAGGAGTTCATCGTCGTCGCATTGGTCTGCGCCCTGTTCCTCTGGCACGTCCGCTCGGCGCTGGTCGCGATCCTGACCTTGCCGCTCGGTGTGCTGGCCGCGTTCGTCGTAATGCGGTTCCAGGGGGTGAACGCCAACATCATGTCGCTGGGCGGCATCGCCATCGCCATCGGCGCGATGGTGGATGCGGCGGTCGTCATGATCGAGAACGCCCACAAGAGGATCGAACGCTGGGAGCAGGATCACCCGGACAGACATCTCGATGGCGAGATGCGCTGGATCGTCGTCACCGAGGCGGCGGCCGAGGTCGGGCCGGCGCTGTTCTTCAGCCTGCTGATCATCACGCTGTCGTTCATTCCGGTCTTCACCCTGGAGGCGCAGGAAGGCCGGCTGTTCGCGCCGCTCGCCTTCACCAAGACCTATGCGATGGGCGCGGCCGCGATCCTGTCGGTGACCCTGGTGCCGATCCTGATGGGCTGGCTGATCCGGGGCCGCATTCCGGCCGAGCAGGCCAATCCGGTCAATCGCTGGCTCACCAATATCTACCGGCCCGCGATCGACTGGACGATGAAGCGGCCCAAGGCAGTGCTGCTGATCGCGGCTCTGGTGTTCGCCACCACGGCCTGGCCGCTCAGCCGGCTCGGCGGCGAGTTCATGCCCAATCTCGACGAGGGCGACCTGCTCTACATGCCCTCGGCGCTGCCGGGCCTCTCGGCCGCCAAGGCGAGTGAGCTGCTCCAGCAGACCGACCGCCTGATCAAGACCGTGCCCGAAGTCGAAAGCGTGTTCGGCAAGGCCGGCCGCGCCGAGACCGCGACCGATCCCGCGCCGCTCGAAATGTTCGAGACGACGATCCAATTCAAGCCCCGCGACCAGTGGCGGTCGGGCATGACGCCCGAACGCCTTGTCGACGAGCTCGATCGCCGGGTGAAGCTTCCGGGTCTCGCCAATATCTGGGTGCCGCCGATCCGCAACCGCATCGACATGCTCGCGACGGGCATCAAGAGCCCGATCGGGGTCAAGGTGTCGGGCAGTGACCTCGCCGAGCTCGACCGCATCGCGCATGATGTCGAGACCGTGGCCAGGAGCGTGCCCGGCGTCAGCTCGGCGCTCGCCGAGCGGCTGACCGGCGGACGCTATGTCGATGTCGACATAGACCGCGCCGCCGCCGCGCGGTTCGGGCTCAACATCGCCGACGTCCAGGCCATCGTCTCCGGCGCGATCGGCGGCGAGACGATCGGCGAGACGGTCGAGGGCCTCGCCCGCTATCCGATCAGCGTGCGCTATCCGCGCGAATTGCGCGACAGCCTCGAAAGGCTGCGGGCGCTACCGATCCTGACGCCCGCGGGCCAGCAGATCACCTTGGGCACCGTGGCAAACGTCTCGATCGCCGAGGGACCGCCGATGCTCAAGACCGAGAATGCCCGGCCTTCGACCTGGGTCTACGTCGATGTGCGCGGGCGCGATCTTGCCTCGGTGGTCGGCGATCTGCAGCGTGCGGTGGCGAAACAGGTCAGGCTCTCGCCTGGGGTCAGCATCGCTTACTCTGGCCAGTTCGAATATCTCGAGCGCGCGGTCGACCGCTTGAAGCTGGTCGTGCCCGCGACGCTGCTGATCATCTTCGTGCTGCTCTACCTCATCTTCGGCCGCTTCGACGAGGCGGCGCTGATCATGGGGACGCTGCCGTTTGCGCTGACCGGCGGCATCTGGACGCTTTATCTGCTGGGGTTCAACCAGTCGATCGCCACCGGGGTCGGGTTCATCGCGCTCGCCGGCGTCTCCGCCGAGTTCGGGGTGGTGATGCTGATCTATCTCAAGAACGCGCTGGCCGAGCGCGGCGCACATCCGGACGCTGCCGAGGTCGAGGCCGCCGTGCGCGAAGGCGCGCTGCTGCGCGTCCGTCCCAAGGCGATGACGGTGGCGGTGATCCTGGCCGGCCTGCTGCCGATCCTGCTGGGATCAGGCGCGGGTTCGGAGGTCATGAGCCGGATTGCCGCGCCGATGATCGGCGGCATGCTGACCGCGCCCTTGCTCTCAATGTTCGTCCTGCCCGCCGCCTACCTGCTGTTGCGCCGGCCCAAGACCGATCCCATCCCTCAACCCGTTTCATCATGAAGGAGAAGACGATGAACCATGCACGACTGACCATTGCCCTCGGCCTCGCCGCCCTGACTGCCGCGTGCGGCAAGAAGGCGGAGGCCCCCGTTGCGACTGAGACCAACGAGGCGGCGCCCGCCGCGACCATGAGCGGCGACATGGGCAACATGTCGATGGCGCCTGACGCGAACGCCGCGATCAAGGCCAAGGGCCATGGCACCGTCACCGCGATCGACAAGGCGGCAGGCACGATCACGCTCGATCATGGTCCGATCCCGGAGGCCAAGTGGCCCGCGATGACGATGGCGTTCAAGGCCGCGCCGTCGATCACCGATGCGGTCAAGGTCGGCGACAAGGTCGATTTCGACCTCTCGCTCAAGGGCAGCGATGGCGAGGTCACCGCGATCGCAAAGCAGTGATCCGCTAAGTTCGACCGGAAAAAGCTGGTTGCGGCGCCGCTCCCGGGCGGCGACGCCCGTGCCGGCCGTCTGCCTGGCTGTGCGCCCGGTCGACGGTTGCGACCGGCAACGCCCAATGCCAGCGGCGTTTCCCTGCGCGATCACCGACAATTTGAGCACGCTTCGCGGATCGCACATTGAACGTGCAAGCCGCCCTTGCTCGCGATAGCCTGAACGGCAAGGAGCCCAGTTTAGATGACCCAGCCAGTATGACCTTGTTACCCGCGACACATCATGATCTCGTGAGCGAGCTTGTCCGTCGTTGGCGAGACGATCCCGGCGCCACCTATCGCTCCTGGTTTCTGTGGGACGAACGGCTGAAAAACTTCCGCTCCATCCGTCGCGGGCTGCAGCAGGTGGTCGCAGAAATCGAAAGTGGGCGGTTCGGCGTCGCCTATCGCGGCTCGTCACTGGAAACGGTTGTCCACTCGATCGCCGAACAGCGGCAGATCTTCAAGGGCGCCGACCATGCCTGGCTGTGGAAGCCCAAGCTGCGCATTCCAGACATCTACGAAAGCCCGGACAACCAGCGGGCGTTCGGTCGCCTGCTCGACAATTGCTCGTGCTGCGATACCGCCGAGGAGATCATCAGCCACATCCGCAGCATAGACGCGCTCAAGATCAAGGGGCTGGGGCCGGCGGCGGCCAACCTGCTCTATTTCCTTCACCCGACGCTGGTGCCGCCCTTCAATACCGCGATCGTCAAGGGCTACAATGCCGTCACCGGCGCCAAGGTGAAGCTCGGGTCATGGGATCATTTTCTCGCCATGCGCGCCGGCATCCTCGACCTCAACGACCGTTACCGCGAGTTGCTCTCCAACGATCTCGGCGCGATCGGCGGACTGTTGTTCGACATTGGCTCGGGCCGCTATCCCGCGCCACCGCTGGAGGATGACGCAACGGCGGCCGACGACTGGCTCGGCAGATTGGAACATGCCAGAGCGGAGGCAAGCCGGCTCGACAAGACAGCCGCCGCGCAGGGCGAAACCGATCGCACGCACGCCGAAATCCAGGCCTGGCTGCGCGACCTCGGCCATGCCCTCGGTTACGATGTGTGGATCGCCGCCAATGACCGCGGTCGACTTCACGCTGGCTGCCCGCTTGGACAGGGATGCCTCGAGCGCCTT
Source organism: Sphingomonas pollutisoli (assembly GCF_029167165.1). NCBI lineage: Bacteria > Pseudomonadati > Pseudomonadota > Alphaproteobacteria > Sphingomonadales > Sphingomonadaceae > Sphingomonas > Sphingomonas pollutisoli. The sequence continues at coordinate 38,471 of NZ_JARFNJ010000020.1, forward strand.
CCAGACGCCATTGCGACCTCTCCCGGAGCGGACTCGATCCGCCTCATCGACGTGTTGTGGCTGGCGAAGGGTGGCGACGGCGTCGCCGCCGCGTTCGAGGTTGAACATTCGACCTCGATCTACTCGGGGATCGTGCGCATGCTCGATCTGGCGCTGTCGGGGAGCGATCTGCACGCTGCCGCCGGGCTATTCCTGGTCGCACCGAATGCGCGCGAGCAGGACGTTCGCGCGCAACTCCGTCGCCCGGCTTTCAGCCGTATTGCCGATCTCGACTTCGCCTATCTGCCCTATGGCGAGCTGGAGAGAAACAGGGACGCGATCGCTCGTTTTGGAACGGGATTGAAGGCCATCAAGGCGATCTCAAGCCCCCTTCCCTGAAAGGGGGCGTTTGCGGGAGGGGGCGGAATCCTACGCCAAGCTCGCCCAGATAGCCGGCGCGAGATCTTACTTGTTGCTGCCTTCTACGGTCGCGCCAGAAAGGCGACGGCTCAGTTCTATCCGGCGATGGCTACGCATTTTGAAGGTGTCTGGCCCAACGCGCCGATACTCAATGAAGCCGAGAGAACGCCAAAATCGCTCTGCCGCTTCATTCGCTTCCAGCACGGCCAACCGAATCTCTGTGGCACCTCTCGCAGCGGCCCAGCTTTCGACCGTCGAGTAAATTGAGCGTCCGACTCCACGACCACGCTGTGCGGCATCTACGATCATGAAGCCGAGATACCATGTGCCATCACGCGGATAATCGCGGAGGATGGTCGCGTCACGCGCTTCGTATGGCTGCGACAGTTCGAGGTTGGCGCAAATTCAGCAGCCGCTAACCGGCTGATGGATCGACTGGAATATCTTCAAAGGTTCGATCTTCCGGCGGATTTGCTGGACGGCGTGCCGGCGCATCGTGTGACCCGGCTTCGCCGGCAGGGCGAGCGCTATTACGCCGACGGCATGCGTGATCTGCCCGAAGACAGGCGGCTTGCGATCCTCGCTGTCTGCACCCTGGAATGGCGGTCATCGCTGGCCGATGTCATCGTGGAGACCCACGATCGCATCGTAGGCCGTCTCTATCGGGCCTCCGAACGCCTTTGCAACACCAGGATCGCCGACGAAAAGGCGGCCGTTCGGGACACGCTGAAGTCCTTTGCCGAAATCGGTGGTGCTTTGCTTGGAGCGCAGGACGATGGCACGGCCCTGGACGGGATAATCGCCACCGGGCCTGGCTGGGAACGGTTCAGAACCCTTGTCGCCACGGCCTCCGCGCTGACCAACGTGCTCGCGGCCGACCCGCTCAGCCGTGTGCTGGACGGCTATCACCGTTTCCGCCTCTACGCGCCCAGGATGCTGCGCCTGCTCGACATGCAGGCGGCGCCGATCGCCACGCCTCTTCTGGCGGCCGTTGCGATGCTGCGTAACGGGATCAAGGTCGATCCGCCGGTGGATTTTCTACGTCCCAACTCGAAATGGCATCGTCATCTTTGCGCTGAGCCCAGCGGCGACCACCGGCTTTGGGAAATCGCGGTGCTGTTCCACATCCGCGACGCCTTCCGGTCCGGTGACATATGGTTGGCGGGATCGCGCCGCTATGGCGACCTCAAGCAGCTTCTGGTCCCGCCACAGGCGATAGAGCAGACCGCGCGGCTCGCCGTGCCGCTGCGACCCGGCGAATGGCTGGCCGAGCGCAGGGCTCGACTGGATACACGGCTGAAGGAGTTTGGCCGCGCGGCGCGAACCGGCACGATCCCAGGCGGCATCATCGAGAACGGCAAGCTGCACATCGACAAGCTGAGGGCCGACACGCCCGAAGGGGCCGAGGATCTCGTGCTCGATCTCTATCAACAGCTCCCGCCCGCGAGGATCACCGATCTGTTGCTGGAAGTCGATGAGCGAACCGGATTTTCCGAGGCGTTCACGCATCTGCGCACCGGCGCGCCCTGCAGCGACCGGATCGGCCTGATGAACGTGTTGCTGGCGGAAGGCGTCAATCTCGGTTTGCGCAAGATGGCGGCGGCGACCAACACGCACAGCTTCTGGGAATTGCTGCGGATCGCGCGCTGGCATGTCGAAGGCAGCGCCTATGATCGGGCGCTCGCCATGATCGTGGAGGCCCACGCCGCCCTGCCCATGGCCGCCTTCTGGGGACAAGGGCAATCGGCATCCAGCGACGGGCAGTTCTTCCTTGCTACCGAGCAGGGCGAGGCGATGAATCTGATCAACGCGAAATATGGCAACGTCCCGGGCCTCAAGGGATACAGCCATGTGTCCGATCAATATGCGCCGTTCGCAACCCAGGTGATCCCGGCAACGGTCAGCGAGGCTCCCTATATCCTGGACGGGCTGCTCATGAATGACGCGGGCCGCCGCGTTCGCCAGCATTTTGCCGACACGGGCGGCTTCACCGATCATGTGTTCGCCGCCTGCGCCTTGCTCGGCTACAGGTTCGCCCCCCGTATCCGCGATCTCCCTCAGAAAAGACTCTATGCCTTCACGCCCAACGCGACGCCGGCCAATGTGCGAGCGCTGGTCGGAGGTAAGATCAATGAACCGCTCATCGAGCGCAACTGGCCCGACATCCTGCGCATCATGGCGACGATCGCAGCGGGGATCGTCGCCCCCAGCCAGATTCTTCGCAAGCTCGCCTCTTACCCGCGCCAGAATGAGCTGGCCCTCGCATTGCGAGAGGTGGGCCGCATCGAGCGAACCCTGTTCATGATCGACTGGATTCTTGATGCCGGCCTCCAGCGCCAGGCTCAGATCGGCCTCAACAAGGGTGAGGCCCACCACGCCCTAAAGCGCGCCATCAGCTTCCACCGCCGAGGTGAAATCCGGGATCGATCCGGCGAAGGCCAGCACTATCGCATCGCCGGAATGAACCTGCTCGCCGCCATCATCATATTCTGGAACACCATGAAGCTCGGCGAGGTCGTCAATACCCGGGCCGCCAGCGGTACCCATATCGCGCCTGATCTACTCGCCCACGTCTCGCCGTTGGGATGGGAACACATCAATCTAACCGGGGAATATCGCTGGCCCAAATCCTTAGCGTAGGATTCCGCCCCCTCCCGCAAACGCCCCCTACGATTGAGAAGCGCGGCGGAATCTCTTAGATTGATCGCTGGAGGCTTTGTTCGCGGAGACGCGCACATTGCCTTCTTTTCGTTTTAGGAAGCGCTGCCCTAAGCGACAGAAGCCAGAGCTTTGACAATGCGGCATTCCGCGATGGAGCCGACCATGTATCTTGATCCTATCGGTGCAGACACGCGATGATGGCGGTCACGACGGCGGTGGTTTCCGCGACGTCGCGCACCCTCACTGTGTCGAGGCCGATTTCAGCAGCGGGATAGTCATTCCCACCGGGGAATATCGCATCCCCAATGAACAGCATCCCGTCGAGCGGGACACCGCTCTCGGCACTCAGGCGCTTCAGGCCATAGCCCTTGTCGATCCCTGCTCTGGTCACGTCGATCGATGTCGTGCCACCGAGATTGATCGAGAGCTCCGGCAGCTTCGCGCGCAACGTGGCCTGCAACGCGGTCCTCTTCTTTCGGTCAGGATCCCACGCTTCCTTTTCCTTCAGCGGCGCTGCCTGCCCCAGGCCCGAAAAGGTGATCTGGCTGCCCCGGTCCTCGATCCGTTCGCCCCAGATACGTTCGTCGGCGAGACCGGCATCGGTCAGCGCCTGATCGAAGGCCGTGCGGATCTTCGCCTTCTCCGCGTCGTCGAACAGTTCGGCATAGACCGCGCGCCAAGCGCCATTGATGAACCGATAGAGTTTCGTGCCTGTGGTCGGCATCAACCAGAGACGGTCGAGCGCGACGCCGGCAGGAAGGCGCGAGGCGATCTGCTTTTCGAACTGCGGCCAGTCCCCGCCCGAGATCACCGCCACATCCGTGATGGCGAGCAATCGGGCGAGGATTGCGGCCATATCCTCCGATAACGGCCGCTTGCTCTCGGCAAGCGTGCCGTCGAGGTCGAAGGCGATCAGCCACTTCATGCCGCCTTCCCTGCCGGATCGCGGTAGGCGAGCAGCCTGAGCGCATTGATGACGACGAGCAGCGTCGATCCCTCATGAACCGCCACCGCTGGCCCAATGCCGAGGCCGAGGATGGTAGCAGGCACCAGGAAGGCGACGACACCCAGGCTGACGAAGACGTTCTGCCGGATGATTCCACGGGTATGGCGGCTAAGACCGACTGCGAATGGCAGGTGCGCCAGATCGTCGGCCATCAGCGCCACGTCGGCTGTCTCCAGCGCAACGTCCGACCCCGCCGCGCCCATCGCGATGCCGACCGTGGCGCTTGCCATCGCCGGCGCATCGTTCACGCCGTCGCCCACCATCGCGACCTTGTCTTCGCCGGCGAGCTTCTTGATCGCGGCAACCTTGTCTTCGGGCATGAGGTCGCCCCACGCTTCGTCGATCCCGACTTCGTCGGCGATCGCTTCGGCGACTTTCTGGTGATCGCCGGAGATCATTATCATCCGCGACACGCCCATCTCGTGCAGCCGACGCAACGCGGTCTTGGCAGCTTCGCGAGGCGTGTCCATCAGGCCGATCGCGCCCAGGTCGCGGTCCCCCTTGCGGACCACCATTGTCGTGCGGCCGTTCTCGCGCAGCTTCGCGATTGCGTCCTGCGCGCCCTGCCCCAGCGCCGGAATGCCCTCACTTCCGAACATCTCGGCCTTGCCGATCCACACCGTCTCGCCATCCACGCTCGCGGTGACGCCCCGACCGGTCAGGCTCTTGAGGTCGCCGGCAGTCGGCACGGCACGATCGTTCAGACGTTCGCGGCCGTCCTTGACGATCGCTTGGGCCAGGGGATGGTCGCTCAACGCTTCGACGGCGACAGCCAGCGCCAGCAACTCGCCTTCATCGGCGCCATCGACGGGCACGACATCAGTGATGCGCGGACGACCTTCGGTCAGCGTGCCCGTCTTGTCGAAAGCGATCGCTTTGAGCGACCCGAGGTTTTCGAGCGGTGCACCGCCCTTCACGAGCACGCCGCCCCGCGCTGCACGGGCAACGCCCGACAGGACCGCGCTCGGCGTTGCGATCGCGAGCGCGCACGGGCTTGCCGCCACCAGCACCGCCATCGCGCGATAGAAGCTGTCGCGGAACGGCTCGTCGACGACCACCCATGCGAACAGCAGGAGCACTGACAGGACCAGGACGGCGGGCACGAAGATCCGTTCGAACCGGTCGGTGAAGCGCTGCGTCGGCGACTTCTGCGTCTCCGCTTCGCTCACCATCTTCACGACCTTGGCAAGCGCGCTTTCATTGGAACGGCGTGTCACCTCGATCTCGATCGCGCCGCCGCCGTTGATCGTACCAGCAAAAACCCGGCTTTCCGCGTCGACTGCATCGGGCTTGGCGCGTGCCGCTGCGGCATCTGCGACCGGCACCTTGTCGACCGGGATGCTTTCACCCGTGACCGGGGCCTGGTTGATCGCGCTGGTGCCCTTGATGACGAAGCCGTCGGCAGGCAGGCGCTCGTTCGGGCGGACGATGGCAATGTCCCCGACGACCATCTGCTCGACCGGGATTTCGCTGGTCTGCCCGCCGCGTCGCACGGTCGCGGTTTCGGGCGCGAGCTTCGCCAGCGCCTCGATCGCCTTCTTGGCGCGGCCCATTGCATAATGCTCAAGCGCATGGCCGAGGCTGAACAGGAACAGCAGCAGCGCACCTTCGGCCCATGCGCCCAGCGCAGCGGCGCCGGCCGCAGCGACCAACATCAGCGTGTCGATCTCGAACTTCTTCATCCGGAGGTTGTCGATCGCCTCGCGCAGCGTGAAGAATCCGCCGAAGAAATAGGCTGCGATATAGCAGGCGGTCGGCAGCCATTCGGGCGCGCCAGCGACCAGCCTCTCGATCGCGTAGCCGATCCCCAGCAGCGCGCCACAGGCGAGCGCGAAGATCAGCTCGGTATTGGGGCCGAGAAATTCGGCGTGGCTATGGTCGTGGCCATCGCCGGGGCCGTGCTTCTCTTCGCCCGCGCCGTGGCCCCCGGGGCCGTGGTCGTGGCCGGCATGTTCATCGGCAGCGACCCGCTTGCCCACCCTCACCTTCAGCTTGCGAAGCGCAGCGCGCACCTCCTCTTCGGTGGTTTCGCGGCGATCATATTCGACCCGGACAGACCCGCTGGTGCTGGCGCTTGCCTGGACCACGCCGGGCAAGGCGCACAGCGCATCGCTGACCGTGCGCGCCCGACGTTCGTGGTTGATCCCCGTCACCTGCCAGATCGCATGGCCGTAGCGCTCGGTGATTTCGGCACCTGCGGCGCGCACCATTTCGCGCAACCGTGGCAGCGGCAGCTTGGCGGCATCGAAATGGATGCACAGCGCCGCTGGCGTGTTGCCGTCGAGACAGATCACATGCGCCCGCTCGACACCTTCGCGCTTTGACAGGGTTGATACGAGACGGTCCAGGCAGGCATCGGCCGCGTCAGGAAGGTCCGGCAACAACACTGGAATGTCGAGTTCGAGCTTGTCGTTCATGACGACCTCCTTTCGCTTTTCTTGGTTTCGGCGCGCGCGTCGCGCAGGATTTCGACACCGCCCTTGATGGCGATGATGGCGGTGGCGAAGCCGACCAGCAGGTCCGGCCAATTGGTACCCAACCACAGCACCAGCACGCCGGCGATCAGGATGCCGCCGTTGGAAATGAAGTCGTTGAAGCTGAAGGTGGTTGCGGCCCGGAGATTGACGTCCGGATCCTTGAGGCGCTGGAGCAGCCGCAGGCAGAGGTAATTCACGACGCCGGCGATCGCGGACATGACCATCATGGTAGGTCCGATGGGCTCGCTGCCCTGCACGTAGCGCCGTCCGACATCGATCAAGATGCCGCCCGCGAAGATCAGCAGCATGACGCCCGAAGCGACCGCGGCGCGTGTCTTCCATGTCTGGCCCCGGGTGAGCGCCACAAGGCTCAGCGCATACACAGCCGTATCGGACAGGTTGTCGACGCCGTTGGCGATCAGCGCGCTCGAGTCCGCGAAGAAGCCGGAAACGAAGAAGCCCGCAGCGATCGCCGCGTTCAGCAGCAGGACGATCCACAGTGTGCGGCGCTCCTGCCCGCCATTGTTGTCGTTGCCCGGGATCATCCCATCATCTCCTCAAGTGTCAGCAGGGCCAGGAAGCCGACGAAAAACATCGAGCTGATGAGCGGGGTGTCGGGTTTCTCGTGCGCCTCGACCAGCAACTCCTCCGTGACGAGGTAGAGCAGCGCCATCAGCCCGAAGCTGAGGAAGCCGGCGATCATCACCGGCGACAGCGCGGCGACCGGCACGGCAGCGAGCGCGCCGATCGGCAGCAGCAGGGCCAATGCCGAGACGATCACGATGATGCGCAAGCGCGAGCGATAGGTTTCCGCCAGCTCGTCGGTCAGCGTCAGTCCCAGAAATAACACTTCCAGAGTGAGCGCGATCGTCAGCAGGAGACCTGCCTTCTCGCCCGCCACGAAAGCGAGGCCGAGCACCAGGCCGTCGACCAGAATGTCGATGCCGATCGCGGCGAGTAGCGCCATCGGCCCCTTGAAGCGGGCCTCAAGAGCCTTGAGCCCCAGCATGGTCGCGACGCCCGCCGCCCCGCCGATCAACGTCGCGCTGGGCGATGCCTCATGCTTGACCTGCGGCAGGATTTCGGTCGCTGCCGCCGCGAACACGACGCCGGCAGCGAGATGCTGTAGGCCCGCCACGAGGCCAGGTTTCAACTTGGTGCGGCTCGCGACAATCGCGCCGAGCACGACCGCCAGCACAGGCGCAAGCGTATAGAGCAGTGCCTGCATTTCCTAGGACTCCTCCGGGGTTCGGTGGCAGACGCGGATCTTCCCGCGTCGCGTGAACGCGATCGATCCGCCCGCCACGACAGCCCGCGAATGGTCGCCGCGAAACTCGTCACCGGTTCGCTGCGCGCGCAGGATCTCGGTCCTGCCCTTCGGCAGCCAGGTGACGGCCATTTTCAAGCCGTCATCGATGAAGTCGACATCGGCGCGTGTGCCGTCGTCGCAGTACATGATGCGCTGCGCGATTAGTTTCGACGTCAGATGCTTTTCATGCGCCGGCTCGGTAGGCTGGGTCGGCGCTGGATTACACGCCCCTATAACCGCCCCGGAGACGAGAACGACGCCGAGGCGCGCGATCGCCAGACCGGCCCGATTCAGGCCGCACAAGGTTGTCACATTTGAAATCGACGTGTCAGACATCGGTCTCTTCCGACGAAGCGCCCTGTGGCGTTCGAAGGCAGGGCAGTTCATCGCGTGCCTTCCTGCTCGCAGATCCGGGTACGGCCATCGCCTTCCACGATGGTGAGCTGCGACCCCTTGAAGGTCGCGGTGGCTGTTTCGCCGACATATTGCAGGCCCTGCGCTGGCGCGGTCAGCATCATCGGCGGTCCCCCGTTGGAGCGCCGCAAATCGATCTGCAGGCCGTTGTCCTTGTAATCGACGAACAGCGGTTCCCCGTCGGAACAGCGATATCTATGCCGCCCCATTTCCCCGGTCGCCACGGCGCTGTCGGACGAATGGATCTGCTGCTCCGTTGGCGGGGCTGGCGGCTTTCTTTCCGAGCACGCCGCGAGCCCGACAACGAGGATGACGGCGGGCAGCACCCGCTTACAGTGCATCATCATCGCGCCTTCCTCCTGCAGCGGAAGGGGACGCGCTGACGATTGATAGCCCGGGCAGGCTGACCTACCCGCCAGCGGAGATAGGTTGCGAGGCGATCGTCAGATTCGACCATCAGGGATCGCAGGCGGCGCAACATCATCGCCGCGAACGGCAGGGAGAGCGCCCCGCGCAGCGTGCAGCTATGCGTTAGCCTGGTGCCGCCATCGTCCCCCGCCAGCTCGTACCGCTCTTCGAGCGTGAACAGATAGGGGATGCCGCAGGACCAAGCGAAGGCGTGCGGTTTATCGAATCGATCAATCCGTGCTGGCGTCCGAATTGGCCGGGTGATGCCCTGGATCGCAAAGGTGCATTCTGTGTCGCCGAGCCGGGACGGATCATCGAGAAATACGAGCGGACTCCACGCCCGGCGATGATCCGGATCGGTGAGTGCCGACCAGATGCGCAGTGGCCCGCCGTGAAGCATCGAGCTGGTTATGGTGCGAGGCATATCCCCATCTCCCAGAGATGGGCGGGGCGATCGCGGATCGCCCCGCCCATCCATCAGGCCAAGTTGTTCACGAAGGTCTGACCGTGGTCGTCCCCTTCATGCTCCTCATTGTAGTGCTCGGGTTTCTCGATCACTTTCTGCCCGAACCGGGCATAGAGTGTCGGCAGCACGAACAGCGTAAGAAGCGTCGCCGAGATCAGACCGCCGATGACGACCGTCGCCAAAGGCTTTTGAACCTCTGCGCCGGCGCCTTCGCCCAGCGCCATCGGCACGAAGCCGAGGCTGGCGACTAGCGCGGTCATGATGACGGGTCGCAGACGCTGCATCGCGCCAACATGCGCGGCTTCCTCGCGGCTCATCCCTGATCGGATCAGATCTTGGATCGAGCTGACCATGACGAGGCCGTTGAGGACCGCGATGCCCGAGAGGGCGATGAAGCCCACTGCCGCCGAGATCGAGAAGTCCATGCCCCGCAGGAACAGCAACAGGACGCCGCCCACCAGCGCGAAAGGCACGCCGGTGAACACGATCGCGGCGTCGCGGACCGATCCCAACGCCCCGTAGAGGAGCAGCAGGATCAAAATGAAGCAAGCCGGAATGACCAGCTTCAGCCGTTCGCTTGCCGATTGGAGGTTCTCGAACTGGCCGCCCCATTCGAGATAGGTGCCGGCAGGCAGCCGGAGTTGGCTGCCGATCGCCGCCTGCGCATCCGCCACGACGGATCCGACGTCGCGGCCACGCACGTTGGCTTGCACCACCACGCGCCGCTTGCCGTTCTCGCGGCTGATCTGGTTCGGACCATCGACCACCTTGATCTCGGCGACGCTGGACAGCGGTACATAGCCGCCGCCTGCCACCGGCACCTGCACCTGTTGGAGCAGGCCGATGTCGGCACGCTGCGCCTCCGACAGGCGGATCACCACGGGGAAGCGACGGTCGCCCTCGAAGATCTGGCCCGATGTTCGCCCGCCGATCGTCGCAGTCACGGTGTCCTGCACATCCTGAGCCGTAACGCCCAACCGCGCCATCGCGTCGCGGTTGACGCGAATGTCGAGCATGGGAAGACCGGTCGTCTGCTCCACCTTCACGTCCGCTGCGCCTTGCGTTCTGCGCAGCACCGCCGCGATTTGCTCGGCCGTCCGGTTCATCTGGTTGAAGTCGTCCCCGAACACCTTCACCGCGATGTCGCCGCGCACGCCGGCGATCAGCTCGTTGAAGCGCATCTGGATGGGCTGGGTGATCTCGTAGGCATTTCCCGGAATCTTCGCGAGATTACCCTCGATCCGGCTGACCAGCTCCTCCTTGGGAAGCTCAGGATCCGGCCAATCCTTGCGCGGCTTCAGGATGACGAACATGTCGGTCGCGTTCGGCGGCATCGGGTCGGCCGCCAGCTCGGCGGTGCCCGTCTTGGAATAGACGAATTGCACCTCCGGCTGCTTCGACATCATCCGCTCGATCGGCACCTGCATCGCCTGGCTCTGCTGGACCGACGTTGCCGGAATGCGGAGCGACTGGATCAGCAAATCGCCTTCGTCGAGCTGCGGCAGGAACACCGAGCCGAGCGTAGTGAAAGCAAGCGCCGCCACCACAAGGCTTCCCACACCCGCACCGATCGTCAGCGTCGGGCGCTTCATGGCCCGGTCGAGACCGGGTTCGTAGCGCTTCTTCAGCCACGTGATGATGCGGCCGTCCTTCTCCTCGACCTTCTTCGACAGCCAGATCGCAATCATCGCCGGCACGAAGGTGAGAGAGAGGATGAAGGCGAAGGCGAGCGCGATGATGACGGTCAGCGCCATCGGTCCGAACGTTTTACCCTCCACGCCGGTCAGCGTGAGCAGCGGTACGTAGACGAGGATGATGATTGCCTGCCCGTACACAGAGGGACGGATCATCTCACGCGCAGCGGCTGCCACGGTCGCGAGCCGTTCCTTGACGCTGAGCAATCGGCCTTCATGATGCTGTTGCTCGGCAAGCCGGCGCAGCGCGTTTTCGACAATGATGACGGCGCCGTCGACGATCAGACCGAAGTCCAAAGCCCCAAGGCTCATCAGATTGGCCGAGACCCCAGCGCGCAGCATACCAAAGCCTGTCAGCATCATGGTGATCGGGATGACCAACGCCGCGATCAGGGCCGCACGGAAGTTGCCGAGCAGCAGGAAGAGCACGACGATGACCAGCACCGCGCCTTCGGACAGGTTTTTCGCGACCGTCTTGATCGTCGAATTGACCAGCTCGGTGCGGTTCAGCACCGGCTGAATTACGACGTCAGGAGGCAGCGAAGCGTTGATCGTCTTCAGTTTCTCAGCGACCGCGGTCGACACGATGCGGCTGTTCTCGCCGATCCGCATGATCGCCGTGCCGACGACGACTTCGGTACCGTTCTCCGATGCCGAACCCATGCGGATCGCCTGACCCGTCTTCACAGTCGCAACTTGTTCGACCGTGATCGGCACGCCGTTACGTGTCGCGATCACGGTCCTGGCCAACTCGCTGGCATTGCGAACGAGCGCATCCGAGCGAACAGCCAGACCTTCGCCATTGCGATTGACGAAGCCACCGCCGACGCTGGTGTTATTGCGCTCCAGCGCATTTCCCAGGTCCGTCAGCGTGATGCCGAGCGAGGCCAGCTTCTGCACGTCGGGCACGACGAGGAACTGCTTGGCGTAACCGCCAATCGAGTCGACACCGGCGAGGCCCGGTGTGGTCTTCAGAAGCGGCGTCACGATCCAGTCCTGCGCGGTGCGCAGGTAGGTCGCCTTGTCCTCTTCGGTCGTCAGTCGCTCGCCCTCTGGCGTGATGTAGCTGCCATCGGGCTGTTGGCCCGGTTCACCGGGCTTGTGCTTGTCGTCCTCGCGATGATCGAGACGAACGGTGTACATGTACACCTCGCCCAGGCCTGTCGCGATCGGACCCATTTCAGGGTTCACGCCGTCGGGCAGATTCTCTTGCACGCCCCGCAGACGCTCGCCCACCTGCTGGCGGGCGAAATAGATGTCCGTCGCGTCCGAAAAGACCGCCGTGATCTGCGCGAAGCCGTTGCGGCTCAACGAGCGCGTATATTCCAGGCCGGGGGTGCCGGCGAGCGCGGTTTCGATTGGAAACGACACCTGCTTCTCGACCAGCTCGGGCGAGAGGGCAGGCGCGCGGACGTTGATCTGGACCTGATTGTTGGTGATGTCCGGCACCGCGTCGATCGGTAGCCGGTAGAGGGAAAAGGCGCCGATGGCGGCGACGATGACGGTGAGGAGCAGGACTAGCCAGCGCTTCTCGACCGCCCAGGTTACGATACGGGCGATCATGGCTTAATCCTCGTGGCTCGCTTCGCCCTTGCCGATCTCGGCCTTGAGCGTGAAACTTCCGGTGGTGGCGATCTGTTCGTTGCCGGTCAGGCCCGACCGGACGATCACCGTGTCGCCCGACGCATCGCCGAGCTGGACCGGGGTCGCCTTGAAGCCGGTGGGCGTGCGCACGAACACGACCGACTTGCCCTCGAAACTCTGGACCGCCGTCGTCGGCACGCGGACCGCCCCGCTCCCGCCGCTGCCCGTGAGCTGCACGGCTGCCGTCACAGGCTCGCCGACCCGCCATTCGCCACCGCGATTGTCGAGGGTGGCGAGCGCAGGCACGAGCCGCGTCTGCGGATCAAGCGCCGGCGACACGAAGGTCACGCGGGCGGTCGCCTGACGGCCTGCCGCCTTCACCAGCACCGTATTGCCGGGACGCACCCGGCCCGCATCCTCGGGCTTGAGATTAAGCGCGATCGACACCTGGCTCAGGTTGGCGATGCGATAGAGTTCGGCATCCGCCGCGACCGTTTGTCCCAGCGTCACGGGGCGCGCAATGATCTGGCCCGAGATCGGCGCGGCAATGCCGAGCCGGTTGAGCCCGCCGCCGCCGACACCCGCCGCCGAAACCATGCTCTGCGCCTGCGTCAGGGCGATCCGCGCCTCCGTCGCCGCTGTGCGGGCGGCGATCAGATCCTGTTCAGGGGAGACTCTCTGCGCGAACAGCCGCTGTTCGCGCGCGAGGTTCGAATTAGCGAGCTGAAGCCGCGCCCGCGCCGCCTCGACCTCGCCCTTGATCTGCGCCGCCTCGCGGCTTTCGATGACCGCAATGGTCTGGCCGCGTCCGACCGATTGGCCGAGGTTACGGGTGAGCGCGACCACGCGTCCCGCAATTGCGGCCGAGACGACCTGCGTTCCCTGTGGGTCGCCCTCGATGATCGCGGGCAGCTCGATCGTCCCGGCCCCGCCGATGATCGGCCGTCCGACCTGGACGCCCGCTGTGGCGATCTGGTCGGCACCCAATGTGACGACGCCTTCACCGGCATGACCGCCTTCAGCACCGCCCTTTTCCGTGCCCGCTGCCGTCTCATTGGCAGCTGCGCCTTCGGCAGTTGCCTCGTTTCCGCCATCCTTGCCGCCGCAGGCAGCCAAGAGCAGGGCGAGCGACGCCGCGCCCGCGAGATAAAAGCTCTTCATCACTGATTCCCCCCATTGGGCGCACGAGCGGTCAGTCGCTCCACTTGCGCGCGGGCATTCTGGTAATTGGCAAGCGCGTCGATCGCGGCGACCCGCGTTTCGGCGAGCGTGCGTTCAGCATCGAGCAATTCGAGCTGGCCGAACTTGCCCTCGCGATAGCCGATCCGCGCGATGCGGGCGGCCTCCTGTGCAGCCGCCAGCGCCGGCCCCGACGCCGCACGAGCCGTCGTTGCGGCATTGGCCGCCTGCGCCTGCGCGTCCGTGATCGCCTGTTCGATGTCGAGCGCGGTCACGCGGCGCTGCGCATCCGCCTGGGTCCGCTGCGCGGTCGCCTGCGCAATCGCGGCGCGACCATTGTTGAACACCGGGATCGGGATCGACACGCTGAACACCGCCGCCATGTCGTTGGTCGCTTCCAGGCGGCGGATCGACGGCCCGACGTTCAGGTCAGGCACGCGATTGGCGCGCGCGAGCCGCACGCCGGCTTCGGCAATGGAGAAATCCGCGTTGGCTGCCGCCAGCGCGAGTGTGCCGGTCGTGTTGACCGGTGCCAACGGCCCATAGACGTTCACATCGGGAAGGCGATCGAGCAGCGTGTCATCGAGCAGGCCGTCGATCGGCCGTCCGATCCGACGCGCCAGATTGGCGCGGGCCGCCTCGGCCAAGCGAAGCTGCCGCTCCACATTGGCGTCGGCATTGATACGCGCGACATCCGCGCGCTGTTGCTCGAGTGGCGATGCCCGCCCTGCCTGCACGCGAACGCTCGCGGCCCGCAGCGCATCGCTGGCGATCCGGGCCTGATCGCGGGCTGTCATTACCCGGCGATCGGCCGCGACCGCTTCGACATAGAGCTGCGTTACCTGAAGCCGGACATCCGCCGCGATGATCGCGGCCTGGATCTCGGCCCGGGACAATTGCGCATTGGCGACCGCGACGCGGGCGCCGCGCTTGCCGCCTAGCTCGATCGGGATCGCAAAGCCGACCGTGGTTTCCGCGCTGCGGACCCCCCGATACGGCCCGGAGCCGATGACATTCTCGACTTGGCCTTGAACCACCGGATTGGGCCGCAAGCCGGCGACTGTGCGACCTGCACGGGCCGCGTCGATTCCAGCTGTCGCCGCTTCCGCAGCAGGGGCCGAACCGCCCGCTGCACTGACCGCTTGGTCAAGCGTGTAGACCGGCGCATCCTGCGCAACAGGCGCGGACGGTCCGACCTGCGCCTGCGCCATCGTGGCGCAAGACGCTGCGGCCAGCATGGCCGCGAGGATACGATTCATGAAAATAGGACTCCTGACGATGATCGACAGGGGCGCGCCAACGCACGCCCAAATCGGACGTCAGGCTTGGGGGGGCCTCAAATCGACCATGCCGGTGCGGCCGTCGAGCGACGCAGAGGCGGAGATTGTCGGCTTGGGCACTGTGAGGACGGGGGTATATTCCATCGTCGTGCGCGCAGGCGCGCCGACGTCGTGTCCGTGACAATAATTGTGATGATGCGGGACATTCTTGTCCGAGTCCGATGGCACCTGATCGATGTCACCGGCGGTATGGACCGTGAACTCAACGCCCGCGATGCTTCCCCCCGCCAGATCGGCGGCATGGGCCATGCCGGAGAAGCTGGTCAGGACCAGCATCAGGCATGTCAGGAAAGGCAAAAAGGCTCGCACTAGCTTGCCTCTATCACGGAAGGGTTTTCATGTCATTGCACTAATTCGAACCAAGGGTCACTGAGCCGGAACCCGAGCGGGATCGGTCGCGCCCGTTCCAGGCGAACCCGACCGCAATGGCGACCGCCATCAGGAGTTGCGCCAGCACCGATTGCCAAGTGGGAAACACGCCGAGCATCGACAGCCGTGGCACGTCCGCGAGCGGTGCGATGTTGATAAGGCCGGCTTCCTGGAGCGCGGCGACGCCTTTACCCGCCAGCACGACGGTCAGGACCGCCATGAGCCAGGAGCTATAGCGGAAGAACTGCGCGATCGGCAGCTTGCGACTGTAGCGAAGCATGGCCCAAGCGATCAGGCTGAGCAGTCCAATCGCCGACCCGGCCCCCGCGAGAAGCATCCCGTTGTCACCTTGCGCCGAAAGCGCGGCATAGAACAGGATCGTCTCGAAGACCTCGCGATAAACTACGACGAACGCCAGCCCGAACAGGAACCAGCCCGACCCGCCCGAGAGCGCCCGCGACATCTTCTCGCGAATATAGCGCTGCCACTGATCGGCCTGCGCCTTGCCGTGCATCCAAATCCCGACCGAGAGCAGCACGACCGCGGCGAACAGCGAGCCAAACCCTTCCGTCAGCTCCCGGCTCGCACCGCTGATCCCGATCGCATAGGTGGCGACCGCCCAGGTGATCCCGCCCGCGATGATCGCGCTGACCCAGCCGCCATGCACGTACCGCAGCGCCTCGCCGCGCTCGGCTTTACGCAGGAACGCGATCATGGCGACAACGATGAGCAGGGCTTCGAGCCCTTCACGCAGCAGGATCGTGAACGCGCCCAGGAACGTGGACGCTTCGGTGGCGGCATCAGGCGCGAGCGCCGCTTCCGCATCGTCGAAAAGGCCGCCCAGTACTGCGACCTTCTCCGCGAGATCATCGGGCGACGCGCCCCGGTCGATCGAGGCGCGGAACTCCCCCATCGCGCCCTCGATTCGACCCATCAGCGTCGCGTCGCGCGCGGTGAGTGTTGGCTCGATCGGCTCGAACCCATCGAGATAGGCCGACAGCGCCAGCTCTTTCGCCATGCGCGCATCGCCGCGCCGCGCAGCCGCCACGCTTTCGGCGAGTTTGGCGCGGGCGACCGCGAGCGAGCCGGGAGCCTGTTGTATCACCTGTTCGGGATGACGACGCAGGAACGCGAGCACTGGGTCAGCCTTGGCGTCGCCGATCGCCGCGCCGAGCGCGGCCGGGGTGAGCGCGACCAGGGTTTTCAGGTCCGGAATGCGCCGGCGAAGGGTCGGGTCGGATTTCCAAAGCCGCTCGCCTTCGCGCGCCTGCGCATCCGTGAAGGCGAAGCTCCCGGCTCGGAATGCTAACGCCCAGCGCTGATCGTTGGGCAGATCGGCGAAGCTCTGCATCGCGGTCCCGTCGATGCCTTGCGTCACCACCTGATAGAGCGCGAACACGCTGCGCTGGCGCGCGCGCTCGGCATCGGTGAAAGCAATCGGGGGCGTAGCGAGCTTGGCGGCGTCAGGGCCACGGCCGTTGCCCGTCATCCCGTGGCAGGACGCGCAGGATTGTCGGAACAGTGCATCGCTGGAGACGAGGTTCGGAGCCTTATCGGGCGCGAGCGGCACCGGGTAGGCGCGCAACAGATCGGCCGCGAGCCCGTGCGCCAATGTTGCCACCTGTTCAGTCGGTCCCTTTTCCGCGATCACCGCCTGGAGGTTGGCAGCCCGCTGGATGAGGGCTTGACGCTCCGGCTTCGCCGGCAGGCCCTGAAGCCGTGTCGAGACCGACGCGGCGAACTCCGTCATCTCGGCATATTCCGACGTGCTCTTGATCCGACCGTTGGCGACCGCGCCGCCATAATCGACGGCCATATAGTCGAGCAGCCGCCATGCGGTTTGCACGTCGCCGGGTTCGGCGATTGCCGCAGCAGGGATCAGCAGCGCCGCGAGCGCGGAGAGCAGCCGCAACGAGAGCATTGCCCGGATCAACGCGAGCAGACGCACTACCGCTCTCCCAATTCGCGCCGAGCGCCAGTGACGATTTCATAAGCGGAGTGGAGGAACAGGAGGGCGATGAGGCCGGCGACGGCGAGGTCCGGCCAGGCGCTTCCTGTCCACGCCACCAGACCGGCCGCGGCGATCACCGCCACGTTGGCGAGCGCGTCGTTGCGGCTGAACAGCCAGATCGCGCGAACATTGGCGTCCCCTTCCCGGAAACGCGCAAGCACCAAGGCGGACACGACATTGATCGCGAGCGCGACAACGCCGATTGTGCCCATCAGTTCGGCATCGGGCGCGGTTGCGTTCAGGGCGCGCCAAATCGCGAAACCGATTACGCCCACGCCAAGCGCACCGAGAAACAACCCCTGCGTCAGCGCGACCTTTGCCCTCGCCCGTGCGGACCAGGCAAGCGCGAGAAGACCGATAAGGCTGATCGACCCGTCCCCGAGAAAATCGAGGGAATCCGCTTTCAGCGCTTGGCTATCGGCGATGAACCCGCCGAACAGCTCGGCGACTCCGAAGCCGAGGTTGAGCACCACGACGGTCAGCAGCGCACGGCGATAGGCCGGATCGGTTTGCGCGCGCGCGGGCTCCCCGTGGCACCCGCAGCTTTCGGTAGAAGCATTCATGCGGCCTTCCTTACCACCTCCAGTCGCTGTAGAAGCAAGCGAAATGTGCGACACGTTCGCATAAGCAAGGATGGCATGATGAAGCCGGTGATGATTGGGCAGCTCGCCAGCGAGACCTCGACGAAGGTGACGACGATCCGCTTTTATGAGTCGATCGGGTTGCTCCGATCCGCCCCTCGCACGGCGTCGGGTCGCAGAACCTACGATGCCAGTGACATTGAGCGTTTGCACTTCATCCGCAACGGTCGCCGGCTTGGCTTCTCCGTCGACGAGATCCGTTCGTTGATGGGGCTGGCGCAGAACCCGGACCAGGATTGTGGTGCCGCCTCAGCTATCGCTGCTCAGCACCTCAAGGATGTGGAGGAGAGACTGGCGCAACTCGCGGTGTTGCGGGATGAGTTGGCAATGCTCAGCCAGAGCTGCACCAAGGCGCGCATGGCCGATTGTCGGATCATGAAGGCGATCGGCAAAGGCCACCCTCAAGCCGATCAATAATAATCGGCCAGCCTGAGCTCGCGCACATCACCCGAGGCCATCGTCAGCTTTACGAGGGTGCCAGCAGGCCGGGAGCGCACTTGCCAGAGCTCCCCACGCGTATAGTTCGCATCGATCGAATGGCCGTTCACCGCCACGATCCGGTCGCCGACCGCCCAGCCAGCCTTTTCCGCGGGACTGTTCGCCGCCACATGAACAACGGTGAGCGCCGTTGGTGAGGCTGCGAGGCCAAGGCCGCTACGGTCCTTCAGCATCGGCAGGCGACGACGAGGACCGAGTGGCCGGAGCCACACGAATCCGGCGGTCACGTCGAACACCACGTCGAATTGAGCGATCAGCGGTAGGCCGACATTGCCAACCGTGCTGGTGGAGAGCCAAGCTCTCATCCCGAGTGTGGGGACGTTCGAGACGCCAAGCCCTTCGATGTTGATGTTCTGGATCGTGAAAGCATCGTTGATACGCACACCATCGACGCCGCCGATCGCCGCGGTCGAGACGAGCTTCCCGTTCAACAGCCCTTGATCGCGGGCATAGGCCGACGAGAGCATCAGCGCGGCCGAGCTGCCAAGATCGATCATCAAGGGCACGGGAGGCAAACCCGAGACGGAAGCTCGAATGAACAGCTCCTGCTTGGCACCGCGCCCGAGCGCGACAGCGCGCCAGTCGGGACCGGCGAGAAACGTGCCTGACTTGACGACCGCCATACGCCTTTTCGCGAAATCGAGCGCGATGCAGCTACCCGTGAACATATCGGCACCGAGGAGGATATCGATCGGTCGTCCGAAGGCCGCCGACACTGAACTCAGATCACCAACGACGGCAAAGGGTAAGCGACGGGTTTCGCGGGCGAGCTGTACGTCGATGTCGCGGACCAGCAGCACCGGGGCCTTGGCGCTCAGCCCGCTAATCATGCGCCGCTCACCATCGTTCAAGCCGAGCTTCGCCGCGAGCGCCGTGCTCATGATCGACGCGCCGCTGCCACTGTCGAGCACCGCCCGCACCGGCACTCCGCGCACTTGTGCCGAAACAAGGAGGGTATCACCCGTGCCGACTTCCAGCGGCTCCCATTCGAGGTGAGCCGCACCGAAGTTCCACGAGCCCGCAGACCGGGAAGTCTGTCGCGCGAGCGTTGGAGAACCGAGCACCAAGCCGGTTCCACAGGCCACCAGCCGCGCCACTAATGAGCGTCGAGACATACCGATTGCTTCAACACGGGCCGTCAAAAAGCCACCTCCAGCCCCCCGTCCGCAGGAGAGCAAATTGCGGTTACATGCTCCAGCCACTGGAGGAGCAAGTGCTTTTGGTGCGCCCGAAAATCCTCAGAAGCGCTTGGAGAACTTTAGATGAAGGATGGTGCAGACCGCTTAGATGCCTTCCCGATAACGAACGGTTCCGGGGGACGCTGGGCCGATCGGGACCGCGAACGGTGTAAACGCTCGCGCTAAGTGGCGGCATTCTGATCGCGCTATTTGTCGGCGAGCGTCGCTACGCGGCTACCGGCTTGGTCTCGGCCGATCGCACATAGGCGTAGAGTTTTGGCTTGGAGATGCCGAGCATCGAGCAAATCTTGGCGATCGGCATCGTGTTCTCGTGGTAGAGCCTGACGGGCAGGTCGCGCTTGTCCTTGCCGAGTGCGGCCGGCCGGCCACCCTTCTTGCCGCGAGCGCGGGCTGCGGTGAGACCGGCCTGGGTCCGCTCGCGGATCAGGTTGCGCTCGAACTCCGCCAATGCCCCGAACAGGTGGAAGGTAAGCTTGCCCGACGTGGTGGTCGTGTCGATCGCCTCGTGCAGGCTCAGCAGCCCGACCTTTTCCTCGTCGAGGTAGGTCATCCATCCGATCAGATCACGGAGCGAGCGGCCGAGCCTGTCGAGGCGCCAGACCACCAGTGTGTCGCCGGCGCGAAGCAGCTCCTTCACCTTTTCCAATCCAGGGCGAGCGGCAGTCGCCCCGGAGGCCTTGTCGGTGATGACCTTCTCGCAGCCGGCAGCCTTCAGCGCATCACGCTGGAGGTCCAGGTTCTGCTCGGCGGTCGATACGCGGGCGTAACCGATTTTCATGCGTAGGGCCGGTGGCGCCCCGATCGGGCGCGGTTTGGGAAGAAAGTCGTCATCGGCAGGTCTATGTTGCCCTAGTTTTCTTTACCGGGTAGATTTACGTCGAACAGGCCGGTTTGGCAACGCGAGCGGACTCGCATGGCGATGGGCAGGCAAATCTCCGTTTTCCTTACCTGCGACACGGACCGTCGGCGGTGACGCATCCGGCGCTTGTCCCGCCGCTGGCGATCGAGCGCTACCGCGTCCTTGAACCGCACCTCGCCGATGGCATCCCGCTCGCGGACCTCGCCCGCACCGGCACGCTGAGCGAGCGGACGTTGCAGCGCTGGCTCGGGCGCTACCGTGCCGAAGGACTTGCCGGTCTCGCGCGTCTGCCGCGCAACGATCGGGGCAGGCTGCACCTGCCGGAACATCTGGTCGAACTGACCCGCACTCTCGCCACCAAGCGCCCGCGACCCCCGGTCGCCGCCATTCACCGAAAGGTGCAGGAACTCGCCATCGCGCATGGACACCGAACCCCCAGCTATGCGGCCGTCGCGCGTGTCGTCAGGGCGATACCGGCAAGCCAGATCGCCGCAGCCTCCGATCCGGCCGTCTACCGCGACCAGCACGAGCTAGTGCATCGGCGCGAAGCCGCGACCTCGAACGAGATGTGGCAGGCCGATCATACCGTTCTCGACATTCTCGTGCTCGATGATGCCGGAACCCCGGTGCGTCCTTGGCTGACCGTCATCGTTGACGATCACAGCCGAGCCATCGCCGGTTACTTCCTCAGCCTCGATGCCCCCAGTGCCCTCAACACGGCGCTCGCCTTGCGGCAGGCGATCTGGCGCAAGCCCAATCCCGAATGGATCGTCAGCGGCATTCCCGAACAGCTTTACGTCGACAACGGCTCGGATTTCATCTCCGAGCATATCGAGCAGGCGTGCATCGCCCTCAAAATCCGCCTCATCCATTCGCTGCCGGGGCGTCCTCGCGGGCGCGGCAAGATCGAGCGGCTGTTCCGCACCATCAACGACATGTTCCTGCCCGACCTGCCCGGCCACCTGATCGCGGGCAAGCCGCTGTCGGCGCCAGTGCTCACGCTCGACGAGCTGCGCGCCCGCTTCGAGGCGTTCGTGTGCGGCGTCTATCATCGTCGCCCGCATGGCAGCACCGGCGAACCGCCGATCACGCGCTGGCAGAAGGGCGGGTTCCTGCCCGCAATGCCCGACAGCCTTGAACAGCTCGACATGCTGCTCGTGCACGTGCCCAAGCCCCGTAAAGTGCTGCGCGACGGCATCCGTCTGATGGGCAGGCGCTATGTCGAACCCACGCTCGCGGCCTTCGTCGGCGAGCAGGTCGAGGCGGTCTATGACCCCCGCGACCTGACCGAGATCCACGTCTACCACCAGGGCCGGTTCGTCTGCCGTGCGCTCAGCTCCGAGCACGCTGGGCACCCGTCGTTGCGCGCGATCCAGCGCGCCCGGCGCGGCGCGAAGGAGCGCGACAAGCAGGTGCCTGCCCCCACGGAGACCTTCGATGGCGACCAAGAGGATACGGCTTCCCGGCCCACCACCTACCGAGGGCTCCGGCTCTACGCCGCTGACGATTGAGTTCCTGGTCGAGCAGCCGTTCCTGGCGACCCGCGAACATGCCCGGTTCGTCGAGTTTGCCGAAGCCTGCGCGCACTACCGCTATATCGGCGTGTGTCATGGCCGGCCGGGCGTCGGAAAGACGCGATCGGCGCGCGAGTTTTCCAGCTTCCCCGACCTGGGGGAATATGCCGCGCTCCGTCCCATTGCCGCGCTCCTTGGCGAAAAGGTCGCTCGCTGCCGCGCCGTCTTCTACACCGTGTCGGTCAGCAACACGCCCAAGACGATCGACGCGGTGTTGGGCCTCAACCTCATTAAGCTGGGCTATGCCCGGCTGACGGTCGCGGGCGGCTCGCAGGACGAAATCACCCATGACGCCGCCCGCATCGCCTGCCCCCTCGTCATCGTCGACGAGGCCGACCGCCTGACCATAAAGTCGCTCGAACATCTCCGCGACATGGCCGATCGCCACGGCTTCGGGCTGATCCTGATGGGTATGCCGGGCTTGGAGAAGCGCCTCGCCCGCTATGCCCAGCTCTACTCGCGGATCGGCTTCGTCCACGAGTTCAAACCGCTTACCGAGACCGAAATGCGGCTGCTGCTCGCGACCCACGCCGGCGATTTCGGGATCAGCTTCGACCCGGCCCAACTCGACGCGATCGAAGCGCAGGCAGCCGTGATCCGCATCACGCGCGGCAACTTCCGGCTCATGGAGCGCCTGTTCGCGCAGATGCGGCGGATCATGACCCTCAACCGCGTCGAGGAGGTCACCGCTGACATCGTTCAGGCCGCGCGCGATTGCCTCGTCATCGGACCCGGCAACTGACAAATAGCGCGATCAGAACGCCGCCATTTAGCGCGAGCGTTTACACAGGATAAGATCCATACCGTTTCCGGAACCACTTTCTTGTTTCCTCTTCGAAATTGGACTGTGCTGATGAGTTTGAGCGATGGTGGCTTCGCTCATACACTACGCGCTACCAGGCCCCTGCCCGTTTCTTAGGCTTAACGTTGTAGCTCAAGACCCCGGGGGCTCAGCCTCCCTTCTCCGGTTCTTGCCGCTGCGCAAATCCCTCGATCTACCTGCCGCCGTCGTGTGGTCGCACGGCATCATCCAAAGACCTATTTAGGCCGTCATGACTAGCCAATCTTCGCCATAAGGCGCCCCGCCGCCCCCTGCTCTGCCGCGAGATTGCGATTATAAGCGAGCGGCATCCGCGGCGACTTCCACCGCAGCGCGTCCATGATGCCGGCCAAATCCTCCCCGCTGGCGAACAGGTCCTGATTGAGCCCGATCCGCGTCGAGTGCGCACTGATCCCCTTCAGCAACCGCGCCAGATCGTCCGCCGTCAAATCGGGCAGCGCGCCACGGTCGAACGCGCGGCCGATGATCGACCGAAAGATTGGTCCGATCGAGCCCGGGTGCAGCGCCACGGTGCCGATGTCATATTCGACGCGCGCCTTCACCGCCGGCTTGGACAGCGTCTTGCGCAGATCCCACGTCTCCCGGCCCGAGATGCTGTCGATCGGCCGACCGCGCACGGCTGCCCGCGCCTTGTAGCGCCGCACCTGCACCCGCCGGAACAGCGGCCCTGTCGTGATCCCCGCCGCTTCGGTCCACGCCGCGATCGCCGCGACGGTGCGCGGGCTGAGGTAGGCGGTCGCCCCCTCCCCGTCTTGATCGCCCTTATGACGCAGAATCTGCAGCAGCCGCGCTTCGGGATCGATCGCCTCCTCAATATGCTCAATGGCGACCGCCACCAGTTCGGAGGCGCGCAGCCCGGTGTCATAAGCGGCCGATAGCAGCGCCCGATCACGCAGCCCCGGCAGATCCTCGCCACAACTCTCGAGCAGCGCGCGGATGTTGAGCCCCCGCGCCTTGTCGCGCTCGACGTCGCGCACCGGGCCCTTGAACCGCAGCGGCCGCGCCTGCTTCTGCGCAGCCCCCTTCTCGCGGCGCACCGTCTGGAGCCGCAGCTTCACCAGCGGCGCCGGCGTCGGATCCTTGAGCTCGAGCAGCTGGTGGATCTTGGCGATCGACGCCTTGTAGCGGGATAGCGAGGCCGGCCGGCTCCCCTTCCCGGCCCGCGCGTCGAGATAATCGGCCACGGTCTCGGGCGTGGCCGGCAGCGCGATCCGGTTGTTGCGCCTACACCACGC
>NZ_JARFNJ010000021.1:0-39750 GCF_029167165.1 Sphingomonas pollutisoli
CACGACGCGCCTCGCTCCTCAGCCGCGCTTGTAGCCCACCTTATGAAGAACGGTCAAATCTGCTTATGTGATAACTGTATTATCGCAATAAGCGTTTTCTCGATTTAGCACCATGGGGCGCCGTCAGCAGTTGACCAATCATTGTCATTCAAAGCCGGTTTCCGACTTCCCAAAAGCGGACATGTTTTCCCGCTTGCTTCCGGATCGCCCAATGTCAGAAAAGTCGGACGTTTGGGACTGTCCGGATTTACTCGCCAAAATGGAGAAGCGGTCTTTGATCATGGCCCTGATCCGCTCATGCCAGTGCTACGTCCCAGCAAGGTAATGGGCGATCATTCGCGAAGGCGCTTGCCGAACCCGGTCTTCGAGGACTTTCGGCTCCCTGGCCGACGCCACGTCACGACTTCGCCGACCCGGTCGGGAATCGCGTTCTACATCTCGATCCAGAGATGATCGATCTGGATCGGAGACAGGCCGGCGAGTCGTTGATGATGGGATCGCAGGAACGCCAGGCGCTGCGCTGCATCGTGGCCTAGCAGCGCCAACTTATCCGTGACCGACCAGTTTTCAACTGTGTCGCCCACGATCGCATCAACCCAGCTATCGAGCTGCTGTTTCCAATGCGAGATGTCGTTGGCCTGGACATAGCCGATCATCGCGGCACGGCTATGGCTGCCACCGTGGTGCCCAGCCTTAAAGCGCTGAATCCCACCCGTCGAACTGAACCGGCTGATCAGGTACTCGCGTTCGTCGCGATCCGCCGCTGCGGGCGTGGGCAGGCGCTTGCATTCGATCGGGAGCAAGGTGCGATACTCGGTGTATTCGCGCCCTTCGATCCAGATGATGGCTCCGCTCGGGGCGACGGCAAGGTCGATCGCGCGGCGGCCATCAGCTTCGTCCGGCTCCTCGCGCTTGAACTGGATGAAATCCCAGCCTGGCGCGTGGCGAGAGAGACTATTCAGCCGCGAGCAGAGCTGCGCCGTCAGCTTGGCCTCGCCGGTCGCCGCTTCGCGCGCCGGATCATCGCGCCAGCCCGCCAGCGCACCGCCGATGAAACCGACCAGCGCCGACAGCCATTCTCCGGGCTGATGGATACCGGCACTCAGCGCTCCCGCCGGTCTACCGCGTTCGCCTTCGTCCGCCAGCACCTCAGAAGCCCTGCGCTCTGAGGTCGGCGAGCACGTCGTCGGCGTCCCGAAGCGCGATGGCGGGCGTCCAAAAACGATGGCGATCGGGCTTCAACAAGAACACGAAGCCGTCGTCGTACAACCGGGTAATCCGCGTGATCGTCAGGCTGGTGCCCCGGCGCTCGTGGAGCAGCGCATCGAGCTTCTGGCGCAGTCCATCCGCGCCGGTCCAATCCACCTCGCCATCACCGAAGACATAGGCCTTGCAGATCGCCCCAGGCCAGCGCTGACCCGGCAGCGCCTTCAGGGCGGTACGCGGATAGACCGCATTGATCTGCCGGGCGAAAACGTCGTCGAATTCGGCAAGGGCTTCGCCCGGCGCGGGCCGCATGACGGCGGCGCCGGTGCCGAGGCGGATGAATTCGCGCTGGTGTTCGACCACATCCGCCGCAACGATCCGCTCGTTCTCGCTGAGGTCGAGGTCATGATCCTCGGGATAAGGCACGGCCAGAACGTCGGCGCTCAGAATGGCGGTGGCGCGCTGCGTGAAGAGCCGAGCGCTGATCCCCGCCACGTAGGCACGCAGAACCGTCGCTTCTCGGAAGAGCCAATCGTTGATCGCGCTCAGCGCACCGAGTTGCTCCGCCGGGGCCGCCAAGCCGACGATCTCGTGCTTGTAGGCAAGGTAGTGGCCGTTCCACAGGCCATGGTGCAGATCCTCGTGCTCCTTGATGAGCAGCAAAGGCGGCGTGAAACGCCGCGCGGTCTTGGTGTCCTTGATCGGCTTGTCGGGCACGACGTCGAGAAAGCGCGTATCGAGCCCATCACGCGACAGGTTGCTGGTCGGAAGCAGCGGCTTGCCGACGAGGTGCTCCGCTGGGCGCGAGATGCCCTTCCGGCCGGCGATATAGCCTTCGCCGAAATCCCACTGATGCTTCTGCGCGAAATCCCGCAGAGTCGGATAATCGCGCAAGCGCTGAATCAGGTCGTGGACGCGGCTTCCGCCGAGCAGGTTCGCCCGCCAAATGTCGCGAGACTTCTCCGCGATCGCGTTGCCGAACCAGTGCAGGTCATAATAGTCGATGTCGAAGCCCTGCTCGGCCGTCGCCCGGCCGTTGCGGCGAAACACGGCATGAAGGAGGCGGCTGTCGGCGGTCGGCTGCACCGCCTCGGCAATGACCACGACGACCTTTGGGTCGGCCTCGCCCTTCTTGAAGAGGCCCCGAACCGAGACGAAGTCCAGAACCTCACGGACCGACCAGCGGCTGAAGAAGGACTGACGGAACGTGAGGGCGTGCTGGTTGTAGAGAAAGCCCGCGGGCTCGACCATCGCGAGCACGCCGCCCGGCGAAAGCAGCTCCATCGCCTCGCTGAGAAAGAGATAGGCGAGCTGGTTGTCGGCGAGCGCCCCATGCGCCTTGGTGTAGGCGGCATAGCTTCGCCTCGCGCCGTCCGTCGTGAGAGCGGATTCGAACGGCGGATTGCCGACGACGACCGCGACCGGCGCCTGGACCAGGCCGCGCTCCTTGGCCTCGAAGAAGCAGCTCCAGTGGAGCGTGTTGTCAGCGAGCGGCGGAAACAGCTTGACGCTGGAGCGGATCTCTTCGGGCTGGAGAGCGTCGCACAGGCTCAGGCACAGGCTGAACGCGGCCAGTTCGACCGCCCCCTCTTCGAGATCAACACCATGCACGCGCTGGAGCAGCGGACGCAGATCGTCGACATCCGGACGCGCCCAGCCGTTGCGCCAGCGCCAGTGCAGCACCAGCCGCTTGTATGCCTCGACCAGGAAGACGCCCGATCCGCAGGCCGGATCGAGGATCACCCCGTCCCCGGCCATGAGCCGGTCGATACGGTCCCAGCTCAGCGTCTCTTCCAGCATTAGCCGAACCAACGCCGGCGGCGTGTAGATCGAGCTGGCTGCGTCTTTCACGAAGAGCTGGTAGATGTTGCTGATAAGCTCCACCGGCAGGTCGCGGAAGGAGTAGAGGCGCCAGAGGCTGAAGTGCCCCGTCGAATCTTCGAAGCCCTCGACCAACCGCGCGTAGCTGGCGAGTTCGGTGCTGTCGGCCAGCGCAGCGCGCTCTGCATCCTTCAGGCGGAACACATGTCCGTTGAACCGCTCTTCGAGCGCTTCGAGCAATGTTATCAGCGCCGGACCATTGCCCAGCACCTCGAAAAAGTGGGTGGCGCCAGGCAAGGCGCGAGCGAAGTCGTCCGGCAGAAGGACCGACCGTTCCTCGAGATAGGCGATGAGCAGTGAGAGGATCAGTAATCGCCGCTGCAGCCCGCCATCGAGCAACCTACGCTCGCCCATCTGCCTAGCGAGCTCGCGGACTTCTTCGACCAGTTTACGATGGGCCGATTTCTGCGCCGAAAGCATCAGGCGGCAGGCATCGGGGTCGTCCCAGATGGCGCCATTGCGGATGCGAGCGGCATCCCACCATACGTCCTGCACCGCGATCTCCGCGCCGATCGCCAGCGTGCGGATCGGCCGGCAGATTGGCGTGTCGTCGGGACCGACGAAATCGGGCGCATGCGCGCAGCGGAAGAGCTGAATCTGCCCCGGACCGGCGCGGTAGACGATCGGGACGCCGCTCCAGCTCCACAGCCGCTTGTGCAGCTCAGCGAAAGCCCGATCGTCGGCATGCGCGGCAGCATCGAAAACGAAGGCCTGCGCGACCGATGCGCGACCATGCCGGCCAGCTTCGAAAAATACCGCGCGCGCGCCGTAGCTCGCGGCCTTCTCGATGAAGGCGACTTCCTCGGGGGGCCGCCCCGCCGGAACATAGCCATCGACAGCGACCAGGCCATCGACGGCGGGCAGATCGCCCCCGCGCCCGATCGCGAAAAGCCATTCAGCGCCTTCGAATGCAGCGCCGGGTGTGTGGAGCGTCACATCCGCCTCCTCGGACCGAGGGCGGATGGAAGGGCGAGCGGCAGCACGATCATTTCTGCCGCTTCTTCTTCGAGAGCGCGAAGCCCTCCTTCAGCAGATCGGTCATCGTGATCCCTTGGGAGACCGCGAAGCCCTTGAACTCTTTCTTGAAGTCGGGACTCACCTTGAAATTGAGCGACTTGTTCTCGCCGTCGCTCCCATGATCCTCGTCGGCCGGATCGGTTCGACTGCTGGCCAAGATACGCCCTCCCACTGCGGCCAAGTTCCCTCTCGGCTGCTTCGGTTCGGGCAGAAATACAGATTTCCGCCTTTCTGGCAATCCGGAAAGACGGAATTCCTGAAATCTGGAAAGACAGAAATAAAAATCTGGATCGACTCCTCGACTCACGCTGGCTCAGGCGGATTGATGGAAACGGCTAAAAACCGTTATCATAATGAGAACACAATAGGAACATTAGGTCAACCGGCGGCTGTGTGGCGCCGAATAGAAAACCGACCCCTATTCGTCCAGACTGGCTCCGGTCGACCAACGCTCGTCGCTCGGTTTCAGGAAATACCCTTCCTCGCAACAGGCCGGCACCAGGGCGTGGAACGGCGCATGTTCGTCAAGCCATTCGCCGATCGCGAACGGATCAATCAGGAGAGGCATGTCCCTGCTCACGCGGCCGACGATCGCGTTCGCGGCGGTGCGAATGCCAGCGCCGTACATGCCGTCAGGCCCATCAGCGATACGGGCGTTGATCCGTGAGGCGATTTGGCGGCTGCTTACGACCAAGATGCGTCGTTCGCCGGTCGCGCTTTCAACGACAGCTTCTGCCAAAACCTGCCGCTCGGTCGCCGTGAAACCGTCTGGCAGCAATGCGCCCTAATTTCGGTCGTTTGGGCGGTTAATCAGCTACCCCAAAAGCGGCCTTACATGCAGGTCGGGGGTGTGACCTTTCGGCAGCTTCAATAGGTCTAAGGTAAGGTGCGCATGAGCGGCGGCTGACGGCTCGATTATCCCGTTGCACCGCCGGCGTCGGATTTGATTTTGATGACTTCCGGCGCTGCATCGTCGCCCGCCGCGCCTTGCTGCCCTGGCATCGCGGTCAGATAGGCGACGATCGCCGGCACGTCGGCGGCTGGAACCGGCGCGTGATACGCCTCGCGCATCTTGGTCACCGTCGCCGTCCATTGCGCCTTGGTGAGCGGCGGCTGGGTCATTGCCATGCTCGGCGAATGGCACGAGGCGCAGTTGCGGTTGATGACATCGGCGTTCGGACCGGCGGGATACATCGCGTCGTCGATCGGCAGCTCGATCGCCGCCGAGGTGAGCGTGAAGCCGTTGGCGCTCACCCCCGGCGGCGCGGGCGTCGAGGTCGGCGCCGGGGCGGGCGCGGGCCGGTTGTGTGGTGCGCCGACCATCATCAGGGCGAGCGCGGCGATTCCGAGGGCGACGGCTGCCAGGACGCCAAGCGAAGGTGTCTTCATTGTGCCTCTCCCTTCATGCCGCGACGATGTTGGTGATTTCGACATTGGCGCGCATGAACCCGCCGGGATTCCAGATCGGCCTCAGCGGCTGCGCGACGCCGTCGGTGTTCCAGCAGCGCACCATCAGCGCGACGCGCCCGCGATGCGGCAGCGGCACGCGCCCGTCCCAGCGGCGGAAGCCATATTTGCCCTGATCGGGCCCGAGCGTTGTCTGATACCAGGTGTGGCCATCCGACGAGACGTCGACCTTGGCGACGCCGCAGGTTCCGCCCATCGCGATCCCGCCGACGGGAATCGAGGGTTCGAACGCGATCTCGTCGCCCTCGCCGAGGCTGGTGATCCAGCTGCGCGGCACCATTCGGTTGATCGGCACGGTCGGAAAATCCTTGGCGCCGGGCGCGACATTGCCGCCGGGGGTGGCGGGGATTTTGTAGGCCTTGGCCATCCAGAAGCGATCGTCGGGCTTGTCGAGCACCTCGATCGAATTGAGCATCTTGACCCAATAGGTCGAATACCAGCCGGGCACGATCAGCCGGCAGGGAAAGCCGTTGAGCAACGGCAGCTGCTCGCCGTTCATGCCGAACGCGACCATCACCTCGCCGTCGCGCGCGTGATCCACATCGAGCGACTTGAAGAAATCGGGGCCGTCGGGAACGACCGGCTGGTCGAGCCCGCCGAAGCGCACCTGCACGGCGCCCGGCCTGACCCCGGCGATATTGAGGATGTCGCGCAGCCGCACGCCCAGCCATTTGGCGTTGCCCATCGCGCCATTGCCCCATTGCGCACCCGGCACGCGCGGCTGGAACAGCCCGCGCGAATTGCCCGAGCATTGATTGACCGCGGCATATTCGACGCGCGGCAGCTTGAGCAGATTGGCGAGGCTGATCGACAGCGGCTTGTTTACGTGCCCGAACACGTTGAGGCGGAAGCTCTCGGCATCGACCGATTCGGGGATGTCTGCCCAGTGCCAGCGGACGAAGAACTGGTCGTTGGGCGTGAAGACATCACGATCGAACACGCTCATCGGCGTCTCGAGCAAGGGCGGGTGGATGCGCTGCAGGATCATCTCGCCCTTGTCGGGAAACGCGCTGGTCATCGGCCGCGTCGACGGGCCGCCGGGCAGATGCAGATCGACGCCGTCCTGCCCGAAGGCGGGCGCGGCGGCGAGCATCGCACCGCCTAGTGCAGCGCGGCCGAGGAAGCGGCGGCGGCTCGTCTCGGCGGCGAATGCGGTATTCAGTCGATCCATTATGTCCTCCCCTGTTCGGGCTGAATGGCGGAAAATCGGCGCGGGCGGCAAGCGATCGGATCGGCCGCTTCGATCGTGGCGACGGATCAGTTGGGCTTTGCGATGCAGGGCGAGACGAACAGATTGCCGCGCCATGCACCGGCGAGCGTCTTGCCGCCGACCAGCAGCCACATCAGCGCGAGCGTCACGGTGAGCAACGTGCCAGCCCAGCCGAAGAAGGCGATGTGAAAGGTCGTCCCAAGGCGGAAGGTCGCGACGGTGTAGACACCCAAGGGGAAGGTATAGCCCCACCAACCGAGGTTGAACGGGATGCCGGCGCGCCAGTAGCGCAGCGTAATGAGCGTCGCGAGCACCAGCCACCACAGGCCGAAGCCCCACAAGGTCAGCCCCGCGATAGCGCCGAGCCCGTTGGCGATCGTGCCGATCGTCGCGAGGCCGTGCGCACCGAGGATCGCCGGCGCGTCCGCGCCCAGCAGGAGCATGCCGAGCGCGCCGGTCCCGATCGGGCCGAGCGCCAGCCAGGCGGACGCCGCCATGCTTTCATTGGGCAAACGGTGAAGCGCCATGCGCAGAATCAGCACGGCGAGGATCGAGAGCGCGACCGGCACCGAATAGGCCCAGAGCACATAGGACGTCGTGATCACGATCAGCCCTGGACCGGCGGCGAGATGCGGCGCGAGCAGTCCGCCGCTCGCGCCCGCGACTTCCGCCGCGACGACCGGGAGCAGCCAGACCGCGGTCATCGCGTCGAGGCTATGGTCCTGCCGCGTGAACATCAGATAGGGGATCATCACCCCGCAGACGAGCGACATCGTGACGTCGAGCCACCACAGAACCTCTGCGACGCCGACGATGCCGGCGCCGAACAGGCCGATGCCGAACGCCAGGCAGCCGTTGATGATCGTCGCCAGCCCCATCGGGATCGTGCCGATGAACATCGACACTGTGTTGTGGCCGAAAATGCGGCGCGCCTCGTCGGTGAACAGGATCCAGCGCGCCGCGTAGAGCACCGAGAACAGCGCGAACAATGCGATGTTGAACAGCCACAGCGCGCGGCCGACCGGCAGGAGCGCGGGGCCGATGTCCGGCACCTGCGGCAGCGCGAGCGCGAGGATGCCGGTGCCCATGGTGGCAGCGAACCAGTTGGGCGTGAACTGCCGGATCATCTCGCGCGGATGGCGCAGCTGGCTGAGTGGCCGAAGACCGCTCAATACCGGATGAAGGTCGTCGATCATTGTCCGAAATCCTTGACGAGGTCGGTCAGCGCGTCCGCGGCGCGGGTGCGGTAGCGTTCCTTGTGGCGCAGCGCGTGGAAGGCGCGATCGGGCAGGCCGAGCGGCAGCTCGACGAGGTCGCCCGCCGCCAGCGCGCGGGCGACCACCAGCCGTGACAGCACCGCGACGCCCGCGCCCGCCTCGACCGCGGTGCGCACCGCTTCGCTCGACGGCATGGTCATCGCGATCGTCAGGTCGGCGGGATCGAAGCCCCGCGTGCGCAGCACGGCGTCGAAGCTCGAGCGCGTTCCCGACCCGTCCTCGCGGACGATGAACGGCGCCGCGCGCAGCCACGCCTCGTCGATGACGTCGACCGGTTCGCGCCCGACCAACACCATCGGGTCGCGCGCGACGACCCAGTGCGCCAGTGCGGGCTCGTCGATCGCGCCCTCGACGAAGCCCAGTTCGGCGGCGCCGTCGAGCACGCGCGCTGCGGCGCCCTCGGTATTGTCGATCGCCAGGTCGACAGCGATCTTTGGATGGTGGCTGCGAAACGCGGCCAGACGGGGCGGCAGCCAGTAGCTGGCAATCGTCTGGCTGGCGACGAGCTTGAGCGTGCCCTGCTTCAGGCCGCCGAAATCGGCGAGCAGCGTCTCGGCATGCGACGCGCGGCCGAGCACCGCGCGCGCTTCGTCGAGAAACGCGCGGCCCGCTTCGGTGAGTTCGATGCCGCGCCCGACGCGGTTGAACAGCGGCACGCCGTAGCGCGCCTCGAGTGTCGACACCGCGCCCGATGCCGCCGACTGAGTGACGTTGAGCGCTTCCGCCGCACGCGTCATATGCTCGCGCTCGGCGACGGCGACAAATATGCGAAGTTGTTCAAGCGTCATGATCGATCTCCTGATCGGATCGATACCGGACCGCGAATAATCGTTCCAACGGTTCTTTAAGATGGTTCCGATCTGATGAGATGATCGTTTTGCCAACTGTCGAATCTGTCGAGGCGATCGTTCCGGTCAGCCAATACGATTGGACGCGGCTCGCGTCCGGCTCCTACAGAGGCGCGTTCATTCCCGACCAAGGATCCTCATCATGTCCGATACGCCCCTCAAGGTCGCCGTCAGCGGTGCTGCCGGCCAGATCTGCTATTCGCTGCTGTTCCGCCTGGCGCATGGCGACCTGTTCGGCCCCGACCGCCCGATCATCCTTCACCTGCTCGACCTCGAACAGGCGCTCCCCGCGGTGCGCGGGGTGGTGATGGAGCTGGAGGATTGCGCGTTCCCGCTGCTCAAGCAGGTAATCGTCACCGCCGATCCCGACACCGCGTTCGGCGATATCGACGCCGCGCTGCTGGTCGGCTCGCGCCCGCGCTCGAAGGGCATGGAGCGGCGCGACCTGCTCGCGGCCAATGCAGCGATCTTCAAGACGCAAGGCGCCGCGCTCAACGCCTCGGCGAAGCGCGAGGCCAAGGTGATCGTGGTCGGCAACCCGGCCAACACCAACGCCTGGATCCTCGCCGAACACGCCCCCGATTTCCGGCGCGACAATATCAGCTCGATGATCCGGCTCGATCACAATCGGGCGCAGGGTCAGCTCGCCGCGCAGGCGGGCGTCGGCGTCGAGGAGATCGAGAAGCTGGTCGTCTGGGGCAACCATTCGCCGACGATGTTCGCCGACTGGACCTATGCGACGATCGACGGCGCGCCGCTGAAGCAGCGGATTGGCGACGCCGACTGGTATACCGATACGCTGATCCCGCGCGTCGCCCAGCGCGGCACCGCGATCATCGAGGCGCGCGGCGCCTCGTCGGCGGCGTCGGCGGCCAATGCGGCGATCGACCACATGCGCGACTGGTGGCACGGCAGCGACGGCCGCTGGGTGTCGATGGGCCTGTCCTCGACCGGCGAGTACGGCATTCCGGAAGGACTGTTCTGCGGCGTGCCGGTCACCTGCGGCACCGGCTTGATCGACCGCGTCACCGGGCTCGATATCGACGAATTCCAGCGGCTGATGATCGATCGCACCGTCGCCGAATTGATCGAGGAACGCGACGCGGTGCGCGCGCTGGGGTGAGATTTCACCCCGCCGGGTGGGGGGACGACCCGGCGGGGTGACGGCGGACGCTGGCGATCGCCACAGGGCAAGGCGATCGGGTCAGCGTCGCGCCGAGCTGGTCCAGCCGAACTTCCGGAAGATCGCTTCGCCGCGCGGGCTGGCGAGGAAGCGCGCAAAGGCCTTGGCCTCGGGATTGTCGGCGGCGCGCGTCGCGAGCACGACGCCGCTGTCGCGGTAGACCAGCCGATCGCGATCGAGCGGCACCACATCGGCGACGCCGGGATGCGCGATCGCCCAGATCGGAAAGGTCACCCAGGCATCGATCGTCGGATCGGCCTGCCACGCCTTGAGCGCAAGGCCGGTGTTGCGCGCGAACAGGACGATATTGCCGCGAAACCGCCGCAGCGTCGTCATGTCGCCGTCGCGCCCGGCGATATCCTCCCACATGCCCTGCTGCCCGGCGCCGTCGACCACCGCGATGCGCATGCCAGGCTTGAGCAGATCGGCAAAGCCGCGGATATGGCGGGGATTGCCGGGCCGAACCAGAATGCCGGCGGGGCGCAGATAGAGCGGCGTCACCGTCTCGGGCTTGAGCGCGGTGCCGAAGGTCGCCAGGAAATCGCTCATCATCGCTTCGGAGCCGCTGTAGACGACGTCGCCGTCGCGCTTCATCGCGTCGGACCACTCTGGCGTCGGCCCGGCAGTGACGACGACGTCGATACCATGCTCGCGCCCGAACACCTGGGCGGCTGCCTTGATCGCCGGCGCCGGGCCGCCGGGGCCGTAGACGTGCAGCGTCTCGGCCGAGGCGACGGGTGCGGCGAACATCGCGGCGAGCGCCGCGGCGGCGAGCAGCGCGCGCGTCACTTGGCGCTCGGGGTGTAAGGCTTGAAGCCGTAGCGCTCGAAGATCGCCAGCCCGTCCGGCGAGCGGATGAAATCGAGCCAGCGGCGCGCCGCTTCGGGATGCGCCGCGCCCTTGACCACGGCGCCAGCATAGATCGCCGTCGTGTTGTCGGCCGCGGGGATGTCGACGCCGTCGATCGGGTGGCCGACCTGTTTCTGGAACTCGACCTCGGATTGCCAGGTGACGCCGGCCTGCGCCTTGCCCTGCATCAGCCACAGCGGCGTCTGGCGGTGATGGATATGGGTGAGCTGGGTGGAGCCGTCGGCGACCTTGGTCTTGTAGACCGCAGTGGCAAGCGCATCGCCACCGGCCTTGGCGAGCGAGGCCTGGATCTGCCGCGCGATACCCTCGAACTCGGGATTGGGCATGGCGAGCTTGACGTCGGGTCGACCAAAATCGCTTAGCCCCTTGATTTCGGCGGGATTACCCTTGGGCACCATGATCGCCAGTGTGTTGGTGACGTAAGGAACGACGGGCCCCGCCAGCAGGCCCGCGGCGAGCTGCTTCTCGACCGCCTTCTCGCCCGCGAGATAGACGTCGGGCTTCACCGTCCAGGTCATGTTGCCGACGGTCACCGTGCCGCCTGCCTTGATCTGGCGGACGAGCAGCCCCGGCGGGATCGTCTCCCAATAGAGCCGACCCTTATATTCGGGATATTTCGCCTCGAACGCCGCGACCAGCGGGGCCATCGCGAAGAAGTAATTGCCGCCGACATAGAGCGACAGCAACGGGTTCATCGGGCTGCCGTGGAAATCGGCGAGGTTGTCGGCATCGGCGACGGTGAAGCCGAAGCCGCGATCGGCCGCGTCATTGTTGCGCCCGCCCTGCCACGGCGGCGAGACGCCGAGGTCGCTCACATTCTGGTCCTGCTTGTCCTGCGCCATCGCCGGCGTGCTCAGCGCAGCCGTGATCGCCAGCGCGGCGAGCGCCGCGCGAATTTTTCCTCTAGCCATTGTCTTTCCCCTGTCTTGCGGATCACAGCGGCATCAGGTCGTAACCCTGATGCTCCAGCGTGGTGACGGTGGTGAGGCCCGAGAGCGCCAGCGTCACATGGTGGTCGACCCAATCATATTGGAAGTCGTGCTCGGCGACCGCCTGGGCGCAGACCGACACGTCGACACCGGCCTTGCGAAGCTCCTCGATCAGCGGAAGGTTCGGGTTGGCGACGCCGAACTTGGCGCGATACTGCGCGTCGTCGAGCGCGAGCGGCGTCGCAGCACCATAAGCGATCGCCACGAACTTGAGGTGGTCGAGCGGCACGCCCGCCGCAACGTAGAGATTGACCGTTCGCGCGACGTGATCGAGCGAGGCGTTGACGCTGCCCGGCGCCTTGGCGGCCTGGGTGAGCGCGAAGACGATCTTGTACGTCTCGCGCGGATCGGGCTTGTAGGCGGCGTTCGCCAGATAATGGATCTTGCCGTAACCGTGGATCGTCGGCGTCGTCCAGAAACCCTGCGGCATGTCCGCTCCCATCGCCGTTCCGGCTGAGGCGAGCATCGCGCCCGCCAGCAATGCAGTTATGACCTTGCGCATCGGTTTAGTCCTTCGTCATTGGTCGATGGACCAAAGCTAGGGTGATGCGCCGCCAGATACCAATGGGCATTGCTGACCATTTCGATCGCTAATCATGATTGGACGGATCGATCGGGCGGCCGCTAAGCGATAGGTGTTCGTCACAATCGGGGATCATGAACGCGTGCTGACCATCGGCCTTTTTCTGGCGATCAGCTTCCTCGTCTCGGTGATCGCGCTCGCCGTGCTGATCTGGGCGATCTCGAGCGGGCAGTTCGCGTTCGGCCAGCGCCAGGCGCGGGTGATCTTCAACGACGGCGAGGAAGGCGCGCTCGACGATCCGACCGTCGCCGGCGACACGATCGACGCCGAGCGCGCGGAAATCGACGCCTCGACCGCGAAACCCGTCACATTGCTGCTCGCCGCCGCGATCCTGTGGCTCGTGCTCGGCTCGATATTCGGGCTAATCGCCTCGTTCAAGCTGCACATGCCCGACTGGCTCGACGCGAGCCCGGCGCTGACCTTCGGGCGCGTCCGCACGATGCACCTGACGCTTGTCATCTACGGGTGGCTGTCGCTGTCGGGGATCGCGACGGCGACGTGGATCGTCCCGCGCATCTTCAAGGCGCCGCTGCGTTCGGCCGGGCTGGTCACCTGGGGCGCGGTCCTGTGGAACATCGGCCTCGTCGCCGGCGTCGTCGCGATCGCGACCGGCTGGAGCGACGGCGAGGAATGGCTCGAAATCCCCTGGCAGATCGACGGCCTGCTCGCGGTCGGCGGCGCGCTGACGGTGATCCCGCTGCTGCGCACCGCCTTCACCCGCAAGGTCGAGCATATCTACGTCTCGGGCTGGTATTTCCTCGCCGCGATGTGCTGGTTTCCCGCGCTCTACATCATCGCCAACATCCCGCACGTGTTCATCGGCGCCGAAGAGGCGACGGTGAACTGGTGGTTCGCGCACAATGTGCTGGGGCTGTGGCTGACCCCGCTGGGGCTCGGCGCGGCCTATTATTTCATCCCCAAGATCATCGGCAAGCCGGTCTATTCCTATTCGCTGTCGCTGCTCGGCTTCTGGGCCTTGGCGCTGTTCTACAGCCAGGTCGGCATCCATCACCTCATCGGCGGCCCGGTGCCGACCTGGGTGGTGACGCTGTCGGTGGTGCAGAGCGTGATGATGTTCGTGCCGGTGATCGCGGTCGCGATCAACCAGCACGTCGTCGTCGCGCGCAACCTGTGGGCGTTCCGCGCGTCGCTGCCGCTACGCTTCGTCTCGCTCGGCGCGATCATGTATACGCTGGCGTCGTTCGAGGGCTCGCTCGAGGCGCTGCGTTCGATCAACACCGTCACGCACTTCACCCAATTCACCATCGCGCACGCTCATCTCGGCGCCTACGGCTTCGCGACCTTCGTGATGTTCGGCTCGATCTATTACATGATGCCGCGCATCACCGGGCGGAACTGGCCGTGGCCGAGCCTGATCACCGCACATTTCTGGTGCGTCGTGCTCGGCTTCATCCTCTATTTCACCGCGCTGACGATCGGCGGCTGGCTCGAGGGCGAGGCGATGCTCGATGCGACGCGGCCGTTCTCGGCGAGCGTCATCCTGCTCAAGCCGTTCCTCGAAGGGCGCTCGATCGGCGGCGCGATCATGACGCTCGGGCACTTCCTGTTCGCGATCAATTTCGTCGGCCTGTTGATGCGGCGCGGTTCGCCAGCCGCAAAGGCGGTGGCGGCATGAACCGTTCGATTCCCCTCGTCGTGCTGGCGATGGCGATCCTCGCCTTCGCCACCGTCATGCTCGTCGTCGGCCCCAAGCTGCAGATCGGCAGCGAACCATCGCCGCCAGGCCTGCGCCCCTATACCGCGCAGGAGCTACGCGGCCGCCAGCAATATATCTCGCTCGGCTGCGTCTATTGCCACAGCCAGCAGCCGCGCACGCCCGATCAGGCGCCCGACGCCGAACGCGGCTGGGGCCGCGCCTCGGTCGCCGCCGACTATGCCTATGACTATCCGCACCTGATGGGCACGATGCGCACCGGTCCCGACCTGTTCAACGTCGGCGCGCGCCTGCCGAGCGCGGCGTGGCAGCTCACCCATCTCTATCAGCCCCGCGCGGTATCGCCGTGGAGCATCATGCCGGCCTATCCCTTCCTGTTCGAGACCAAGGATCGCGCCGCGCCGGGCGATCTCGTCGTGTGGCTGCCGCCCAAGCAGCGCATTCCCGGCAAGGTCGTCGTCGCCAAGCCCGAGGCGCGCGATCTCGTCGCTTATCTGCTCTCGCTCGATCATACCTATCCGGTCCCCGCCGATGCGATTCGCGACGACGGCTATGCGAAAAAGGCGGCCGGCAAATGAGCACGCCTGTCCACCCGGTTGACGAGGATTTCGAACCCTACGAGCCGCGCCGTCGCATTCCGCTGCCGGTCTACTGGATCGCCGTCGCGCTGGTCATCTGGGGCACGCTGACCTTGTTTCAGGACAGCGCCGCGCACCACCGCGGCAACACCGAACGTGCGTCTCAGGCCGCCGCCGCCCTGGCGCGCAGCGACGCGCCCGGCGCGATGCTGTTCGCCGAGCGCTGCTCGACCTGCCATCAGGGCGACGGCGGCGGGATCGCCGGCGCGGTGCCGCCGCTCGCCGGGTCGCCCGTGGTCGCCGCCGATCCGCGCGCGATCGTCCAGATCCTGCTCCACGGCATCGAAGGGCCGATCGCGATCGGCGGCAAGCCCTTCGATGGCCATATGCCCGCGTTCGCAAGCGTGCTCGACGACGCGCAACTCGCGCGCCTGGCAAGCTATGTCCGCGGCGCCTGGGGCAACAAGGCCGCCCCGATCGACGCCGCGTTCGTTGCCCGCCAGCGCGCGCTGACCGCGGCGCGAACGCAGCCCTGGCAGGGCGGCGCCGAGGTGGCGCAGCTCGCGCCCGCGATCGGCGCGCAGCCGGCGATGAGTCCGCCGGTCGCCGACCCAAGCACGGCCGGTGCGCTGATGATCGCCGGCAACGGCGTGGGTGGCGGCTGGTCGTGCGCATCGTGCCACGGCGCGGCGGGCGAAGGCCGCGACAGCGTGCCGCGGCTCGCCGGCCTGCCCGCCGCCTATATCGACGCCCAACTAATCCGCTTCGCCTCGGGCACGCGGTCGAGCGACGCGATGCAACCGGTCGCGCGCCAGCTCGACGCGCAGCAGCGCGGGGCCCTCTCGCGCTATTACGCCGGGCTCGCCTCGCCGTCGGGCGCGCGCCCGTCGCTCGACGGCGCAATCGTGCGCGGCGCGACGCTGGCGCTGAACGGAGACGATGCGCGGAACATCCCGTCGTGCTTCTCGTGCCACGGATCGTCGGGGTTCGGCGTCGCGCCGGGCTTCCCCGCGATCGCCGCGCAGCAATCGGCCTATATCGCGGGGCGCCTCGCCGCGCTCGCGGCCAGGAATGGCGGGCCGCCGGGCAACGTCATGAGCCCGATCGCCCGGCGGCTGAGCGATGGCGACCGTCGCGCTGTCGCCGATTATCTGGCAACATTGCCGCCCGTGCCGGCCGGGACCGCCGCAGCCGGGGAGACCCGCCGATGACCACCGACAACGATCCCGCCACCACCGAGCCGCCGCGCGACCACCAGCGGGCCCGCGACGCGCGCCGCGGCATCTACGCGCTAGGCGGCGGTGTGCTGCTGTTCGTGTTCGCGGTGCTCGTCCGCGACGAATTCCACCACGCGCCGGCGCCCGACGCCACGCCGTCCGCGTCGAGCGGGCCGGTCGCGTTCACGCCGCCGCCGATGAGCAAGATCCCCGACGGACCCGAGGGCGACGCGATCCGCCACGGCCTCGCGATCTTCGAGAATACCGGGACCCAGGCGTCGCAATTCGTCGGCAACGGGCTCGCCTGTCGCAACTGCCACCTCGATGGCGGTCGCAAGGCGGATTCGGCGCCGATGTGGGCGGCGTGGACGAGCTATCCCGAATATCGCTCGAAGAACAAGAAGATCAACACGATGGAGGATCGGCTCAAGGGCTGCTTCACCTATTCGATGAACGCGCAGGCCAGCCCGAGCGGTGGACCGCCCAAGGCCGGCGACCAGGTCTATATCGACCTCCAGGCCTATTTCCACTGGCTGGCGACCGGCGCGCCGACCAACACCAAGCTGAAGGGCGCCGGCTTCGTGAAGCTGAAGGAGACGCCGCTCGGCTATGACCGCATGCGCGGGCAGAGCGTCTACCAGCAGCATTGCGCCGAATGCCACGGCACCAACGGCGAAGGCCGCACCGATCTCAACGGCCGCGTGATCTTTCCGCCGCTCTGGGGGCCCAACAGCTTCAACTGGGGGGCGGGCATGGGATCGGTCAAGAACGCCGCCGCGTTCGTCAAGGCCAACATGCCGCTCGGCTCGGGCAACACGCTGACCGACCAGCAGGCGTGGGACGTCGCCGCCTGGATCGACAGCCAGGAACGGCCCAAGGATCCCCGCCAGACCGGATCGATCGCCGACGCCGCCAAGCAATTCCACTCGAAGAAGGATTTCTACGGCAAGGTCGTCGACGGTCATCTGCTCGGCACCGGAACGGCGCCCGCCGGAGCCGCGATCGCCGCGCGCTGACGGCGATGGAGCAGCGCCAGCTCTTCGCCGTCGACGGCCTGTTCTGCGCCGGC
The DNA here is from genome assembly GCF_029167165.1 of Sphingomonas pollutisoli. Classification (NCBI taxonomy): domain Bacteria; kingdom Pseudomonadati; phylum Pseudomonadota; class Alphaproteobacteria; order Sphingomonadales; family Sphingomonadaceae; genus Sphingomonas; species Sphingomonas pollutisoli. The sequence goes on from NZ_JARFNJ010000021.1 coordinate 17,071, forward strand.
TGCGCGCGCGGGCTCGAGCGGCGGCTGGCGACGCTTGACGGCGTCGCCGACGCGGGCGTGCATTTCGTCACCTCCTCCGCGCTGGTCCGCTGGAACGCCGATATCTGCAGCGTGGCGACGATCCGCGCGCGCGTTGCCGATGCCGGCTACCGCCTCGTCGAGCGCCATGACCTCGGCGAGACGGCGGCACGCTTCGATCGCGAGATCCGCGCGCTTTCGTTGCGACTGGCGGTCGCGGTCGTGTTTGGCATGTGGTCGATGGGTGCGGCGCTGATCCTCTACGCCCAGCCCGATCTTGCCCCGGGCGTCGCGTGGTGGATCGCGCTCGCTTCGGGCGTGTTCGCGCTGCCGGTGCTCTGCTATTCGGGCGCGGCGGTCTTTCGCATGGCATGGCGCTCGCTCCGGTTGCGCGCGCCCGGCCTCGACCTGATGATCGCGATCGGCGCAGGCGGCGCGGCATTGCTGTCGGTTGCAGCCCTCGCGCGCGGCGGCGCGGCTGTGTTCTTCGACACCGCGACAATGCTCGTGACGCTGCTGCTGGTCGGCCGGCTGATCGAGACGCGCGTCCGGCGGAGCGCAATCCTAGCGCTCGCCGCGGTCGACGATGTCGCCGCCGAAATGGCGCTCTCGGCGCGCGACGGAGCGCCGGTCGCCGCGCGGTCGCTCGCGCCCGGCGACCACGTGCTGGTCGATGCCGGCGCGGTGTTTCCGATCGACGGCGTGGTGGTCGCCGGCGACAGTCTGGTCGACCGCGCGGTGATGACTGGCGAAGCCGCCGCGCTAACCGTCGCCGTCGGCGACCGCGTTCAGGCCGGCACCACCAACCTGCGCCGCCGGCTGACGATCGAGGTCGACCGGCCCTGTGGCGACCGCGATATCGACCGGATGGGCGGCCGCGTCGCGATCGAGATCGCCGCGCGCGGCGAGCCGCGCCGCGAGCTCGACCGTTGGGTTCGCGCTCTGCTGATCGCAACACCTATCATCGCGCTGGTCGCGTTCGTCTTCGCGCTGATGGCCGCCGCGTCGTTCGCCGACGCCGCCGCGCGTGCGCTGAGCGTCCTGATCGTGATCTGCCCGTGCGCGCTCGCCATCGCGGCACCGCTCGCGCATGTGCGCGCGGCGATCGCCGGCGTGCGGCAAGGCATCCGCGTCGCCGATCCCGCCGCGCTCGAGGCGCTGGCGGCGATGGCCTCGGTGGTGTTCGACAAGACCGGGACGCTGACGCTCGGCCGCCTGCGGATCGTGGCGCTGGAGCCCGTGGCGCCGTTCTCCGCGGCCGAGCTGGCGACAGCGGCCGCCCATGCCGAACAGGGGATCGATCATCCGATCGCGCGCGCGCTGGCCGGCGATCGGCCCGCCGGCGCCGGCGGCGAGCGGCTCGATCGCGGCGCGCGCGGCATCGATCCTGCCGGGCGCCGGGTCGCGGTGAGCGCGGCGGCGCGGTCGGGCGAGGACGGCCTGACCTGGCTCGACGTCTCGATCGATGATGCGCCGGCGGGACGCATCGCGCTTGCCGACACGATCGATCCCGATGCGGCGCGAACCGTTGCCCGCCTCCGCCGGGCAGGCGTCGCGGTGATGCTCGCGACCGGTGATGGCGAAGGCCCTGCGGCGAGCGTCGCAGAGGCGACCGGCATTGCGCCGGCCGACGTTCACGCCGGCTGCACGCCAGCGGACAAGGCGCGGCTGGTCGCCGCCGCGTCGTGGCCCGTGATCGTCGTCGGCGACGGCGTCAACGACGCGCCGGCGCTCGCGGCGGCCGATTGCGGCATCACCGTCGCGCGCGCGCATGCCGCCGCCACGGCGACTGCCGGGCTGGTGTTCGAGGAAGGCGGGGTCGGCACGATGATCGCGGCGTGGACGCTCGCGCGCCGCACCGCGACGATCATCCGCCAGAATTTCGCGCTGGCGTTGCTTTACAACCTTGTCGCCCTGCCGCTCGCGGCGATCGGTCTGATGACCCCGCTGATCGCGGCGGCGGCGATGCTGGCAAGCTCGCTATTGGTGACGGCGAACGCCATGCGCGTGCGATGAGCAAGCGCCGATCATGGTCGATGTGTGGGATCAGCAATCGAGTATCGCTCAATCGCCTTCTTGACGGGTCCACCACCGCTGCAATTCCGCACGATCGAGCTTTCCGTCTGTTGCGAGAAGATTGATTTTCCAATGAACGGAATCGATGTGCTCGCCGCTAGCCTGGATATCGAAATAGGTGCAGCTGCTCACCGCGTTGCTATCCTGTTGCCGACAATGAGCGCCTGCGGTGCGGAGCATCTCCACCGCGCTGTCGAGTGGCGTGCCAGCAGGTATGGCGCTGTCGATCACCTGGGCGGCCGGCGCGAGATCGGCCGCCGGGCTGTAATGCGGCTCGGTGACCGAATCGAGTGGCGACAGATACGGATCCTGGGGCATGGTCGCCTCGATATGCCGCATCCTGAACGGTGCCGCGTCCTTGGACGTCGTGGCGACGGCCGGCGTTCCGAGGGCGGATGCGATGAGCGCGGCAGCGACGATTGACTTATTCATGGTCTGTCTCCTTGTCGCCGCCGATTATGGGTTGCCCGTTCCATCAAGAAAAATGGATCGTCCTCATCGTTCCGATCATGAAGGAAGATTGATCGCGGTCGCCAGTTCAGTTGCATGGGCGATCGACAGGCGCTGCCCGCTAAGGCCGTCTCACGATACGTCGCGACCGCGCAGCCTCTCGCCCGCCTTCCTGAGCGCTTCGCCGATCCGCCTGACAATCGCCGGATCGGTGCAGACATAGGTCGGACTGGGATGCGGCATCGTCAGCACCGCGACCTCGGGTCGATGCGCATGAATGACAGGCGCGGCTTCGGCGGCGATGCGCCCTGCGAGCACGACGACCTCCAGGCGCGGCAGCAGATCGAGCAGCGGCGGCAGCAGCGACAGCCCCTCGGCGATCTCGCCGCGCCGGAGCGCACGGTTGCGGGCACCGGGGGCGTGCACGATCCACGGCACGGTGTTCCACAGTAGCATGTCGGCGCGCGCGATGCGGGCTTCGTCGAGAAAACGGCGCAGGTTGCGCGCGGTGCCGGTCGGATTGTCGCGCGAGACGAAGCGGACCGGCGCGCGGCCCGGTCCGGGCGTTTCGAGCAGCAGCAACAGGCGCGCATTAGCACCGCCGTCGAGCGGATCGACGTGCGGCACGCGGCGACCGCCGACGAGCAGCCTCTCCCGCCACGCCTCGATCGGGCGAACGTGGTCGGCCTCGAGGCTCGCAGCGCGGGTAGCCGCGGCCTCGGAATCGTCGAGCAGCGCAAGCGACCGATCGGTCATCCCGATCGGAACGACCACGAGAACCCGTTGGAGCGATCGCTCCCAGGCGCCCATCCTTTGCGGCATCCACTTGCCAGGAGGCTATCATGGCCACGCAGCTTCGACATGACGACATCCTACACGCTTCTGCCGCGCCCGTCCGTCCCCGTTTGACGCTGGTCCCCGACGCCGGCCCCTATGACGACCTCGAGCGCATTGCGCCCGGCGTGGCGTCGCGTGGCATCCATCCGGGCGTGCTCAAGGCGCTGGTCGGCTGCTACGCGGCGATGCTGGCGAGCTTCTGGCTGTTCTTCGCGCGCGACGCGGCAGCGGGATTGGTGCTCACCGTCATCACCGTGCTGATGATTATGTATTTCGGGCTGATCGTCGGCGGCATCCTGCTCGCCGACAGCCCGGCCCCGGGCGAGCGGCAGCGCAGCTTCGCCGACTTTCTCGCCGGCCCGGTCGACATCGCGACGGGCGTCGTCAGCGGCCGCGAGGCGATGGCGCAGATCATCTTTCTGCCTGCGGCGATGCTGCTGCTCGCCACCGTCGGCGGGGTGATCGCCGCTCTCTCGCGCTGATCGATCGTCCCAGCCGATCGGAACGACAGGCAGCGATCGTTGGAATGCCGCCCGACCGGGGGCCAAGGTGTCACTCGAAAGGAATTGTGATGACTTCGCTAGCGCTTACCCAGGACGAGACGCGCCCCGCCATGACAGGGATCGGAGGTGTGCTGCCGGGTCTGCTGCTGTGCGTCGGCGTGACACTCACGGCTTATGCCTTACAGTCAGCGGAACAGGCATTGTTTGGCCGCGCATGGCTCGAGGCGCTGGTGCTCGCGATCCTAATCGGCACCGCGATCCGCACCGCCTGGACGCCAGCCGCCAGATGGTTTCCGGGGATCGATTTCAGCGCCAAGCTACTGCTCGAGATCGCGGTGGTGCTGCTCGGCGCGTCGGTCAGCGCGGCGACGATCCTCGCGGCCGGGCCGGCCTTGCTGATCGGCATCGTCGGCATCGTCGCGACCGCGATCCTGGTCAGCTTCACACTCGGCCGCTTTCTCGGCCTGTCCAAGCGGCTGGCGATCCTCGTCGCGTGCGGCAATTCGATCTGCGGCAATTCCGCGATCGCCGCGATCGCGCCGGTGATCGGCGCCGACGGCGACGACGTCGCCTCGTCGATCGCTTTCACCGCGGTGCTCGGCGTCGCCGTGGTGCTGGGCTTGCCGCTGCTCGGCGTCCTGATGGGGCTGAGCGGGATCGCCTATGGCGCGCTTGCCGGCCTCACCGTCTATGCCGTGCCGCAGGTCATTGCCGCCGCCGCGCCGCTCGGCGCGCAGGCGGTGCAGATGGGCACGCTCGTCAAGCTGGTCCGCGTGCTGATGCTGGGGCCGGTATGTCTCGTTTTGTCGCTCGTCGCGCCCAAATTGCGCGAGGAATACGACGAATTGGCACCGCACGTCACCGCGGGCGATCGGCCCAAGGCGGGGCGTCCGCCGATCCACCACCTCGTGCCGTGGTTCATCATCGGCTTCCTGGCGCTGGTCGGGCTGCGTTCGGCGGACCTCGTGCCCCACGCCGCGATCGCGCCGATCGGCGAAGCGGCAACGGTGTTGACGGTCGTTTCGATGGCCGCGCTCGGGCTGGGCGTCGACGTGCGCACCGTCGCCAAGGCGGGCGGTCGCGTCACCGCTGCGGTGATCCTGTCGCTGGTCGCGCTCGGGGGTATCAGCCTGGCGCTGATCACCGTCCTCGGCATGACGCGCTAGATCCCGGATGCTGCGTCGAAAGCGACCGCGTGAGGAGAATGCGGCTTCCAGTCACGCCGAGCTTGGGGCGGGAACTCAAGGCTTCCGGTCGTTCTCTTCCTCACGCCGCTTCTGGCGCTCGTGCTCCTCGAGTTCTTCCATCTCGGCGACTTCCGGATCGACCGGGGCCTGCTCGTCAGGTTTGTCGGACATTTTATTCCTTGCCTTCCAGGGAGCGACCGTAACGATCCGCTACGCCAACCGACGTGCGAGCAGAAGCATTGTTCCGAGTGCGGCGATCGACAGCACGAAACTGCCCACCGTGTAGAGCAGCGTGAGAACCAGATTGCCTCGATCCCACAGCGTCACCGTATCGAGCGCGAACGTCGACCAGGTCGTGAAACCGCCGAGAAGCCCCGTCGTCAGGAAAAGCCGCAGATCGGCGTCGCCGGAAACTCGGAACGCGAACAGGCCGACCAGCAATCCCATCGTCGCGGCGCCGACGACGTTCACGAACATCGTCCCATACGGAAAATCCGGGCCGAGCAGCCTCAGCGCCGCCAAGCCTGCCAGATGTCGTAGCGCCCCGCCGATCCCGGCGCCGAGGAACACGATGATGACCGACCGCATGGCCTACCTCCAATATAATGTGAGATAGGAGTCATCAGCCCAAAACGGGCGGTTCGGCGAAGCCAGGCAGATTCCATTGCCGCTGTCGGCATGTCGCGAAAACCTGGGAGACGTCAAGCATCCATGATCCGGTGGGCGCGTGATTCGACGGGCAACGAGCCGTTACACGTGACCCTCCCCGGTATGGCCGTGTGCGACTTTCATCATCGCGTCATGATCCTCGGGCGCAGTGGCGACGGCTGCCTTATACGCAGCGGGCGTCATACCCGGCATCTTCTGGAGGAACGCGACCATGTCCCAGATCAGCGCATCGGGATGGGTCTTACCCCAGGCGGGCATGGCGGTGAGTTTGACCCCGTGCTTGATCACCCAGAATTGCTGCGCCGGCGTCAGGTCGGTGCCCTTCGCCAGTTCGGGCGCTTGCGGGTAGAGTCCTCGCGAAATCTCGGTCCGCTCGGCGCCGGGGGCGAGGTGACAGCCCTGGCACATCTCACCGTAGAGCCCGGCGCCCGCTGACACATGCGCCGGGCTTTCAAGATCGGCGGGCACGGTAATGCCCCGCGCATGCGCCGCGATCGATCGATCGCGCAGCCCTTCGAGCATCGTGTAGACCGGGCGCGAGTGCGGCGCATCGGCGCCGATGTTGTAGATGCCAGAATAGATGAAGACAGCGATCAGCAGCACGACGACGATCGTGGCGATCGCGACGAACGGGCCGCTTGGCAGATGATGGCGAAGGGGCTTGCGCGAGTCGGCCATGAACGATCTCCTCTAGAACCAGGTGCGGATGCCGAACACGAGGCTCGTCATGTGCGGGCTCTCACCGTCGGCGCGGGCATAATCGGCGGTGCGACCGACCTTTGCTTCGTAGGAAATACCGACATAGGGCGCGAACTGGCGGCTGATCTCGTAGCGCAGTCGCAGGCCCAGCTCGGCGGTGGAAAGGCCGACGCCGATCCGGTTCTTAGGCACATTTTGCGCCGCGAAATTGATCTCGACGCGCGGTTGCAACACTAAACGCTGCGTGATCTGCTCGTCATACCAGCCCTCGGCCCGGCCGAGCACGTCGCCCTTGGTCGACAGGAACAATGCCGCCTCGGTGTCGAACTCGTACGGCGTCAGGCCTTCGATGCCGATCGTCGCATAGGTCTGCGTCGGTGTCGGCTGGAAATCGTGGCGGATGCCCGCCTGGAGATCGAAATACGGCCCGATCGCGCGACTGTAGAGCGCTTGCACCTCGGCCGCGTCGACACCCTTGCCGAACGTGCCGTCGCCCTCCGATTTCACTACGAAGCGGTTGAGGTCGCCGCCGAACCAGCCCTCGCCGTCCCAGCGATAGCCGTCGCGGCCGTTCCTGATCTGCAGCTCGGCGAGATTGAACATCGCCTGCGAGAAAGTCTCGCCGCCATTTTCGTGTCGGAACGCCGCACGGGCCGGCTGCATCGCCGCCGCGCCGAAGCTGCGATCGGCATAGCGATCCATCGGTGGCGCGGGCGGTGGCGCGTTGCCGGCGGGAAGATCGGTGCCGGTCGGCGCGGCCTGCATCGGCATCGGCTGGGTCATGTCCATCCCGGGCATCGTCGATCCACCCGGCGCAGGCTTGCCCGACATATCCATGCCCGGCATCGCCTGCATCTGGTCGCTGGTGGTGGGCTGGGCCATGTCCATGCCGGCCATCGCGTCCGTCGACTGGCCGGTCGCGCGAGACCGCGATGGAGCCTTGCGCCGGGCCGCCGAGCCGGATGACGGCTTCTTCTTCACGATGGCCGGCTTTTTCTTCGGCGTCGCCTTCTTCGGCATCGGCTTAGACATGTCCATGCCGGGCATGGTCATGCCCTGCATCGACTGCGCAGTCGCGGGGCTCGCGGCCAGCGCGAACGCGCTCGCGGCGAGGATCAGCGCGCGGTTCATGCCGCGTCTCCCGTCTTGCGGACCGAGACGACGCGCATCATCCCCGCCATCATGTGATAGAGCAGGTGGCAGTGGAACGCCCAGTCGCCGGGCGCGTCGGCGGTCAGGTCGAACGCCACTTTGCCGCCTGGGGCGACGACCACGGTGTGCTTGCGCGGGGCATGATCGCCGTGCCCCGTCACCAGCTCGAAGAAATGGCCGTGCAGGTGGATCGGGTGCGCCATCATCGTGTCGTTGATGAGACGCACGCGGACGCGCTCGCCGTCGTGGAACGGGATCGGGTGCGCGGCATCCGACATCTTGACCCCGTCGAACGACCACATGAACCGCTCCATGTTGCCGGTGAGGTGGATGTCGAGCGAGCGCGACGGCGCGCGCACGTCGGGGTTGCGCTCGAGCGCGACGAGGTTGGTATAGGCCAAGACGCGGTGGCCGACATTTTCGAGGCCCTGCCCGGGCTCGCCGGTGCGATCCTTCGGCATCGGCGCGATGGTCGAGACGCCGGCGCCCTTCTTCACCCCCGGCGCATTGTCGAAATCGCGCATCGACATCGACGACATCTGCATGCCGCCCGACATGTCCATACCGCCGCCCTGGCCGGACATGTTCATGCCCTTCATGTGGTGCCCCGCCATCGACGTGCCCTGCATGTCGCCGTGCGCGGCCATCGGCATGCCGGCCATACCGCCCATCGCAGTCGCGGATTTAGACGGCGCGGGCGGCTTGACGGGTTCGGTCGCGAGCAGCCGCGAGGCGTTCTGTTCGGCGGTCGGGTCGGGCCCACGCGGCGGCATCGCTTTCATGTCCATCCCGCCTGACATGCCCTGCATGTCCATGCCCATATCGGTCATCGTCGCCAGCGGGCGCGGGCGCAGCGCTGGCACGGGAGCGACCATGCCGGCGCGCGGCGCCAGTGTCGCGCGCGCCATGCCCGAGCGATCGACCGCCTCGGCGACGAGGGTATAGGCGTGCACATCGGGCGGAGTGACCACCGCGTCGAACGTTTCGGCGACGCCGATCTGGAATTCGTCAGTCTCGACCGGACGGATGTTCTGCCCATCGGCCTGCACCATCACCAGCGGCAGGCCGGGAATGCGCACATTGAAGATCGTCATCGACGAGCCGTTGATGACCCTCAGGCGCACGCGCTCGCCCGGCTTGAACAGCGCGGTCCAGTTATCCTCGGGGCCGTAGCCGTTGATCGTGTAGGTGTATATCGCGCCGGTGCCATCCGAAATGTCGGTCGGGTCCATTCGCATCCCGCCCCATTTCAGGCGCTCGCTTTCGGGCTGGTCGCGCCCGGCGAGCAGGCCCGCGAGCGTCTGCCGCTGAAAGTTCATGCCGCCCGAATTGACCTTCATCCGGCGAAAGATCGTCTCGGGCGAGAGCTGGCTGTCGTCCGACAGGAAGATGATGTGCTCACGGTCGTAGGCGACCGGATCGGGGTCGGCCGGATCGATCACGATCGGCCCGTGCAACCCCGATTGCTCCTGACCGCCCGAGTGGCTGTGATACCAATAGGTGCCCGCCTGCTTGATCGGGAAGGCATAGCGGAACGTCGTGCCGGCATCGATGCCGGGGAACGACACGCCGGGCACGCCGTCGAACTGCGGCGGCACGAGTAGGCCGTGCCAGTGGATCGAACTCGACGTCTCGAGATGGTTGGTAACGTCGAGGCGCACGTCCTGCCCCTCGCGCAGGCGGATCAACGGCCCCGGCGTGGTGCCGTTGATGCCGATCGCGTGGAATGGCTTGCCGTCGATCATCGCGGTGCGCCGCGCGATCTCGAGCCGGATGTCGCTTCCTGACGCGCTCGGAATAGGCGCGGCGATCCCGCGCGAGACTGGCTGCGCCCAGGCGGGCATCCACGACGTGGCGGCGAGCCCCGCACCGGTCGCAGCCGCGCCGCGCAACATCTGTCGGCGGTCGAGCAGGTGAGTCATCAGAATGTTCCGGGTCGCAAGAGGGAGCGGTTTCACGAAGAGATACGCAGCCTGGCGCGCGATCCCTCAAACCCGCCCAAGTCTTTCCGCAAGCGCGGCCCGCGCGCGTGCCAGCCGGGTCTCGACCGCCTTGATCGTGATGCCCAGCGCCTCGGCGGTCTCTGCCTGGCTCAGTCCTTCCACCGTGCGCAGCAGCAGCACCTCGCGGAGCCTCGCAGGCAGTTGCGCGATATGTCGAGAAAGCGCCGCGATTTCGGTGCGACCCGCAATCTGGCGTTCCGCATCGGGAGCGTCGTCTGCCGCCGCATCGATCGCGACCTGCGGATCGGATGCGAAGGAAAGCAGGCGGCGCACGCGCTGCCGGCGGCGCCAGTCGCGGCAGCGGTTGAGCGCGATCGTCGTGAGCCACGGCCTGAACGGACGCGCCGAATCGTAGCGCGCGAGATTGCGATAAGCGGCCACGAAGCTGTCCTGCGTCAGGTCGAGCGCCGCGTCGGGATTGCCGGTAATACCGAGCGCGAGCCGGTAGATCGCGCCGCGATGCCGACGCATGATCTCGGCGAACGCGGCGTCGTCGCCGGCCAGCGACCGGGCGGCAAGCGCGCCGTCGTCGGTCGGCGTCTCCGTCGTCACTGCGGATTGGCGGTCAATGCCTTCACCACCGCGCGGTCAAACGCCTTGGCCTGATCGGGGCGTAGGATCTGCCGCATCGCGAAGATGTGCGCGAGCGTCGCCTTCTGCAGCTCGCCCATCGCCTGGTGCGAAGCATCGACCGCGGCATTGACCTGCGGCCCGTCGCCGTGCTCGGCCTCAATCGCGGCGGCGAGCCGGGTATTGTCGGCACGCATCTCGAGCTCGATCGCGCTGCGCCGCAGCGCGAAGCGCCGTTCGAGCACCTCGAGCCTGGCCTGCTGGCCGGCATCGAGATGGAGCTGGCGGTGAAGCACCTCATGCAGTTCGGCACTCGGCGTCGGCCGCGGCGTGATCAACGCGCGGCCGACGAACACGCCGGCCACCGCCGCGACGAAGGCGGCAAGCACGATCGCCCACGTCCAGCGCGCCCGCGTCATTGGTCGCCGAGCAACAGCGTCGACGGTGCGAGCGACGACGCTCCGCCAAGCGGCGCGAGGCTTGCCGCTGCGGGAGTGGCAGCGGGCAGGCCGGCGCCGGCGACCCCCATCACCGCAGCCCCGATCGCCGCGGCGATCGCGAGACGCGGCGGCGCCCGCCGATCGCGATCGGCGAGGACATGAGCCTCCGCGATGACGTCCGCGCCGAGCCGCTCCAATCGGGGGGGCGGCTCGGCATGCGCGAGCGCGTCCAGCAACTGATCGAGATCGGCCATCATCATCTACTCCTGCTCACATGCATCAATACGCGCGAGTTCGCGCGACCCCTCGCCAGATATTTCCGAGGGATCATAAGCGTGGCTGCGTATTTTATCATGATCGAACGCGCGCTTGACGCCTTACGCGTGACGCAAATCTCTCGAACGAAAGAACAGATGATGGATTTCGGCGCTTTCCCGGCCTGGCTGCATACGCTGGCGACCCTGTCGCTGGGGCTCGGGTTTGCGTGCGCCATCGTTATCGCGCTCGACGAGATGCGACGACCGCAGAAGATGTGGATCATGGCGATCGTCTGGCCGGCCACCGCCCTGTTCGGCAGCCTGCTGTGGCTGGCGGCCTATTACGCTTGGGGACGCGCCCCGGCGGCGGGGCAAGATCAGGCCAAGCCGCCGTTCGCGGCAATGGTGCTGAAGGGATCGAGCCATTGCGGCGCAGGCTGCACGCTTGGCGACATCATCGCCGAATGGCTGACGTTTGCCGTGCCGACGATCGCGGTCTGGTTCGGCTGGCACAGCCTGTTCGCCGAGAAGACCTTCGCCGTATGGATCCCTGACTTCATTCTCGCCTTCGGACTGGGCATCGTCTTCCAGTATTTCACGATCAAGCCGATGCGCGATCTCTCGGTCGGCGAAGGCATCGTCGCCGCGCTGAAGGCCGACATCCTCTCGATCAGCGCGTGGCAGGTCGGCATGTACGGGGGAATGGCGCTGATCCAGTTCGGCTGGTTCAGCCACGCTTTCGGCGGCATCGCTCGGGTCGCCAGTCCCGAATTCTGGTTCGCCATGCAGCTCGCGATGCTCGGCGGCTTCGCGACCAGCTATCCGGTCAATTGGTGGTTGATCCGGGTGGGTTTGAAAGAGAAGATGTAATCACATTCCAATCTCTTCGCCCGCTCACCAACGTATTTAAGCAACTTGACATCAGCTTGAGCTGAATGACCATTTCCGACGTTCCACACTCAAAACCGGTCAGTCCGAAAACGGCCCACTTTCTGCCGATCTGTGATGCCAGTCAGGCAAACGATGTATGTCGGCTCCAGACAGGAGCTGCCATCCGATCTATCAATTTGGAACGGCAGCACTGTCCCAGGCCAAGTCATTCAAGCTTGCGCGCAAGACGACCCACGGCTCCTGCTTCGGCAGCAAGATTGCGATTATAGGCGAGCGGCATGCGGGGACTCTTCCAGCGCAGTGCGTCCATGATCCCGGCCAGATCTTCGCCCGCGACGAACAGGTCCTGATTAAGACCTACCCGCGTCGAATGAGCGCTTATTCCCTTAAGCAGGCGATCTAGATCATCAGCGGTCAGGTCGCCCAACGCCCCGCGATCGAACGCGCGCTGAATGATGGCTCGCCAGATCGGCCCGATCGATCCCGGATGTAGCGCCGCAGCACCGATGTCATATTCGACCCGCGCCTTCACTGCGGGCTTGGGCAGCGTTTTGCGCAGATCCCAGGTCTCCCGGCCCGAGATACTGTCGATCGACCGGCCCTTCACAGCTGCCCGCGCCTTATAACGGCGCACCTGCACCCGCCTGAACAACGGCCCTTCGTCAATGCTTGCAGCCTCTCTCCACGCCGCAATGGCCCGCACAGACCGAGGCGACAGATAGGCTGTGGCCCCCTCGCCTTCCTGATCACCCTTGCTGCGCGCAATGGCGAGGAGGCGCGCCTCCGGATCTAGCGCCTCAAGAATGTCCTCGACCCTGATCGCCACGAGCTCTGATGCGCGCAGCCCCGTGTCATAGGCCACCGACAACAGCGCCCGGTCACGCAGACCTGGCAGATCGTCCGCGCAGGCTTCCAGCAATGCCCGCACGTTGAGCCCGCGCGGACTGTCGCGCTCCACATCTCGCACTGGCCCCTTGAAGCGCAACGGGCGTGCCTGGGCCTGCGCCGTGCCCTTCTCGCGCCGGATCGCGCGCAGCCGCAGCTTCACGAGATCAGCCTGGGTAGGATCCCCGAGATCTAGCAGCTGATGGATCTTGGCGATCGACGCCTTGTAGCGGCCGAGCGAGGCCGGCTTTGCCCCCTGCCCTGCCCGCGCGTCGAGATAGTCGGCGACGATCTCGGGTGTGGCCGGCAACGCAACCCGCTTCATGCGCCGGCACCAAAGGTCGAATGCCTCGAGGTCCGATTTCAGCGCCCGGATTGAATGGGGCGAACTGGCCGCCTGATAGGCGGCAATCAGATCGGCGTTGATCACTATGCGTCCTTCAGCGCGCATCTGGGTAACGGTCCACGCAAGCTCGGGCATCGCCGCGGGCGTCAAAGCGACGGTCACATTCTCCGTGGCATCAAACTCGCCGGTTTCAGGTCCTGTATGCCCTTCTGGTTTGCTGGCCTCCATGCTGATTGCTGTACCCCAACTTATAAAAAGGCGTCAATCACGCTTATGTGATAAGTGCAATTATCGCATGTCCATATTTGAACAAGATCAGGGAGAGAAACCAACTGCTGACTTTGGTTTCTCGCCGTGCGATATCGATGCCGCATGAAACACGCTCGGATCGGCCATTTCGATGACACGATGTTGCTGCTCGGTCGCCTCGATGGCCGGCTGCACAGTAGCACATGCGCGGATATTTTCCTCGCCCGATCGCGGCTCGAGGGCGCCGTGGCGCTGGCGGGCCTCGCCGGCGTCCCGATTGACGTTCGGTCCCTCCAGGACTGGATTGCGGGTAGAAGCCCCCCTCCCCGCGCCCCTGAGGGTCTCAACGACCCTATCTCAGTTGCGGCGGTCTTCCACCTCGCCATCAGCCGCGATGAAGATACCCGCGACCCTGTCCTGCGCGCCACGCTTAACGTGCTGCGCTCCGTACTGGATGATCGCATCGAGGCAGAGGCCTACGGCCGAGATGACCTGGCCCATTTCGGGCCCATGTGGCGGACCATCCGTGAGGCGGCCGATGCCCCGCTCAGCCCGCCTGGCTTGTTCGGGATCGCCAAACGGGTTTTCGAACTGTCGGCCTTAACCGAGACCGGACAAGAGGCTGGCTATGAGGTGGTAACGATCGACGGTCGATCCTGGGATTTGCCACCGCGCGCGCGTGATCGCAACTGGCTCATCGCCACGACCGTGCCCCGCCTGCTCCAGCAGGCACGCCTTACGACGAGGGTCATACCCTCGCTTATCCTGCTACCTAAGTTCCTGCCGCCCTCACCAGCGTCGCTTGCCGAGACCATGATGACCGCTCTCCACAAAGCGGTCGATTCGGCCTTGCTCGATCTCGACCGGATCGAGCGCTCGATCGCGGCTGCCCGCTCGTCCGATGTCACCAAGCGAAGCAAGGCTCCTCTCCTCTCGCGCCTGCTCATGAGCTATCCTGGTTTGCAGCCGCGCGCCGTCGCAACGCTCCTCAACGTCACCCCGCAAGGCGCCCGAAAGCTCTTGGCGTCGGCAGGCGAGCGAATGATAGTCTAGCTCATGCAGTCCAGGCCGCAGAATCCACCATCGCGCCACCATTTCGTTCCGGAATTTCTGCTGAAGGCATGGAAGGACGGAGATATGCTGCTGCGCTACTGGCGCAATCGCATCGGCGAGATCGAATGCAAGCCAGCCTCTCCCAAGAGCGTGTGTTTCGAAGACGACCTCTACAAAACTATCGGCTTCCCGCCTGAGCATGCCCAGCAAATGGAGACGCTGTTCATGCAGGTCGTCGACGATGCAGCGGCGAAGGTTCACACGCTGCTGCTAGAGGGGCAAATCAAAGAGCTTAGCGATGCCCAGTGCTCGGATTGGGCCCGCTTCGTCATGTCGCTCTGGTTTCGAACGCCGCTCGACATGCGCGGACTAAAAGAGGCAGTGGGCGCCCTGGTCAGCCCCGAGGGTGGCAAAGCCATTCTTGGCCTCGACCAGCCTGTCGACCTGCCGCCCGAAGCCGTCAGCGCCCTACAGATGGAAATCTTGAGGACTGTCATCGACGATGCAGAGCGCGGACGCTCATTCATCAACATGGACTGGCGCGTGGTCACGACCACAAACCGGCGAGAATTCTGGGTGTCCGATTGGCCGCTCGACGTCCCCACCAGTTTCGCCTGGCTCGGCGATCGCTCCTCATATGTCACGCTCCCGATTGCGCCGAACAAGCTCTTCGTCGCCGCCGGATCTCGCTCGCTAGCCAATCGCATCGCAGCGCTTCCGGAACGGGAACTCATCCTAAGGCAGAACCGCTCTACCGTCGGTCACGCGCAGAACTTCGTCGGAGCGAAGACCCGGGACGCGGGCGATTTTATCCGTCAGCATTTTGGCGGCCGCATGAGACACTCCATAATCGGCAGCATCGCTGAAAAGTACAACTCAACCACCTGAGGATACCGTTCGGCACAATGGCCGTCGAATGGCTACCGTTGCGCCAAGACGCCTTCGATTGCCTTGAGCAATTCGGCGGGGGTTGCGTCCGCCTTGGGGGGCACTTTGATGGTGAGGCCCCCTCCCCTCGCCTTGGTGTATCGCAGGATCACTTTGCCGCCCTTACCGGTAAGCTCCGTCTCGGCCGCCCCCTTCGCCGCAGGTTGAACCGTCGCCTTTACCAGACGCTTGGCAACTTCGGGCCCGCTAATCTTCAAGCCGCTCTTAGTGCGCTCCTCCTCGATCCGCTCAGCTTCCTCCCGCATCTTGGCGAGCATCTTGGCATCGCCAGCAAGCGGCTTGATGTCGCGAGCCACGCGAACCGTGATGTCATGCGTGTCAGAGAACGCAGCGACCAGCTCTTCTGGCAGTCGCGCGACATCCAGCAATCGACTCAGCCAGGATTTTGACAGGTTCAGATGGTCGGCCATCTGTGACTGCGACCCTTCGTAGAATTCGGCCAACGCGATCGTATATTCCTTAGCGCGCTCCCAATCCGATATGTCTTTGCGCGAGCGGTTCTCGACGTCCGAAACTCGGAACGCTTCCTCATCTGTGACGCTCTGGATCGTCACCAGATACTCGTACTCGGGATGATGGTGAGCGCGCAGCCACTTCACGGTCCACCAGCGCCGGACGCCCGCGATGATCTCGTAATCGAACTCGGGGTCATCCTTCAGCCGGCGGACGATCGCTGGGATCCGCTGTTTCTTGGCAGACAAGAATGAGTCGATCAGATCGCGGCAGCTTTCTTCCGACAGATGATCGAGATCGCGGTTGTGCATCCGCCAGGGCCGGCATTTCGCGGGGTCTACCCACTCGGTCCGATCAGCCACGGACTTGCCCGTGGCGATGCGCGCCAGCGTTTGGCTGCGGCTCGCCATGATACCTTCAGCGGGGTTCGACTTGTCGAGGTTTTCCTCATCGTCGAGACCTTCCGTGAATTGCGAGCCGAAGCCCTTATTTCCCTTGCTCATCGGCCCTTTCCTTCTTCACTTTTGGCCGCCTTAGACCCTCTCGAGAAGCCCGAGTTGCCACGTGGCAACTCATCTGCACTGGGCACCTTCCGATGGGGTAATTTCGACTGACGGCTTTGCATAATATTTTCGCTCAATCTATTGTTTCTACGATCTTTTATTCCTTAGTTGCCACGTGGCAACTGCCCTCAAACCTTGCCCCCTGCCCTGCTCGCCCAGGTACGCAAGACATCCTGCTCGATGTCCTTACAAACGTCGTTCAGATGCCTCATGCAGCGATTGTAAACCTCATGCGATGTGACCGGTTTTTCGAGTTCGAACACCGTCTTCATGCGCGAGCTAGCATTGTCGATTTCAGCGCTAGTCACCATCACCGACTGCGTCATAGAACCACCGAATACCTGCCGCATCATCGAGAGCACCTCACGGTGCATCGACTTGCTTTCATCAACGCGGCTGCCGACCAGCCTGATGAAGTTATATGCCGGGCGACCGCGGCCTGCGATCGTCTCGAGCTGCTTCATCGTAGTGCGCGTCATGTCGATGAAGGAAACGGTCGATGCGAAGTCCACCAGGCTTGGCGGCACCGGGATCACCATGCAGTTGGCGGCCTGGAGAACCGCCATCGACACCATGCCGAGCGCTGGCGGCGGATCCATGATCACGATATCGTAATCCTCGACCACCGTGTCGATCGCTTCGGCAATGAGGTCGATGATCTCCATGTTCTGGTTCTTCGCCATGTAACCGGCGATCTCATATTCCAGATTGTAGAGCCTCAGGTTCGACGGAATCAGGTCCAGATTATGGAAGTGCGTCTTGCGGATGATCTTCCGTACGCCGAGCAACTCTGGATTATGGAAGTGCCCATAGAGCGTGTCCTCTTCCTCGAGATCGACATCGGGTCGATAGCCGAACATCATCGTCGACGACGCCTGGCTGTCGCAGTCAATGAAGAGGACGCGGTAGCCATGGATCGCGAAATGCTGAGCAAGATGCAGCGCGATCGTCGACTTACCGACGCCGCCCTTGAAATTGCAGACCGAGATGATGGCCGGCATGTCCGTCGGCTCGCGCCAAGGTCGCGTGCCGAACACCTCGCGCATGTGATCGAGCTCTTCCAGCGTATATTGAAGGCGGTGGCCAGATCCCGTCCGTTCCCGCTCCGGCAGGCGGCCGTCGCGCTCTGCTTCGCGGACTGCCGAGGCCGTTCGACCAACCAGGGAGGCAGCCTTCGAGATCGGAAAGGTAGGACCGCGCTTTTGGCCGGTCTCGGGATCAACCGCACTATCGCGGATGCGTTTGAGGATCGTCAGCGCTTTCCTGTGAAGGACATCCAGACCACCCTCGATCAGGTCATCCGGTTGAGTTAGGGTTGCGTCAGTGGCCATCGGATTCCGCTTCTGTGGGTTTGGTGACCCACAATAGCCGCGTTGGCAGTTTTGAGCAACAAAATGGCCATCAGACTTACAACATGACCGATGATCTCCGAGCCATTTGCCCTCTGGCAAGTTATCGGGCCAACGCGCAGACCATCTCGACCGATGATCTCGGAGCCAAACTGGTTCGATCGCCAGTTGTCAGACCGAATCGCCGACCAGAACTGCCGCCTGTGGATAACTACCGATGATCTCGGTACCTTCCGATGATCTCGGTGCATCAAAACGATGATCTCGGTGCGAGCTGACCGATGATGTCAGAGCGCATACCTATTACTAGAATCAACCTAAGAAAAACCGATTCGCGAATCGCTTTGATTTTTCGAATTTGAAGAGGGAAGGGTGGTCAGGCGGATAAAACGGCACCGACATCATCGGTGTTTTTGCAGGTCTGGAGGCCATTTTCCCTCCCAAACTGCCAACAGGGTTGATTTCGCTCTCCAAACCTGTTGAGACATGCCCATCATAGCCCCCGGCAGATTCGGGGGGAAGGGCAGACCATGAATGGGGATCAGCATAGGCCGCTCGGGCACCAATACGCACTAGCCATGCTCAACGGCGGCGAAGAAGGCGTGCGCAAACTCGCCACGACCGCCGGCACCCAGCTCACCCTCGACGCCTTTCTCCGAGTCCAAGACGAAGAACCGGTCCCGGCATTCCTCCATTCCGCGCTATGTGCGATGTCGCTGCCGACCAAGCGACCGAAGGACGACACACAGCCGATCGTGCGCGAAGACGGCAAATACGCGCTCGCGATCAACCCAAGACCTGTCCTCCAAAATGTCGACGGCAAGTCGGTCATGCGAAGTCTTGGCGTGCCGTACGGTGCTTACCCCCGCGTCGCACTGATCTATCTCTTGTCGCAAGCGGTTATGAAACAATCGCGCGACGTCTATCTCGGCAGGAACTTCACCGAGTGGATGCGGCGACTGGGCTATCAGACGGTCTCTTACGGCCCCCGTGGCACTGCCAATCTCATGCGCGAGCAGGTTGATCGGCTGCTGGCCTGCGAATGGCAGATTCGGTGGGATGGGACCGAGACTGATGACAACGCCTTCGCTGTTCGCGATGTTAAAATCTCGAACGAATATGCAGGTTCGCTCGACAAGAACGGTTCATTTGCGCGCGAAATCCGAATGTCGGAGGCGTTTTACAGCCACCTTATTGATCACGCCGTCCCATTGAACGAGATCGCTATCCGCGAGCTCAAGGGCACGCCGACGGCGCTCGACCTTTACACCTACCTTGCCTACCGGCTGCCGCGCATCGGCTCGGACAAGGGACAGGTCATTTCCTGGGACCAACTCGCCAAGCACTTGGGCAACGAGGCCGACAGCAAGCGTTTCCGCCAGACAGTCCGCGAGACGATGCAGATCGTCTCGGCCGTCTATCCGAATGCGAACGTCGATCTCTCAGGCCGGAAAGTGGTTTTGCACCCTTCGCCCGCGCCGATGGAGCGCAAGCTCGTCGGGCCCCACCTTCGACTGATTGGGCCAGCAGCACCGGAAACGGCACCGAGATCATCGGTCAAAGTGCGTCGCGACGTGACGACCGCCCTTTCGAAAGATGCAGAACCGCTCCTGGCGTTTCCAACCGGCTCATTGGCTTACGGCGCGCGCGAGGCAGTGTTTCGCCAGATCGGGCTGACCAAGGGAAAACCCTGGGCTGTCGACGATATGGCGGCTGCTTTCCGCAAGGGATGCCCGAATTTCACCAAAGACCGCACCGACACCGAGTGGCTGCGCGTCTGGGAAGCTTTCGTCATCAGTTACGCCGAGCGCCGAGCGAACCGGCCTGACGAGTGACCGATGATCTCCGAGCCGTTCGCGCGAGCGCGGCGCCGGGGGAGTCTGTCCTCGATGATCGGACCAAGGAAAAGAGGGAAGGGGGGACCGAGCTTGTAAGCAGGAGGTAGAACTATGCCGCTTACAGCCAAACGTCCCTCACAGGAGCTTGTCGATATCGTCGGAGCCCTTGGCGGCACCTGGAGCGGCTATGTCGCGATGTGCCGTTGCCCTGCGCACGCCGACAGCGATCCGAGCCTATCGATCCGCCAAGGCGACCGGGGCATCCTCGTCACCTGTTTCGCCGGATGCTCCCGGGACGATGTGCTCCGCGAGCTTCGTCGCGTTCGCCCTGGCCAGCATTATACGCCGCCCGACCCGGCGAACCCTCCACGCGCTGCAAATGTCCAGAGAATCTGGGATCAAGCGATCGACGTCCGGGGCACGCTTGCCGAGCGCTATCTTGCGCGCCGCAATCTCCTGCCACCTCCGCCTGACATTCGCTTCCATCCGCGCTGCCCGTATCTCCCAAAGCCGAAGACGGTATTTTTGCCCGCGCTGCTCATCGCGGTGCGCGAAATCAGGAAGCTCGTCGCGATCCAGCGAATCTTCCTCGATGCCGAAAGTGCTGACTATGTTCGCAAGGTCATGCTCGGCACGCCGATGTCGGGCGCTTGGCGGGGTAGGGAAGGGGGCTCGACCCTGGCGATCGCCGAAGGGTTCGAGACCGCTGACGCATTCACGCGTCTGAACGATATCCCCTGTTGGGCGTCACTCGGAGCCCGGCGACTGGACCAACTCATCATCCCGGCAAGCGTCACCACCTTGCTCATTGCCGAAGACAATGATGCCGAGGGAAGGCGCGCTGCTGCTCAGGCCGAAGAGCATTATACCCGACCTGGCCTCGCGATCCGCCGCTTTCCGCCCCCACTGAAATTCAAGGATTGGGCCAAGGCCCTGGACGCTGAGGCTCAGCGGGGCCGGAGCTAGGCGTCCCGCACCGGAAAAGGGGAGGGGGGTCGAGAGCGTGATGCTGCCGAGGGTGCAGCTACGCAGGAGACCCCAAGATGACCGACCTGTTCCACGCGGCCAATCGTGCCGATCGCGAAGCCGCGCGCCAGCTCCTTCCACGACTGAACTCGGGACAGACGATCACGCGTCGCCATCTCAACGATGCGATGGTCACTGCCTATGGCGGATCCGATGCGGAAGGCCGGTGGACCCAGCGCGAAAGCTTCGAAGTCCTCGAGCACGCCCTTGCCCTGCACATCCGCGCTTCGGACCGGGCCCTCAATTCGTTCAACGATGTCCGCCCGATCATCGACTTGGCGACCCGCCTGCCGACCCAGACCGTCCGCAGCGAAGACCAGATCGAGTGGCAGCAGTTCTCGACCCCGGTCGACATCGGCGCCGTTGCGGTTCTGCTCGCCAACGTCCAACCTGACGACGTCATCCTGGAACCGAGCGCTGGCAATGGCTTGCTCGTCGCTCATCTCGGCGCGCACCGGGCGCTGCACCTCAATGAGCTTGACCCTGTGCGCCGCGGGCGCCTCGCCGATGTCTTCCCGGACTCGAACGTCACCGGCCACGACGGCGCCACCCTCAACTCCTCCCTCAGTAATGCCGAGCGCCCGACGCTAATCGTTATGAATCCGCCTTTCTCGCGCTCACTGGGCAGAGGGGTGGACGACTATGCCGCGGTGCGCCACCTGCAGGCCGCACTGCGGCGCTTGCGGCCTGGCGGCCGTCTCGTCGCAATCATGCCCGACTGGTTCGGACCGAGTGCCAGGATGCGCGATCAGTACGAGACCGTGCTGCGCGATGTCACCGTCAGGACAGCGATCCGGCTCGAGAAATGCTATCTGAAGCATGGCACATCAATCGCGGTTCGCTTGTTCGTGATCGACAAGCTGCCGGGCAAGACACCGCCGGCAATCATCCAACGCTCTTCGGTCACCGAGCTGCTCGAAGCGCTGAGAATCCACGAACGAGCACCTGCGCGCGCCGACCTGCCGGCTCCGATCCCAAAGCGCTCCAGTGGCGTCTCGATGTTCCGAGCGGTCAAAAGCAGTCGGCCAGAGCCGCGCCCTTATCACGCGCCCGCTCGCAACGATGTCTTGCCCGTAGACTATGCCAAGCTCGACACGCCGGCACCGCTCCTCGATCAGACCGGCGTCTATCTCCCTTACCGGCCAAGCCGTATCGTCTTCGACAAGGCCGGCGAACATCCAACAGCGCTCGTTGAATCGGTCGCGATGGGGTCAATCCCAGCGCCGATTCCTGATTACGTGCCTCGCCTGCCCGAGCGCACCGTTGCCGAGCGGCTGCTCTCGGCATCGCAGCTCGAGACCGTGGTCTATGCAGGGCACGCCTGGTCCCAGACTATCCCCGGCCGCTTCAAACCCAACAAGGAGGGCGTCGGTCTCACCCTCGCCGAAGATGGTGACGCTTATCGCAAGGGCTTCTTCCTCGGCGATGGCACCGGCGCCGGCAAGGGCCGCCAGATCGCTGCCTGTATCCTGGATAACTGGCTGCAAGGGCGTCGGCGCAACATCTGGGTGACCAAGAACGCGCCGCTGCTCGAAGATGCCCGCCGGGACTGGACCGCGCTGGGTGGCCTCAGTGGTGACATCCAGCCCATCTCCAATTGGAAGATCGATGAACCGATCAAACTCGATCAGGGCGTCTTGCTCGTCACCTATCCCACGCTGCGATCCCTGCGCGGCGATCACAGCCGGCTAAAGCAGATCACCGATTGGGCGGGTGCCGACTATCAGGGCGTCATCGCATTCGACGAGGCCCATGAGATGGGCGGTGTCGCAGGCGGGGAGGGCGCTCTCGGCGCGAAGGAGGGATCGCAGCAGGGCATTTGCGGCGTGCTACTCCAGAACTACCTACCCAGTGCGCGCGTGCTTTACGCCTCGGCGACGGGTGCCTCAGACATCAACAATCTCGCTTACGCCGTTCGCCTCGGCCTGTGGGGTCCGGAGACCGCCTTTGCCGACCGCGAGCAGTTCATCAGCAGCATCCGCAAGGGTGGCATCGCTGCAATGGAGCTTGTCGCTCGCGACCTCAAGGCGACTGGCCTCTACATGGCCCGCGCGCTGAGCTTCGCCGGCGTCGAGTATGACATCCTCAAGCACGAGCTGACTCCGGCCCAGATCGAGATTTACGACACCTATGCCGACGCCTGGGAGATCTTATGGCGAGCTGCGCATAAGATCGCTTATCGCGAGGAAGCGGTAATGCGGAGGAGCGCGGCGTAGTC
>NZ_JARFNJ010000022.1:0-32019 GCF_029167165.1 Sphingomonas pollutisoli
CGCGACCGCCAAGCCGTGATGTTGCCGGTTCGTTCGCACTTAGCGTACGTAAAACGTACTTTCGTGTAGTGACCCCTTGTAGACGATGACCTTGTCCGAGAGGAGGTCGCCGTGTCGCCGGCAGAACAACTCGAGCTTGTCGCGTTCACCGATGAGTTCGACGCACATGGTCAGATGCGGATCGGCGATTTCGGCGCCGTTCTGGCGGACCGGGCCATGGTTGCTATAGCCATAGTGCGTGTGGTGCGCGACGGCATTCATGATGCCGTCGTCCTTGGCGGTCGCGACCAAGACCCGGTACAGCGGCTTTGCCGACCAGAGTGAACGCGCCCCTGCCCTCGCCACTTTGTCGGATGGCTTCATGTAAATCCGGATCATGCCGATCTCGGCGGGAGTTACTTCATGAGGGTAAGACATGTGTTCACTTTCGCTTTCATTGCTGAGAAGGGGGGACAAAGGAAGGAATTGTGCAAGGGTGAGCGCCGACCGCGCGGCTCTCGCGTCACGAAGCGTTGAATCAGGGACGACAAAACCCTTGTCGTGTTTGGGCACTGCGATGCGCTGGGAGAGATAGATTCCGCTGTGTCCGGAGCAGAGATAAGACACGAAGCACGCGACCGCGATTGGAACGGCGTTGGTGGCGCCGAACAACTCGATGCCCATGATGGTGCAGGCGAGCGGCGTGTTGGTGGCGCCGGCGAAGACCGCGACGAAGCCAATCCCCGCGAAGAGGTCGATAGGAGCGCCGAGCAAACCACCCAAAGCGTTCCCCAGTGCGGCACCGATGAAGAAGAGCGGCGTGACCTCGCCGCCTTTGAAGCCGGCGCTGAGCGTGACGACTGTAAACACCATCTTGAGGAGCCAGCTCCAGTGATCGACCGGCGCTGAGAAGAAGCCTGCGATCGTCGGCACTCCCGGGGGTGCCGACACACCGAGCCCGAGATAGTCTCGAGTGCCGAGCGCATAGACCAGGCCGATGATGAGCAGACCGCCAACGAAAGGACGAAGCGGTCCGAACGGGAACAGCCGCTTGAAAAAGGCGCCGAGATTGTGGTTCGCTTCGGCAAAGACGAGGCTCGCCAGTCCGAACGCGATGCCGGCGAGTGCGGCCTTGGCCAGCAGGAGAGGCTCCGTCATCAACGAGCCGCCGCTGCCCGATACATAATCGATGTGATAGGCGCCGTGGTGGATGCCCAACTGATGGCAGGTCCAGTCGCCGACGATACCTGCTACGAGGCACGGTACGAGCGCAGGGTATTCGATTCTTCCGACAGCCAGAACCTCCAGCGCAAATACGGCACCGGCGAGCGGTGTGCCGAACACGGCACCGAAGCCGGCGGCGATGCCAGCCATCAGGATGATGCGGACTCCCGACTCATCGAGACGGAAGAAGCGACCAGCGGCGCTGGCCAGGCTGCCTCCGAGTTGAACGGCCGTGCCCTCTCGACCTGCCGAACCGCCAAAGAGATGCGTCGCGACAGTGCCGACGAAGATCAGGGGTGCCATCCGCAACGGGACGCCGCCGCCAGGCTCGTGGATCTGGTCCACGATGAGATTGTTGCCACCTTCGACGCTCTTGCCCATCCAATGGTACAACATGCCGATGGCAAATCCGCCGACCGGGAGGAGGAACAGCAGCCAAGGGTGCGCAAAGCGCGTCCGTGTCGCGACATCGAGGCTCCAGAGGAACGCCGCGCACAGCGAGCCAACGGCGATCGCCATCGGAACGAGGACGATCGTCCAGCGCGCAACCGAGACAGCATGGTCATGCTGCGTCCGGATGAAGGCAGCCAGATTGAACTGGTGAAATAGATTCGAAAACGAAGCGCGCACGATTCCCCCGCATATTGCGTTGCCGCAAACGGTAGGAATCATCAGCCCGGATGGGCGGTTCGGCTCAGGTGAGCCCGGCAGAAATCCATTGCCAGAGCGGGCATATGCAGAAGAGCGTGACACCCGTCAATCGTCGAGGCGGACCAAAATCGAACTTTTTGCTGCATCGCAGCGAAAAGAGGTGCGGTGTGGCAATTCTGCATCAAACGCGCGGCTGTTCTTGCTCGAAGATCTCATGGATTGAAGCGCCTTGTGGATGTCTGTTGACCCACAAGGGGCAAGCCGAGTATCATGTCGAGGTTGGGGATGGAGTCCCCCATAACCGCCGCGCTCGCCGCGGCTGATGACTCCTACTGCGAAGTAAGAAAAGCGGTAGGAGATTGATGTCGTGCAAGCAGCCCAGCCGGCGATTCCCACCTCACAATCCCTGGAGCGCCTTTTCGAGCGCGTCGAATTGATCCCCGGCCGTGGCGATCCACGATCGAACCGCCTTTGCGTTATGACGTTCGTCGCCTTGTTGGCGGGAGAACGACACAGGGATGATCCGAGGACCGCATCACCATTCATCCGGACTTTCGCCGTCCGACTGAATGACAGCCTGCCGGACAATAAGCGACAGCAGCTCAAAATCTTCGCGCCGCGGATCGTCGGCACGAACGATCAATGCGACAATTTGCGAGCCGAGATAGTTCGCTCGTGTTTCGCACAGGAGATCGTACCTCAGCTTCGGCGCGATCGCGATCGTGCTTGGCTTCCCGAGTCGACGTGGGAGCGCATCTATGCGTTTTCCGCCCAGCCGTTTGTCACGAGCGCGGCTTCGGCCCCGTTAATGGACAGGCTGTTGGGATCTGTTCGTCCCCAGGAGTTCGATCAGGTCTCGCGCCTGGCCAGCGATTTGCTGATCACCTGCGCGCGAGCGGCACCCGATAACAAGGGCGACTGGTATTGGGGCAAGGCGATCGAGCTCCTTGATCGACTCTGCGATGCCGGCCCCAGGGCGGCGGGCAATGCGATCAGCGCCGAGACCATTCTGGCCGCAGAGCAGAAACTGCAGCGTCGTAGCGGCTCACGGAAAGGCCTTTCAGGGCTGCTGGAGCGTCTGCATGACCTGATCGGGTGGATTGCGGACCAGCCCACACCGACCCTTACTGCGGTCGATGCGCAATATATGGTGATGAAAAACGCCATGAAGAACCCGGGCGACTGGGACGAGGTTTGGACGGTAAGGCCCGCAGCGACGCCATCGGGAGCGCCAGCCAAGCAGGCGCCCGCCCCCTTATTCCCGCTCAAGTCGAAGACCTCGTCGTCCTGAGACGGCCCCGCTTAAGCGGACATGCGGCTGCTTTCCGCATCTCGACGCAGCTACGGTACGAGACGGCTGAGACAGTCAATGCAAAGCTCGTCAGTAAGTCGCTACGCGCCCAGAGAAGCACCGCCGGTGTAAGACAGCCGGCATGATGACATCTCGGCCTGCCCATGCTGGCAGTTGCCATCTTTAAATCGTCATTAAATCTTGCAAAGAGGCAGCAAGGGAGACTTGCTATGCTTTTGTCACGACGCGAAGCGATCATCGGTGCGACCGCGATTGCCGCCACCGCGGTCGTGCGCATCCCCGCGCGGGCAGCGCCTCCGGCGGTCAATTTCCTCGTTCTAGGGGATTGGGGTCGAGACGGAGCATCCCATCAGCAAGATGTAGCGGACGCGATGGGCCGGTCGGCCAAGCAGATTGGCAGCCGTTTCGTGGTCACCGTCGGCGACAATTTCTACGATAATGGTGTTCAGAGTGCCGACGATCCGCAGTGGCAAAGCTCGTTCGAACATGTCTACACGGCGCCGTCGCTGCAAACGCCATGGTATGCCAGCCTCGGAAATCACGACTATCGGGGCAATCCCCAAGCCCAACTCGAATATGCGGGGTCAAGCAAGCGATGGCGACTGCCGAGCCGCTATTACAAAATTGCGGGCGTTGACATCGGCGCCCCCCATCTGGACCTCTTCATCCTCGACACATCGCCGCTGGTGAACAAATATCGGACCGAATCCGATGGCCCGATCCGCGCGAATGTGCTCACGCAGGACACGCGCACGCAATTGGCTTGGCTCGATCGCGAGCTCGCAGCCTCGCGCGCGCCCTGGAAACTGGTAGCGGGGCATCACCCGATCTTCTCCGGCGGCAGTTCGCACGGAAACACACCGGAAATGATCGCGCAGGTCGAGCCGATCCTCAAGCGGCATGGCGTGCAGGCATATCTTGCCGGGCACGATCACGATCTTCAATTTCTCGATCGCGATGGCCTATCCCTTATACAAACGGGAGCGGGGTCCGAGGTGCGTCCTGTTCAGGCCGTAGAAGGGACCGAATATTGTAACGCGCGTTCCGGTTTTACATGCCTTCGGAGCGATCCGGATATGCTCTCGCTGGAATTTGTAGACTATACCGGCGGCTCGTTATTCAAGCGGAATATCGGCCGCGAAATTGCGCGTTCGCGAAGGGCAGCCTGATCGCCGCGTCTAGCGGCGCCAGTCAACAATTGGAGTTGCCGTCATCACGGACGCTCTTGAGCGGCGCGCGCTCGATTGGTGGTGACCCGAGAAAAGGCTGATTTCATCGAGCGCCCATTCGACGGACTTGCCTTTCAGCGTCGGGACGGCCGCGAGCCCCTGCCCGTCTTCCGCGGTCGTGAAATCGTTTCACGTAGAGCGCCCAATCGACTCAATGTATCGACCGACCGTTTCTGATCCACCGCCGAGAGACCGAGCGCGATCGCTTCGAGCGCTGCCACCGTGGCCGCATGCAGTGCGACTTTTCGGGCTTTACCGCGTCGCACCGGCACGACGATGGTTGCGCGCTCCGCCAGGCGTTGCTCCAGCGAGTCGGTGACAAGAACGATCGGCAGGCCGAGCCGTTGGCCTTCTTCGATCGTTGCTTCCACCTCCTGATAGGCACCGCCATAAGCGAGCAGCAGCAAAGCATCGCCCGCCTGCAAATCGAGGAGCTGGTCGGCGAGCGCGATGCCGCTGGCGTCGCATGTCGCAGAGCGTCGGCCGCTCCGGCCGAGCAATATGCTCATATAGCGCGCCAATGGACCGGACTGACCGATACCGAAAACGACGATCCGCTGGGCGGAATTGAGTGTGGACACGGCCGCGATGAGCATGAGGCGGGTGGCCTCGGTCTTGAGCGCGGCAATCGCGTCTTGATGGGTTTCGAGGACGAAATCGATCGCATGTTCGGTACCCGCGTCGATTCTGGCCAAAGTGCGCTTCATGTTTGCAGCTGGCGTCGATCCGCTATCGAGGCTCTCCGCGATGATTTTCCGCAAGTCCGGCAGCCCGGAAAAGCCCAGCGCTTTCGCAGCCCGTACCACCGTCGCATCGGATGTTCCGATGGCTCGAGCCAGTTCGGTCGCTGAACTCGCGAGCGCAGCCACCCTGTTCTGATCGATATAGCGGGCAACCCGCAACACGGCGGCAGGCAGCGCGTCGCGCAATGCTTCGATACGCGCGCTCAGCAGATCGGTCTTTCTGGTCTCGGACATCGCTGCGCTCGTTTCAAATGTGGTGGGAGGCACGAATCGCGTACCCGGTGCGTGTAGTGATTCTGTCACATCGCCAATCTAGGTAGCAAATACTACGAATCGGAATTGGACGACATCGCCGCGGTCTGCCCCTGAAACTGCGCCAAAGAGCGCATTGGTGTCGTACCGGCCGAATGGTCGGGTCGGCCCTCAAGGGGAAAAGCCATCGCGAACGATCGTCCATTCGGCAAGAGGGGGATTTCGATGAAGGCGATGAAGGCGAGTTTCTGTTCGGGTGTCACCCTGACGAGTATGCTGATGGTCGCTCCCGCATGGGCCCAGGCCACCCCCGAGGCGACCGCTCCTCAAAAGTCCGATATTGCCGAAGGCAGTGACATCGTCGTGACGGCAACCAAGGCCAATGAGATTGCCCCAGTCACGGTTTCACTGGCGACGACCCAGCCGCAGGCGATCGTCTCGCGCTCGTTCATCGAGGATTCGTTGCCCGCGACCGCGGACTTCAACCAGCTTGCACTGATCACCCCCAGCTTCTCAAACACGGGCAGCAATGGAGGCGTCGGTGTCAGCGAATCCAAGGGGCAATTGCGCGGCTTCCAGGACGGCGAGTATAACATCACCTATGATGGTGTTCCGTTCGGCGACACCAATGACCCGACACATCACAGCAATACCTTCTTCCCCTCGAATACGGTGGAAACGCTGGTCGTCGATCGCGGCCCGGGTAACGCGAGCAATCTTGGCCAGGCGACCTTCGGCGGCAGCGTCAACCTGTTCTCGCGGGCAACGCGTGAGGATCCGAGCGCGACGTTCCGCGCGGCTTACGGCACCTTCAACACGTTCCTGGGCCGGGCGATGCTGCAGTCTGGTTCGATCGACAAGCTCGGCGGCACGCAGATTCTCCTCGGCGGGCAATATGTCCGCACTGACGGCCGCCTGACCTATTCGCCCTATCACCAGACCAACCTGTTCGGGAAAGTGGTGATCCCGATCGGCCCGGACGTGCGACTGACGCTGGTGTCGACCTACAACAAGAACCATTTCAACCAGCCGGACAATGACGGCGCAACGCTCGCGCAGGTCGCACAATTTGGCAAGACGTTCAGCCTCAACAACGATCCGACGACACCACAATATCAGGGCTACAATTACACCGACAAGACGACTGATTTCGAGATCGTCAAGTTGGAAGCCGACATTGCGCCCGGCACCCGGTTCGAAAACCGAACTTACACCTATTATTACAACAATTCCACGCTCTCGGCCGCGGACGTGACCGGCGGAACGCCCAATCAGGTGACCGCTGCGGATGGAAAAACCAAGATCATCGGCCACGTACCTGGCTACACCAAGCTCAACAGCTACCGGGTTTATGGCGACATCGCCAAAGCCATAATCGACCTCGGTCCGGCCACATTGACCACCGGCGCATGGATTGAGTGGAGCGTCACTCATCGCAAGCGCTATCAATATGACCTAACCGCGGGTGGTCCGGCTGCCAATGCCTTCGATTATAATCAAAAGACGCCGGCCGGCGTCCCCAAATACATCAATTACGATCAGGATTCACGCGGCAACCAGCAACAGCTTTTCGCCGAGCTGGAAATCAGGCCTTTTGAAAATCTGAAGATCACGCCTGGCATCAAATATATCGACTTCACCCGTTCGGTTAACGCGATCGCCAACCAGAAGACGCACGCACCGGCGATTTTCTCCGAAAGCTGGGACGACACGCTGCCGTTCGTGACGATCAACTATCAGCCAATCGATGGTCTTGCGATCTACGCCCAATATGCCCGCGGGTTTTTGGCGCCGCCGCTTGACGTGCTGCAAATCCAAAATCCAGCCAAGAACACGGTCGAACCGCAGCGGTCGACGAACTATCAGTTGGGCTTCGTCTATCACGGTTCGCATCTGTCAATCGACGCCGATGTGTATAGCATCGACTTCACCAACAAGTTTCAAAGCAAGAAGGACGGAGCAGGCGACACCGTGTTCTACAATTCTGGCGGCGCGCTCTACAAGGGTATCGAAGGTCAGGTAACATACGCTTTCGACAATGGTCTTGCGCTCTTTGCCAATGCATCGCGTAATTACGCTAAAACCAAGGACACGCGCTTGCAGGTGGCCAATGCCCCGTTCATGACCGCGGCTGGCGGGATTCTCTACAGGCATGGCGGGATCAAGGCGTCGCTGATCGACAAATATACCGGTGTGCAATACGGCGACGACGCGCAGACGCCAGACTATCGCATTCCCGGCTACAATACGGCGATCGTGTCGCTGGGATATGATTTTGGGAGGTTCGCGGTTGAGGGCACGGTCTCCGACCTGTTCGACAGCACCAAGGTCACGAACATCACCGTGAATGGCGCGCCATACGATCAATATTATTTCCAGCCGGGCCGTGAAGTCAGCATCAGCCTCACGGCGAAGTTTTGAAAATGCTGGGACATAGAAGCCTTCGCCGAGTCGCCACCCTTGCCGTCTCGTTGGTTACTCCCGGGCTTGCGGTGCCGGCCATCGCTCAGCCCCAGGCTCCCCTCGAGGCCGCCTATGTGGTGATGGGCCCGGACGGTGCGGCTATCGCGCGGGTCGTGACGACGAACACTGCGTGCCCGACGCTGACGACCGACGGGGTGCCGCGGGAAATGCACGTGCGCGCCGTCCCGGCGACGGAGCCCCTCCGGCCGACCCAATCTCGGCCGGACAAGAGCAAACCCTCCGCCTTTCCTGCGCTGACCTGCGAGGCGACCATCCCTAATGGCGCCCACAGCGCGCGCATTGGCGGCCAGACGATCCCGGTACCGCGAAAGGATGCCCGCCGCATCGTTGTCATTGGCGATACCGGGTGCCGGCTCAAGGCCAGCGAGAACGCCTATCAGGCGTGCAATGATCCCAAGCAGTATCGCTTTGCGGCGATCGCTGCCAAAGCGGCGGCATGGAAGCCGGATCTGGTGGTTCATGTCGGCGATTATCTCTATCGCGAAAACCCATGCCCGGCCGGGAATACCGGATGCGCCGGCACAGCCTGGGGCTATGGCTGGGATGCGTGGAATGCCGATTTCTTTGCCCCCGCCGCGCCGCTCCTCCAGGCTGCACCCTGGATCGTGGTGCGGGGCAATCATGAGAATTGCTCGCGCGCCGGTCAGGGCTGGTGGCGTTTTCTCGATCCGCGGCGGCTTGAAACCACGCGCGACTGCAACGACCCCGCCCAGGATCAGATTGGCGATACGAGCGCGCCCTATGCGATCCCGATCGGTGGAAGCGCGCAGATCATCGTCCTCGACCTGGCGATATCGGGGACCAAGCCGATCGGCCAAGACGATTATCGGTTTACGCCGTTCAGGGACAGCTATGTGGAACTCGACCGGCTGGTCGGCCAGGCCAGCTACAACATCGTAGCTGGCCACAAGCCGATCCTTGCGATCAGCGGGGGCGAAAAGCCGGGCACGCTCGACGGCGGAACCGGCGGCATCCAGTCCGTCTTCCAAACGCTGAATCCCCTGCTGCTGCCCGCCGGCGTGGATGTGTTGCTGTCCGGCCACGTCCATGTCTGGGAACAGCTCAGCTTCTCGAGTCCGCATCCCACGCAATTCATCACTGGCTTCTCGGGGACGCAGGAGGACAGGGTGCCCCTGCCCGCCAAGCCGCCGGCCAATGTCGCACCGGGACCGGGTGCGATCGTCGATGCGTTCAGCTCCTGGGTCGATGGCTTTGGCTATATGACCATGGAACGGAAAGGCCCGACGTCCTGGAAGGTCAAGGTCTGGAGCGTCGACAGCAAGGTCGTAAACCGTTGCCAGATCGAAGGCCGGCGCTCGTCGTGCCGATATGCACAGGTCGACACAGCGATACATTGATCGCTCAGACCGCTGGTTCGACAAAAGAGTCGGCGCTTCAACCTGTTGGATTTCGCGCGCCGGGCGACAGCAGCACGGCGACCAGTACCCATCGGACGACAATGTAGTGATTGGATTCAATCAGCGCATGTTGTAGTAAATACTACCTGATGGGCGGCGGAGTCGCGGACGATGGGTAAGCCGATCAAGAATTGCATGTGGTCGCCGCGAGGTCCGCGTTGATGTACGCCTGGGTTCACGCCGTCCCAACCATCGTGGCCTCCTTTCTGGCCTCGCTCGTCGAATTTGTCGAAGCGCTGACCGTCGTCCTGGCGGTGGGAACCGTGCGCGGATGGCGCGGTGCGCTGGGCGGGAGCGCCGCTGCGCTCGCCCTGCTGTTGCTGCTGGTGATCGCGCTCGGACCGGCGCTGACCCGCATCCCCCTGGCCATGGTGCAACTTGTCGTCGGGGCCCTGCTCACCCTGTTCGGGATGCGCTGGCTGCGCAAGGCGATCCTCCGCGCTGCGGGGGTCGTTCCGCTGCATGACGAGATGGCCGCGTTTTCCAAGGAGGCCGACGCGCTGCGCCAGCAGGGTCTTGCCGGTTCGCGCTGGGACGCAGTCGCCCTGGCAAGCGCGTTCAAGATCACCATGCTTGAAGGCATCGAGGTCGTCTTCATCGTCATCGCGTTCGCTGCAGGCGGCAAGGATCTCCTCGTCCCGGCGAGCCTCGGCGCTGCCGCCGCGCTGATCGCTGTCGTCGGACTCGGGGTGCTGCTGCACCGGCCGCTCGCGACCGTCCCCGAGAATGCGCTTAAATTTACCGTCGGCGTCCTCTTGTCCGCGTTCGGCACTTTCTGGGTCGGCGAAGGGATCGGCGTCGCATGGCCCGGCGCGGATTACTCGCTCCTCGCGCTGGGCGCGGGTTTCCTGATCATCGCCCTGGCCTCGATAGGCCTGTGCCGCGCGTCCGCCGCGATGAGCCCGTTCCGGACGCAAGGCTAGGAGACAGACATGCGATGGGTTCGCAATATTTTCGCCGAACTGTTCGGTCTTTTCGTCGATGATGGCAGCTTCGCGGTGGCGATTGTCCTCTGGGTTGGTCTGGTTGCGCTTGGTATCAGGCGACTGGCGCTGCCGTCGGCATGGCAAGCTGTGCTGCTGTTCGCGGGGCTGGGTCTCATCCTGGCGGTGAGCGCGCTGCGCAGCGCGCGGCGCCGATGAGCGTGGAGTCGCTCCTTGCGCCGATCGTGCTCGGTATCGTCGAGGGGCTGACCGAGTTCATCCCGGTATCCTCGACGGGACATCTTATCCTCGCCGAACAGGTGCTCGGCTATACCGGGCGACAGGCGAAGGTTCTCGACGTCGTCATCCAGGTCGGGGCGATATTGGCCATTTGCTGGCTTTATCGGGGACGCCTGTGGGATGTCGCGTCCCGCATGGGCATCGATGCTGGCGCACGCCGATTCGTCGTCAATGTGCTGCTCGCCTTCCTGCCCGCGGCGGTCGTAGGCGCGCTCGCTCACGATTTCATCAAGGACGTATTGTTTTCGCCCTGGGTGGTGGCGATCAGTCTGATCATCGGTGGGATCGCGATTCTCGCGATCGAACGACTGCTCGGGCGCCGACCGCCGTCGGACGGCGTCGAGGGCATTGCGCCCCGACGTGCTTTCGGCGTTGGCCTATGCCAGCTCCTGTCCCTGATCCCCGGCGTCTCCCGCTCGGGCGCCACGATCATGGGGGCCATGGCGCTTGGCGTCGAGCGCAAGACCGCGACCGAATTCTCCTTCTTTCTCGCGATACCGACGATGTTCGGCGCGGCCGCCTTCGACCTCTTCAAGAACCGATCCATTCTCGCCGTCGACGATGCCGTGCCGATCCTGATCGGGCTGCTGACCTCGTTCCTGGTTGCCATGGTCGTCGTGCGCTGGCTGGTGAATTTCGTCGGGCGGCACGGCTTTTCGATCTTCGCCTGGTATCGCATGATCCTCGGCAGCGCGATGATCGTCGCGCTCGCGCGCGGCTGGGTCTGACGGATAAACGAACCGCAAAAGGGAAAAGAGAAGATGCGGAAATATTGGCTTGGATCAACGATCGCCGGACTCCTTCTTGTTCAGGCCGCCGCTGCCCATCCGCCTGCCCGGCATCGGGCAAAGCCCGTGCCCCACAATCTCATCATCTTCGTGGCCGACGGCCTGCGCTCGCGGATCGTCACGCCCACAACGGCGCCCGCGATGGCAAAACTGCGCAGCGACGGCGTGGACCTGCGCAACAGCCATTCGGTCTACCCGACCTTGACCACCGCCAATGCCTCGGCCATCGCCACCGGGCATCAGCTCGGCGACACCGGCGATTTCGCCAACTCCATCTATACCGGCTTTCCGGTTTCGGCCGTAGGTGGAAGCCCGACGCCGTTCCTCGAGAACGATGCCGTGCTGGGCGAACTCAACGATCGGCTGGAGGGCAATTATCTCGACGAGACGAGCATCCTCGCTTCTGCCAATGCGGCGGGGCTATCCACCGCCGCGATCGGCAAGCTCGGTCCGGTTGCCATCCAGGACATAACGGCACGCACCGGAACCGGCACGCTCATTCTGGATGATAATAGCGGGCGCGATGGCGGCCTTCCGATCGCGGATGACGTGAAGAAGGCCTTGGCCATCGCTGGCCTGGCGCCGCAGACGCCAGGAAGGGGCGATAACGGCAAGGCGGGTGACGCCCGCACGCCCGGGACGTTGACCGCCAATCTCGATCAGGAGCGCTGGTTCGTCGATGTCGCGACAAAGGTGGTGCTGCCCCGCTTCAAACGAGCCGGCCGGCCTTTCGCCATGGTGTTCTGGTCGCGCGACCCGGATGGCACGCAGCATAACCAGGGCGACAGCCTCAACCAGCTTTCCCCCGGCATCAATGGTCCGACGTCCATGGCCGCGATCCGCAACGCCGATGACGCGCTGGCCGCGCTGCGTCGATCGCTCAAGCAGCTCGGCCTCGCGCGCACGACGAATATCCTCGTCATCGCCGACCACGGCTTTTCCACCATATCGCGGCAGAGCGCGACGAGCGGCGCCGCGAAAATCCGCTACAACGATGTACCTGAAGGCTTCCTGCCGCCGGGATTCCTCGCGATCGATCTGGCGCAGGATCTCGCACTGCCATTGTACGATGCCGATCTTGGGCGGCGCATCGATGTCGCGGCGGGCCAGCATCCCAAGGCTGGAAACGGACTTCTGGGTGCCGATCCCGCACATCCTGACGCTATCGTGGCCGCCAACGGGGGCACCGACCTCATTTATCTGCCGGGAACGAATGCGCGGGACATCGCGCCCCGGATCGTCACCTTCCTGACGGGCCAGGATTATACCACGTCCATCTTCGTCGATGATGCGCTTGGCTCCATTCCGGGGACGTTGCCGCTCAGCCGGATCAAGCTGGTCGGTAATGCCCGGACGCCTCGCCCGTCGATCGTCGTAGGCTTCGCCAGTCGTTCGACCGGGTGCGACGATGCAGAACTCTGCTCGGCGCAGGTCGCGGACACCACGCTGCAGCAAGGCCAGGGCATGCACGGAAGCTTCAGCCGCGCTGACACGCATAACTTCATGGCGGCGATCGGTCCTGATTTTCGCAAGCAGATGGTTGATACGGCGCCGGTTAGTAATGCCGACATCGGGGTGACTGCCGCGTATCTTCTCGGGCTTTCGGTAACGCCCAGAGGCTCGCTTCAGGGCCGGCTGATCACCGAAGCCTTGGTGGGCGGCAAACCAGTCGCCGCGCCGCGCAATCTGGTCAAAGCCAATCCGGCAGCAAATGGGTTTGCGACCGTCCTGAAGGTTCAATCGGCCGGCGGAACCGAATATTTTGATGCAGCGGGCATTGCTGGGCGGACCGTCGGTCTGGATGACGGTCAATGATGATGGCGGAAGGAACAGGCAGGAGCGCCGCGGTGCCTGCGCTTCTCTCTTGAAGGATCAAGGCGATGGTCGAAACAAGCCAACCAGAAGAACCGCCCACTAGCGATCACTCGCCTGGGCGCAGGACGGCGCTGCGCTTCATTCTGCTGATCGGCGTGCTCAGCTTCTTCGCCGACTTCACCTATGAAGGCGCGCGCAGCGTCCTTGGTCCTTATCTCGCCCTGCTCGGCGCAAGCGCGACCATTGTGGGGCTGGTCACCGGCTTTGGCGAGTTGCTCGGCTACGGCCTGCGGTTGGTCTCCGGGCGCTGGGCGGACGCCACCGGCAAGTTCTGGCCGATCACCATCTTCGGCTATGTCGTCCAGATGATCTCGGTGCCGCTGCTCGCCTTTACCGGAAGTTGGCAGATGGCGGCGGTGCTGATCATTCTTGAACGGGTCGGCAAGGCGATCCGCAACCCGCCACGCGACGTCATGCTTTCGCACGCCGCCCGTCAGGCGGGAGGCTATGGCCGGGCGTTCGGCATCCACGAGGCGATGGATCAGTTCGGCGCAATGTTCGGCCCGTTGGTCATGGCGGTCGTCCTCGCCCACCATCGCAGCTATCATGAGGCGTTCGCCGTGCTGGCGCTGCCGGCGGCGATCAATCTGACACTCGTGTTCGTTGCCCGCCGCCTCTATCCGCGGCCCCAGGATCTGGAGAAAGCTGGCGCTGTCGTCGACGGTGCCTTCCCGCGGATATACTATGTCTATCTGGCAGGCGCAGCGCTGGTCGCGGCCGGCTTCGCCGACTATCCGCTCATCGCTTATCATTTCGCGCGGACGCATGTCGTACCCGGGGAATGGATCGCCATCTTCTATGCGATCGCGATGGCGGTCAGCGGCACTGGATCGTTGGTGTTCGGGCGGCTGTTCGACCGGTTCGGGTTCCGGCTGCTGATCGGCCTTACCATCTTCTCGGCGGCCTTTGCCCCACTCGTATTCCTCGGTGGATTCTGGGTGGCATTGGCCGGCGCCGCGGTCTGGGGCCTCGGCATGGGTGTTCATGAGTCGATCATCCCCGCGGCCGTCGCGCCGATGGTGTCGCCCGCGCGGCGGGCCTCTGCATTCGGCCTGTTCACGGCGGGCTACGGCGTCTTCTGGTTCCTGGGAAGTGCTACCATCGGCTTCCTCTACGATCGATCGCTCACCGCGACGATCGCCTTCTGCGTCATCACGGAACTTGCGGCCATTCCTCTCTTCCTCTGGGTCGCCCATCATATGACGGAGCCGACAGGACGAGGCGTCGGCACGTCGGGAACCAGTGCTTAACGCCGAGGCGTGAGCAGCAGGACGGCCATCGCGAATGCCGGAAGCGCGAATATCCCCGCGATGGCCAGCCAGCAATCGACCTTGGGATCGCCAATACCGAACATCCCGGCCAGATCGATACTCGCCAGTAGAATGGCAGCGATCCGGATCACACAGCTATGCGCCGACCGCATCTCGATCTCGAATGATTTAATGTAGTGAACGATTGACATGTAACGATGGTAACATCATAACTGCGCCATGGCTACACGATCCTGGTTGCTGCTGACCTATAAGGTGCCCCCCGAGCCCGCGAAGGGCCGCGTTGCGGTCTGGCGTAAGATCAAGGCGATGGGCGCGGTCTATCTGCAGAACGGCGTCTGCCTCCTGCCGAAGACCGACGATCATCTGCGCCGGTTGAAGATGCTCGAGAATGACATCGCCGAGCTGGCCGGGGAGTCGGTGCTGCTGGAAACGGTCGGGCTCGATCGCGGGCAGGAGGAAAAAGTCATCGCGCGCTTCAATGCCGATCGCGATGAGGAATATCGCGAGTTTCTCGGCAAGTGCGCCGATTTCGAAGCCGAGATCGCGAGAGAAACCGCCGACGAGCACTTCACCTATGCCGAACTCGAAGAGAATGACGAGGATCTGAAGAAGCTGAGAAATTGGCTCGCCAAGATCGGCAAGCTCGATTTCTACGGCTCGGGGCTCGCGGGCCAGGCTACCGACCGGCTCGCCGAATGCGAAGCCCTGCTCGATGCTTACGCGCACCGGGTCTTCGATGCCCAGGACGAAAATCGCGAGGGACGTGGCCAGCCCTGATGGTGCCTACTGTCGACAAGGAGTGTTAAATGACCACCATGGATGCGGGTTTCCGTCGGACAGTGCGTACCGTAGCGCTGCTCAACCTTGGCTATTTCGGGGTCGAATTCGCGGTCGCGCAGTCGATCGGGTCGGTTTCCCTCTTTGCCGATAGCGTCGATTTCCTTGAGGACGCCGCGGTCAACTTCCTGATCTTCGCCGCCATGGGCTGGACTATGCGTCGCCGCGCCAAAGTCGGCATGGCGCTGTCCGCCATTCTCTTGGTGCCAGCGCTCGCACTCGTCTGGACGCTCTGGCAGAAATTCCAGGTGCCACTTCCCCCGGCCCCGCTGCCTTTGACCGTAACCGGCCTGGGTGCGCTGCTCATCAATCTGTTCTGCGCTTTCCTGTTGGTGCGCTATCGCCACCACAGCGGCAGCCTCAGCAAGACCGCCTTTCTGTCGGCGCGTAACGACGCACTCGCCAACGTCGCGATCATCGGCGCCGGCCTGATTACGGCCTTTGTCTGGCGCTCGATCTGGCCTGACGTGATCGTGGGCGTCGCCATTGCGTTCATGAATATGGACGCGGCCCGCGAGGTGTGGACCGCCGCGCGCGATGAGCATCGTGAGGCCACGGCATGAGGGCGGCCACCATGCGAATCATGTCCTACAATACCCTGTTCGGTGGCTTCGATGGCATAGCTGATCAGCGGTATCAGGCACAGATCGACATCATCCGTGCGGCTGACCCTGACATTCTATTGGCCCAGGAACTGAAGGGTTTTCTCGATGAAGGCGGCAAGCGGCTGTTCGAGATGGAGCGCAGACTGGAACGGCGTGCGCTCGTCGCGCCCGCACCGGTGACCGGCCAGAATACGGCCATCTTCGTGAAGCCCGATATCGAGATACTCGCCTTCGAGAGCGATAGCGTCCATTTCCATCACGCCGCCGCGATCGCGCGCCTGCGCGTGCCCGGTCTCGATCAGCCGCTCACCGCGATCAGCGTCCATCTCTGCCCCAATGGCACCCCAGTCCGGCTGCGCGAGGTCAGCTATCTCTATAACCATGCCGACGAGGATGGGTTCGCCGTGATCGGCGGGGACTTCAACTCGCTGGGGCCGGACGATCCCGACCCTGTGGGATTGGAGAGCCTGCCCGCGCGCTATCGCGCGCGCTATGTCGGCCCTGACGGGAAGATGGATCGCCGTCCCATCACAGCATTGATGCAGGCCGGATTCGTCGATGTAGCCGGACATCTGCGCCGCGATCCCGAACCGACAGTGCCCGGCGCGGGCTTTGCAAATACCGAATTCGTGCCGTTCCGCTCCGACTATGTGTTCGTCACCCCACCGCTCGCGCGGTTGGCGATCGACTATGCCGTTCTCCGGGACGCAGCGACCGACGCCGCCTCGGATCATTACCCGATTCAGGCAGATTTTTTACGGCAAAGCTGAGTCTAACCGGCACCGTGCCTTAGCTGATCCTGGCATCGCTCGCCGCCATGCAAGTGGCGGCCAGAGGTTATTGGCTGGCTGTATCGTTGTCTTTCGCGACCCGGCCGATACGTGGACTGGTGGCGGCTTCGATAGTCGGGCGTTGCGGTGTAAGTCCGATGCGGGCGCGGGACGATATTGAGGCGGTTTGCAAAACGTCGTCGTTCCTCTTGATGCGTGCCCGCCCGAGGAGACAGAGCGAGTGAATGTCGTGCAAGGCGCGATGATGACGGTGCGAAGGGCCGGCACCTCGCTCATTGCGGTGATCGGTAGCTGGATCGCGCAACGTCTTGGCTGTCGCGCGCCATGCCTAACCTTTGGTGGTTTCGCGTCGTCCTCTCTTTGGATCGCCTTCGCGTGCGCACTGCGCTTCACCTGCGCCGGTACGGAAACACGAAACGTATCCGAGGTGGCATGACTACCCCAGCCGCGCTCATCTGGACGATCTGTTTCGCTGCGACTGCCGGCGTGATCGTCAGGCCGTTTCGGTTGCCGGAAGCAACATGGGCGGTCGCCGGGGCCGCGTTGCTTCTGCTGTTCGGCCTGATACCCGCCGCCGATGCGCTTCACGCCGTGCGCAAGGGCACCGATGTCTACCTGTTTCTGATCGGCATGATGCTCTTGTCCGAAGCGGCCCGGCGCGAGGAGCTGTTCGATTGGCTGGCCCAGCACGCGGTTGTGCATGCGCGGGGCTCCTCGCCCCGCCTCTTCGCGCTGATATTTGCG
Organism: Sphingomonas pollutisoli; assembly: GCF_029167165.1. Lineage (NCBI taxonomy): Bacteria > Pseudomonadati > Pseudomonadota > Alphaproteobacteria > Sphingomonadales > Sphingomonadaceae > Sphingomonas > Sphingomonas pollutisoli. Next base: position 17,430 of record NZ_JARFNJ010000022.1, read on the forward strand.
GTGGGCACGCTGGTGACGATCTTCCTATCGAACGATGCCACCGCTGTGGTGTTGACGCCCGCGGTCTACGCTGCGGCGAAGAAGGCGAAGATCGATCCGCTGCCGATGCTTTTCGCCTGCGCAATGATCGCCAATGCGGCAAGCTTCGTGCTGCCGATCTCCAATCCCGCCAACCTCGTTCTCTACGGCGGCCATATGCCGCCGCTGGGCGCCTGGCTCGCGAGCTTCACGCTGCCCTCAATACTCTCGATCGCGGCCACCTATGCGGCCCTGCGCTTCGTCGAGCGCGACCGGCTTCGCGGTGCCGTGGCAAGCGATATCGCGATGTCGGCGCTGACGCGTGGCGGGCGAGTCGCGCTTGCAGGCATAGCCTGCACGGCGGTGCTGCTGCTCGCGGTCTCCGCATTCGATCGGCCGTTGGGGCTATGGACGTGCATCGCCGGCGCATGCACGGCCGGCGGTACGCTTCTCTTCCGCCGTGAAGCGCCGTGGCGACTGCTCCGGTCGATCGCCTGGGGCATCCTGCCGCTGGTGGCAGGGTTGTTCGTGTTGGTCGAGGCCCTGGATCGCAGCGGACTCGTCGCTCTGCTTGCCAGCCTGTTGCGCGAGGCAGTAAGCATCGCGCCGGATCGCGCCGCCTTCGGCAGCGCGACGATGCTCGCGCTGGCAACGAACCTCACCAACAACTTGCCCGCCGGCCTGATCGCCAGCACCACGATCGCGCAAGCTGCCCCGCCACATCAGGTCACCGATGCCTTGCTGATCGCGGTCGATCTGGGCCCGAACCTCTCGATCACCGGGTCGCTCGCGACGATCCTGTGGTTGTCCGCTATCAGGCGTGAGGGTGAGAATATCAGCTTCTGGCGGTTCCTGAAGGTCGGCACCGCCGTGATGCCGCCTGCCCTTCTCCTGGCGCTTGGATGCAGGCTGGCCCTGGGTTGAGCATGACGCTGGAGAATTGCCGGCTGAGGACGATAAAGCGAATATCGTATCCCAAGCTGCAATATATGGCTCCTGCCACATTGCCGGTGCAGGCTACAAAAGCTTCTGCGCTGGGAGCCCGGCCTCTGGTCGAGACCCGGTCTCGGCTCGCTATCCTACTGGGGAGAACGCAATGTGAGCGTGGAACGGCCCGAAGCCCGATTTGGCTTTTCAGCCGCCGATCGCAGTTCGCGCGCCTTGGCGGCGAATTCGCGAGCTAGCTGGTCATGAGCAAGCGCGGCTTCGGCACAAGATGCCGTCGCTGCGGCTTGCTTCTCTTGCTGGATTCGCCGTTCGCAATAATCGGCGGTCACTTCGTTCATATCGGCCTCCTGTGATCAAAAAGGCCCCTTTGCACTATCCCTTTGTTGTCGCATCGTTTTGCGCGGAAAGTCGGTTCTCCACATTTCCACACAATGCTCTGGTCATCGTCATGGCCGCTACCGTGAATGGACAGCGCGCCTCTTTCGAAATGGTGCGGACAACCAACCCGTTGAAGTTCGTCGGGTTGGCACGTCGCTGTACGCGCATTAGCCATTCGACATAGACAGCCGCTGGAACATAGCATCACGAAGATTGTGGCGCAAAGGGCCGCACATCCCCTCATGCACCAAGAATGCCGCTTGCAAGCAATCCGCCGATGGCCAGCATAAGCCCTGCGACAATGATGCGGACGGTGGCGATCGTCGCCTTTCTCGCATAGCGCGCGCCGGTCCAGGCGCCGGCAAAGGCACATAATGTGCCTGTCGCAACCAGCCGAAAGTCATCACCGCTGACGGCCTCCGTGGCGCTGAAGTTCATCACATAGGTCGGCAGCCGCGACAGGTCGATGAGGATGGCGATCATCACACCGGTTGCGATGTAGCGCGGAGGAGCGAGACCGGCCTTGAGGAGGAACATTGAACGCAGCGCGCCCTGCTGACCACTGAAGCCACCGAGCAATCCGGTGATGAGCCCGCCAAGCGGCATGAGCCGGGGAGGCGCTGCGAGCCTCTGAAACCATGGCTGCATCTCGAGAAGAGCGAACAGGATCATCAGGGCGCCAATCGCCGCACGGGCGCCGGTCGCGCTGAACCTGTGTCCGAACGCGCTCCATACGTAAAGCGGACCGGCCTGCCCAAGACGGGCAAGCAGCCATGCGCCGATGACGGCCGCGGGAATCGCCGGCACGCCAAAACGAAGGACGGTGCGCCAGTCGGCCGCTTTGCCGACAAGGCCGCCTTTGAAGATATTGTTCAGCAGATGCACTATGCCTGTCGCCGCGACGGCGGTCGGCACCGGGAAGAATAGCGCAAAAGCCGGAAGCAGCACGGTGCCCAGACCAAAGCCCGAGTAGAGGGTCAAGGCGGATGCCAGAAATGCCGTGAGTCCGACAATTGCATGATCCATGGAATCTTGTCCTTAACCTCGTTGCTCATGCGGGCGAGCGCAAGGAGGTAACATGAATCCTGAAAACCGCCTTGGATCGCGCAACGCCCATGACGATGGAAGCGCTGGCAACCGGAGCTAAGTCGTCCGCTCCTCCAATTCGTCCACCATCGGCTCGAACCGCCCGAACAGGACGGCGAGGGTCGGCAGCACGAGCAGGTTCAGGAGCATTGAGGTCATCAGGCCGCCGAGGATCACGGCGGCCATCGGCCCTTCGATCTCTCGGCCCGGATCGGACATGCCGATCGCGAGCGGCAACAGGCCAAGCGCGGTCACCAGCGAGGTCATCAGGATCGGCACAAGCCGATCGGCGGCGCCCTCGATCGCCGTCTCCAGGCCCCAGCTCCGGCCCTCGACCGTGACCAGATATTCGAAGTGCGAGATCATCATGATCGAGTTGCGGAGCGTAATGCCGAACAGGGTCACGAACCCGACCATCGATCCGAGCGATAATGTTCCCCCGGTGACGAGGACAGCCAGCACGCCACCGGCCAGCGCAAACGGCAGATTGGCGAGCACCAGCATCAAATTGCGCCCGTTGCGGGTGATGATCGAGAGCAGCAACAGGATGCCAATGCCTGCGATCAGAGAATTCAGGATCAGGTCGCGCTGCGAGCGGGCCTGCGCCTCGGCGGTGCCCGCGAAGCTGATATAGCTGCCGGACGGCAGCTTCACCTTGGCGGCGACCGCTGCTTTCGCCTCCTTGACGAACGAGGCAACGTCGCGGCCGGCGACATTGGTAGCGACGGTTTGCAGCCGGCGCGCGCCCTCATGCTGGATCTGGTAGCGGCCGGGCGCCATGAAGATATCGGCGACCTGGCTCAGTTGGACGAAGGCGCCGCCGGGCGTGCGCAGCGGCAGCGCACCGATCTTGGCCACATCGCCGCGGCTGGCCGGATCGACGATCGTCATCACGTCAAAGACCCGCGCGCCCTCATAGGTCTGGCCGACCACATTGCCCTGATAGGCGGTGCTGACCAGATCGAGCACCTCGACCGGGCTCAGCCCCCAGCGCAGCAGATCGGCCTTGCGCAGGCGGATGGTGAGCTGCGGCAGGCCGGGCGGCGACTGGACCTGGACCTCGCTTGCACCCCTGATGGCTCCGAGTACGCCCGCGATCTCCGCCGCCTTCTGATCTAGGACATCGAGATTATTGCCGAACACGTTGACGGCGACCGAGGCGGTGTAGCCCGACAGCGTTTCCTCGACGCGTTCGGTCAGGAAGGTCTTGACCGAGGCGTTCGCGCCAACGAACCCGGCGAGCCGTTTACGGATCTCGGCCTGCGCCGCCTCCGCCTCGCGACCCGACAGCGGGATCAGGTCGACCTCGACCTCGCTATAATGCGTACCCCAGGTGTCGTCCGCGCGCGGTGCGCGCCCGACCCGCTGCGCGACCGATTTTACCGCCGGGATCGCCTTCAAAGCCGTAGTGACGCGTGCGCCGAGCCGCAGCGACTCCTCGATCGAGGTGCCCGGCGCGGTCGACATATGGACGATATAATGGCCTTCCTTCAGTTCGGGCAGGAACGCGGCGCCGAGGAACGGAAGCGCCGCGCAACTCAGCAGCGTGAACGCCACGGCTGACAGGATGAGCGCCTTGGGCCGCGTGGCGATCCGTCCGAGGATGCGCGCATAGCGCCCGCGTGACCAGCGCACGACCGGCGGATCGTCAACCGAATGGCTGTTGTGGGCAAGGAGCAGCATTGCGAGCGCCGGCGTTACCAGCAGCGCGACGAGCAGCGAGGCAAGCACCGCCAGGATATAGGCAAGGCCGAGCGGCGCGAACAATCGCCCCGCAATGCCAGGCAGCGCGATGACGGGCAGGAAGACGAGGATCACCGCGAGGGTCGCATAGACCACCGCGCTGCGGACCTCGAACACCGCATCGAGCACGACCCGTCCCGCTGGCCGCGGCGCCTCGAGGCGGAGATTCTCGCGCAGGCGGCGCACGATATTCTCGACCCCGATTACGGCATCGTCGACCACCTCGCCGATGGCGATGGCGAGACCACCGAGCGTCATCGTGTTGAGGCTGATGCCAAGATATTGCAGCACGAGCGTCGCGGCCAGCAGCGACAGCGGGATCGCGGTGCAGGAGATCGCAGCGGTCCGCAGATGGAAGAGAAACAGGAACAGGACGACGATCACCAGGACACCGCCGAGAATGAGCGAGGAGCGCACATTGGCGATGGCGGTGGTGATGAAGTTGGCAGGCCGGAAGACGTCGGCGTGGAGCGCGACGCCCTCGGTCGCGAGCGCAGGGCGGAGATCGGCCAGTGCCGCTTCGACGGCCTGTGTTACCTCTACGGTGTTGGTGCCATATTGTTCGGAAATGTTGAGGATGACACCGGGTTTGCCCTCGACCAGCGCGCCGCCGACGGGCGGCACGGGCGCTTCGACCACCTCGGCCACGCTCCCGAGCGTCACGCGCCCGATCGCCTGATTGGTGCCGCCCTGGCCGACAACCACCGTGCGGGCGATCTCGTCCAGGCTCAGCGACTGCCCCTCGGTCTGGAACACCAGCCGTTGGTTCTTCGTGTCGATGAAGCCCGCGCCACGCACGCCGGTCGCCTGGCGCGCCGCAGTCGCGACATCGGCGAGGCTGAGGCCATATTGGACGAGTTTTTCGGGATGGACCTGGATCTGGATCGAGCGCGTGTCGCCCCCGAAGATCGTGACGTCGGCGACGCCGGGCACGGCGAGCAACCGCAGCCGCACGGTCCACTCGGCCAGCGTGTGCAGGTCCATCTGCGACCGACGGGCCGAGGTAAGGCCGATCACCAGCACGTTGCTGGTCGAGGAGGTGAGCGGCGTGATCGTCGGGGCCTGCACGCCTTGCGGCAGTTGCTGGCCGGTTGCCGCCAGCCGTTCGGCAACGAGCTAGCGATCGCGGTAGATGTCGCTGCTGGCCGCGAAGAAGACTTTCACGACCGAGAGGCCCTGGATCGAGGTCGAGCGCAATGTCTCGACCCCCGGCACGCCGTTGACCGCGGTCTCGATCGGGCGGGTGACGAGTGTCTCGACCTGCTCGGGCGTCAGCCCGGCCGCTTCAGTCTGGATCGCGACCTGTGGCGGCGCGAATTCCGGGAAAACGTCATAACGGGCATGCCCGAGCGCATAGACCCCATAGACGACGAGCAGGCAGGAGAGCGCGACGACGATGCCGCGAAAGCGGATCGCGAAGGTGATGAGGGCGGCTTGCCGGCCCGCGGCCGGACGCGGGGTCAATCTTCGTCCCCGGCGGCCTGCGTCTGGGGCCGCAGTTCCTCGGATAGGAGAAGTTGCGCTCCGGTGGTGACGAGGCGCGCACCCGGCGGCAGAGTCGCAACGAGATACCCGCCCGATGCCGCGAGGTCGGTCGCGACCGGCACCCTTTTATAGGTGCGCGGGCCTGTCTGCTGATAGGCCCAGGACTGGCCCTGCCAGACCACCATCGCCGATCCCGGTACGACCACACCGCTCCGGCTGGTCGTCGTCGGTAGCAGCGCCATGACGTTCATGCCCGACACCAGGCCGGAGGTCGCCGGAATGATATAATAGAAGCTCGCGCCCTGAATTCTGGGATCGGTGCGGGTCGCGGCCGAGATAAACTGCGCTTGCGCCGGTCCGTGCCCGTCGATCACGACGGTGATCCGACGCGGCGGAGCCGTGATGGTCGTGTCCGGTGGGGTGGTGACCTGTAGCAGCAGGGTCCGCCGCTCGCTCAGGCTTTGCACCAGCGGCGATCGCAGCGCGCCGAGCGCGTTGCCGAACTGCGCTCGCGCATTGGCGGTCACGGTCGCGGCCTGCGCCTGCGCCGCCGCCACGGCCGCCTGGTCGCTCTGATAGCTCGCGTCGGCCGCCTGGAGCTGGGCCAACGAGACATTCTGAGCGTCGCGATAGAGCATGCGTGCCCGCTCGGCGCCGGGACGCGACGCGGCGGCCCTTGCGCGTGCCGCCGCCACCTGCGCGTCGGCATTGAGGGCAGCGTTGCGCAGATCGATCAGCGGTCCGACATCGAGGACGGCGGCATAGGCGCGAGACGGTTCGGTCCCGGACGCAGCCGCCAGCATCGTCGTCCCGATCCCGCTGCGCTTCTGCTCGGTTGCGTCCAATGTGATGATGGTCGCGCCATCGACCGTCGCGACACGCGGGGCTTCCGCATTCTGCGGGGCGGTCGCGCGCGCTTCGCTTCTTTCCTGTTCGGGGGAATCGCAGCCTGCGAGTAGCAGGGCACTGGTGAAGATCGCCACCAGCGTCAACGACGGGCGGACCTTCCCCGGGGGTAGCGGCGGCGTTCGATTCATTGAGGCGTTTCCTCGACCCTGCGTGGGCTGGTGGATGGGATGGCGAAGGGCGCGCCGGTGCCGAACAGCGGTTGCTGGACGGCGTCCTCGATCTGGCCCAGCGCCTGGCGCTGCGCGACAGCGGCATCCAGGCGCGACAGCTCGGCTGCCGCAACCTCCAGATCGCCCGCCAGTAGCGTCGGCCGATCGATCTGGCCGGCTTGGAAAAGACGAATGGTGCGGGCCTGGCGCGACCGCGCCGCCGCCAGCAGCGCGTCGGCCGTTGCAAGGCTGCGGGTCGCACCTTGCCAGCTTGCCATAGTCGTATCGATCGCACCGATGATCTGCGCCTGGAGCGCGAGGAAGCCTGCCGCGGCCTGCTTGCGGCGGGCGGTTGCCTCGGCGATCGGCCCCTGATTTTGGTTGAAGATCGGCAGGTCGAGCGTCAGCGGCAGGCTGAACTTCCGGTCGCCCTGGTCATAGGTGTAGCCGGGGCCGAAGCTCAGATTGGGATATTGGTTGGCAACCTGGAGCTTCAGCGCCGATTGCGACGCCTCGTACTGGGCAAGCGCCGCCTGAACATCCGATCGTCCGGTCAGCGCCGCTTGGCGCAGATCGCCGATGGCGGGGGATGCGCCGGCCAGCCGATCGCTGCCAAGGCTATCAAGATTGATCGTGACGCCATCGAACGCGTGCGCAGGAAGGCCGACGGCGCTCGCCACCTGCGTCCGCGCGGTCGCGACGGCGCGCTCGGCATCGCGAACCGCGAGCGTGAACTGGTCGCGGTTGATGGCTTCCCGCGCAACATCGAGGCCGGAGGCTTCGCCGGCACCGAGCCGGTGTTCGAGCAACTCGAACAACTGCGCCTGCTGTTCGAGCCGGCGACGCGCCAGGTCGAGATGCTGATCGGCGCTCCACAAGTCGAGCAGGGCCGAGCGCACGCCGCCACGAACCTGCCAGACAGCGGTGGTGATATCGAACCGCGCCGCGTCCGCCTGGTCGCGCGCCTCGGTGGTGCGATCGCCGCGCTTGCCGAAGGTCTCGACAAGCAGGTTGATCGCCGCGCCGACCGTCCAGGGCGACGGGATCATGGTGGTGGCGTTATATTGTGGCGACAGATTGAGCGAGGGATTGGGCCGCTGCGCCGCCGTGCGGATCGCGGCCTTCGCGACCTCGGCCCTGGCATAGGCAATATCGAGATTGGGGTGGAAATAGAGCGCAGCCAGCGTCAGTCGGTCGAGCGTCCACCCGCTTCCCTGATCGTCCGGCCGGGCGGCGGCGATGAAGCCGGCAAGGCGGGGATCGTCGAGCGTGCGGGCATCGAAGCGGGCCGCGCTTTGCGCCGGCACAATCGGCTCGGCACGATAGGTCGCGCACCCGGCGAGTAGGCTGGTCGCGCAGCCGAGGAGAAAAATATCGCGAAGTCTCGACATGCACCCGCCCGAAACGCCACCCGATTGGCGCCCCGTTCGATTGCCCGGCGGACGATGACATTCGTCTGAGATTTAGATGACGGGATCGTAATCTCGGAGGCACCGGAACTACTCGGCGGGGAACAGCAGGCTGACCCTGGTGCCACCGCCTGGCCAGCTGTCGACGGCGACCCGCCCGCTGTGACGCTCGATGATACTTCGCACGATCGCGAGCCCCAGTCCCGCATGATCGGCGCCCGAACGCGCGCTATCGGCACGGTAGAAGCGCTCGAAGACATGCGGGAGGTGCTCGGGCGCGATGCCGCAGCCAGTGTCGGCAACAAGGAGGTGCAAACCAGCGGCATCGGACCTCGCCTCAAGCCGCACGTCCCCACCCATTTCGGTGTGAGCGATGGCGTTAGACACCAGATTGCCGATCGCCTGCTGGAAGAGGATGCGATCGAGCCTTGCTTTCGGAGAGCCGTCCACCACCGCGCTCAGGGTCACACCCTTGTCCGATGCCGCTGCCTCGTAGAAGTCACGGACCGCATCGATCTCACGGGCGATATCCACTTCCTCGGCCTGCAGCGCCTCATGACCTCCCTCCGCGCGTGCGAGAAACAGCAGCCCCGAGATGATGCGTGAGATGCGGGCGCATTCTTCTAGGCTGGAACCGAGCAGGTCGCGATACTCCTCGCTCGAACGTGCCTTGCTCAGCGCCACCTCGATCTCGCCGCGCAGATTGTTGACCGGCGTGCGCAACTCGTGCGCGACATCGTCGGAGAAGCGCGACATCTGGCCGAATGACTGTTCCAGGCGGTCGAGCATCGTGTTGAAGGTCTCGGCCAGCCCGGACAGTTCCGCCGGCAGGCCTGCCGTCGCAATGCGCTCATGGAGCGTGCTCGACCCGACCCGTTCGGCCGTCTCGCCGATCCGCCGGATCGGCCGCATCCCGCTTCGCGCGATCAGATAGCCGATCGCGGCCGAAGCGATCAGCGAGAGGCTCAGCACGAGCGCAAGCCGCCGCCGGTAGATCGCGAGCAGACGCTCCTCGTCGCCGCGGTTCATCGCGAGCTGGACGAACCCGCGCGTCGGCGATCCGTCGGTCGCAACGGGTGCGGTGAGTGTCTCGAACAGATCTCCCTGTGCCGTGCGGATGCTATGCCTGACGGGCGCGTCGCCCCGGCTTGCGGTGAGGTCGGGGGAGACGGGCGGCGGAGCGATCCGGTCCATGCCTGGCGTTTCCACCACGACGGCGCCCGACGGTGCGAGCAGGCGCAGATAGAGTTCGCGGTCGTCGTCGGGGACCAGGCCGGCGGAAACGCTGCGCCAAGAGGATGATGGGATTGGCGAGGCATTCAAGACGAGCCTGATATTGTTCAGCTCATCCCTGGCGAAGCGGGCATCCTCACGCTCGAAGTTCGTCGCCAACACCCAATAGAGGAAGCCCGTTGCGGCAAGGATCAGTCCGAAGGCGCAGGTCGCATACCAGAGACTGAGGCGGACGGCGATCGAACGAGGCCACAGGCGGCGGTCCCGGTTCACGGACGCCATCAAGCCCGCACTTCGAGAACATAGCCGACGCCGCGCACCGTATGGATCAGCTTGTCATCGAAGGGGTCGTCCACCTTGAGGCGCAGACGGCGCATATGAACATCGACCACGTTCGAATCACTGTCGAAGTTGATATCCCAGACCTGCTCGGCGATCAGTGTGCGCGACAACACGTCGCCCGATCGCCGCACCAGCAGCGACAGCAGCAGGAACTCCTTGGGAGTCAGATCGAGCGGCAGCCCGCGTCGGGTCGCGCGGTGACGCCGCGGATCGATTTCCAGATCGGCGATGCGCTGGATGTCGGGCTGGCGCGGTGTACCCCGGCGCAGGACCGTGCGGATGCGCGCCAGCAGTTCCGAAAAGGCGAACGGCTTGACGAGATAGTCGTCCGCCCCGAGTTCTAGCCCGCGCACGCGATCATGAACGGCATCGCGCGCGGTCAGGAACAGTACTGGCGTCTCCACCCCGGCGGACCGCAGGCCGGTCAGGATGGACCATCCGTCCTTTCCGGGCAGCATGACATCGAGAATGATGAGGTCATAGCCGCCATCGCTTGCCAGATGCGCTCCATCGATGCCGTTGGCCGCGAGGTCGGCGACGAAGCCGTTTTCTTCGAGACCCTGGCGAAGATAGGCGGCTGTCTTGGGGTCATCTTCGGCGATCAATATTCTCATATCAGTCCATGCAATATTCACCGATGGATCGGCTGTTACTTTGTAGGGCAGTCATGGCGAGACTAACACCGAGCAGCATCTCATGGGGAGGGATATACCACGGATCCTGACATTCCCCGGATTGGGGCAATTGCCGAAAACCCGCTCGCAGAAAAGGGGCGGCGACCGGCCTCTGTCAGCCGCCTTGGCCCATGGTCGCAAATATTCCAATGACAGCGACGCCCATGACGATCGTTGCGATCCAGCCGACGCTCTTTAGGATCGGAGGAAGGGTGAACGCGCCCATCGCCGTCTTGTTACCCGATAACAACATCATCATGACCATGATCGGGACGGCCACCACACTGACTGGGAATCGTGTATCAACAGCCATTTGCTTGTCGGCCGATTAGCCGAGCGTTTTGACGCTCTTTCAAGGGCGTTGGGGTTTGCTCTACTCTGCGTGCCGGCAATCAGCCACGCCGCTGGGCAGCTCTGGGAGAGCCATACATGAAGGATTTGGCTTCGCTGCGGCGTCGCGCCATCGCACTATTTGCGCAACGTCATCGGCCGCCAACGCCATTCTCCGCCGGAATTGCAGGTCGGTCCTCTCGACGCCAGCGGCCAGCTCCGCCCCAATTGCCGCATCCGCAGCAGCCTCACCGGAGATAACGCTCAGGTTCGCACATAGACGCCCGACCACCACTGACGAGCGACCAAGGCAAATGCTTCCCTCGACAATATCCTAACATCTATTATTATGGATATATGGATAATGATTCGGCCATCGCAGCCTTAGGCGCTCTCGCGCAGAGCACTCGCCTCGACGCATTTCGACTTCTGGTTCGACACGAGCCCGATGGCCTCGCCGCCGGCGAAGTCGCGCGAATGCTCGACGTACCGCAGAACACCATGTCGGTGCATCTCGCGACGCTCGCGCGCTCTGGGCTGATCCGCGCGGAACGGCGCAGCCGCATCATCAACTATCGCGCCGAGCTCGATCAGTTGAAGGCGCTTACCCTGTTCCTCGTCAAGGATTGCTGCGGCGGCAAGGCGGAGCTGTGCGAACCGCTTATCGCCGAACTCGTCCCCTGCTGCTGATGGAGTCCATCATGTCCGATCGTATCCTCAACGTCCTCTTCCTGTGCACCGGCAACTCGGCGCGTTCGATCCTCGCCGAGAGCGCGCTGAACAAGCTGGGTGACGGGCGCTTCCGGGCTTTTTCCGCGGGCAGCTTTCCAAAGGGTGCCGTCAACCCAGACGCGATCGCCGTGCTTGAGCGGATCGAATACCCGACCGAAGGCCTGCGGTCGAAGAGCTGGGAGGAGTTTTCCGGCGCCGACGCACCTGTGATGGATTTCGTGTTCACGGTCTGCGACGACGCGGCGGGCGAGACCTGCCCCGTCTGGCTGGGCCATCCGATGACAGCGCACTGGGGCATCGAGGATCCAAGCCACGTCCAGGGCACGCCGGTGGAACGCGAGCGGGCATTCGTCATGGCGCTCCGCTACCTTGAGAACCGCATCAAATTGTTCATAGCCCTGCCGTTCGATCGGCTCGACGCCTTGGCATTACGCGCGCATGTCCACGAGATCGGCCAGGGCGAAGGGGCGAGCAGCCGCCACGGGGACGCAGCGTGATGCCCGTCGATATCGTGATCTACCACAACCCGGAGTGTGGCACGTCGCGCAACACGCTGGCGATGATCCGCAACGCCGGAATCGAGCCGCACGTCGTCGAATATCTGAAGACCCCGCCGTCGCGAGCGATGCTGGTGTCGCTCCTCGGTCGGATGGGCATTCCACCGCGTGCCATGCTGCGCGAAAAGGGCACGCCCTTCGTCGAACTGGGACTCGGCGATGCGACGCTCGGCGACGATCACCTCGTCGATGCGATGATGGAGCATCCGATCCTGATCAACCGCCCGATCGTCGTCTCGCCGCTCGGCGTGAAGCTCTGTCGCCCTTCCGAAAAGGTGCTCGACCTGCTGCCGGGTGACCAGCGTGGAGCCTTCACGAAGGAAGACGGCGAGCGCGTCGTCGATGACAGCGGCCAGCGGGTCGCGTCATGAACGCCACCACTGTTGAAGCATTGGCGCCGGCCAAGCCGGCGATCAGCACGTTCGAGCGTTATCTCAGTGTCTGGGTCGCGCTGTGCATCGTGGTCGGCATCGCGTTCGGCTACGCGCTGCCCGGCCTGTTCAGCGTGATCGCTGCGGCCGAGGTGGCTCGGGTCAACCTCGTGGTCGCCGTGCTGATCTGGCTGATGATCATTCCGATGCTGCTCAAGATCGATCTCGGCGCGCTCGGGTCGGTCCGGCGGCACTGGAAGGGCGTCGGCGTGACGCTGTTCATCAACTGGGCGGTCAAGCCCTTCTCGATGGCGCTGCTCGGCACGCTGTTCCTGGGCTGGCTGTTTCACCCACTTCTGCCCGCGGCCGATGTCAGCTCCTATATCGCGGGGCTTATCCTCCTGGCGGCAGCGCCGTGCACGGCGATGGTGTTCGTCTGGTCCAATCTCTGCGACGGCGATCCGACCTATACGCTCAGCCAGGTCGCGCTGAACGACATCATCATGGTGTTCGCGTTCGCGCCGCTGGTCGGCCTGCTGCTCGGCGTCGCGTCGATCACCGTCCCGTGGGACACGCTGCTGATTTCGGTGCTGCTTTACATCGTGGTGCCGGTGATCGTAGCCCAGGTCATTCGGCGTGCGGTGCTGTCGTCGGGGGGCCAGCTTGCACTCGACCGGCTGCTCGGCCGTCTCGGACCGATATCGCTCGTAGCACTGCTGACGACGCTGGTGCTGTTGTTCGGATTCCAGGGCCAGGCAATCATCGCGCATCCGCTGGTGATCGGCCTGATCGCCGTCCCCATCCTGATCCAAGTCTATTTCAACGCCGGGCTGGCTTATTGGCTGAGCCGCCGGCTGGGCGTTGCCTGGTGCGTGGCGGCGCCTGCCGCGCTGATCGGCGCGTCCAACTTTTTCGAATTGGCGGTGGCCGCCGCAATCAGCCTGTTCGGGCTCAACTCGGGCGCGGCACTTGCGACCGTGGTCGGCGTGCTCGTCGAGGTGCCGGTCATGCTGTCGGTGGTGACCATCGTGAAGGCGACGCGACCCTGGTATGAGCAGCGGATTCCGGCATGATCGTGACCGTCCTCGATGCCGGCTCGCTGCCCGATCTGGCGGCTGAACTGGCTGCATCGGGTTTGCCGGTCAGCGATCTCGCCGAGCCGGACCGGCAATTCTACAGATTAGAGGATGATGCCGGCGTCATCGGCTATGGCGGGGTTGAAGGCGCCGGTGCTGATCGCCTTCTCCGCTCGCTCGTCGTGAAACCGGATCGCCGCGGAAGGGCCTCGGGGTCGGCGATGCTGGCCGCGATCGAGCGCGCTTCCGTCGCGGACGGCGCCGTGAGCTTCTATCTTCTCACCACCACGGCCGCGCCCTTCTTCCGTCGCCACGGCTATCGAACCGCCGAGCGGGCCGATGCGCCCGCCACGATCGCCGGTTCGGCCGAGTTTCGGTCGCTGTGCCCGGCAAGCGCTGCCTTTCTCTCCAAGCGGATTGCCTGATGTCGCGTCTTCGTATCCTTGCCGACCCCGATCATCTGCCGGCGCTCGATCGCGCGCTCGTGCGATCGAATCCTGCTGCGGGCCTTGGCCCGCTTGATCATCCGCCGCGCATATTGCTGCTCTACGGATCGCTTCGGGAGCGCTCGTTCAGCCGGCTCGCTGTCGAGGAAGCGGCGCGCCTGCTGATCCTGTTCGGTGCAGAGGTGCGGATATTCGATCCCTCCGATCTGCCGCTGCCCGACCAGGTCAAGGGCGACGATCATCCGGCCGTCCACGAATTGCGCCAGCATGCCCTTTGGTCGGAAGGCATGGTCTGGTGCAGCCCGGAGCGCCACGGCCAGATCACCGGCATCATGAAGGCGCAGATCGACCATCTGCCGCTGGAGTTCGGCGGCATGCGTCCTACCCAGGGTCGCACGCTCGCGGTGATGCAGGTCTCCGGCGGCTCACAGTCGTTCAACGCGGTAAACACGCTGCGCCTGCTCGGGCGCTGGATGCGAATGTTCACAATCCCGAACCAGTCGAGCATCGCGATGGCGTTCAAGGAGTTCGACGAAGCAGGTCGCCTGAACGCGTCGAGCTATTATGACCGCATCGTTGACGTGATGGAGGAATTGGTTCGGTTCACGGTCCTGACCCGCGGCTATGTGTAGCGGCTTGCAATAATGATCGCCCGGAACTGCAATAAAGGGCGGTTTCCGGCTCACATTGCGTGAGACGTTCAG
>NZ_JARFNJ010000023.1:0-31139 GCF_029167165.1 Sphingomonas pollutisoli
CACCCGCATCCTCGGCAACATGACCGCCGATGGCACCGTCGTCGTCATCAACCAGGCCGGCATCATCTTCGGCTCCACCTCGCAGGTCAACACCCACTCCCTGCTCGCCTCCACCCTCGAACTAGGGAACGCGGCGCGGTTCGTCGAAGGCAGTTTCGGGCCGACCCAGGCGACGACGATCAAGGAGCGCAATACCGCCTATCTCGAAAGCGGGCTGTTCCTGGCCGCGAACGGCACGACGGGTCTGGTGGACGGTACCGCGGTCGCGCCGCTGCTCGTCTCGGGCGTTACGACCGGCGACGGCAAGACGTTCGGCGAGACGCAGGAAGGCAGCATCACCATCGACAGCGGCGCGCGGATCAGCGGCAGAGCGGGCGGGTTCGTGATGCTCACCGCGCCGGAGATCGACAATGCCGGAACGCTGACCGCGATCGACGGGCAGGTGAGCCTGCAGGCGGGCCGTGCGATCGTCTATGGCGAATCGACCGGGTCCGACGAGAGCCTCGATCCCTATGTGCGCGGCTACAAGCTCAACAGCTATATCTTCGGTGCGTCCCCCACGGGCAGCCAGGCCGGCGGCACGGTCGTCAACAGCGGCCTGATCTCGTCGACGCGCGGCTACATCTCGCTCGGCGTCGGCGCCGAGGGATCGGTATCGCAAGGCGGGTTGCTCGAGACGACCACCAGCGTGTCGCGCGGCGGCAAGATCTCGCTCACCGCCGGAACGGTCACGCTCGACGGCGGCGTCGCGATGCTCGCGGACGCCAATGGCGAGACGATCCCGCTCGGCACGGCCAACGATCCGGCGGATTTCAAGCAATCGCAGCTCGAGATCGGCACCCAGGTCATCCTGAGCGCCGACGCCCAGGTGGTCGGCGCGCTGACCGCCACCGATTTCACGATGGGCGGGAACGCGTTGATCTACGCACCGGGCGCCGATGTCGCGATCGGGGCCAACACGATCAACGATCCGGGCAGAATCACGGCGTTCGCGGTCGCCCATCCGGGTCATATCGAGATCGCGAGCGGTGCGCTGATCGACGTTGCGGGCCTGAAGGACGTCAAGCTCAACGCCTCGCGCAACTCGATCGAGATCGATCCGGTCAAGCGCAACGAGCTGCGCGATACCCCCAACTACCGCGAGGTGGTGGTCGACGACAGCTTCACGCTGAACGGCGTCACGCTCTATGTCGATCCGCGCGTCTCGGGCGTGCGCTCCGATGGCGTCGCCTGGGTCGGCTCGCCGCTGATCGAGGCCGCCAGTCTTGCCGGGCAGATCCCGGCGACGGCACAGGAGTTCATGACAAAGGGCGGCAGCGTCACGCTGACCACCAGCAATCTCACCGATTTCAGCAATGTGAGCGTGGACACCGCGCCGAGCGTGCATGTCGCGTCGGGCGCGACGATCGACGTGTCGGGCGGCTGGGTCAGCTATGCGGCGGGCACGGTCAAGACCAGCCGGCTCATCACTGCCGACGGCCGCATCGTCGACATCGCCAGGGCCGATCCCAACGACATCTATGTCGGCGTGGTGAGCGGCACCAGCGAGGTGCTGCAACCCCGGCTCGGGCTCGTGCAGAACTACCTCAGCGCCCAGGGTCAGGGCCAGCGCTACGACGCCGCTTATGACGAAGGCCGCGACGCCGGCGCGCTGACGATCAGCGGCGCGGCCGTCTCGGTCGACGGCACTATCCACGGCAATGCCTTCGCCGGCTCACGCCAGATCGCCAGCGGCGAGCGCCCAAGCGCGGCCAGCACGCTGACGGGCGACCTGCGCCTGGTCCAGGCAAGCAGCTATGAACTGCCCTCGGGCGCCGCGCTCACCATCTCGTCGCTCGGCGACGTGCTGGTTTATCACGGCAATCGCGGCAGCACCGAGTCCGACTGGTCGGAACTTCTGCTTTCCGACGCGATGCTGAACGATGCCGGGCTGTCGCAGCTCTCGCTGACCGCCGCCGGCAAGGTGACGTTCGCCGGGCTCAATCCCGACACGTTGCAATCGGCGGATGCGCTCCGCATCACCGGCGTCTCCGACCTCACTCTCGCCCTCGGCGGCATCCTCTCGGTCGAGGCCGGACGCACCATCCGGTTCGACGGCAATGTCACGATCGCGTCGGGCACGATCGAGGCGACCTCGCTGCTCAACGGCGCGACGCTCAACGGCCTGAGTTCCGCGGTCAGCAACGGCTCGGCGTTCCGCACCGGCCTCTATGGCGATGGGTCCGGCGACGACATCGCCAGCACCTATCTCTATGCCGAGGATCCAGGCGACCTTCGCGCGTTTGACGTGATCGTTGGTGGCACGCTCTCGACCGCCGGCGGCTGGGTCAACGACTATCGCGAACCCGGCCAGCTCCAGGGCGGCGCGTTCAGCGATGGCGGCTCGATCAGCCTCACTGTCGCGCCCAACGTGTTTGTGGCGATCGGCGACGATCTGAAGACGGCGACGCAGGCGGCCGATCTGTCCGGCAGCATCCGGGTGAGCGGCGGGCTCGACGTGAGCGCGGGTGGCTATGTCACCTCGACCGGCAGCCTCGTCCTCGACGGCAAGGGCGGCGATGTCAGCCTCGTCAACAACACCGTCTATGCCTCGACCCGGCTGACCGACAGCGGCGTTCTCACCAGCACGGGCACCAGTTCGGATCGGCCGGTGGGCGGCGGCCCCAACCAGTCGGTCGAGTTCACGCCGGTCCCCGGCGGTCCCTGGACGGCGGTGCTACCGAGCCTGGTGCCGGATGAGCAACGCGCGACGGTCGATATCACCGGCGCCACGATCACCGGCTATGGCTTCACCGGCGGCGGCACCTTCTCGCTGGTCGCGCCCAATGTGAGCTTCGGTTCGGACAACCCTGCCGGCTCGACGCATATCGGGCTCGATGTCTTCAAGACCACCGGGTTCGGCACGCTCGACGTCTCGACCTACCGCTCGCGCATCGTCGACGACCTGTTCGCCAATGACCGGGTGAGCAAATCGGCGTTCCTCGAGACGACGCGGTTCACAGTTGGCAGCGGCGAGACGCTCGACCTCACCCAGTGGATGCTGCCGACGATCCTCTCGACGACACAAGCGCGCTCGCTGCTCGCGCTCGACACCGGCGCGGACCTGCTGTCGCAGTCCTTCCTTGCCCCCACCACCAACGACGCGCTGTGGGACCGCAAGGCCGCCCATCTCGTGCTGGGAGGCCTCACCGAACTCGACGTGCTCGAAGGCGGCAGCATCATCGGCGCGCCCGAGGCCAGCCTCACCGTCACCAAGCTCACCAATGCCGGCTCGATCGTCCTCCACGGCGGGACGATCGGCCAGCACGACGACCTGGTGAGCGGCCTGCTCACCGCCGGGCTTGGCGTGGACGATCTCGCCGAGGCGTTCGGCGGCTCGACCGACGAGCAGGGCCGCTTCCTCGAAAGCGCCGACAATGCTGCGGGCCTCACCGATCCCGCCGAAGCGAGCCGGCTGCTCACCAATGCCGAGCTGGTGTCGAAGACCGGCGCCGACCGGCTCGTCTATTTCCTCGGGCTGGCGGGGCAGGACGAAGGCATCGTGCTGTCGGCGGGCAGCACCACCGACCTGTCGGGCATCGCGGTCACCAACCCGCGCGCGCTGCGCCAGGCAAGCGGCGTCCAGATCCGCACCGGCAGGGTGATCGACGGAGGCACGATCAGCCTCGGCGCGCCGACGCAGATCAACCGCCAGACCGGTGCAAGCCAGCAAACGACGATCTTGACCGGCAGCACGCTGGTCCGCGACGACGCGGCAACGGTCGACATCAGCGGCGCGAGCGCGACGTTCGACCAGGCGACCCGCCTCGGCGGCTACGCCGCTTACGCCGAATGGAGCAAGGCGGGGACGATCTCGGCGCTGGCCGGCGGCAGTCTTGGCACGACGGCGATCGACGCGCATGGCGGCGTCGCGCAGGCCGAGGGCGGCACGCTCGAATGGCTGCGCCCGACCGTCGGCACAGCCACGGACGGCGGCGCCGACTATCTCGACGCCGGCATGATCGAGGCGAGCGGGTTCGACACGCTGATCGCGCGGCGCTCGCTCACGCTCGATGGCGATGTCGACCTCAAGCTGCGCAAGGCGCTGATGGTGACCTCGCAGGACCCGCTGGTCGCGAACTTCCCCTATGATACCGGCAATGCGGGCATCTCTATCGCGGCGACGGCGGGATCGAACGCGACGGTCACGGCGGGCTATGTCCGGCTCGCCAGCCGGATCGGCACCGGCTCGCCCGGCCAGGCCGGCAACCTCGAAGACAATGCCAGCGTCCGGCTCCAGGCCGGATCGCAGGGTATCGACCTGATCGGCGCGGTGCCGATCGACCGCTCGATCGGCGACATCACCTTCGCGACGCCGGGCGACGTGCGCCTGACCGGCGTCACCTCCAACTTCGTCGACGGACTGCCGACGCTTGACGGCATGGTGGTCACGACCGGCAACCTCACCATCGACGCGGGCCGCACCTATACCACCACCGGCACCGGCAATCTCCAGATCGCGTTGGAAAACCCGAACTCGAACACGACGCCCTATTATATCGCCGCCATCGGCGACCGGACGATCACGTTCGGCAACAGCTATCTCGATCCGCGCGCGGCGACGCCCTTGTCGGCGGGCAGCCGCTTGAGCGTGCTGGCGCAGACGATCGTCCAGAACGGCTATCTCGCCGCGCCGCTCGGGGTGCTGCAGCTGGGCGATACCGGCTCGGTGCGCGTAGGCGGCCCCTTCTCGACCCCCACCGAGACGCTGACCTTCGGCGCGGGCAGCGTCACATCGGTGTCGGGCGCGGGGCTGACCATTCCCTATGGCACCACGACCGACGGCATCGAATATTATTTCCCGACGGTGGGCACGCCGCTGACGCAGCTTCCGGTCGGCGAACTGGTGCTGTCGGCGGGTTCGATCGTGCAGGCGGAAGGGTCGCTGATCGACGGCCGCGGCGGCGGCGACGTCTATGCCTATGAGTTCCGTTCGGGCGCGACCGGCTCGCGCGACGTGCTCGACCGGTTCAACCGGGATGCCTTCAGCAGCAACAACTACGACCTCGCCACCCGTACGGGCTATCAATATGCCGACGAGCGCCAGGTCTATGCGCTGGTGCCGGTCAGCGAGGCCGGCGGCATCGCCGCTTTCGACCCGATCTACTCGGCCGACTATGGCAGCGCCGGGCCTGTCGACCTCTATGGTGCGAGCGCCGGCAAGACCGTGGTGCTCGATGCTGCGCCCGGCATCGCCGGCGGCGAATATCTGCTCGTTCCCGCCAAATATGCAATGGCGATCCCCGGTGCACTCAGGCTGGTCGAGAACACGGATGCCGGCGCGCCGGTGGTGGGCACCAGCACGACGCTGCTCGACGGCTCGGTGGTGGTCGGCGGCACCTATGCCTATGCCGATACGGGCATTGCAGAGAGCACGCGGCACAGTTTCACGGTGCAGACCAAAGAGGTTTTCACCAAATACAGCTCGATCACCACGACCAGCGGTTCCGACTATCTGGAAGGCGTCGCCGACAAGGCCGGGACGGGCCGCCCGCGCCTGCCGCTCGACGCCGCCCGCGTCGTGCTCGCGCCGCTCACCGAGCTGAAGCTTGCGGGCGCTTTCGACCTGTCCGCAGGCGAAGGCGGTCAGGCGGGCCAGGTCGACCTGCTCGGCTCCAACATCCTCATCGCCAGCGCCGATACCGAGGCCGCGGATGGCGTGCTGCTGATCAGCGACGCGACGCTCGCGAAGCTCAACGGGCCCAGCCTCCTCATCGGTGGGCGACGCTCCGACAATGCCGACGGCACCACCACGATCACCGCCAGCGCGACCAACATCACGGTCGCGGGCGGCGCACGGCTTGAAGCGGCTGAACTGCTGCTGGCCGTCGGCGGCGCCGGCTCGGCGCTCAGCATCGAGGACGGTGCCACCCTCACCGCGACCGGCACGCTCGGCGCGGGGCAGGACAGCGACTATGTGACGAGCGGCGCGGGCTCGCTGCTGCGGCTCGCCAATGGCGGCGAGCGGCTGGTCACGCGCACCGGCACGGGTGAGTCCACGCTGGCGATCGGCGCGGCGACGCTCGACGGCGAGGCGCTGGCGCTCGACAGCAGCGGCAGCTTCATCGTCTCGGACGATGCCAGCATCGCGGCCAAGACCGCGGCCATCTCCGGCGCGGACCTGCGGTTCGACGACGAGGCGGCGGTGGCCGGGGAAGCGGGCGCGATCGGCGCGGGGCTGGAAGCCAAGCTGGCGGCGGCCGAGCGGCTGACCGTGCGTTCGCCCGGCATGATCCGCTTCTCGGGCGGAACGCATCATTTCAACGACTTGGTGCTCGACACGGCCAGCCTTGCGACCGACATCCGCGCGGCCGTCGGCTCGTCGGTCACGCTCCAGGCCGGCAATGTTCGCCTGCTCAATTCGACCGACGCGGCCGACGGCTGCACGGCCGCGAGCTGCGGTGCGGGCAGCAGCTTCACGCTTGACGCCAGGACGATCAGCCTGGGCAGCAACGATGTGCGCGCCTCGGGCTTCGCCGAGGGCGTGACGCTGGCGGCCAGCGACGGCCTCTATGTCGAAGGCAAGGGCAGCTTCTCGGCCGGAGACGCGGTCCTTGCGCTCAACACGCCGTTCATCGCCGAGCGCTCGGCGGCGGCCGATCCCCGCGCGCAGACGGTACGGCCGGACTATGCGTTCCTCACCAGCGGCGCCGTGACGGTTTCAGCGGACGGCACGAACGGTGCCGCGACCATCGAGGGCGATGCGGCGCCGGGCGCCAACCTCGCGTTCGGCACGATCGACGATCGGGTAGCGTCCTTCTCGGTCACGGGCACGACGATCCGCGCCACGGCGGGCATCATCGATGTGCAGTCGCAGGGCGATATTGCCCTCAATGGCGCGGCGTTGAGTGTTCCCGGCTACGAAAAGACCTTCGGCGACGAGGTCGATCCGGTCATCGTCTCGGCGGGCGGCGGCACGATCAACCTGTTCTCCGCCAACGGCGGCATCAGCACCGATGCGGCGAGTACGCTCGTCACCGATACCGGCACCGGCAAGGCCGGCACGCTCAACCTGCTGGCGAGCAACGGCGCGATCCTGCTCGACGCCGCGCTCAACCCCGGCGTCACGCTCGCCGACGATGCCGCACCCCGCCAGGGCAGCTTCGCTTTCGACAGCGGCACGAGCGCGTTCGACCTCGCCGGGTTCGTGGCCGACTATGGCAGGCTGTTCGCGGGAGACGTGGCGATCCGCAGCGGCGCCAGCGACCTTGCGCTCGATGCGGGCCAGACGATCAAGGCCAGGTCGGTCACGCTCACCGCCGACGGCGGCGGCATCGCCATTGCGGGCACGATCGACACCTCGGGCGTCGACGTCACCGGCATGACCGCGGATGCCGCGCGCGATGCGGCGGTCAACGGCGGCGACATCCAGCTCTGGGGCCGCAGCGGCGTTACGCTCGCCGCGACCGCGCTGCTCGACACGCACACGACCGGATACGCGGACACCGACAGCCGTGTGGCGTCGGCCGGAAACGTCACCATCGGCATCGACAGTGCCAATGGGGCGATCGCGATCGAGAATGGCGCGACGATCGACGTCGGTGCACGCCGGACCCAGGCGGATCCCGGCGTCGGCCGGCTGGTGGCGCAGACGATCACCGATCCCGCGACCGGCAGCCCGGTGACGGTCTATCGCTATGCCGAAGCCGACCAGGGCGGCACGGTCACCTTCCGCGCGCCGGTGATCGGGACCGACCGCAACAAGGTCGCGCTCTCGCAGCGCGGCAGCATCCTCGGCGCCGACAGCGTCCAGCTCGAAGCGTTCCAGCGCTACGATCTCGACCAGCTTGCCGACAGCGGGTTCTATACCGGCATCACACGCGGCGAAGACGGCGCGATCAGCCTCGATTTCGGCGCCGCCGGCGCCAACCCGCTCACCACTGACATGGCGCTCGCTGACGGCACGTCCTCGCTCGTCCGGTTCATCCAGGGGTTCGACGTCTCGACCGTCGACGGGTCCAGCCTTGATGGCGTGCGGCTGCGGCCCGGCGTCGAGCTCGTCTCGACCGGCGACATCGCCACGGCGACGCAGTGGAATCTCGCCGCCGCCAGCTTCTCGACCGAGCAGCTCGATGCGGCGCTGGCCGCGGGCGTACTCGAACTGATCCCCGAGATCAGCACCGCCGAAGCGCCGCGTTACAAGGTCGTGCCGGGCAAGGAAGGCGCTCTGCTCGATCGCTATGCGACCTTCCTCTACCGGGTCGATGGCTCAGCGCGCGGCGAAGCGCCGGTCGTCACGCTGCGCGCTGGCGGCGATCTGACGGTCAACCGCACGATCTCGGACGGCTTCTTCACCTT
Organism: Sphingomonas pollutisoli; assembly: GCF_029167165.1. Taxonomy (NCBI): domain Bacteria; kingdom Pseudomonadati; phylum Pseudomonadota; class Alphaproteobacteria; order Sphingomonadales; family Sphingomonadaceae; genus Sphingomonas; species Sphingomonas pollutisoli. The sequence goes on from NZ_JARFNJ010000023.1 coordinate 8,338, forward strand.
CCGCGACAAGTCGGACCCGGCCTATGTGAGCTATCAGCTCGGCGGCGGCGACCGGACCTGGCAGCCGGCGCTCAATTTCACCTGCGGCTCCACCTCGAGCGACTGCAATTATCTCCCCTCCTATGGCGACGGCAGCAATCCCGGCACGTCGAACACGCTCGTCATCGCGCTCGGCACGGCGGCGGTGCAGGGCGACCTTGCCGACGGGGCAAGCAAGACGATCAACTCGCCGCTCTCGCTCACCGGCAATAGCGCGGCGGGCGGCGGCGAGGGACAGGACAGCCTCGGCTTCGGCGAGTTGTTCCCACTGCTCGGCGGCGACACGGCGATGCATTCGTCCGACCTGCGGCTCGTGGCGGGCACCGGATCGAGGCTGTCGGTCAACCCGCTGGCGGTCGATCGCGCGCTCGCGGCCGATGTCGTGGTGCAGGGCGAATATAGCTATGCGCTGACCGCGACCGGCACGGTCGCCTATGACGGCGGGCTGCAATTCCACCTCGCGCGCTCGACCACCGATCCGACCAACATCAATTTCGACATCGGCGACACGCTCGATCTCACCGAGCGGACCGCCGGGCTCGACCAGCTCAAGGACGATACCTACACGCAGTTGAACTGGGGCAGCAGCGCCGGGCTCGGCGCCGACGCCAGGGCGGCGGCGCGGACCTTCTTCGCGGGCAAGGGCTACAGCTTCGTCGGCAACGCGACCAACCCCACGGGCATCGTCGCGCCACTCAACGAAGTCCTCGCCTTCCTCCAAAGCTTCGAGCCGACCTGGCAGGCGGGGCTCGCCAGCGGCCGGACGGGCTACAGCGCCAACCGCAACGCGCCGATCATCCGCTACGGCACCGCCGCGCAGCAGACCTCGCCGACAGCGCCGAACCGTTCCTATGTGAAGACCGTGATCCGCAGCGGCGACGGCGATATCGCGGTGGCCGCCGCGCGCGACATCGACCTGCGCGGCGGCGCCGAAGCGGTCTATCGCCGGCCCGACGGCACGGTGGCGGCGGAAGCCAATTATGCGCTCGCGACCAATTTCTCGGCGCAATACGCCTCGTCGGCGATCTACACGGTCGGCGTCCGGGTGGCGCCGAGCCCGCTCATGGCGCGGATCGCGGACACCGGCGAACTGGTGACGCTCTCGCCCGACAGCCCCTATCTGGAGGCAGTCGCGGCAGCGGCGGACTTCATCCCCTCGCCCAAGGGGATTTCGGGGAACCAGCCGGTGCTGGCGCATGGCGGCGGCGACATCATACTCGACGCGGGCCGCGATGTGCTCGGCCGCAGGGACGCCTGGACGCAGCTCACCGGCACGGTGGGACAAGGCTATAACGGCGCCAGCTCGAACACCAGCACTGGGGCAGAACTGACCGCGGGCCAGCAGACACAGGCATGGCGGGTGGGAACGATCGGGGTCGATACCGAGATCGGGCTGTCGGCGGACTATTTCACCAGCGGCGTCGGCGCGCTGGCGGGCGGCGACGTGACGATCGATGCGGGCCGCGACGTTTCCGAGCTGACGGTGGCGCTGGGCGCGACCGTGACGACGAACGAGAGCGATGCGGGCAACGTCATGCTGACCTTCGGCAGCGGCGATCTCGCGCTGACGACGGGCCGCGACATCCTTGCCGGGCAGATCGACATCGCGAGCGGCGCGGCGAACATCATAGCGGGCCGCGATATCGCCACCTATGGCTATGAGCCGATCGCGATCGAGACGCCGCAATATCTGCGCGTCCGCCTCGCCGATGCGGTGGTCGATGTCTCGGCCAATGGCAGCGCGCGGATCGCCAGCGTGTCGGCGCTGGGCGTCGACCAGCGCCAGCAATCGGCGGGCTTCTATGCGCCGACGGCGAGCTTCACGCTCGAGGCGAACGACACGGCGGCGATCCTCGGCACGACGGGGCTCGGCGGAGTGCGCGAGAGCGGGCAGCAGCCTAGCTACATGACCGCGAACAGCAGCGAGGTCGCCTTCTCGCAGATCCTGCCGCCGTCCTTGCAGATCACCTCGCTGTCGGCGAGCGTCGAGCTGCCGGTCAACATGCCGCAGATCCTCTATCCGTCGGCGATCGGCCAACTCCGGCTCTACAGCGCGGGCGACCTGACCGGCCTGGTGATCGGGATGAGCGACGTCGATCCGGGACGGCTGGGCGGCGCGTTCGCCGAGCAACTGCAATATTACCAGCTTCCGGGCGTCACCACGGCGACGACGGCGACCGAGCTGCGCAACCAGCACAGCCAGCTCCTCACGCATCTGGGCGACGACGAGCCGATCCGCATCTATACGCTGGGCAGCATCGACAATGCGGTGATCTTCGCGGCCAAGCAGGCGCGCGTCTCCGCCGGCGGCGATATCGTCGACCTGTTCTTCCAGGGCCAGAACCTCACCGCCACCGACATCAGCCGGGTGTGGGCGGGCGGCGACATCAGCGGCACGATCGCCAAGGGGTTCGACAACCTGCCCTATGTGCGCTCGAACAACTTCATCCTCGGAGGGCCGGGGACGCTGATGGTCGAGGCGGGCGGCGATCTCGGGCCGTTCGTGACCTCGGCGACGATCGGCGGCGCCTCGTCGGGCGGCGGCATCCGCACGGTCGGCAACGACTATAATCCCTGGCTGCCGGGCGAGGGCGCGAATGTGAGCGTGCGGTTCGGCATGGCGGGCGGCGCCGACTATACGGCGCTGCGCGATACCTATCTCGACCCGGCCAATGCGGCGATGCTCGACGGCGATTTGTTCGCACAGGTGACGGACAGCTTCGGCAACCAGAAGCCCGACCGGACCAAGCCGATCTACGCGCCCAGGCTCGCAAGCTGGCTGCGCGAGCATTATCCGGACCTGTTCGCCCAGGTGTTCGGCAGCGATAGCTTCGCGGACGACACTGCGCTCGCCAGCGCCGCCTATGGCAAGACGGCCGAACTCTATGCGGCGCTGACCAGCCTCGACCTGCTGCACCAGCAGGACTTCCTGGTGAACCAGCTCTATTTCAACGAGCTGGCGTCGGTCACGGACCAGGACGGCCCGAGCTATCAGCAATATATCCGGGGCTACCGGGCGGTGCAGGCGCTGTTCCCCACCGGGCGTGGCTATACCGACAATCTGGCGGCCTATACGACCGACCTGGCGACGGTCAGCGAGGATCATCCGCTCGGCGAGCCGGTGCGCAATGTGGTCAATGGACAGCCGCAGGTCGCGGACAGGGTCCATACCGGCGACGTCGACCTGCGTCTCGCGACGATCCAGACTGCGCGCGGCGGGGACGTCGGCATCCTGGGGCCGGGCGGCGACGTGATCGCGGGATCGGTGGTGCGCACCAGCGAGCAGGCGAGCCGGCGCACGACCGCGCTGGTGCCGCAGGACCGGGTCACGCCGCTGCACTATCTCTTGCAGGGCGGCAGCCTGACGCCGTCGCTGGGTGTCAACACTTTCGACTCGGTGCCGCTCGGCTATGAGGGCGTGCTGACGCTCACTGGCGGGGCGATCAGCAGCTTCACCGACGGCAGCGTGATCCTGAACCAGAGCCGCGTGTTCAGCCAGCAGTCGGGCAACATCACGATGTGGTCGTCGAACGGCGACATCGCGGCGGGTCAAGGCCCCAAGAGCGCGTCGAACTTCCCGCCGGTGACGGTGCGGTTCGATGAGAACGGCCTCGCCGAAGTCGATAGCGCGGGCAGCGTGTCCGGTGCGGGCATCGGCTCGTTCCAGCGCACTCCCGAGGATCCGCCCAGCGACGTGCTGCTGATCGCGCCGGTCGGCACGGTGGACGCAGGCGACGCGGGCGTGCGCGCCTCGGGCAATGTCGTGGTCGCCGCCGCACGGGTCGCCAACGCCGACAATTTCAAGGCGGCGGGCGACATCACCGGCGTGCCCAGCAGCACGACGACCAACGTGGTGGCAACCCCGGCGGATGCGGCCTCGGCGATCGCGGCGCAGGCGGCCGCCGCGGCCAACAGCAACGACCAGCGCGACCGGCGCTCGATCATCACGGTCGATGTGCTCGGACCCGCGAGCGACGGACGCTGCGATCCCAACAGCAACGGAGACCCCGACTGCCGGTGAAACCCGGCGGTCCCCTTACCCAACATCCATCAGGCGGAGACCAGGACAATGGCGGACAATCCTTTCGATATCGATTCCCTCCTCAACGGGGTGAATTTCCCCGAAGACCAGTTGCGGGCTGTCGATTTCTTCAACACCGACCCCGAATCCGGGGGCGTCAATGGCGGCAGTGCTGCAATGGTGGGCGCGTTTAGAACAGGAGCTTGGCTCGGTGAGCCGACCGTTCCCCTGAATCCCGGCGAAATCACGGTGCTGAGCAATGCCTATGTGGCAGGACACACCGAATATTCGACCGACTATTACGGGAACAGCCGCGCCTGGTATTATCTGCCGACGTTCGGCTCGATCCAGTTCAGCGACTATGTGGACGCGGACGGCAATCCGTACACGCTCTATATCCACGGCTTCGCCGAAAACGGCCTGCTGCTCAGCCAGAATGACAACCTTGTCTACAACGACCGCGGCGGCCTCTCGGCGGGCCATCCCGCAACGACGGGCGGTGAGAACCCTCGCGCGCTCGTGTTGGGCACCAATGGCATCGAGCCCGACGCTGCCGATATCACCTTCGACAAAGACCCCAGCGTGTTCTGCTTCGCGGAAGGCACCCGCATCGCCACGGCCTCGGGCCTGGTCGCGGTCGAAACCCTCGCGATCGGCGATCTCGCGCTGACCGCCAGCGGCGAGGCGCGCCCGGTCAAGTGGATCGGCCAGCTCGTCGCGCGGCCCTCGCGCCACCGCCGCCCGCATGAGGTCAACCCGGTGCGCGTCACCGCCGATGCCTTCGGGCCGGGCCTGCCGGAACGCGATGTTCGCCTGTCGCCGGGCCATGCGGTCTATGTCGACGGCGTGCTGGTGCCGGTCGGCCATCTGGTGAACGGCGCGACCATCGTGCAGGAAGCAGTCGAGCAGATCCGCTACTTCCATATCGAACTCGACAGTCATGACGTGCTGTTGGCCGAAGGCCTGCCCTGCGAGTCCTATCTCGACGACGGCAACCGGCGGTCCTTCGCCAATGGTGGCGAGAGCGTCGAACTGCACGGCCGCCTCGATCCCAAGAGCTGGGACGACGCCTGCGCGCCGCTGGTGGCCGGCGGGCCGCAATTGGTCGCGATCCGCGAGACGCTCCACGCTCGCGCGGAAGAATTGGGCTGGACCCGCACCGAGGACGCCGATCTCGTCTTCGAGGCCGACGGCGTGAGCATCCTGCCTGTTCGCATCGACGGCAATCGCTACCGCTTCGTCCTGCCGGCCGCCTCCACGCTGGTGCTCAAGTCCAACAGCGCGGTGCTGGCCCATGTGATGCCCGCGCTCGGCGACGGCCGCCTGCTCGGCGTCGCGGTGGCGGACTTGCACATCGACGGCGAGCCGGTCGATCTCGACGCCGCGCTGTTCGGCAAGGGCTTCCTCGCCGTTGAGCGCCATGAGGGGATCGGCTGGCGCTGGACGAACGGCGCGGGCGTTCTCGCGCTCGATGCCGTGGGTCCGACGACGCTCGACCTCACCCTCGCGATGGTCGCGCCGAGCTGGAAGCGCGCCCAACCCATATTGCGGATCGCCGCCTGACGGGACCGCTCAACCCAAAGGAGGGACGCCCCATGCGGGCGTCCCTTCGCGTTTCAACCGGAGTGCCGATGACCGAGCTTGCCGCCCCCGACCGCCCAACCGCCGGCACCTCCGCGGCCCCTGAAGCGCCCGCCGCCGGGCCGTGCCCGTGCGGTTCGGGGCTGACCGGCCCGCGCTGCTGCGCGCTCGATCCGCGCCTCGCGCTGGAGACGGCGAAAGCGGAAGGCTATGAGGAGCAAGCCGCCGCGTTCACGGGGAGCTGGACGCGCGGCGACAAGGCGGCAGCCAAGGCCCAGGCGATCGCGCTGCTCGAACAGGCCCCCGGCCGGCGTGACGCGCTCACCCTGCTGTTCCATGCGTTGCGCGACGAAGGCAGGACGGACGCCGCCGCCGCCGTGGTCGACCGGCTCGCCAATATCCATATCAACGACCCCGTGGCGCGCGTCACCGCCGCGCAATTCTTCCTCGGCCGCGACGACATGGCGCGCGCGCAATATCATGCGCGCATGCTGGTGCGGCTCGCGCCCGAGGCGGCGATCTCGCACATGACGATGGGCCGGGCGTTCCTCGTCCAGCCCAACGGCAAGGCGGCCGAGCATCATTTCCGGGTGGCGCTCGCTTTGCCCAGCCCACGCGGGCCGCAGGTGCAGCGCCGCGAGATCGAGGCGCATCTGGCGATCGCGCTGCGCCATCAGGGCCGGTTCGACGAGGCGCGCGCGATCTTCGCGGGCGTAAGCGAGGACAGCCGCGACCCCGCGCTGCTGCTCGCCTGGGCGGCGCTCGAGGAGGCCGCGGGCGATTTCGCGGCGGCCGACGCGCTGCTCGACCGGGTCGAAGCGCTCGCCCCGCAGCATCCGCAATTGCCGATCGCGCGCGCGACGCTGCTCAAGCGCACCCGCCAGCCTGAGCGCGCGCTCGCGACGCTCGATGCCGGACGGGCGGAAGGCGCGGGCGACGGCGGCGGGGCCAACCTGCAGAAGGGCCAGATCCTCGACAGCATGGGGCGCTATGACGAAGCCTTCGCGGCGTTCAGCGCGTTCAAGGCCTGGCTGCGCGAGACCAGCGGGCACAGCTATCAGGACGAGCGCGCCGCGGCGCTGGTGCGCGAACTGGGCGATTTCTTCACGCCGGGCCGCACGCCGCTGCTGCCGCGCGCCACCACCCGCGACGACGTGCCGCAGCCGGTGTTCATCGTCGGCTTCCCGCGCTCGGGCACCACCTTGGTCGAGCAGACGCTGACCAGCCACCCGCATTTCGCGGCCGGCGACGAACTGCCGGTGATCGGCCAGCTCGCCGAGCGCGCACCGATGCTTCTGGGCAGCCAGCTTTCCTACCCCAAGGCGCTCAGCGAACTCTGGCTCGGCGACCGGGCCGGGCTGGTCGCTTCCCTGCGCGATCTTTACCTCAACGAAGCCGCGCGGTTCGGCGCGGTCGATCCCGCCAAGCGCTGGTTCACCGACAAGATGCCGCTCAACGAGACGCATCTGGGGCTCATCCACATCCTGTTTCCGAAGTCGCCGATCGTCCATCTGGTCCGCCACCCGCTCGACGTGGTGCTCTCGGTCTTCTCCAACGGCCTCACCCATGGCTATTATTGCGCCTATGCGCTGGAGAGCGCCGCGACCCATTATGCGCGGATCGCCGAACTGATCGCGGCCTATCGCGCGGCGCTGCCGCTCCATTACCACGCTCTGCGCTATGAGGATCTGGTCGCCGAGCAGGAACGCGAGGTCCGCGCGCTGTTCGGGTTCATCGGCGAGGATTTCGATGCGCGCACGCTCGCCTTCCACGAGAACGCCCGGCCGGCGCGCACCGCGAGCTACGCGCAGGTCACCGAGAAGCTCTACACCCGCTCGGTGCATCGCTACCGGCATTATCTGAAGCATCTCGAACCCGTGATCCCGATCCTGATGCCAGCGATCGAGCGGCTGGGCTATACGGTCGAGGGGTAGGGCGGCGGCATCAATCGCCGCCGCAGCAGGGCGGCGCTGCGCGGCCAGCACTTGCGCCGCTAGATTTGTCCGGTCTCGACCAGTTTGCCTAGCAGGGCGTTGACGCGCGTCTGCCATCCGGGGCCGCTACCCCGCAGATGCTCCACCGTCTTTGCATCCAGACGGATCTTCACCTCCACCTTGGGGGCTTCCGATTTCGGGCGTCCGCGCCGGGAAGGCTTCATCCCGGCCATGAAAGCCGCATCCATCGGCGGGTTGTCGCCGTGCATTTCAGGATCGAATTCGATTTCCATCACAATTCCGTACACCCATTAAATGGGTTGGGCCATGATTTCTGCCCCCCCATAAAAGATAGGCGACAGAGCATCGGCAGGCATCACGGGCTTTGCGGCCGAGGGGTGGGGCTGGTGCCGTTCTGCTGCCCCGTCATGGTCCGCTATGCGCCAGGGAGCAGGTCCTCGGGCAATCCCTGCAGCGCAAAGGGATTGAGGAACTGTCGCCGCCACAGAAAGGCGCGTTCGGCCTCGCCCAGCGCCGCTTCGGCGCAGACCATGTCCCAATCCGCCGTGATGGTGGCGAGCTGATGGGCGACGATGGCGCGCGCGCGCCTGTCGTCCAGAAGAAAGACGCTCGCGGCTTCAAGGCAGAGCGACACCTGGCTCAGCCGCCTGTTGCCGAGGATCAGCATCGCCTGCGCGGCTTCGCCGCCGGTCCGGCCCTGCGGACAGATATCATAGGCCGGCGTGAGCCGCAGCGTCGCGCCGTCCCAGAAGGCGGCATGGTTGCGGGCGTGATCGTCGGTGTTGCCGCACAGGATGTTGAAGAGGATGCGGCCGAAAAGCTCCATGAGCGTTGCCGCCGGGTCCCCGAACCGATGCCGGATGACGCTCGCCAGATCCTCGTAGCTGGCATAGCGCGCCTCGCTTTCGTCGAGGTCCAGCACGGTCAGCGCCGAGACAACGCCACGACGCGCCCAGCCCGCCTCAAACCGGGTCCGGTCGAAGCGCTCGATCAGCAGCACATCCTTGCCGAGCGCCCGCTCCAGCTTGACCGGCGCGACAGCGAGACCCGCCCGGGCGGCCAGCCGCATGGCGACATATTCGGCCTTCACGACATTGTAGAGGTCGCCCGCGGCCGAGAATTTGGCGATATATTTCCGGTCGCCATCGTCGATCAGCGCCTTGGGCCGCGCGCCGCCGAGTGACGAGCCGTGCTGCAGCGCCTGGTCGAGTTCGGGCGTCAGCGGGATGCCCCGGTCGACGCGATCGGCGGATTCCATCAATTCGGCGAGCGTGGCGTTCTGTCCCTGGCGCGGGACGTAGCCGGAGGGCGAAAGCTGGAAATCGAGCATGCCGATGCGGTCGGAGCCCGATTCGAGCAGATAGGTGAGTTCGTCGAGCTCGACCGCTCCGGCCTCACCGGCCTTCAGGCCGGTCATGCGGTTGATGATGACGCGCCGCCCCCATGCATCGGGCGAACCGTCGCGGATGCAGCTGGGCAAGGTCATCCTGTTGCTGGTCGCGATGGCGCCGGAGCGTAGCGGCAATTCGGGGTCGTAAATGGCGATGGCATCGGTACGGGCCAGATAGCTGCGGCCATAGTTGAACGTCAGGCGACCATCGCGCGCGCGCGTCAGCAGGCCCGCGACCACGGGTTCGATGGCGCCCGGCAGCCATATCCACACATAAGCCTCGTCATGGGGGGCAGCACCATGGAGCCGCGGCTCAGAAGTCATCCTTCACCTCGCTGCGGGGCTTGCGCACCGCCTTGGGCAGCAGGCGCAGCTTCTCTTCCTGCCCGGCGAGGCGTGCGGCGAGCGCGTCGCGGCCGCTCTCGAACAGCGGGACGCCGACGATCGCGGCCGCCTCGAACACAAGGCCGATGCCGCAGCGCGGGTCGCCGTGCTCGACACGGCGCAGCATGTCGCGCGATATGCCCGCGCGCGTAGCCAGTTCCTCCAGACTCATGGCCCGTTCGATCCGATGGATGCGGATAAGCTGGCCGAGCACGGCAACAGCCTCCCTGCTATGGCGGGAGTAAGTGCGCGGGATGGTCCTGGCGCGTTGTGTGGTCATGGTCGGCATGTCTTCCTTACGCGGCCGCTCATGCCATGGGACGGGGAAAGGGTCAAGAATTGGGCTTATATGTAAGCCGTATTGCCTTATAGGACTTATATGTAAGCAATGTCTCGAAGGCCGTGGATCATGCGATCGCTGCGAGATGGCGATGCCGGGGGGCGCAGCGCAGCCAAATCTGTCGATGGAAGCGCGATAAATCGACATATCGTCCCGATCTGTCGAACGCATCGGCATATGACATGCGCGGATGTGATCAGTTCGAACCGGTGATCCCGATCCTGATGCCGGATCGGAATTCGCGTCGGTCGGAGCCGATGGAATCGCTGCTCACCCCTCGACGGTATAGCCGAGCCTTTCGATGGCTGGCATCAGGATCGGGATCACGGGTTTGAGATGCTTGAGGTAATTGCGGTAGCGATGGACCGAGCGGGAATAGAGCGGCTCGGTGACCTGGGCGTAGGAGGCGGTGCGCGCGTAGCGGCTGTTCTCGTGGAAGGCGAGCGTGGCGGGGTCGAAGGGCGCGCCGATAAAATCCAGCAGGCCGCGGACCTGGTTTTCCTGATCGGCGACCAGATCCTCGTAGCGCAGCGCATGGTAGCGCAGCGGCAGGGCGGCGCGATAGTCGGCGATCAGATCGGCGATCAGCGCATAATGGGTGGCGGCCGTTTCCAGCGCATAGGCGCAATAAAAGCCATGGGTGAGACCATTGGCATAGGTCGAGAGCACGACGTCGAGCGGGTGGCGCACCAGATGGACGATCGGCGAGGCCGGGAACAGGATGTGGATGAGGCCCAGATGCGTTTCGTTCAAGGGCATCTTGTCGGTGAACCAGCGCCGGCCCGGGTCGACCGCGCCGAACCGGACGGCTTCGTTCAGATAGAGATCGCGCAAGCTGTCGACCTGGCCGGCACGGTCCCCCAGCCACATCTCGCTCAAGGCCTTGGGATAGGTGAGCAGGCTGCCGAGCAGGTTCTGCGCGCGATCGGCAAGCTGGGTGACGATCGGCAGTTCGTCGCCGGCGGTGATCTCGGGATGGGCGCTGAGCGTTTGTTCGACCAGCGTGGTGCCCGAGCGCGGAAAACCCACGATGAAGATCGGCTGGGGATGGCCCTCGCGTAAGCCGGTCCGCGGCAGCAGGCGCGAGCGGCCTTCGGTGAAGAACTCGCGCAGGTCAGCGACCAACCTGGCCGCGCGATCGGCCTGGTAGCTGTGCCCGCTGGTCTCGCGCAGCCGCGCCTTGAACGCGCTGAACGCCGCGAAGGCTTCGTCATAGCGCCCCATGCTGTCGAGGATCTGGCCCTTCTCCAGCAGCGCCGCGCCCGCGCTTTCGCCTTCCGCCTCGCCGTCGAGCAGGGCTGTCGCCGCGTCGAACCTGCGGTCGGATTCCTCGAGCTTCGCCCAGGCGAGCAGCAGCGAGGGATCGCGCGTCTCGTTGGCCGCGAGCGCCTCGAACAGCGCCCGCGCCTCGTCGAACCGGCCCTGGTCCCTGAGCGCGGTCGCCAGATGCGCCTCGAGGTCGCGGCGCGGCACCTCGGGGCCGCGCGGCACGTCGAATGCGAGCGCGATCCGGAAATGATGTTCGGCCGCCTTGCCGTTGCTCGACTGGCGGAAGGCGCGGCCCATCGTCATGTGCGAGATCGCCGCCTCGGGTGCGAGCCGCACGAGGATCCGCGCATGGAATTGCGCGCGCATCATGTCGCCGCACGCCAGGAAATATTGCGCGGCGATCATCCGCGACACCGCGTCGTTGAAATGCACCCGCGCGAGCCGGTCGATCACCGCGCTCGCCGCGTCCCAGTCCTGCTCGCGCTGGAGAATGTCGTAGAGCGCCTGCAAGGCGTCCTTGTGCCCCGGCGCATGGGCGAGGACCGTGAGCGCGGCCGTGCGGGTCGCGCCGGGCCTTCGCCGCTTCGAGCGCCTCGCCGAGCGCCCGGTCCTCCTCCGCCAGCTCGATCCGGACCTGGCTACCGTCGAGCCCGCAGCAATGGATGCGCGCCAGCCCCGACCCGCAGGGGCTGGGCTCGGCGGACAGGGGTGCCGGCGGTTGGGCGGTCGGGGGCGGCAAGCTTGGTCATCGGCACTCCGGTTGAAACGCGAAGGGACGCCCGCATGGGGCGTCCCTCCTTTGGGTTGAGCGGTCCCGTCAGGCGGCGATCCGCAATATGGGTTGGGCGCGCTTCCAGCTCGGCGCGACCATCGCGAGGGTGAGGTCGAGCGTCGTCGGACCCACGGCATCGAGCGCGAGAACGCCCGCGCCGTTCGTCCAGCGCCAGCCGATCCCCTCATGGCGCTCAACGGCGAGGAAGCCCTTGCCGAACAGCGCGGCGTCGAGATCGACCGGCTCGCCGTCGATGTGCAAGTCCGCCACCGCGACGCCGAGCAGGCGGCCGTCGCCGATGGTGGGCACGACATGGGCCAGCACCGCGCTGTTGGACCTGAGAATGAGGCTGGACGCAGCCGGCAGATCGAAGCGGTAGCGATTGCCTTCGGCAAGGACGGGCAGGATGTTCACACCGTCGGCTTCGATCGCAAGGTCGGCGACCTCGGTCTTCATCCAGCCCAGCGCTTCCGCGCGGGCGTGGAGCGTCTCGCGGATCGCGACCAATTGCGGCCCGCCCGCCACCAGCGGCGCACAGGCGTCGTCCCAGCTCTTGGGATCGAGGCGGCCGTACAGCTCGATGCTCTCGCCGCCATTGGCGAAGGACCGCCGGTTGCCGTCGTCGAGATAGGACTCGCAGGGCAGTCCTTCGGCGAGCAGCACATCATGGCTGTCGAGTTCGATATGGAAATAGCGGACGCTCTCAACCGCTTCCTGCACGATGGTCGCGCCGTTCACCAGATGCCCCACCGGCACCAGCACCCCGTCGACATAGACCGCATGGCCCGGCGACAGGCGCAGGTCGCGCATTGGGACGCCGGGGCCGAATGCGCCGACGGTCACCCGCACCGGCTGTGCGACACTCGGATCGGGATAGCGTGACGGACGGATCAGCATCTGGCCGATCCACGTCGCCGGCCGCGCCGCGCCGGATGCGGTGAGCACGAGGTCGCCTATCGCGAGCGACTCGACCCGGCGCTCGCCTTCCGGGGTTGCGATCAGCGTCCCTTCGGCGAAGCACACCGGCGGGAGATCGAATGGTGAGGTCGCATAGTCTGGCGTCAGCACCAGGCTGCCGGTGACAAGGGTTGTCGTCTGGTCTTCCGAAACGAAGGTGAAGTTCGGATCGGTGCGGATATCGTCGGTGACGATCAGATAATAGGAGCCCAGCGCCTCGGACTTTACCAGCAGGCCCTCCTCCGAGTGCGCGAGGACGGTCACGGCGAGCGGACTGCTCTCAGCGCCGGGGTAACCGCGAACGACATTCAGCACATTGCCGTCAACCGACACCACCTTGCTCGAATACTTCGAAGCTGGAGCTGCATATTCCGGCCGGTAGGAGAAATCACCGGTGGACCAGGTTCCGGTGCTCTCATCGAGGTTGACCTGATTCGGCTGGAGCAGAATCCAGCTCGTATTCTCGTTGAAGGTCAGATCGACGAGCTTCGAATAATTTCCGATGTCGTCGAGCGGCGGAGCCTCGGGTATCATGATCGGGCCGCCGTCGATCAGTCCGAACGGGGCGGTCGGCCAATCCTCGGTGAGCGTGATGCTGCCCGAGGTTCGGACTTCAGCGCCGTAATTCTCCTCGACCGTACGATCGATGGTGTAGTTCGGATCGTTCCTGTAGGTGTCGGACACGATCAGGCGATGCTCGTCGAGATCCGGCAGGTACACCAAGATAGTTTCCTGCGAATGGGCGAGTACGGTTCCGGCCGCGACCATATCGAACTCAGGGATATAAAACGTCAGCTCCTGGCCGTGGGCGTCTTGAACGTCGAGACTGAAACCGTCGACCGCTCCGCTCCCTTCGGTCTGGAGAAAAGTCCCTATCGCATAGGTGCCGTTTTCGACGGTTAACTGCTCCGGATTGACGTAAACTGCATTGTTCCCGGCCCCCAACATCATCCCGATGAGCCCGGAAAAATCTTCGATTGTGTCCGCCACTTTTAAGTTCCTTTCTTCCAGTCGAACCGATTTTTGAAAGACCGGGGCCGTTAACGGCAGTCTGGATCTCCCGGTGTATTGGGATCGCAGCGCCCGTCGCTGGCCGGCCCCAACACATCGACCGTGATCAGCGACCGCTGGTCGCGCTGCTGGTTGCTGTTCGCGGCCTGGGCCGCCTGCGCCGCGATGGCTGAAGAAGCATCCTGCGGGGTCGCCACCACCATCGTTGCCGTTGTGGTCGGAACGCCGGTGATATCGCCAGCCGCCTTGAAGTTGTCAGCATTAGCGACGCGCGCCGCGGCGACCACGATATTGCCCGAAGCCCGCACGCCGGCGTCGCCCGCATCGACCTCGCCCACCGGGGCGACGAGGATCACGTTCGAGGCCGGATCGTCCGGCGTGCGCTGGAACGAGCCGATGCCGGCCCCCGCGACGCTGCCCGCGCTGTTCACTTCGCTGAGGCCGTTGCGGTCGAAGCGCACGGTCACAGGCGGGAAGTTCGATGCGCTCTTGGGGCCTTGGCCCGCCGCGAGATCGCCGTTCGACGACCACATGGTGATGTCGCCGTTGGCGAGGCTGAATACGCGGCTCTGGTTGAGGATGAAATCGCCGTCGGTGAAGCTGTTGACCCGCCCGCCTTCGAGCGTCAGCACGCCTTCGTAGCCGATCGGGATCGACACGATCCCCTGCGCCATGCGCCTCGCGAAATTGCCCGTCAGCAAGGATTGCAGGCCGCTGGGATTGTATCCCGTGAACGCCGTGTATCGCCGCGTCGCCTGCTCCGAAATCCGCACCACCGAGCCCGCGATCATGCTGCCGCCCGGCGCCAGGATCGAGATGTCGCCGCCGCGCGCGGTCTGGATCGTCGCAAGCCTGAGGTCGGCATTGCCCGTGAGAACGCGCTGCGCGACCTCCGGCTGTCCGTTCACCAGGTTGCGGACCGGCTTGCCGAGCGGGTGATCCTCGCTCACCGTCGACGAGTCGAGCGTGTAGGGTGCGAGATTGTCGGTGTAGCCGCGCTCCGGCGAGAACAGCGTGTTCACTGCGCGGTAGCCGCGCACATATTGCAGATAGGACGGCCCGTTCGGATTGGCGGGCGCGGCCAGTTCGTTGAAGTAGAGCGTGCCGATCAGGAAATCCTGCTGCCGCAGCAGGTCGAACGCCGCGAAGGCGCTGTAGAGCTCCGCCGTCTTGCCATAGGCCGCATCGGCGAGCGCCTTGTTGCCCGCTTCGCTGTCCGGGTAGCTATCGCCGCCGAAGATCGCCGCGAACCCGGCCGGGTCCTTCTCGCGCAGCCATTCGGCCAGCATCGGCGCGTAGATCGGCTTGGCGCGGTCGGGCCGCTTGTTGCCGAAGCTGTCGAGCGTCTGCTCGAACAGGTCGCCATCGAGCTGGGTGAAGTTCTCGGGATTGAGGTAGGTTTCGCGCAGCGCCGCGAAATCGGCGCCGCCCGCCATGCCGAAGCGCACGCTGAGATCGGCGCCTTCGCGGCCGAGCCACGGGTTGAGGTCGTTGCCGACCGTGCGGATGCCGCCGGCATAGGACGTTATGATCGTGCCCGTGGCCGAACCGCCCGGATTGAACTCGAACTGTTCGATATTGGCGGAGGTGGCGAACGGGCCGATATTCCCACCGGCCTCGATGATCAGCGCGCCGGGACCGCCGAGAATGAAGTTGTTCGAGCGCACATAGGGCAGCACGCCATCGCCGCCGAGGGTCGAGCCCGCGATGTCGCCGCCCGCCCGGATGCGGGTGATATCGCTTGCGCCGACGTTCTGGCCGATGAAATACATGTCGACGATATCGCCGTCCGCGGAGATCCGCGCCTGCTTGGGCAGGAACAGCGCCGAGGTGTCGATCGTCCCGCCACTATGGATGCGAACCGGCTCAGGATTGCCGAGGTGGGTTATCCGGCGGTTGTGCTGGAGACGTAATTGTGCGTCGCTGGTCAGCGCATTGATCCACGGCAGCGCGAGCTTCACGCTCTGGAACCTGGGATCGGACCACGCGCCGCCGATCAGCGACGGGTCGGCATCGCTCATGCCGATCGCCAGATTGCGGATGTCTCCGGCGCTGTAGATCCGCAACTGCCCGAGCGTGGACGGAAACAGCAGATGCGGAACCCCCTCGGCAAGCCGGACGCTGCCGGACAGCGAGGTCAGCGAGACCGAAGGCGGCAGGATTTGCGTGTAGCGGCCTTCGACGTCCGGATCGCTCTGGCCATAGTCGAGGCTGTGCCCGGCGCTCGTCACGCCCTGGTCGGGATAGACGACGTTCCCGGTCGGCGTGGTACGCACGTCCTCGTTGGCGCTGACGCTGATCGATCCGCCCGCCGAGAAGAAGCCGTTTGCACCCCAGGTGGCCATCGCGCGGTCGGTGCCGAGCGCCGACATGCTGGCGATCGTCGCCGAGCCTCGCGCCGAAAGGTCGACTACCGCATCGGTGAGCCGGATACGCAGGTTCTGCGCCGAGACCGTGCTTCCGGCCTGCGGCTCGTTGCCGAAGGCGGTGATGTCCCCGTCGGCATGGATGACCGCTCGGCCCGCGGCGATGTCGAACCGCCCGGCGGCGATATCGCGCCCGGCGCTCACGGCAAGATCGCCGCTGCCGAACGTCAGCATCGCCGGCCCCGCCGATGTCGTCGTCGTCGATATGCTGGTATCGAGCGCGAGGATGAGTTCGCGGATGTCCCTGCCCGCGCCGATCGATACGTCTCCGCCGCCGAGCGCGCCGATCCCGCTCGTGAAATAGCGCGGGGCGATGCCGATCTCGGTATCCCATCCGATTGAGCCCGCGCGCCAGGCCTGCGTCGGCGTGCCCATCAGCTCGCCATTGCGCGTGCTGCGATTGAGGCTGGAGAGCTGGCCACCGGTGCGCAGGAAATACTCGCTCCATACGTCCCGGTACGCCAGAATGTCGCGGCCCGCCTCGACGCCGATCGCGCCGCCGCCATGCGCGAGCACCGGCGATGCGTCGCTCAAGCCCCTGGGCGACACGATGAAGCCTGGGTCCTCGGCGCTCTGAGCGAAATACGGGCTGTCCGGCGTGACCGTAGCCGCCTCGTCGTCGACGATGCGCGCGGTGAAGGCGCTCGGCGCCACGCGGACGCCCGCCGTGTAGATCGCGCTGCCGCCGACTTGCAGGGCTTCCTGCAGGTTCCCGTAGTTCGGCGCGGTGAACGCGATGCCGTTGTCGTTCCGATAGACGGGATCGACGGTGGTCCGCAGGTCGACATCGCGCGCGGCCGCCGCGTCGATCCGGCCATCGCCGCTTCGCACGACGGTGCGGACATAGGCGTTGGGCTGGTTGTAGGAGAGAAACCGCGGCGTCGAGCGATCCGCCGCATAGGCGCCACTGACGACGCCCGCCACATAGCGGCTTTCAAAGAATTGCAGGAATGCGACGCTCTCGCCGAGCGGCGCGTCGATCCCGCTCGGGTTCGTGGCATTGCCGATGAACCCGTAGGGCTTGCCCGCGAAGAACTCGCGCGCGGCCGCCCGCGTATCGGCGGCGAGCCCCGAGGTGCCGGTGCCCCAGTTGAGGAAGGTGTAGGCATTGGCGTCGAGGTCGCCGAGCCCGCCTTCGAGATCGCCGCCGGCGAGCAGGTCGGCCAGATCGACGGCGACGGCATCGAACCCGGTCGGCCGCTGCAAGCGGAACTGGAGCGCGCCGCCAAACGCGAGCGATCCTGCGCTCGCGCTGACGTCATAAGCATATTCGCCCTTGATCGCGAGATCGGCGGCGCTTGCCCGGTCGACGACGAGCGGATTGGCGGAAAGGCTGTTTCCGGCACCTGCCACGAGGCGCAGGTTCGACGAATGCATGGCGACATCGCCATCGAGCAGCGGGAACAGCTCGCCGAAGGCCAGCGAATTGCGGTCTTCACCGCCGCCGTCGACGCCGTTTCCGGCAAGCGTCATCGGTGCGCCCACGCCGCCGCCCAGCGAATCGCCCTGCTGCGCCACGACGTTGAGCGAGACGTTGATGCGGTTGTTGGTGGTCGGCCGGGATCCTCCGGCCACATAGTCGGCGATGTCGCCGCAGACGCCGGTCGAATTGCTGTTGCCGCAACCGAACTGGATGGCGGGCTGAACCGTCCGGTCGCCCCCGCCGAGCTGACGGTCGATATAGCCGGGGTCGGACTGGTCGCGGAAGGTGAAGAAGCCGTCGGAGATCGAGCGGTTGACCGTGAGATCGCCGCCCGCGCGCAGGGTCACGACCGGCGTTTCACCGCGTGCGGACCCGCCTTGCGTGCGATAGAAGAATGTCGCGAAGCGATCGAGAAGCTGCGCTTCCTTGCCCGGAACGACGCGATACTGGGGCTGGCCGCTGGCGTCGGCGACCCCCATGACTTCGAGCACGCCGGCATCGACCGCGGCGGCAAGCTGCGCGGGCGAGAAACTGGCGGCGGCAAGGTTCCACTGGCTGTCGGTGGCGATCGCGCCGCTGGCATCAAGCTCGACGCCGGGGCGCAGCCGCATCCCGTCGAGGCTGGACCCGTCGAGCGTCGAGACGTCGAACGTCTGGATGAACCGCACCAGCGAGGACATGCCGTCGGCCAGCGCCATGTCGGTGGTGAACGGGTTGGCCCCGGCGGCGCCGAAGTCGAGGCGGATCGCGCCGTCGGCGTCGCGGGTGATCCCCGAGTAGAGGCCGCTGTCGGCCATGGCGTCGAGGTCGTAGCGCTGGAAGGCTTCGAGCTGGATGCTGTCGGCGCCGAGGATCGTGCCGCCTTGCGAGAGCGCGACCTTGTCGTGGGTATCGCCGATCACCGGCGCGCGGAACATCACCGTGCCGCCCTGGTCGGGCGCGGCATAGTCGTACACGGTGACCGCATTGCCGGTGACCGTGTCGGTGACGATCTTCGGAATGAGGCGGCCACCGCTTTCACCCGCGGCAAGAGCGGCCTGCGTCCGGCGCGCGCCGACGTCGATTGTGGCGCCGCTGGCGATCGTCAGCGCCGCGCTGTCCGAGCCGATGCCGATGATGACGCTACCGGCCTTCGCCGGCCGCGTATCCGTACCGGCATAGCCCGTGGTGTGGGTGTCGAGCTTTGCG
The DNA here is from genome assembly GCF_029167165.1 of Sphingomonas pollutisoli. Classification (NCBI taxonomy): domain Bacteria; kingdom Pseudomonadati; phylum Pseudomonadota; class Alphaproteobacteria; order Sphingomonadales; family Sphingomonadaceae; genus Sphingomonas; species Sphingomonas pollutisoli. Next base: position 27,094 of record NZ_JARFNJ010000023.1, read on the forward strand.
GTCGCGGCGAGCGAGACGCCCTGCTGACCCCAGAGTGCAATGTCGCCGCCGCTGACCGCCGCGTTGCGCGCGACGTCGGCACTCATGCCGGTCACGTCGACCCCCGAGGTGTCGAGCGTGCCGGCGATGGTGATCGCGCCGCCGTCCGCCGTGAGGGTGACCGACGTGGCCTTGAGGCTCTGGCCTTCACCGAGATCGAGGTTGCCCGCTCCGGTGCGGACCCAGACGTCGCCGCCGAACTGCATGCCGTAGCGGTCGACGAAACTGCCGAAGTCGAAGCTGCCGGTGCCGCTGTCGAGCGCAAACGAGCCCTGGCGCAGCAGCGCGGCAGTCCCGCCTTCGGCGGCAGGATCGGTCTCACCATCGGCGGGCTCGGTGGAGAGGCCGGGGTTGAGGCTCGCGAGCAGGGTGACCGCACCGTTGCCAGCGAGCAGATTCAGGCTGCCCGCATTGCCCTTACCGGTATCGGTGATCAGGCTGCTGGCCGCATCGGTGGCGATGCCGCCGTTGGCGGTGAACAGGTTGATGGTACCGCCGCCCGCCGAGACGGTAACCGGATCGACCTCGTCGCCGAAGGTCTTCTCGTAGCCGGGCACCGAGAGCGTTGCGCCTGCCAGGCTGATGTCGCCCTCGGACTGAAGATCGATGATTCCAGCCGTGGCGCGGATGGTGGCGCCGGAGATGGAGACCGACGCCACCCGATCGTCGATCGTCCCGAACGCAATGCGCGCACCGGGGGCGGCGTTGCCCTTGATCGCGGCGTCAAGGTTGGTGCCGCTGGCCGAGATCGCAACCGCGCCGCTGGTGAGGAACGTGTAATCGGGCCGCACGGTCTGGTTGCGCGGATCGGCGGTGGCTGCCCGTTCGGCAATGAACGGCGCGTCGATCGCCAGAGCCATCGCGCCCACGTCGAAGCTGCCCTTGCCCTCGACATAGAGGCCGTCGCTGGTCGCGAGCGTTACACCGTCGGCAAAGCCGGTCGCATGGATATCGCCATTACCCAGTGACAATGTTGAGGAGTGCAGCGTCAGGCTGCCGGCGGTCCCGCAGTGGGTCGTGGCGATGCACCCGTCGGCGGCATCGGCGCTGTTGGCGAGCCTGACATGGCCCGCCTCGATCCGCACCGCGTCGCCGACCGCCGCCGTTGCATCGGCGGCAATGCTGGCGGTATCGAGCACCAGGTCGTTGAAGCCATGCGTGCCGCTGGCGAACCGGATCGACCCCGGCGAGCGCACAGTCAGTCGCTCGGTCGCGCCGAGCTTGGCGGCCAGCGACGTTCCAATCACACCGGCGTCGGCGGGTGCATCGGTGCCCGCGAACCGGATGTCGATTCCCGAGATAGCCGTGTAGTTCGCGTTGAGGCTGGCGCCGTCTGCGACGATGAAGCTGCCGCTGGTGTCGAGCGCCAGCGCCTCGCCGGTAAGAATGGCCGCGCCGATGTCGATGCTGGACGCGCCGCTACCCATGCGCGCCACGAACCGTTCTGGGCCGTTGGCGAGCCGCAGGATCGAGCCAGCGCCCGAAGCCGCATAGTCGGCATCGGTCATCACGCTCGGATCGCCGACGGCGGCCAGCACCGCACCGTCCTCAATGGCGAGCGCCGATCCCGCGCCGCCAACCGCGAGCAGCAGCTCGCCGGCCTGTACGCGCGCATCGCCAGCAACCGTCAGGTTCGTCGCGCTCGCGGTGATCGTGGTGGTGCCGTCAGCATTGTCCGAGCGCCGCCCGCCTACCAATAGGCTCGGCGCGTCGAGCTTGGCCAGCGTGTCGACCAAGATCAAGAGCACGCCTTCGGAGGCTTCGGCGTCCGCACCCGCGATCAGGATGTTCGCGCCGAGGATATCGACCTGTCCGCCCTGGCCGCTCATCCCCGTGCTGAGATCGAACGCGCCGGCGAGCTTCAGTTCGTTCAGCGGTGCCAAGACCACGCGCGCCGCATCGAGCGGCAGGCGCGGGCGCACATCGGGGTTGAGGTTCGTGAGGTAATCCGAGCCCGAAGTGGTCTTGATGCTCGAGTACTTCGTGAAGACGTCTTTCGTCTGCACGGTGAAGCTGTGCCGCGTGGATTCGGCGATGCCGGTGCCCGCATAGGCATAGGTGCCGCCGAGGACGACCGAGCCGTCGAGGAGCTGCGTGCTGGTTCCCGGCAACGGCGCGGACGAGCCGGTATTCTCGACCACGCGCAGCGCGCCGGGGATCGCCATCGCATACTTTGCCGGAACCAGCAGATACTCGCCCGCCGCGATGCCGTGCCCGCCATCGAGCGTGATCGTGCGGCCCGCGTTCGCCCCGTAGAGGTCGGCATAGTCGGCTGAGTAGATCGGGTCGTAGCCGGCGATACCGCCGGCCTCGCTCATCGGCACTAGCGCATAGACCTGCCGCTGATCGGGGAACTGATAGCCAGTCCCGGTCACTGGGTTATAGAGGTTCGAGCTGAACGCATCCCGGTTGAAGCGGTCGAGCACGTCTCGCGACCCGCCCACGCCAGACTGGAACTCATAGGCATAGACGTCGCCGCCGCCCCGCCCGTCAATCAGCGAGCCTTCCGCCTGTACGATGCTATCGGCCGACAGCACCAGCTCGCCCACTGGGAGCTCCGTCAGCGGCGTCGAAATGGTCGGGAAATAATACTCCACGCCGTCTGTCGTGGTGCCGTAGGGAATGGTCAGACCCGCGCCCGATACGCTCGTGACGCTGCCCGCGCCGAACGTCAGGGATTCGGTGGCGTCCACCATGACCAGCTCGCCGCCCTGAAGCCTGACCGCGGTCGAACTGCCGAGCGTCAACCTTCCAAGCGGCGCGGCCAGGAAGCCGTCCTGAACGATATGCGGCGCGAGGACCCGAAGATGAGAGCCGGCCGAAAGCGGGAGAGGGGTGGCGGCATCGAGATAGCGATTGCCGAACCGGATCGTGTGATCGCCGACCACGGCGAGGTCGTAGGGTGATGCCAGTGCCCCGACCGTACCTTCGAGCAGCGCCTGAAGGTTGCCCGTGCCGGTCGTGGCATAAGTGCGGCGCGCCTCGATATTGAGGTCTCCGGCGACGACGAATTGTCCCGAATAGTTGGACGTCTGCGCCGTCGACGGATGATAGACGCCGGTGAAACGAACATCGCCCAGCGTCCGCAATTCCAGGCTTCCGATCGGTCCCATTGCGACGCCGCCGACGATGTCGATGCCCTGTGTGCTGCTCTGGAGGATAAGCGAGCTGTCCGGGTTCTCGGCTCCCGTGGAAACGGCATAGGGAAACGTGCTCGCGAGGCGAATATAGCCGGCGGACAGCGTGACATTCGAACCTTCGGTCATGCCGAGAGTGACCGTCTCGCTGCTGACATTCGCGGCTTGGGTGCGGTCTTGCGAGCTGACGATCAGCGCCTTGCGCAAGTTGAGGTCGAAGTCGCCGTCGAGGTTGAGAGACCCGCGCGCGATCAGCGTGTCGAAGCCGCTGCCTTCGATCAGGCGGGTGGAAAGATAATCGTCCTGCCCTGAGTCGTCTGCTCCCAGTGTCGGGCGCAGCCATTCGAGCGTTCCGCCCTCGGCTTGGCCGTCGCCGCCCCGGGCGTCGATGAGCGCCGCGCCGAGCATTCCCCCTCCGAGCGCGGAAATCGTGCCGGCCTTGCTCCATTCGAGCCAGGGCACGAAGCCGCCGCGGCCATTGCCGAGCTCGAACTGGGCGACCGCTCCGCCGATGTCGATGACAGCGTCTTCGCGCAATTCGAGCGTGCGCCCCGAAGATGAACTGCCAGCACCCGGAACGCGGTTGACGAGACGCTCCGCCTCGAGCGTGATCGAACCGCCATCGAGGACGTAGCCGGTCCGGATCGGTACGCCGCCGGCCGCGACCGCGCGCGGGTTGGCAATGGCGATGCCCGACAGATCCGTAACGCTGCCGCTCTCGAGCACGATCCCCTGCGCCGTGTCGAGCAGGCCGAGGAAATGAACGACGCGGTCCGCCCCGGCTTCCGATACCAGGGGTCACTACACGAAAGTACGTTTTACGTACGCTAAGTGCGAACGAACCGGCAACATCACGGCTTGGCGGTCGCG